>JAIYCH010000036.1 GCA_027488135.1 Saprospiraceae bacterium | reverse complement strand
CCCCATAAAATAGCAGAAAATACCCCGCTGAATACCGTTCCATTTCCAATTTGCAAACTTATTAATCCTGACGCATCCGTTGTTTTGGCATGGGTTTCACTATAAACCGTATTTCCTGTTATAGATCCTGAAAGAATGGAAATTCTTAAACTGACTGCCTTATTGGAAACTATCTCTCCCCCACTATTCCTCAAAATGGATTGGAAATTTATCTTTTGTGGGGCCTGAGAAAAACCAAACAAGGGCAATAAAATGAATAAAATAATTCTTAGGTACATGATGTTGGATTTTTAAGTTTTATCGAGAATAAGTGCAAGGTAAACCATTAAAATGACAAAATATCTACAACTTATTTAACGTAGGTCATTGGCGGATAAGCGTAGGAAATGACCCTAAAAAGCCCATTTAAGTATTGGTTTGGAGACTAGGAAAAATTAGCTTATATTTACAAAAATATTTTAAAAAATGGGTGCAATTATCATAAGAGCCGACCAAAAAAGTAGTAAGCTTCTGAAAGAACTGGCAGTACAACTTGGTGCGGTGGTAACAAATGTAAAAAATGAACATTATGAAGACTTTATGTTAGGAACATTGATGGATTCAGAGAAAACAGGAGAAATAGTTTCAAGAGAAGAAATATTCAAGAAACTAAAGGAAAAATGAATATTGAGTATGATAAGTCTTTTGTGAGGTCTCTTGAAAAAATCCAAGATAAAAATATACTGCTTAGAATTCAAAATGCCATTATAAAATCAGAGAAAGCACTAACGTTAGAAAGTATTCCCGGTTCAAAAAAATTGATAGGTTTTTCAAAGTACTATCGCATTAAAATAGGCGATTACCGGTTAGGTTTCGAGAGAATTAACAGCTTAACAATACGATTTATAATTGTTGAACATAGAAAAGATATTTATAAGAAGTTTCCGTAACGTAGGCAAATAGCGGATAAGCGTAGGAAATGACTCTAAAAAGCTAGGTTAAAGTTTGGTTTGGATTGCTTCACCTTGGTCAATTATGCCAGATTAAACACTTAAGTTAAAAAGACCTTTTTTTCAGAAAATAGGTAAATGGACAGCAGAATACCTTTTATCACCGAACGAAAATAGATTATTTAATTTTCATTCCTTTAGGTCCAGGAAAATCTTTGCCTAAAGTAAGCATACAAATCTCAAATTTATACCTTTGCCTTTAGTTTGCAATTTGAAAACTTTATTTATATTTGCTTCATGAAAATATTGGTCAAAAAAACCCTTTTATACTATGTGAAAAAATATCCATTAGCAGAAACACCCCTACTGATATGGTATAACGAGTTTTCAAAACTAAGAATAACTAATTTTAACGAATTAAAATTAGTTTATGGAAACGCAAGTTTAGTAAGGAACAGCCGTGTGGTTTTTAATATAAAAGGTAATGATTTTCGAATAGTAGTTTCAGTGAACTTTAATCAATCAGCTTGCTACATTATTTGGTTTGGAACACATTATGAATATGATAAAATAAATGTTGAAACCGTTGATTTTGACACTTCAATTTTGACAAAGAAAATTTAGATATGATCTGGAAAGTATTAAAAACGGAAGATGATTACAACAAAGCTTCCATGCGCTTAATGGAAATTTTCCATGCTGATGCAAACACAACGGAAAGCGACGAACTGGAATTGTTGATGGTTTTGGTAAAAGATTATGACGATAAGCATTATCCATTGCCCAAAATAGATGTTTTGGAAGTTATCAAGTACAAAATGTCGGAAATGGGACTAAAGAACAAAGACCTTGAACCAATCATTGGAAGTAAAGGACACGTTTCTGCTGTTCTATCTGGCAAACGAGAAATCACACTAAAAATGGCTCAAAAGCTCAAAAATTATTTTAGTATTCCTGCTGAAATTTTTCTACACAGTGCTTAATTTCTATGTTTTTTCTATATAATCCATCAAAAAACGTTTGTCTCGTTTTTTAGTTTATGTAGAAGGAAAAAGAACTATTCCATTAATTACTACCCATGGTTGGCCAGGCTCATTTCTTGAAATGATGAAAGTGATCCCTATATTAACGGATGATGAAGGTGTGCCTTTTGATCCGGTTATTCCTTCTATTATTGGTTTTGGCTATTCAGGAGCAAGTAAAGTTGAAGGTTGTAATTCGGCATTTGTTTTTGATTTATGGCAGAAAATTATGCCAGAGGGCTTTGAGTTATACGGAGCACAAGGCGGAGATAATCATAGGAATCAAAAAAATCAAAGTTCAGACAAGAAATGTTATCGAAGGACTCATATCTTGGTTACCCATTATATCATTTGAATTGATAACATGTAGAGATGATGCTTGCTTTCGAATTAGACGTTGCATGCATCGTCTCTACAGGTCAATTCCTCAAATCGTCTTATTGGTAATCAGTGGCTTTGCCCAAAAACTGATAAATAAAAGGTAACCAAAGGCAAAAAATATCAGAAACATTCCCTCTCTTAATCCAATGGCGTCCTTTAAAATACCAATAACTAATGAAAATAGTGCTCCACCCGCTATGGCTGAACACAAAATGCCGGTAAAACTGCCATGATTTTCTGAAACACTATTTAAAGCCAGTGAAATAATGATAGAATACATGACTGATAAGCAAAATCCTAAGGCTGGAAAACCCCAAAGTGCCATATTGACATTTCCCCATAAGGTCAATGCTAAAATGAGGATACCCGAAAGGGTGAAAATTCTTAAAACCAGTTTACTATCCATTATTTTAAGTAATAATAAGCCTAAAGCACATCCAATGGTCATAAATCCCCAAAATTTACTAACCGTAGCAGCGCCTTCAATGGCTGGATTTAAATCATGATAGGTTCTTAAAAATTCTGAAATCCAATTGGCAATGCCTTGTTCAACCCCTACATAACAAAACATAGCTATGGTATAAATCCAGATAAGTCGTGATTTGAACAAAGAAATAAAAACGGCCTTCTCCCCCATTTTTTCATCTTCTTTTCGTTCAATTGCAGGAAATGTGATGAAAAAGATAGCTAAAACCATCAATAAACTAATAAATGAAAATACCCAGTACAATGAAACCCAGGAAAAAGAACTTTCCGTCCATGTTGATAGCAAACTAAAAATCCATGATTTTTGAGTTCCTCCGGCCTCTAACTTTTTTACTAAATACATATAAAAATAAGGGCTTAGAAACGAAGCAACCCCAAATAACAATTGGGCCATAACAGAATAAAAGGCAAAATTTGATTCTCCTCCAGTGATACGTAAAAGTGGATTAATAACCACTTGTAACATGGCCATAGACGAGCCAATAAGAAAAAGCGAGACTAAAAATACTGGATAGGAAGGAAAAAGAGCAAATAAATACGATCCTACAAAAGCAAGTATCCAAGCTCCTAACATACACCATTTATCTCCATATTTTTCAATTAAAATGCCCGAAGGGATGGACATAATGCCATAAGCGATAAAAAAGGAAAAGGGTAAAAGACCCGTTGTGAATCCATTTAACTCAAAATTATCATTTACTACCGGTATTATAGATCCTAAAATATTGGTAATAAAGGAAATAATAAAGAAAATCAAAAACACAACGTAAACTAAGTAATGGTATTTTTTCATCGTTCGTTTTCATTTAAAATTAATGCAGCGGCACCTAAAACAGCAATATTTGGCAAAGTGGAAACCTTGATTTCTAGGTTTTTCATGGTCGTTGGATAGGGAAAATCTTGAAATGTACTTTTCATATCCTTTTCAAAAAAGGAATATGCTTCTGAGAGAGAGCCACCTAATATGACGACCTCTGGATCAATAGCTAAAATCAAAACTTTTAAGAATTGTCCAAGATGAAACCCAAATTCCTGATATAATGCAATGGCCTTGGAATCACCTAATTTCGCTTTGTTAAATATATCCAGTCCATCTAATTTTTTATAAAAACTAAAAAATTGCCCGGAACAATAGTATTCAAAATATTTATCTTTATAGGGAATCATCCCAAATTCTCCCGCGCCAGCATTTTTTCCGGCATAAAGTTTACCATTTAAAATTAACCCTGTTCCTACGCCAGAACCCAGTGTAACGCCGGCAATATGTTTATATGATTTCCCTATCCCAAAATGCTTCTCTCCAAGAGCAAAACAATTTGCGTCATTATTGATAAAAACAGGTACGGAAAAATGGCCTTCCAAAATACTTTTCAACGGAACTTCTTTCCATGAGGGAATATTTATGACATCGTAAATAATTCCATGCTCAACGTCAACAACCGAAGGAACTCCTATACCAATCGCTACGGTTTTTATGCTAAAAACAGAGGTAATAAGTTCAATAAGTTTGTTCAGAACTTGATCATAGCTGTCATTTGTTGGCGTTTTCTGCGTTGACAAAAAAACAATTTCATTATCCTCTATGCGAGCGGCTCTCATCTGAGTGGCACCAAGATCTATTCCTATAATATTTTCCAATACGCCACATTTTAATTAAATCATCTTCAAGATAAAAATATTCAGCAAGAATTAACCCTTAAAGAAATGAATTAAATACTTTGAGTCTATAATTATTTTACTTTTGCCCAATAAATGATAAAAATGCAAATAGACGGAATAGTTTTTGATCTGGACGGAACCCTGGCTGATACTGAACCCCTTCATATTGATACCTGGCTGGTAATATTAAATAATCTGGGATTAAAATTCGATGAATCCTGGATGCACCAATGGATTGGTTTATCTGACAGATTAGTGGCAGAACATGTTTGTGAACTCTATTTGAAAGATCAATCTGTAGAAAACCTGCAACATATAAAGCAACAAACCTATAGAAACAGAGCCGTAACAGAGGTGAAATTATTTGACCAGGTAGAAGAATACCTTCTTGAAATGAGCCAGTATGTTCCTATCGCTTTGGCTACAAACAGTTCAAGGGAAGATGTTTCCGCCGTTTTTCAGGCAACAAATCTGCAAAAGTTCTTAAAAGTCATTGTAACAGCAAATGACGTTTCGTTTTTAAAACCTCATCCGGAACCCTATCAATCGGCCGCTTCTTTATTAGGAATTAATCCTTCCTTATGTTTTGCCCTTGAGGATTCGCCGGCAGGCATTCATTCTGCAAAAAGTGCTGGCTTATTTGCTATTGGCGTTGAAAATTCGCATCCTTCAGAAAAATTAAAAGAAGCTAATTTAATTTTTTCTGATACCCCAAAGGCATTAGCCTATATATTAGATGTTTTAAAATCAAATTGAAGTAAAATGAAAAAAATAATTTTTCCCTTCCTT
>JAIYCH010000034.1 GCA_027488135.1 Saprospiraceae bacterium | reverse complement strand
GATTTTCATCTCGCTTCCATCCATGCATTTTTAACGGTTGGAAAAGCACTTATTTTTTCAGAGGAAAAGATGGATGCATTCAGGGAAAACCTTTATGCTGATTTTAAAAAAGGCAGTGTGCCCGAGGAAATTTATTTGTCATCTTTAGCCTATGGCGAGAAGGTAGCTGAACACATATTGACATGGGCTGCTAAGGATAATTATAAACAAACTCGCTCTCTCCCAAAATATACCATTAGGCAGGATGATGCCTATTGGAAACCAACGCCCCCCGATTATATGGAGGGAATTGAGCCTCATTGGATGAAAATCCGTCCTTTTGTATTGGATTCTGCCAGTCAATTCAAACCTGCCCCCGCTCATAAATTTGATATGACTAAGGGAAGTCCTTTTTATAAACAAGTGATGGAAGTTTACGAAGTAGGTAAACAATTGAAGGAACAAGACACTGAAATAGCCAGTTTTTGGGATTGTAACCCTTATGTTTCCCATGTTCAGGGTCATGCCATGTTTGCCACCAAGAAAATTACCCCGGGTGGACATTGGATGGGCATAACAGGCATTACAACACAGAAAGCGAAGTCTAACTTTATGGAAACGGTGGCTGCTTATACAATGGTTTCCATCTCCTTATTCGATGGATTTATAAGTTGCTGGGATGAAAAATGGCGAAGTGTTGTTATCAGACCCGAAACGGTTATTAATAAATATGTTGATGAAGACTGGGTACCTTTGCTCCAAACGCCCCCTTTTCCAGAATATACCAGCGGGCATAGTGTCATTTCAAATGCATCTGCAGAAGTATTATCGCATTTGTATGGTGATAATTTTGCATTCAGGGATACCTCTGAAGTAGAATATGGACTTCCGGAGCGGTCTTTCACCTCTTTTCGACATGCTGGCGATGAGGCATCTGTAAGCAGGCTTTATGGAGGCATACATTACAGGCAAGCCATAGAAGAGGGAGTAAAGCAAGGAAAGAAGGTGGGAAACTTTGTTATTCAGCAGGTTAAAATAAAAAATAACCTAAAATAGTCTTGGGTTGAACGAGTAGAACCACCTATTAAGCGTTGCATCAAAAAAAAGTAGGCGAATAATAATCATTATTCGCCTACTTTTTTTGCTAAAAAATAAATCATTAGCTGTATCTAAAAGCATTGAAGGGCTTGTCTTGCGAGACATGGAGCACAATAACTTCCAGCACAACTTGCAAAGATACAAACTGCAGCTGATAAACTGACACCACCAGTGGCCACGCCTAATGCTGCATTCAAAGCAGTACACACGGCAACTCTAACGATACATCTAGTAGCGCAATCATCTCTTACCTCACTCCAAAAACAGCGAATCCAACTTTTTGCAGGTTGTAAATTATTTTGAGCATCTGCATACCATTCTTCTCCTTTGGTGAATGCATCTTCAATACTAACATCTCCTTCAGGAAAAATGACATAGGCGGTATAGGTTGAATTACCCACTTGTCTCATAATAATAGAAGCTCCCTGACCCCCTTTACCTGCTTTGGGATTATAGAAGTCAAAGGCCAAAAATTTTGATTTAGCATAAACGCCATTTTCCGCTTTATACTCCCCGGTAAAACCCCAGTTTCCCTCCTTCATTTTTAGTTTTACAAAACCTCTTTTCTGTAAACCATTTAAAACGGCAGTAAAAGCAGGAAGTTTTTGTGAAGATAAAAACTGCTGTTCAAGCTCCGTGGGAGTCATGAACTTAAGATCTTTAATATTATCTGGCGGTTCCTCAGACCAAATATTACTGGTTTGAGCAAACGAGCCTGTACAAATCAGAAAAAAAAAAAAAAAAAAGAAGGATGAATTAATTCTTTTCATTTTAAATCAAATTTAAATCCTAAATTATTATCCTTTAAAAGATAATAATTTGGATAAAAATGACAAAGCATTATTCCAGGGTATAAAATATTTTACCCTTACTTTCTGTTAGAATCATTTTAGTCAACCTACAGAAATCAATTTTGGTAAAAACCAACGGATTATCATCATCTTCCGAGAAGGTAATCATAATATCCTGCTTACAAGTGGTACCTCCTAGTATAGGAATCGTTACTGTAACAACCGTTCCCGCTTCAAATGTATCATCTGGTAAAATATCCTCTCCCCAAGAACTTTCTTTTGAACCATTTACAAAAACGCCATACATACTTGTTTTTGTATTATTTTCGATATCAAAAGTTAGTTCTTCCAAGACATCCAGCGTATAATAAATTGTTTTACCTTTTTGGGTAAGAATCATTTTATCGAGCGTACAAAAATCTATGTTTTCAAAAATCAATGGATTATCATCATCTTCTGAAAAGGTAATTTTAATATCTTGTTCGCAAACGGTTGTTTTATTAATAGGAATCGTAACTGTCAACGTTGTACCAGCCTCAAAAATATCGTCCGGTAAAATATCCTCTCCCCATGAATCGCTGTCTGTTCCGGTAACGTAAATATGATATAAATCGGTAGATGTTTTATTTTCAATATAAAAGGTCAGGTAATCCTTTTGAGCAAAGGCTGACACTGAAAATAAAAGAGAAAAGAGAATGAATTTGATTTTCATAAACTTGTTGTTTGTTTTTTACAAAAAAATTTCCAAATTAAAACCAAATTTATGAACTATTTATTATTAAAAAATAAATAATTTTTCAGCGAACCTATATTTAACATTAATAATATTTATAATATACATTCCTTTAGGCAAATCTTTTTTAAAACCCTCTCCATAACCGTTTTCAATAGGAAACTGTAACAATAATCTACCGGACAGATCCGTCAGACTTGCCTTAAAATTTTCTCCTTTATATTCTGGAAAAAATATTTTAAAATGACCTTCACCCATATAGGTGATTTGTGGTTGTTGAATCTTTACTTCATTTACGGGGGTAGTTGTACCTGTTATCATTTGTTTAGATAATTCATTTAAGTAGCATTCCAGATTGGTATATCCAGAAATACCTGTCAATTGATTGGAAAGTTGCGTCCCATTATGGTCTGGTTTATTGACATCGAGACCATATTTTATTTCCCAGGCATCGGGCATCCCATCGACATCTGTATCTTTTGGAGAAGCAGGTTGCCCAGAAAAATCAAGAACAAATGCATCTTTATAATAATCTATTCCATCGACGGGTCTGGAATCAATCATATTATTTCTCAATGCATTTAACAGCCTTTTATTCATAGGATCACGGCGCCCCTGACTAAGACCGTTAAAAGCACCAACCTGTTCGACCATATAATTTCTCAGTTGATTTGCGGGCGTATAGGTAATGGAAGGATAAGAAAAACGGGTTGATTTACGGGTGGCCGAACCATTTTCCGTGTTTGGATTATACTGGCAGAAATCATTACAACAGTAAAATAGTTGATAATCGGAATAATTGGGATATTTTGCCATGGTATTTCCAGAAGAAAAAAACTGATTATTTTTATTTGCCAATAAATCAAAATTAAAAAAACCACCGCAATAACCTGGTCTTGCAATGGCGTGATTGGAAACAAAATTGGCATATATATCATGGAAAGAGGTGGTATTGGCTGGACTGAATCCGGGGCCATAATAAATTTGGATATTAGGATCCCAGAGTAAATTATTTGAAAATTCAAATCGGAAAGGTCGGGTAAGACAGGTTCTATCGCCAGGTTTTTCTCCACTTTCCTCACAACTAATTTCGGGCATTCTTCCTCCAATCCTGTTCCAAAGATTATGATGAAGAGAAATACTATCTTTTGGATGAGCTGCTGTTGAATAATTAATCAACATTCCGCCCAGGTCGAAATGCCCGCCCAGCGTCTCTGCTAACATAGAATTCGAAATAGTTATTCTTGAACTTCTCGATAATTGAATACATTCATCTATGGCATTTGCAAAAGAACAATGATCAATAATCACATTTTTAGCACCATCTATTCTCAGGGCATCATCTAAGACCCAACCTTTTCCCGGCCTTACATCGGGATTTCCTGGCCTGGAATTCAGGTGTCTGATAATAATATTTTGTGCTTTGCCTGAAGGCTCATAAAAATCATCAATTAAAATGCCTCTAACAATGATACCACCCGGAGAAGTTTGACCTGCAATATAGCAATCGCCCCATTCAATTTCAGCAGCACAATCGATAACACCACTTACTGAAAACAAAATATACTTTGGTCCCTGTTTATTTAAGGCATCATTTAAGGAACCCGGACCCGAACAATTCAGGTTAGAAACGTAATAGACATTTCCTCCTCTGCCTCCTGTTGTAGTAGAGGCGCCAAATCCTTCCGCACCTGGAAAAGCGGGTATTTGAGCGACAATAAAATGGCTTTGAAAAACGAGAATGAACAAAAAGAGGGTAAAACGCATATACTTGTTATTTACATGGTTAAATTATCTAAAGCCTATTATTCCGAAGTTACAAAATTTATACGAATGGAACCAAAATCAAGACCTTTGTTAGTATTAAAAAAAGCAGATTCATTAGAAGAAAACTTTCAAAATGAAACCTTAAGACCTATTTTAAAACTACAAAATGATCTTATCATTACCTTAGCTCAGGAATTTCTAAAACATAGGAATGTCTCCTGGGAAAAAATAAAGGAAAAGGACCCTTTACAATGGCTGAATTTAAATATAAAAAGAGATATACCCTTTAAGAACCTAAT
>JAIYCH010000003.1 GCA_027488135.1 Saprospiraceae bacterium | reverse complement strand
TTTCGTAATGTTGTGATTTTTTGGTAGCGACGAATTCCTTTGCTGATTCTTTTTCTTTTCTTTGGGCAATCGTCAACATTTTAACTAATTGCACTTCCTTATTTTCAAAAAGCACCTCTTTAATGCCGCTTCCAAGACGTAAAACATTTCCGGCATCGTAGGCAATTTCAATGAAACCCATATTAATCCATTGGGTAATATAGTAGTACCATTGTTCGGCTGGATATTCACGGCCCACACCAAAAGTTTTTATCAGGTGGAAACCATTTTCAGTAATTTCCTTTCTGTGTGAGCCTCTCAGAACATCAATTAAAATGGTGAGAGTTGCTCTTTCATTCAGACGGGTTATAGCGGAAAGAGCCATTTGAGCGAGCCGGGTGGCGTTAAAATAATTGGGGGGGTTGAGACAGACATCACAGTTTCCACAATTATCTGGTAGGAATTCTCCAAAATATCCCAATAATATTTTTCTTCTACAAATAAGCGCTTCTGCATATTCCTTCATTCTGTTCAACTTGGCCAGTTGCAGTTCTGTTTTTTCCCCTTTAGAATCGTTTAGAATATCTCTTAAAATACCTATATCTGCAAATCCATAAAAGAGCAAAGCTGTTGCTGCTGCACCATCTCTTCCACCACGACCTATCTCTTGATAATAGCTTTCAATATTTTTAGGTATATTATAATGGATAACCCATCGAATAGATGATTTATCTATGCCCATACCAAATGCCAGGGTGGCACAAATAATGGGCGTCTTGTCAAAAGTGAAAGCATCTTGAATATCACTGCGTTCTGAGGGGGAAAGCCCTGCATGATAGGGGGAGGCTTTAATACCTTTGGCATTTAACTTCGACGCCAACGTTTCCGTTGATTTTCTGCTAAGGCAATAAATGATTCCACTTTGGCCATTTTTACTTTTTATAAAAGACAATATTTGATTAAATCGGTCTAAAGCAGGTCTGACTTCCAGATGAATATTTGGTCTGTCAAATGAACTTATGTACGTTTCCGGTTGGTTAAGTTTTAACTGATCTACAATGTCTCGTCGGGTTATTTTGTCGGCCGTAGCCGTTAAGGCAATAATGGGTATGTGTGGAAACTGGTTTTTTATGAACCCGAGTTTAGCGTATTCTGGTCTGAAATCGTGTCCCCATGAGGAAATACAATGAGCCTCATCTATGGCAAAAAGATTGATATTCCCCTTTTGAAGTAAAGAGAAAAAAGAAGCGGATATTAGTTTTTCCGGAGATACATAGAGTAGTTTTAATGCTCCGTTTACAAAGTCATTTTCTACTTGTGCTGTAACGGCTGAACTTAAACTGCTATTTATAAAAGCAGCTGGAATGCCGTTGGTGCGCAAACCACCCACCTGATCTTTCATTAAAGAAATTAATGGAGAAACAACTATGGCTGTTCCCTTCATTAATAAGGCGGGTAATTGGTAGCAAATTGATTTTCCACCCCCCGTGGGCATTAGTGCGAGTACATCTTTTCCGTCAATCAAAGCCTGAATGATACTTTCCTGATTTTCTCTGAAAGTGTCAAATCCAAAATATTTTTTTAACGTTTCTGTTTTTTTTGTTATCATGTTTCCGTAGCAATATCGGAAAAAGGTGTTTGTTGGTTAGGTCATAAAAGTCGTAAAGTACGTTTTTTTTTGGTTAATATTTAATTTACTAAAAAAAGGTTTTTTTATCTATTTAGAGAAATTTCGCTATTTTAGCAAAAAATAAAACCAACCCTTTCATGTTTAAGACTAAAATTGCCGGTATCGGTAGCTATCTACCTGAAAATATCATAACCAATGATGATTTAGCACAAAGAATGGATACCAATGATGCCTGGATTCAGGAAAGAACTGGCATTCAATCCAGACGATATGCGACTAATTTCAAAGAGACCACCACTACCATGGGGGCAAAAGCGGCTTCTGTCGCCATTGAAAGGGCGGGTATAAGTCCTGAAGATATTGATTTTATTATTTTTGCCACCCTTTCTCCGGACTATTATTTTCCAGGTTGTGGTGTATTAGTTCAAAGAGAATTGGGTATAACCAATACGGAATGTGGTGCTCTGGATATTCGAAATCAATGTTCCGGCTTTATTTATGGCCTGTCGGTTGCCGATCAGTTTATTAAAACGGGAATGTATAAGAATATCCTTTTGATTGGTTCTGAAATGCACTCTATGGGTTTAGATTACTCAAATGATGGCAGAAACGTTACAGTAATTTTTGGTGATGGCGCGGGTGCCGTTATTTTACAACCTGCAGTAAATGAAAACCAGGGGATTCTGTCAACCCATCTTCATGCCAATGGCACTTATGCAGAAAAATTAGCTACGCTGAGTCCCGGATGTCACGGTGGGTATCATGCAAGTCGTGTTGAAACTGAGATTGATTACGGATTTCCAGACACCCCTTATGGAGGTATTTTTGTGACGGAACACATGGTTAAAAATAATCAGGTGGCAGCGACTATGGACGGACAGTTTGTTTTTAAAATGGCCGTTCAGAAATTCCCAGAGGTTATTGGCGAAGCGTTGAAGAAAAATGGTTTAGATAAATCTGATATAGATATGCTTATTCCGCATCAGGCCAATTTACGGATTAGTCAGTTTGTTCAAAAACAGTTAGGCCTTTCCGATGATAAAATATGGAATAATATCCAGAAATATGGAAATACTACCGCCGCATCTATTCCTATTGCTCTTTGCGAAGCATGGGAAAATGGGAAAATAAAAGAGGGCGATTTAGTTTGTCTGGCTGCTTTCGGTAGTGGATTTACCTGGGGTGCAGCGCTCCTTCATTGGTAGTCCTCCTTAGGAGAAGGGTTCATTTTATTCATTTGAAAAATAACGGGGATGGATTTCTGTTAAAAGATTTCTCAGGGATCCTCCTTTCTTCTTATTCATCACCGACATAATTTCTGCAGTTATACTCAGTGCAATTTCGGCAGGCGTTTCTGCCCCTATTTCTAAACCAACAGGGCCGTAAAGTATGTTTTTGTGGCGCTCATTCAGGAAAATATTTTCAGCTTTCAGATCTGTTATCATATTATCCAGTTTCTTTTTTGGCCCTAATGCACCAATGTAGGGTATATTTTTTCCTAATAATGCTTTTAAAATGGCATAATCGTAATTGTAATTATGTGTCATGAGAACAAAAACTGTTTTTTCGTCAATAGGTATTTGTTGTAATACTTTTTCAGGTTTACTCACTATAATCTGGCAGGCGCTTGAAAACCGTTCTATCTTAGCGTAAGTATGACGTCCATCGACAATGGTAACCTCCCAGCCTAGTGTTTCTGCTATAGACTGGAGTGGAATAGCATCATTTCCCGCTCCTACAATGACTAATGAGACGGGTGGAGAGATAAATGAAAGAAAAGCATTAAACGTATTATCATTATGTTGATAGCTTTTAAAAGAACTCTTTTTTACCATCAATGTTTCTCTAATATCCTGCATCAGCGACTCGGGAACAAATTGAAAAGTTGAGTTATTGTGACATTCGCCTGAGTCTTCAAGTAACATAGTCGTTCCAACGGTGTTGCCTTTATTACCCTTGGAAGAGTAAAAAGTAACTAAAACGGTATTCTGTCTTTTTTGAATGGCTTTTTTGAGTAATTCAATAGGATTTAAAGGGTCGGTTTCATCGATAGGTTCGAAAAGTACCTGAATGATTCCTGAACAGCCCAGTTGAATACCTATGGTGGCATCCTCCTCGTCACTGGTATCATAAACTACTAATTTGGGCGTTTGGGTATGTATGCAAAATACGGCTTTTCTTAAGGCATCACCTTCTAAACATCCTCCACTAATGGCGCCGGTAAGTTGTCCCTCCTCATCGACAATCATCCTTGCTCCTGGTCTCCTGTAGGATGAACCGTTTAAGTGGACCAGCGTAGCCAAAGCCAGTCTTTTTTTATTTTTGCTGGCTTTGTTGTAAGCATTTATGATTTCTCTTATTTCCTTCATATTTATTTATTAACGCTAATTTCTTACTTTTACGTTAAATGCGGCTTTTTTTATGACAAATAATGCGCTTGTTCAAAATATTTTAACCATTGAGAAGGAATTTATCTGGTTCGAAGCATTTTTAGATGCACGACTGGCACATTTTTTTAATAACGAATTAGGTGATCCTTTTGAACTTCATCCCGGCCCCGATATATCAGAAGATGAAAGTATATATGCTCGTTATGTTAATCATTATCAATTAAAATCAGGGGAGCGACTTGTTTTATTATTGTGTTTAATTCCTCATATTAAGCCTTCATTATTAGATCCATTTTTAATTAAAGATGCCGTAATTGGCAGATTTTATACTATTTTTGGTGGATTAGCTGGTCAGAATCATAATGGCTTTTTACCAACGGGCGAAACAGCTGTTTTTTTAATTGCTGGAAATGATCTTCTGTCAAGAGCTACCGCCGCAAAATTGTTTGATGTTTCTCATAGGTTTATTGCATTCAATATTTTGACATTAGAAGAGGCAAAATCTTCTGAGCCGCGCTTAAGTGGCCAACTTACTATGTCTGAAGAAACGCTTTCGCTGTTAACATCAGGGGAAGATTATGAACCTCCCTTTAGTTCAAAGTTTCCAGCTAAAATGTTACATTCTGCTATGACATGGGACGATTTAGTGCTTGATACCAACGCTTATGACGAAATTGAAACCATAAAGGTCTGGATAAATCAAAAAAACAATCCTGAATGGGATAATGTTTCACATTCGGGTTGGATGAAAGGGTATCGGGTGCTCTTTTATGGCCCTCCGGGAACAGGGAAATCTTTGACGGCGACGTTGATGGGTAAAGAATGTGGTAAAAATGTTTATCGAATCGATTTATCCCAAATTGTATCGAAATATATTGGTGAGACAGAGAAAAATTTATCTACCTTATTTCATCTTTCTGAAAACAAAAACTGGATTTTATTTTTTGATGAAGCGGATGCCTTATTTGGTAAAAGAACGGAAATGACGGACGCAAAAGATAAATACGCAAATCAGGAAACTTCTTATTTATTACAAAGGATCGAGGAGTTTCAAGGTTTAATTATCTTGGCAACTAATTTTAAACCTAATATTGACAGTGCTTTTCTTCGTCGTTTTCAATCTATTGTTTATTTTAAAATACCGGGTATTAGCCAAAGAGAAAAATTATGGGAAAAGGCTTTGTCCAGGCTGCCTGGCGAAAATCAAGTGGATGTTTTAAAATTGGCTAATGATTATGAAGTAGCAGGTGGATTTATTAATAATGCTATTCAGTTTGCCTGGTTGAATGCAAGGAAGAATGATTCAAAAATCATTACTAACCAAGATGTTTTACTTGGCATAAAAAGAGAATATGCTAAAGAGGGTAAAATATTTAATAATTAAAAGCTTATATTTAAGTTTAATTATCAGAAATAAAGGAAATATACCATGTGTAATGGCTTTAAATTACCTGTTTTAACAATTTGTTTTTTGACTTTTTTAAAGTTCAACGCCTTAGCTCAATGTGATCAATCTGC
>JAIYCH010000069.1 GCA_027488135.1 Saprospiraceae bacterium | reverse complement strand
CTGAGTGCCGTAAGATTTGCTTTGATAGCCTCGCCTGTATTTTCAGGTAAAAATAAAGATGGGTCAGATATAAATGTTACCTCAGAGTTGGGCGACCCCGTGCTTTATGGAGACGGTAATGCGAATCCATTGGTACTAATTGATCATACAGACTGGCAAATAAACAGAAGTCGGATTTTTGGAAATATATATGCCGAATTGAATCTCCTAAAGGGCTTGAAAGTAAGGACTACTTTAGGTGGAGATTTCAGTTTTGAAAAAGATAAATTATTTAAGGAATATCTCTCTGATGCTATCTATAATCCTACTTCCCTAAATGAGGGCAGGGTTTTTAATCAAAACCTGATTTGGAATTCGACGGCTACCTACGATAAAAAGTTTGGTAAACACAAAATTTCAACCTTGTTAGGTACTGAGGCTATTCAAAATCGAACTGATTATCTTGGGGCATCTGCCAATAATTTCAGGAGAACCGATCCTTTATTCCGTTACCTAAATGCCTCGGTGGCTGAGGACATAAAAAATGTTGGCGTTTCAGGTATTGCCACAGAATGGAGTTTAGTTTCCTACTTTGGACTGGCTTCCTATAACTATAATAATAAATATCTCTTAAGCGTGGCCGTCAGAAAAGATGGTTCTTCCAGATTTGGAAAAGACAACAGATGGGGTGTTTTTCCATCCATTTCTGCAGGATGGATTGTCTCTAATGAAGCATTTTTAAAGGGGATTGATTTTATCTCAGAATTTAAAATTCGAGGCAGTTGGGGTAAGCTTGGTAATCAGGAGATTGGTGTTTATCCATATAGTTCCCTTGTAAATACGGGTGAACGGGTTTATACTTTTGGAGATAAGATAGTAACCGGTGCCTCTATTCTTGAGACGGGTAATAGTGGTATTAGATGGGAGTCAAGTACCCAGGCTAATATAGGATTTGACCTCAGTTTTTGGGAGGATAAACTAACCGTAGTTGTTGATATTTTTAAAAAAATATCAGACGATGTGCTTGTCAGAGTGCCAATTCCCCAATCGGGTGGTTCGCAAAGACCACCTTTCGTAAATGCGGCGTCTATAGAGAACAGAGGTATGGAGGTTGCATTGGCTTACAGGAAAGGATCCAAAAAATTCAGCTATAACCTCACACCAAATTTTTCCATCGTCAAAAATAATGTTTTATCTATTGCAGGGAGCGAACCTATTCTCGGAGGATTCGGACTCTCTGATGGTCCATTGACAAAAACAGAGCAGGGTAGGCCAATAGGTTCATTTTTCTTGTGGGATATGGAGGGAATCTTTCAGACCCAGGAAGAAATTGCAGCCAGTCCATTTCAGTCAAAAGATACCAGACCGGGGGATATCAAATTCAGAGATATCAACAACGATAAGGTTATTGACGATAAAGATCGTTTTCATGCCGGGAATCCATTCCCTGATTTTACTTACGGCATGCAATTAGGTTTCAACTGGAAAGAACTGGATTTTTCCCTTTTGATTCAAGGTGTTCAGGGTAATGACATTTATTTTCTTTATGGAAATTTTGCTTATGAAACGCAATCGAGAGGTTTTAATTCTTATGCCGATATCCTAAACCGATGGACACCTGAGAATACAAATACCCTAATTCCTAAAGTAAGTATTGATGACAGAAACGGCAATAGAAGACCATCTACACGATTTCTTTATGATGGTTCTTATATGAGAATCAGGAATATTTCATTGGGATATGATCTCAAAAAATTACTCCGCCTGGATCAGGTTATGGCATTCAGGGTTTATTTAACAGTACAAAATGCGCTCACTTTTACAAAATATCCTGGCCTGGATCCTGAAATTCAGGCGAATGCCAATGATACCCGAGGTCTTGGCTTATCATCAGATTTAGCTGTTGGCATCGACTGGGGCACAGTGCCTTCTCCCCGCACTTTTGTCGCAGGGATCAAGGTGGACTTTTAGATATTATTGATTGACAATTTATTAAGATAGTTATTATGAAAAGTGCAATGAGGTTAACGATTATTTTAGTTTTTTTTCAACTGTTGTCATGCGAGGGTATTTTGGATAAAGAGCCCATAGCCATACTGGATGCAGGATCATTTTTTCAAACTGAAAATGACGCAGTTCAGTCCATAAATGCTGCTTATAATCCTTTGCTTTTCAATAACGCGAATAACAATTTTTTATGGGCTTTTGCTGAGGTAACAGGTGATGCTGCTATTCCTGGAGGGGATGGTTCGAGGCCAGGTATTGTGGAAATGGAGACTTTTTCTTATACCCCACGAACCGAAGAGCTTAATAGCTATTGGAAATTACAGTTTAAAGGCATAACCCAATGCAATCTGGTACTTGACAATATTGTAAAAGTTAATATCCCTGAATTAACAAAAAATCAGATTATTGGGGAGGCTCTTTTTTTGAGATCCTATTATTACTTTTTACTCACCCAGGTTTTCGGAGATGTTCCCTTATATCTTAAAGTGACGCCTCCAGATCAATTGAAAATAAAGAAAAGTTCTAAGGAGGATATATATAAGCAAATATTAAGCGATTGTGACAAAGCGGCTAATCTGCTTCCTATTACCCATAACGGTTCAAATACAGGCAGGGCTACAAAAGGAGCTGCATTGGCAGTAGCTGCAAAGGTCAGTTTATATACAAAAGATTATACCAAGGTGCTTGAATACACTTCAAAAATAAAAGCCCTAAATACCTACAAATTAGTAAAAGATTATAGGGAAAATTTCATGAAATTAACCCAAAATAATACAGAATCTGTCTGGGAAATACAGCATACCAATCTGGAATTGGGGGTGGGTAATTTTATTAATCAATGGTGGGCTTCCATAAAATTCTTAGGATATGGTTTTGCCGAAGTTACTCCGCTCTATGTTAGTGTTTTCGAGCCTAATGATCCAAGGCTTAAATTTACGGTGGCAATGAATAATGATCCATACTTTGGGTTGATCTATAAAAATTCATTTTCATCTACTACTTATAGCCCCAGAAAGTTTTTGCAGTCAAACGCAGAATTGACCCAAAAAGCAGATGGTGATATTAATTACCCTGCCATAAGATTTGCGGAAGTGTTGCTTTGGGAAGCCGAGGCATTGATTGAATTAGGTAGAATGCAGGAAGCACTGGCACCACTTGAGACGGTTAGAGCAAGAGCAAGAGCGCAAACAGCAGTGCCGGGTACCTTGCCTGTCATTACTTCAACTAATCAAGCTACACTAAGACAAGCAGTAAGACGAGAGCGACAAACTGAACTTGGCTTTGAACTACATCGGTTTTTTGATCTCATTAGATGGGGCATAGCCGCAGAATCCTTACCAGGTTTTCAAAAAGGTAAACATGAGGTGTTCCCCATACCCCAAACGGAAATAGACCTAAATCCCTCATT
>JAIYCH010000106.1 GCA_027488135.1 Saprospiraceae bacterium | reverse complement strand
TGTATCTCATGGTTTAGATGTTCAATTTGAATCAGGTATCAAGGAAGCTAAAGCTCCCAAAATTGAAAGCTAAAAATTAGATCTAACATAAACAGCTATGGCAATTGGTACTTTTGATTGAATTGGATTAAAAAATTGGACGACAGTATAATAGCACGACCGCATAACACGGGTTTGGCAAAAGTGGCGGTTCAGTGCTCCGCAGACACATTTGTGGTGAAAATCGACACTTTCGTCAATCTACCCAAATTTGGAGTGATAAGCGAAAGTTTATAGCGCTTATAAACTAGTTGTCCTTAATTTTAAAGCTACACGCTATATCATTTGGACAACAAGCATAAAAAAATGACAACAGAATTATTAAGCATAATTCCAGTACTACCATCAGCAGACCTTGAAAGGGATATTGCTTGGTACAAGGAAAAATTAGGTTTTGAAATTAATTTTTCTGATAAAATGTACGCTGTACTTTACAGAGAAAATATTTGTTTACACCTACAGTGGCACGCTGATACACCTGACGACCCATTGCTTGGCGGTTCGGTAATTAGAATATATGTAAAAAACATAACTTCACTTTTTCACGAACTTGTAGAAAGAGGAACAGTTACTCAAGGCAGTTTGAAAATCAATACACCTTGGAAAACAAACGAGTTTGGATTTTACGACCTAAACAATAATGCAATTTTTATAATGGAGGATACTCTAAATAATAAATAACCACCTTCACTAACTAAAATAATTGCTATGGAAGTTGATAAAATCATTGAATTCATTAGTCGTGGACGGACTGACTATATTTTTGACTTATTAAAACAACCTAATTGGAAAGGAATATTGCTTGAAGGACAAGTAAAGCCTTTACAATGGCTTGTGTATTATAATGATACTACTGCTTTGAAAGCGGTTTTAAAAGAAGGCGGCAGTCTTGACAGTATTAATTTAAATGACGAGTTAGGGAACGCTGCGTTCTTCGGGCATTGGAAAGTATGCGTCTTCTTAATAAACAACGGTGCAGATGTAAATGGATATGTTGATAAAACTAATGAGACACCATTACACAATGCCCTTGCCAAAGCAGGGAGACCTTACTATTTTTATGTGGTAAAACTTCTTGTGGACAAAGGAGCAAATGTAAATGCCAAAACAATTGCAGGTTTAGAAACAGGAGTATTTATGCGTGACGTAAGAACAAAAGGAGAAACACCTTTGCACAGAGCAGCAGCCTATGCAGACGAGAAAACAATTTCGTATTTAATAGACAATGGAGCTGCCAAAACAGTTAAGGACGCAAATGGAAATTCACCTTTAAGTTGGGCAAGCGAACATTTACGACCAGGAACTATTTTATCATTGTTAACTTATGATGGATTTCAAATTAGCGAAGGTCATAAGACAATAAACACAAGCGACCACGGTCAAGGATGGGGAAATAGTATGGATTGGAAATTATTGGGAGACTATTTGCCTGAGTAGAAATAACTAAGCACAATAGCAGTTTGGCAAAAAAGCGGGTTTAGTGCTAAAAGAAACGATTTTGAGTTTTGTAGAAGACGATTATTCTAAACTCAATATATACGTATGGTGTGTTCTAATCTTGTAAAAAGGCTCAATTTTCAAAAGACGAAACAAATAACTTCGATTTAAAAGTAGTTTAAGCTGCCCCATTCATTGAAAAATTGGGAAAAGTTGCTGGTACTAACTATACTACCCTATAAATTACATTAAAGGAGTTTTTCAATTATGAAATCAGGCCTTATGTTTACTTGAATTTGTAAGTTCAATCAATGAAAACGGCTGCAACATTCCACTTATTAAGGAAGCCACACTAGACAAGCCTTCAGAAATGATGGCTTTTTCTTTGTCTGATAGGGAGTTAGGTTAGTTGCATCTTTTTGTTATTTTTGTAAAATAATCACAAGAAAATGAAATTCAAATTAGAATATTATTGGTTTTTGATTTTTGCCCTTTGTTTTACCGCCTTCAACCAAATTCAAGATAATATTCGTCCTAATTATAGCGGCGATAATTCAATAGTCAAATATCTTTTAGGTGTTGCGCCTAACTTTTTTCCTGCAATTGGAATACCAGCATTATTTGTTCTTACTATTCCATACGTATTCAAAAAGAAGAACTCGGATAATTGGTTTTTTAAAAAGAGACATTTATCCTCAAATTTAATTTCGGTCATAGGATTAGTTGGATGGGAATTTGCACAAATGTCAGGTAAGTTAAGATTTGACTGGAATGATATTTTGTGGACTTTCATTGGTGCCCTATTATTTCAGGTCATTTGGATTTTATCTCCTCAAAAATACAAGGAACTCTAGCCCTTCAGTTTCCTAATTGTCACAAACTCAATCATCGCATTATAGTTGCATCTTTCGTCGAAAAGTGGACAAGCCGTTCTGAAATGACCGGCTTTTTTATTTTATTAAATATAGAATTTTAAGCTGCATTGGTAGGAATTCACTAACCAAATCTGCAAACAGCCAATCAAATATTGAGATGCTTGAATACCGCTTCTATTCTGAGTGAAGAAATCGGTGGTTAACAAGTATTTGCGGTATTAGTCTTTTATTTTTTTAGGTCGAAAACTGCAAATTTACTTATTGAGGGAATATCAAGAGAGGTTTTTCGAAAAAGATGATTTAAGTCAATTTCGGGTTTTTATGATTTTCATCACCTTTGGGCTATTTATTAAACACCACCTTTGGAAAAACAAAAAAACATGAAAAAATTAAGCATGAAGTTCTATGCTCTTGCACTGGTGATTGGATTGGCAAGTTGTACACAAAACGATGACCCAATAATTCCGACTCAAGTAAATATGACAGTGAGTTTAGCGACTATGCAGCAAACAGTATCTAATTTGCCAACTGAACCTTTAGATGATGCTGAAAAAGCACGCATCCTTTTTATCCGGGAGGAAGAAAAATTAGCCTACGATGTGTATCAGACAATGTTTGATATCTATGGAGTAAGTGTTTTTCAAAACATCCCAAACAGTGAATTAAGTCACATGGAGGCGATGTTATCGATTATTAAAAAATATAATTTAACCGATCCTTTGGTAACAAATGCCCGAGGAGTATTTGTTAATAACACTTTGCAAGCACTTTATAACCAATTAGTTAGCCAAGGTAGAGTAAGTTTATTAGCTGCTTATCAAGTTGGTGCTACCATTGAAGATTTAGATATAAGTGATTTGAATAGTTCATTAGCGGTTACGAATAATCAGGATGTTCGATTAGTCTATGATTTCTTAAACAAGGGTAGTAGAAATCACATGCGTTCCTTTTATAAGAATATCAAAAACTGGAATGGTACCTATACTCCTGTCTACATTACACAAGCGGAATTTGATGCGATAGTAAATTCCGACATGGAGAGATTTTAGTGAAAAAATTAAATAGGATAAGACCAGATTGATAAATGTCGCGTTTAGATGTTGAATTAAGGCTAAATCGTATAATTAAAATCCTAATTAGTGGCGCTGTTTAGGCTTTTGTTCTTCTTGGTCTTCCATTCGAATGGGATGAATTTGTAAGTATCCCTAAAATTCGGACTGGTTAAAAGTTGCCAAAACCGCTTACCTCCAGTTGCATCTTTCGTCGAAAAGTGGAGCAACAAGGGACGAGCCATAAAAAATGATGGCTTTTTCTTTGTATATTTGGTTATGAAAAACCTAATCCTACTTTTATTAACTTTATCAATATACATAAGTGCTTTTGCTCAAAGCCAAACCGAAAAAAAGGTAGCCGTTATTGAAAAAGAACTTTTTACTAAAGTAGCCAATCTTGATAGTTTGTTATTTACAGCATATAATTCAAAGAATTTAGATTTAATGAAAACCTATTTTACCGGAGACCTTGAGTGGTATCAAGACAATGGTGGACTTATTGGTTTTGAAAAGGTTTTTGAAAATTTCAATGCTATATTTAATAGAGATTATGATCTTAAAAGAAATCTAATAAAAGAAAGTTTAGAAGTTCACCCAATAGAAGATTATGGTGCCATAGAAATTGGTAAGCACCAATTTAAACACGTTGAAAATGGCAAACTCGAAATAGGAACTTTCAAATTTTTAATGATTTGGAAAAATGAAAATGAAAACTGGAAAATCTCAAGAGTAGTTAGCTATGACCATTAAAATTACCCTTTAATTTCCTGGTAGTCACATACTCAATCATCTTATTATTGTTGCATCATTAGATGCTTATTTTAAGAAATCTCCATCAATAATAAGCAACTTGGAGCCATTTATAGAAGTAGAACGGTGTGAACTTGCGTTATCAGTAACTATATAGGAGTCATCTTTTACTAGAGTAATTTTTACACCAGTACTAAGTTCAGATATAAATTCTCCACTTATGCAATGAACAATATGTCCTTTTTGACACCAATGGTCTGCAAAATAATCCCTTGAATATTCAACCAATCGAATTCGGAGTCCGGGATATTGAATAGTTTGCCAAATACTAAATCCTTTATCACCTTTATATTCTACTTTTTCAATAGAAGTCCAATTGATATGACTAAATGGTATTTGACTCATTGGAGTATAATTTTATTGAATGTTAAATATACATTTTTAACATCAAACATTAAGTTTTCAGATTATACTATACTCAATCATCGCATTATTGTTGCATATTCCGGTGATATAGGGTTCTTCGTCACTTTTGATGATTACATTTATTTTAAGCTCACACCCCTTTTCAATGAAGTTTCCTGTTAACCTTTTAAAAACTTGGCATTGATATAATTAATTGAATTTAGTGCCATTTCTAAAATATAACAATCAGTAGAGCGACATAACCATATTGATAAAAGAATTAATTTCCTGATAATTGCAAAAAGGGTTTTTAGACGAACGGACTTTATGCATCTTGCAAAAATACAATCAGTACAAAATGACAACCTAAAAAATTGGTACTAAATGTGATTTTTTCACTAAATTTACAGAATAAAACAGTAAAAAATGTTATTTAGATTCACAATTGAGAATTTTTTGTCATTTAGAGAAAAACAAGTCTTTTCAATGATACCTGGTAAAGGCTCTCTTAAATCAGAACATAAATCGACTCCAGTAAAAGGAGTTTCCGTTTTAAAAGCGGGCATTATTTATGGAGCAAATGCGTCAGGTAAATCTAATCTGATTAAGGCAATAGACTTTGGAAGAAATATTGTCTTGAAAGGAACTAAAGCTGAACAGCCAATAAGTACAAATTTTTACAAGCTTGATAAAAAGTTTCTAACTAAACCTACATACGTTGAGTATGAAATCCAGCATATGGGAAAGAATTATGCTTACGGATTTATTATAAATGCAAAAGAAATTGTTGATGAATGGCTGTTTGAAATAAATAAATCAGGAGAAACAAAAATATTTGAGAGAAAAAGGACAACTGAATATGACTTAAATTTCCTTTTTAAGAAGAACAAAACATCATTGGAAAAACAGTTTTTAGCGTTTACTGCAAAAGGAACTCCTAGAAACCAACTATTAATTACACAAATCAGGAACACGAATGTCACAGATAATGTTACAAATATTGAAGATATTTTAAATGTTATTGATTGGTTTCAGAACGCTTTAACCGTTATATATCCGGGCACAAAGAACATTAGTAAAAAATTTGAATTACATAAAGACACTAATCTTCAACAAGTATTCAAAGATATGCTTGACTATTTTGACACTGGAATTGATGGCATTGAATTTAAAGAAGTTGATTTTGAGAAAATGGATATTCCATCAGAGGTCAAAGAAGACATTAAGAACGATTTGTTCAGTGAAAAATCTGAGAAAACAAGTGCCTTTCTATCAAATCCTCAAGACAACAAGTATTATGTAATCTCCAAAATAGATAGTCATACTGTCCAGGCTAAGTTACTCAAAACTAAACATAAGATTATTGGTGGTGGTTATGAGCTCTTTGATTTGAAAGATGAATCTGATGGTACAAGAAGAATTATGGATTTAATACCATTGTTAATAGATTTTTTTAGAGGAGGGAATGTATTTGTTGTTGATGAAATCGAAAGGAGTTTACACCCTAATTTAGTTCGAGACTTTTTTGAATTCATTTTGGATAAGTGCGAAAATGTTAATAGTCAACTTATTGTTTCCAGTCACGAAGCAACTCTGCTAAATCAAAAACTTCTAAGAAAGGATGAAATTTGGTTTGTGGTAAAGGACAAAGAGGGTGCAACAAAACTTCATTCATTAGAAGATTACAATGTCCGGTTTGACAAAGAAATAATGAAAGATTATTTACTTGGACGATTTAAAGGTGTTCCAAAATTTGGCAATAGAAATTTATTATCCATTTTACCAATTAATGTATAAGTTATGCCAAGGGAACCTATTTCATTAGTTCGTGAAGGAGGATTCCTTGAAGCGGAGAAAATGTTTGTTTTGTCATTTGAGGGCAGTGTAAGTGAAAAGAAATATTTTGAAGATTTCAGAAAATCTACTTTATTTAACAACAGTGGATTAATTGAAGTTATCTCATTAAAAAGACCAAAAAATAGAGGATCTGACCCGATTAGCGTAAAAAAACTTCTTCAAGAAGCTAAAAAGGAATATCGTTTCAAAGACACGGATGAATTTTGGTTAATAATTGATAGAGATGATTGGGAGGAAATTCACAATCATAATTTTGATAAATTGGTAGATGATTGCAAAAAAGAGAATAATTTCTTCCTGGCAATGAGCAATCCTTGCTTTGAAATTTGGTTAATCCTTCATTTAAAAGACATTAATGAATTGGATGAAGAACAAAAGAGAATGATAACTGCTAACGAGAGGAATAGTAATAGTAAAAACTATATTGACATAATTCTAAGTGAAATTCAAGGAAGAGGTTATAATAAAAGACCAAATCCTCGGATATTTTTACCTTTAACAAAAACAGCAATTAGCAGAGCGAAAGAACTTGATAATGAAAACCAAGATTACCCAAAACAATTAGGAACTAATATTTATAAGAGAATTTTGAGGAACCCGCAGATATAGTTATTACTCAGAAGGTAAATTCTCTATGTCATTTAAATCTTTATTTCTACCAGCCGCTTTTTTAGCTTTTAATAAATTTTGTAAATGTATTATTCTAACGGGAGTTTCATTTACTTGTTCAATTGTGGAATTATTGTAAGAGCTAATAAAATCTAAACCTTTTACAGCTGTCATTATTTCAATTGAATAAGGGGGTTTGCCAAATGCAAAAACATCGATATTGTCTGAAAAAAATTCTTCTTTCTTAATGGCAATTTCAGGGAGGCCAAATGCCTTTATTGATTTTTGTAGTTTAATAAAATTTTCTTCCGTTTTATTTACCCAAATATCAATATCTCCCGTTGACCTGCTATATCCTCTTATAATAACAGCATATCCTCCAACAACTATGTATTCAACTACATATTGGTTTTAATATAAAATGAAGTCTTTAAAATCGTTATTAAAAATATTCATTAAATGGCTCTTTTATAGGATGAAAGTTGATTACGATCAACCTTATTTTTGACAAAATCCTTGGTATTAAAAGAAAGTTCAATCATCGTAACTGAAGCAGCCAATTTTTCTTGAATATTTTTATCAAACCAAAATTGATAATCAATATTCTTATCCTTAGACATATTTCTTGATGCATATATATGAACATCAACAAAAGCTCTTTTCATAAGATTCATTATTTACTATAAAGATAATTAAAATTTATAACCTTAGGACAATAAAAGGAAGCCTGGCGAAGTAAACTAAATATGTGTAAAATCTGGCGAAATCTATCCATATTATCCTTAACGAACATTAAGTCCTCCCGGACTTCTGCTTTTTTAAATACGGCAATCATAATAAAAGGTAATAGGCTGGTGAAATTCACCGCCTATTACATCATATTAAATCATTTTTTAAACTCGTTGTTGCTATTGCTTTTTAGTAGTGATTTCAATTACGCCATTAGCCCCTTTCTCTGCGTATTTCTCCGTGGCTTTTTCGCCCTTCAAGACATTGATGGATAGAATGTTGTTGGGGTTGATATCCTTTAAATTTATATCGGAAGAGATGACACCATCAATAACAATGAGTGGATTCTCTTTTTGACCAGAGGAAGGCTTCAATGCGATGTCCCCTTTAAGCGTTGTGTTTTCATTAGGTCTATTCACGGTAACTGTTACATCTTTTCCGTTGCGAGTCCCTCTAATTATCATCTTATTAGTATCTAAATTAATCGACTTAATGTCAGAAGGAGTTGAAAAAATACTTGTAGGTTTAGCTATGGCCTCAATTGATGCATCCACAATATCTGGCAAGTTCATAAGGAATAATGGAACTTTCATTATCCCTTGGTCTAGCATAGCAAGTTCATAGTCTACCTTTGCTTGTTTTTGATCAATCTCGGCTTGTTTTTGATCAATCGTGGCTTGTATCTGATCAATAGCTGCTTGTTTTTGATCAATCTTAGCTTGTCTCTGATCTATCGCGGCTTGTTTTTGCTGTTTAGCTGCTATCGATTGTGCCTCTGCTTTATTTTCTTTGGCTTCTTGTGCACTTAATTGAATAGAAAATAGGGCCAAAATAAAGGCTAACATTGGCAATACGGCCACCTTTCTAAGGTAGGAGTATGTAGGAATATTTGAGGTTGTTAACATAATAATTCTTCGTTTAATGGATGAATAATAAAATGAATGACTCGGGTTTAAAAAATGATTACCGTAATAAGTTTTTAAGAGCATTTTGGCAAAAGCATCCACCTCTCCGGTACCCACCGCATCACGGTCAGCGATAAATTCGTGAATGTTTTGCAATTCCTTTTGAATAATCCAGTTGAAAGGGTTCATCCAAAAAACGGAACATATAAATTGAGAAAAAAGACGATCCCAGGAGTGTTTCTCGCGAATGTGAGAGAGCTCGTGCTGCAATATTTTTCGACCACATTCATCTTCAATGGAAATTGATTTTTTCCAGAAAAGATTCGAGAAAAACGAGAAGGGAGCTTCGTCCAGATCCGTTTCGATGAAGGTAAATTCGCCCATCTGGGTTTTACTATTCATCGCTTTCAATCGGAAAATCCTTAGTACCGAATAGACCAAATAAGACACAAATAAGCTGCTAATGACGGCAATAACTATGATTTCCCAGTCTATATGTTCTTCCTGCACTGATGGCGCAGGAAGTTGAGTCAAATAAATCAACAGCTGTTTTGCTCCAGCGGCTTGTTCCTCTGTTACGCTAAACATCGAAAGTTTAAAAAAGGGAATCGCTAAACTCAAAGCCATCGAAGCTAACAGATAAAACCGATTGTAAGCGTGGTAAATCGTGTTCTTCAGGAAAAGCGTGTAGTATCCAAAGAAAATCCCCGACAAAATCATAGACTTCAACAAGTACATAAAAAGTTCGGTCTTATTCATCGCCTTTCGATTTTAAGTTGTGTAATAAGAGTTCTAAATCTTCAATTGACATCTGCTTCTTATCCAATAAGTAGGACACCACATTCGTGTAAGACCCTTCGAAAAATGATTCCGTCAAACCAGCCATTCGTTGACCAGAATAATCTAGTTTCGATACCTTCGCGGAATACAGATTATTCCGATTGGGATTGGAGATTTGGACAAAACCCTTCTCCACCAAAATCTTCAATAACGTTGCCACGGTATTCGAGTGTGGCTTAGGCTCTGGCAACAGTTCGATGATGTCCTTTAAAAATCCACCTTCTGACAAATTCCAAATGACCTGCATTACCTGCTCCTCCGCTTGTGTTAATTTTTTCATTCGCTTTTTATTTCTTTTGCCTTTCGATGAAACAAAGTTATAACTATTTTTTTAGTTACAAAATATTTATAACTATTTTTTTAGTTATTTTTTAACTTGACAATAGGTTGTTCAGATAGATGTGGAATTAATGTATTGAAATTCAAAAAATCATAAAACTTATTAGGGAAAGCACGCAACCAAGACCAAAAAAGACTTTGTAGCTTTTCTACACTCTATCCCCGGAATTTTCTTATACTCACATACTCTATCATCGCATTAAAGCTGCATCTTTCGAGGAAAAAGGGTGTAATTATGATTAAAAGATTATACTTTTATAGTGTAAATTTTTTATTTTATATGGATAAGCTAGTTCAATTCCTTAAAAAGTACCGAAATGAAGTCATCGTTGGCGTACTTGTGTTTCTCTACTTGCTTTTCAGAGATGTAATTAAATCCTTCTTTTAAATTTCAAATAAGACTTATCTATATATTATATATGAAACTAATAGTATCTGTCTTTTTCTTATTTGTATATCTATACACTAATGGTCAAGTTGGTCCGACTCGAAATTGGGTTGATTCCGAAGTTAAGCTCATGGATTCGAAAGGTAATACTGCGATGGTTACTAATAGTTTACCAAAAGGAGGAGGTGTGGTATATCAAAATGGAAAAAAATATGGTTATGTAGTTTTTTGGACTCGTATGTCTAATCAATCTGCAACCCCTATTGAACTAAAGCTCAAATTTCCAGATATCACATTTTTCAAACCGCCAGAGTCTTATGTAAAAATTGTACTTCCTAAAGAATCTATGAATATTGAAAAAGAGCAGTTATTTGATTATGGACTGACCAATTTGCAATCACTTTTAAATGATGAATCCAATCAATTAAATATTCTGAAAAAAAAGATAGGCCCTAAAGAAGATTATTTTTTTTATGTGACAGTTTTTATTCACATTGATGGGAGCGGGTCTGCCAGAGCCAAATTTGAATTAAATGACAAAGAATTATTTTATAAAATTAGTATGGGTTCAGACACTACTTTGATTCCCTGTGGAAGCCTAGAGTTTAAAAATTAACCGTTAGGATTTTTACTAAAAGAAGATTGAGAAATAAACCTCCTGTAAACTTGCAAGAAGTTTAACCCTCTAATTTCCTAATACTCACATAATCAATCATCGCATCGCATTGTAGCTGCATCTTTCCAGGAAAAAAGGAGCCTGAATGATAAACAGGTTATATTTTTTTAATGTAAACTTTTATATTTGTGTAAATAATTAACCTCAGAATGATTAAAAATGGGAACAGAAATCTTTAAAGACCTTTTGGCACAAAATATTATTTCTTGTGGCTTTTCATTGAATATGGTAAATAGTGAGAATGTTTCGAAATCGTTAAATGAAAACACAGCTTCTGTTGGCTTCATTTATAGGCATATTGGTGAGACGATGCTTATGTTTGGATATTTTTTTGGCAAACAAAGCGACATTCAAAATACTACCATGGGGAAACAAGATGAGGGCCTGGGACAAGATTATGAGGAGAGTAAAAGGCTTATTGAACAAGGATTTAAATTGCTAGATGAGATTGTAGAAAGTACGCCTATTTCAGAATGGTCGGAAATTGTTCAAACGCCATTTTTTGGAGCAGTTTCAAAAGTTAGATTGTTTTCCCACATTTTATATCATAATTCATACCATTCAGGCCAAATTGCCCTTGCGATAAAAAGAGGCATTTAAATTATTGGAACGCATAAATTCTTGATGGAGAAATGCTTAATTATATCATTATAGCTGCATCCTTTGTTAAAAGGGGAGCCATAATGGAAAAAACGTCAGAAATCATGGCATTTTCTTCGTCTATCAATGAGTTAGAGGTGTTGCATTTCGACGTGTTTTAAATTAACTTTAGTTAAAAAATGAGGTGTTTTCTTTTAATTTTATGCATGTCAATAATGATTGATTCAGCAAATGGGTTTCCTTCAATCGCAGATAAGACCATCAATATTGAAGGAATAAATATCGCTTACAAAGACGAGGGAAGCGGTCAAATTATTTTGTGTCTTCACGCCTTAGGGCATAGCTCAAAAGACTTTGCTTCTCTTTATAAATTGCCTTTAGAGAAATTTAGAATTATTGCACTGGATTTTCCAGGTCAAGGTCTTTCCTCCCCTTCATCCGTTTCTGTATCTTCAAGCTTTTACTATGGGTTAACAAACAGGTTTATCCAACTGTTGGATTTGAAAAATATCATTGTCGTTGGAAATTCTATTGGAGGCGCTGTAGCAATAAGAATTGCAAACAATAATCCAAATGTTAGATTACTCTCCTTAAGCAACCCAGCAGGTTTAGACAAGAGGGGGTTTATTGCCCCATTCTTTTTGAACTATATGATTCATTTTTTTCAAAAAGGGGTAAAGAAAAATCCTTCTTTTCAAAATCAATTTGATAACTACTATAAAAAAGTGTTGATTACTGAAACTTCATTGAATAGAAGAGCAGAAATTGTTAATGACGGATATCGATTATCATCTTTATTGGTTCAAGGGTGGTCATCTTTTAAATTAGATGAAGAAGATGTAAGGCCATTTATTAAAAATATTCATTGCCCAGTTTTATTTACCTGGGCAATGAAAGATAAGTTTGTTCAGTTTGGTAGAAATAAAAAAGCAATTGAACAATTTCACCATTATATTTTATTAAATTATCCCATTGGGCATACACCTTATATTGAAATGCCAGAAAAATTTAATACTGACTTTATTGACTTTATAAATAATAACTAAAAAGAAAGGGCACTGATTTAGATTTTGATTTAACCTCCTGTAAACTTGCAGAAGGTTAAACCTTTCAATTTCAAAATAGTAACATACTCAATCATCGTATTATAGTTGTAACTTTTGTTGAAAAGGGGAAGCTAAAGTGCACAAGGGGTAAGAAATGACCTCTATTTAATTTTTATAACCTTCCAAAACCCTCTCGCATTGATTAAAACCTCCATTGGGGATATATACTTTAGGTTTTACCATCCACTTTCATATACAATGAGGTTAAATCTTCCAATGTGGAAAATGTCTATTTAGGTATTCTTTAAAAGGTGAAAATCTTCATTCATTTCTTTAAAGGAATGTATCAACGCCGACTATTGAACCTTTTAAGATTAATACCAGCAACTAACAGAACTTTTTCGTCAGATGTAATTTCATCATTTTTCTGACGCTTTTTAATTATTTTTGACATTGGGTTCTTGAATAGAGTTTAGTGCCAATTATCCCAAACAAACACAAAACCGCTTGAAGATAGCTGAAAGGCAATGTAGATGATCTCTTTAAAAAATAAGTCACTAAAATTGAAAGAAGAAATAGAAGCATATTTAAAGTCATTCCAAACAATTTGTCCAAATGCGACAATTGAAGAATTGAATTATCTCGAAAGCGGATTATCAGTTGTAGAATTAAAGGCAAAACATTTCTTCATTCATGCCAATACAATACAGAAAGAAATTGGATTTTTATATTCCGGATTATTGCGCGCATTTTATATCGACAATAACGGCAATGAAATTTCAGTAAATTTTATTCGTGAAAATAGATATGCGACGCATTATTCTGCATTTATTACACGAACTCCCAGCAAGTATTACTTTCAATGTTTAGAACCTACCGTTTTAGTTACCATCTCTTACAAACATATTCAAGAAGGCTATGAAAAATTTCCAATTTTTGAACGATATGGCAGATTAGTAGCTGAAAGTGTCTTGAAAATTCAACAAAAACGTATCGAAGGGTTTCTTTTTGACAATGCAGAATCAAGGTACCTGGATTTTATAAATGAAAATCCTGACCTATTTAACAGAGTATCTTTATCCTACTTAGCATCGTATCTCGGCATAGAAAGACAATCTCTAACAAGAATAAGAAAAAAATTAGCTGGTCACTCCATTTGACACTTTTGTGTCAGGTAACCCCTTCTTTTCAACAGTATTTTTACGCTGTTCCAAATCATCTTATTTGAGCATTAAAACAATTATAATCACATGAAAGAAATTGCCATAATTACAGGAGCTTCTTCAGGAATTGGGTATGAAATAGCAAAGTTGTTTGCAGTTGGACATACAGACCTTCTTCTCGTTGCAAGAGATCATCAAAAACTACTTCATATTAAAAATACATTTGAAGAACAATATAAAATAAAGGTTTACACCGTTGCTTGTGACTTATCTACAAAGGAAGGAATAAAAACTGTTCATGATTCGGTTCGCTCCAAAGATTTGATTGTAAGTTACTTAGTCAATAATGCTGGTTTTGGAGATTATGGTTCCTTCATCGATAGAAAAATGGAAACGTATAAAGAAATGATTGATTTGAATATTTTCAGTCTAACCGAATTGAGCTATCATTATGCCAAGGAAATGGTAAAGCGTGGTAATGGCAGAATTCTAAATGTCGCCTCCATGGCTGGTCTGCAGCCAGATCCAAACTTTGCAGTTTATGGAGCTACAAAAGCCTATGTTATAAGTTTGACAGAGGCTATTCACAAAGAACTTGAAAAAACGGGAGTTACAGCAACAGTTTTATCACCTGGTGCAACAGAATCAAAATTTATGGAACGCGCTGATATGCATAACGCTAAACTTTATGCAAAAGGGGTTATGAGCTCGATAGATGTAGCACGTGAGGGTTATAATGGCATGATGAAAGGGAAACTGCACGTTATTCCAGGATTCAAAAATAAAATACTTGGTTTTTTCTCAGGAATTATGCCCCCAAGCAAATTTAGACTAAACATTGCAGCGAATATAATGGCAGCTAAATAGCAACCATAAAGAATGATGGTAAAATAGAAACATAAAATATTTAAAATGAAGGTAGCCGTCTTCGGCGCCACCGGGTTTTCGGGTCGTGCCATTTTATTGGAAGCGCTCAAACAGGGTCATGATGTATCCATATTAGTGCGTGATGCATCTAAGATTAAAATCAAAGATCAAAAGCTTCGAATTGTTGAAGGGAATGTCATGGATTCACAAGTTGTAGCTTCCATTTTACATCATCAGGATGCCGTAATTCAATGTTTGGGTGTTGGAGGCAAAGGAGATGGGAAGCCAACCACTTTTATCTCCGAAGCAAATAAGATTATTGTGGACGAAATGGAGAAACAGAAAGTGTCAAGACTAATAGCCATGAGCAATGTTGGAGCAGGAAATAGTCTGTCGTTTCAACCCTGGTTATTCACAAATTTTATTCTCCCCTATTTCATGAAGTGGCTCAAGGTGATCATTGATGATAAAAATAGAATGGAGCCAACCATTATGAACAGTGAGTTGGAATGGACAATTGTGCGTTGCCCAAATATTATTGACAAAACACCGAAAGGTAATGTACACCCAACCTTGGAAGGTAAAGGATTGAAATTAACCGTCACCTTGGGCGATATGGCTGAGTTTATTATTCATCAATTAACGGATAGTACTTATTTAAGGCAGGCTCCATCCGTTAGTAATTGAAATGAAATCATATTTATTAATTGCCCCAATTCTATTCAGCAGCATGTCAAATCCAGCACAAATAAATTACATTCAAACGAATATAGGTAAGATAGCCATTCATAAAATGGAAAATAAAACCGATAAGCTACCCATAATTATGCTTCACGGCGTCTATTTTGATCATCATTTGTGGGACGAGCAAGTAAAACACATTGATGACCGAACGATTATCACGATTGACATGCCATTTCATGGTAAAAGCCGTGAGATTACAAAACCAGACTGGTCGTTGAATGATTGTGTCGATATGCTCATTGAAATTTTAGATCATTTACAAATCCCAAAGGTTATTGCAGTTGGGCATTCATGGGGAAGTATGACCATTCTGCGAGCAGCAAACAAGCAACCTGAAAGATTTTCATCAATCGTATTATGCAATATGCCTTTTTTGGCAGCATCAAAAAAAAATAAATTAGCCATTCGCCTACAACATAGCATGTTAGTTTTCAGAAATTTTTATACGAAACAGGCTGCAAAAGCTTTGTTTGGTGCAACATCTATAAATAAAAATCCGAAATTAATTGAAATGTTGAAACGCCCTATGAGTATTTTGTCAAATAGTCAAATTAAACAAACCGACAAAGCTGTAATCATAAATGCAGAAGACGCAACCAGATTAATCAATAATTTGAAAGTTAAGACGATTGCTATAAAAGGGAAGGAAGATTACGTCCCAATACCACAAAATATTAAAATTCTAGAAATAGAGGGCGGGCATAGTAGTCCTCTTGAAAATCCTACAATGGTTTTAAATGTTATAAAAGATTTTATAACATTTCGTTAAATAAAAAGCTCAACATTTCAAACTAAAATTCAGTTAAATTAAATACTGTAAATTCCAAAAAAATGAGAAACATAGAAAAAAGACTAGAAAAATTATATTCTTTTGTAGAAGATGCCCATAAGGTTAATACCTCTGTATCATCCGTCAATGTCGGCTGGCATATAGAACATTCTTTGCTTGTAATAATAAAAATGATTTCTGCTTTAACAGCTTCTGATCCAGTTCAATATAAGTGGAAGTTTAACCTTGCAAGAGCAATTGTATTTACAATCAATAAATTCCCAAGGGGAAAGGGTAAAGCTCCTGATGCTGTAAATCCCAAACAAACAGAGAAAACAGATTTTGATGCTCTCTTTACAAAAACAAGAGAAAAAATTGAAGAATTAAAAAAAGCAGATCCAAATAAATTTTATGAACATAATATTTTTGGAGTTCTCAATAAGAAAAATACGTTTATCGTATTGGATATTCATACCAATCATCATATTCAAATTATTAAAGATATTTTCTCATCTAATTAAATTTGCATATTTCTATAACGGGATTTAATCCAAATGAACAAATAGGGTTTCTACTATTTTGGGGAAATACAATTCCATCCTCCAAAAAGCTCAGACTGCAAAGGGAAAAATATTCTTTGAGTTAAAAAATTAAAATGGATTTCAAATCACAATGAATGCATAGGAAAATATTGGTCAAATGCTCCGCTAACTTATGGGAGTTATAAATCTTTTGTTGGCGAAATTCAGGTTGGTAAAATAGATATAGACTCCGGAATAGGCAACCGGAATAATTGCAAAGAATTATTTAGGTGAACAAGTATTTCAAAGCAATACTTTAAGCCATTTGGTACGAAATTCAATTCTTCAATGTTTATCATTTCACATTCTCAATAATCACATTGTTTTTTATCCTCTATTTTGCATTCAGGGCAGAAACAACGCTTTCTTTAAGTCATTAAATTATGTTATGGTGCAAATTATTTTTTTTAACTTTTTTTATAATATCTAGCTAATAATTTTGTAACATAAAATATTGGGGTTTAAAAATGAATTTAAAACCTTATACTATTTTATTCAATAAGAGGCACATTTCGAATATTATTATGTTTTAAAAATACTAATTGCGTGGAGAAGATATTAGTGATTGGTGCTGGTGGACAACTAGGAACAGAACTTACTAGGGCTTTAGTTAATACTTACGGGACCAATGCAGTCATTGCAACAGATTTACAGGAACAGGTAAAATCAAAATTTGATTACTGCACTTTTAAAATTTTGAATATACTGAATAAGGAAGCTACAGCCAGTTTGATAAAGGAAGAGAAGATTACCCAGGTATATCATTTAGCTGCAATGCTTTCTGCAAATGGAGAGAAAAATCCAATATTAGCTTGGGATATCAACATGAGTGGATTATTGAATGTGTTAGAACTAGCAAGAGAATTCAAGTTAAATAAAATCTTCTGGCCTAGTTCAATTGCTGTTTTCGGGCCGGATTCGCCTAAAAAAAATACACCTCAAAATGCTTTTAAAAACCCAACCACCGTTTATGGTATTTCAAAATTAGCTGGCGAACATTGGTGTGAATACTATTTCAATAAATATGGAGTAGATGTGAGAAGTTTAAGATATCCTGGACTCATAGGGTATAAATCAATGGCAGGTGGTGGCACTACCGATTATGCAGTAGATATTTTTTTTAAAGCTGTAAAAGAAGAGAAATATACTTGTTTTTTAAAAGCAGATACTTATTTACCTATGATGTTCATGGATGATGCCGTCAATGCAACCTTGAAATTAATGGTAGCTCCCTCCACAAATATAAAAATTAGAAGTAGCTATAATTTATCTGGAATGAGTTTTTCTCCTCAAGAAATTTTTGAATGTATTAAATTACACATACCAAATTTCACCATAAAATACGAGCCCGACTTCAGACAAAAAATTGCAGAAACCTGGCCTTCAAGTATTAATGACGCCTGTGCTGAAAGAGATTGGGGCTGGAAAGCTCAATTTGATATTTCTAAAATGACTTCTGAAATATTAACTAAATTGCCTTTATATATTAACTAAAATATCAACCAAACAGATTATGTACGAACAATTTAAGCCTTTCATTACTAAAGAAATTGATGCCATAAAGGAAGCAGGATTATTCAAAAAAGAACGTGTTATTACCTCACCACAATCGGCAGAAATTACCATTGAGGGCGGTCAAAAAGTATATAATTTTTGTGCCAACAACTATTTAGGGCTTTCTTCGCATCCAGAGGTAATTCAAGCAGCAAAAGACGCAATAGATACCCATGGATTTGGCATGTCATCGGTGCGTTTTATTTGTGGCACTCAGGATATTCATAAAACCTTAGAACAAAAAATTTCTACCTTTTTAGGAACCGAAGATACTATTTTATACGCGGCCGCCTTTGATGCTAACGGTGGTATATTTGAGCCATTATTAGGAGAAAAAGATGCCATTATTTCAGATGCATTGAACCACGCCTCCATTATTGATGGAATTAGATTATGTAAATCAATGCGTTTTCGATATGAACATAATTCAATGGAAGATTTAGAGGCAAAATTAAAACAAGCTATTACTGAAGGGGCTCAACAAAAATTGATTGTAACAGATAGTGTATTTTCAATGGATGGCACCATTGCTCAATTAGATAAAATTGTTGCGTTGGCCGAGAAATATGAGGCTTTAATTATGATTGATGAGTGTCACTCTTCAGGCTTTATTGGCAAAACAGGTAGAGGGGTTCACGAATTAAAAGGGGTAATGGGAAAAATTGATATCATCACAGGTACTTTAGGAAAAGCCTTGGGTGGTGCTTCAGGTGGATTTACATCAGGTCGAAAGGAAATAATAGACTTATTGAGACAAAGATCCAGACCCTATTTATTTTCAAATACCTTAGCACCCTCTATTGCAGGGGCATCTATTGCTGTCTTTGATTTATTATCAAAAACTACGGCTTTGCGTGATAAACTTATGGAAAACACGAAATATTTTAGAGAGAAAATAATAGCCGCAGGTTTCGATATAAAACAGGGAGAACATCCTATCGTTCCGATTATGTTATATGACGCAGTAATTTCCCAAAAGATGGCGGAAAAACTCTTAGAAAAAGGAATATATGTAGTTGGATTTTATTTTCCGGTAGTGGCCAAAGGGCAAGCCAGAATACGTGTACAAATATCTGCAGATCATAATAAACAACAATTAGATCATGCAATTAAATCGTTTATTGATGCGGGCAAAGAACTAGGAGTTATTGAATAAAACCCACTAAAATTTGTACAAAAAAAATCATCCATTTAATAAACTGGCATTAGTCCGACCTTTTTGTTATAGGGTTAGTTTATATTTGAAGACTTAACGCTAAAGCAAAGATTAATATACTTTTAAGGAAGCCATAAACTTACCTTTTATCTCTTGTTTTAAAAAAATCCTCTATAATGTTTCGAATTCTTATCATTTTTTGCGTTTTATTTTCATTTTCCGCTAAAACAAATGGACAGTTTAAGGTCAGTGAAAATAATCGGTTTATTTTACGAGATGGCAAGCCCTTTTTTTGGTTGGGAGACACCGCCTGGGAACTATTTCATAGGCTGAATACAGCAGAGGCAACTTTTTATTATAAAAAGAGGAGTGAACAAGGATTTACGGTAATACAAGCAGTGGCTTTGGCAGAATTAGATGGCCTTCATACGCCTAATCCCAATGGCGACCTTCCCTTACTAAACAATAACCCTAAGGAGCCCAACGAAAAGTATTTTGCTCATGTGGATCATCTAATTGATCTCGCTAAAAGCTTCGGATTGACCATTGCCCTCCTTCCTACGTGGGGCGATAAGGTCGATAAAGCTAGCTGGGGGGTAGGTCCTGAAATTTTTACTAAAACCAATATTTTTGATTATGGCAAATGGATAGGTGCGCGTTATGCAAAAAAAACGAATATAATCTGGATTATAGGTGGCGATCGAAACCCAAATAATGAAAATCAAATTGAAGTGTGGAATGCCTTAGCCAAAGGCGTTAGGGAGGGCGCAGGAGGGAATGATCAGGTACTTATGAGTTTTCACCCGCAACCAAATGCACTCGGTTCTGCTGAGTGGTTTCATACAAGTGACTGGCTGGATTTTAATATGTTTCAAAATGGGCACTGTAGGGACCAGGAGCATTACCTGAAAATCTCCTCCTTATATAATAAACTTCCGTACAAGCCCATAATTGACGGAGAACCCTTGTATGAGGATCACCCTGTTTGTTTTAATGCGAAGGACCTGGGGACATCTAGTGCATATGACATTCGAAAATATGCGTATTTGGATTTATTTGCGGGGGCTTTTGGGCACACCTATGGTTGCCATGATGTATGGCAAATGTATGATTCAACGCGCATAGGTATTAATGGGCCGCATTTCCCTTGGAAGCAGGCCCTGGATTTACCAGGTGCCAATCAAATGAAATTCGTGCGGGATTTAATGGAATCAAAATCGGCATTAGATCGAATCCCTGATCAGTCTCTCTTAATCGAGCCTAATGAAACACCCAGTGAGCGAATTCAGGTGACAAGGGGAAACGATTATGTATTTGTTTATGCAAGTACGGGAAAACCATTTAGTCTCAAAATGGGAGTCATTCCAGGTGAAAAAGCCTTCTTTTATTGGATAAACCCAAGGAACGGCGAAAAATCAAGTAGAAGTAGCGTTTTAAATTCAGGCGTTCAAGCATTTACCCCACCATCCAAAGGCTATGGACTTGATTGGGTCATGGTATTAGAAAGAAATTAATCACTAAAACCGTAAAACCTATTAAAATTGAAATAATTCACGACTATTTCCAGTATGACTATTAAAAAAAGAAAAGATTTCTTTGAATAGGTAAATATGGATAAGTTACTGTAACATTACTATAATTATGCAATGTTTAGTTTATTGGAGTTTTGTATAAAGTTCTGATTTCATTTATACCTACAAAAAGAAATCTGTCTTATTGTTTCCAATTACAACCCTTTCCAGCGGCAGTTATTTTACAAGCATTTAAACTTTTATAAAACTAATTGTCATTTTGAATTTTTAATACAGAAATTTAAGAAATATAATCAAATACCACCTTGCATGCGGGCAGATTAGTCCTCTAGAAGGACCCCAAAGATGTCGATGTCACAAAACCATATATGGGTGATTTTTAATTTATTAAAAGGTCGGTACTTAAAATGGATTTCATACTCCCACATCTTATGATAGTTGTATCATTCGTATGAAAGGGGAACAAAATAAAAACCAATACGAAAGTGTCGGTTTTTTGTGTTCAGTATTGATCCAGGGTAGTTGTATTTTTTTCTTCAGATAAATTCCATCATTCAACTTAATTTTTTGAGCTTCTGTTTGTATTATTACTCATGAAGTGGCTAAATGTCGTCCAAATGACACCTATTTGTCATTAATTTATTCATTGGGTAATAGCATATTTGCGAAATGGAATTTGGTAAAAGATTAAAAGAGATTAGAACGAGTTTGAATTGCTCTCAAAAAGAACTTTCAGAACAGACAGGATTAACCCTCAGAACAATTCAAAGATGAGAATAACGAGGTAAAACCAAGTCTTTATTCTTTAAAAGTTATTGGCGAGGTATTAAATTCCGACTTGTCTGAATTCGTGAAAACATCCGAAACCAAACCCTATGAATTTAATTTAACCCTTAAAATCACAGATATGAATCAGTTCTTAAACGACTTAAAAGCATTAGTAAAAACACATTGGAAGACAATTTTCATTATCATTTTAGTCATTTATCTATTCACAAGTTATACTGATATTAAATCAGGTATAATGGACGCTTTGAGTGGGAAGTGATTTATCATTAATATTTTTACAAGCAATAACTAATATTATGAAGAATCCAATTTTATTTCTCATTCTATTTGCTACATCAATAGGGTCATTAGTTGCACAAGATATTGCGCCATCAAAAAATAAATTTGGCGCTATATTGTCTACAAATATTTTTGGTTTCAATGATGACTTTAATAAAGTTGATGTAGGCGGCGGTTTTTATTTTAGCAGAAAAATATCCAAAATACTCTCAATCTATACCGAGATTGATGGTTTAAGCCGTAATTATGGAGATTTGGCATTAATGCCAGGTCAAAGCGGAGAATTTACTACTGGCAATCTTGCCGTCTATATTGGCCCCATGTTTGACATTGGAGATAAGTCGAATTTAAGTTCTGGTTTAGCGCAAAACTATTTATTTAGCTCTGACCTTAAAACTACAACGGGTACTAAAGACGTAAGTAGTGAAACAACAAATTATTCTTCTCTGTTCTTTGATTTTAGACACCAAATAAAAAATAAAATCAGTTTAGGAATAAGATATGAAAGGGGACTTAATTCTGCTTTTAAAAGTACAGATAGAAAAGTGACCAATATTTCGTTTAACCTGTTTCTCCCATTAAGAGGAAAAACAAATCAAGAAAAGAAAAAATAAACCTCCTGTTATGACCTTTTATAGAACACTCTAAAAAGTTAATAGACTAATTTCAAAAAAGGTAGAACTCCTTTTCTCATTCTTCGGAAACCTTTTCAAGTCAAAAAATTATCCGAAAAATATAACAGGTGATTTTGAATCAAATAAGCGAATTCTAAAAATCATAATAAACAATGGTTTAGATAGCTCAATGTATGAGCACAAGAGTATTCTCTGGGGAGCAATCCAATGTCAGAAAAGAAAAATAATACAGCCATATAAAAATCCAAAAGTAATGGAAAACAATTTTGTCAATTCAGTCAGTATTGGAAGGAAGGAAGGAAGGAAGGAATGGTGGCGTTTTGTAACAATAAAAATTTATCCGACGGTCAGATAAAGTCTGCACTATTTCAGAAGACTCAAGCAAAAGTTTTGTCTGATAATTTTTTGCGTAAAGCAAAAAGGTTTTCGAAAAAGTCCCCAGAAAACATTCAGTCCCAAACTAAAATAGATTTAAATATTAATTAATTTTAGCGAAAACGGTTTCCCAGGTACGCTCTTCGTCCCATACACTTGATTTCGCATTCGCCTGAACGGTAATAGACTTACCATCAGTACTCAATTTCCATACTTCTGTAACATAATGAATGACTTGACCTTGATGTGAAATTGAGATAACTGTCATAGTTTGTCCATCCGCTGACCACTTTACGTTAAACTTTTTTTTACTTCCCGGACCATAATTAACTTGACTTTCTTTGCCATCGAAGGTTAGCTTCTCATGGCTTGTTGTCGGAGCTGCTTCAGGAGAGGCACTGGGTGATTCTATGGTCAGAAAATGTGCCTGATTTGCAATTTTCATCGTTTTAGAGCACATCCGGTCGTCCAATGAATACGCGCAATAAATATTTCCCCCCATACTTATTGATTCTTTAGATTTCCACTCGCCAGAAAAGTTAGCACGACTTGGACCCTTTTTTTGCTGCGCTTGCAAAGGAAAATACATTAGGCCTGTTAACAGAATAATGAAGCTGGGAAAAACGGTTCTTTTAATTTTCATATTTTCTTTACTAAATCCTTTTCGGGTTGACTAAAGGTAAATTATCGTTTCCAATTACATTTTAGTTAATTAGTCTTAATATACCTAAACTGCATTATTATGTTTCCTAATTTTTACAACGTCGAAAATGGCTCCGATTAAAACACCTATTGCTAATCCTAATCCTGCACCGGTGGCCATATTTCCAGAAATAATTCCATAAGATGCACCAAATACTAAGCCAAAACAGGTGCCAAGAGCAATACCGTTTCCAGCATTTTTATTCTTAATTTCTTCCATTTTTATTTTTGAAATTATTTTATTTTTAAATATAATTGTTTTCCCGGAACTATAATGAATTTTTAGATTAATGGCAGTGTAAGGGAATAAAAAACCAGGCCCTTTTATAACCGAAAAAATATATGGCTAAAAATGCAGTTTATATTCAAAAGTTCATACCTTCTTCATAAAATGAACCTTGGTTATCAATAAGCGACTTTTATTCGTAAAATGTATGAAACGATTAGAAAACTTATTACAATTAGGCGATCCTTTACTCTACGAAGTTTGTAAACCTATTTTGCAAACAGAATTACCATTAGTTAAGGATTGGGTGGCAGATTTGCATAACGTAATGCAGGAAATCAGAGTAAAATATAATTTCGGACGAGCCATTGCTGCACCACAATTAGGAATTATGAAGCGACTGATTTATATGAATATTGACAAACCCATCGTATTTATAAATCCGGAATTTACTTTTTTGAGTGAAGATATGTTTGAACTTTGGGACGATTGTATGAGCTTTCCGAACCTTTTAGTCAAAGTAAAAAGACATAAAAGTTTGACCATAAAATATTTAGATGAAAATTGGCAAACTCAAGAATGGCAAATGACAGATGACCTATCTGAGTTATTACAGCACGAGTATGACCATTTAGACGGTATTTTGTGTACCATGAGAGCAATAGATGAAAAATCTTTTAAATGGCGTCCCTGAAAATATCCTTACCAGTGAATTATTTTTAATAAAATACCAATCAACTTCCATCTCATTGTGACATAAACCACTTTTTTCTTTCGCTTGATAGCTTCAAATATTTGATTAGCTGCTTTTTGAACCGGAGATACCCAAAAGAGACCCTTGCCTTTAGCCATGGCAGTATCAACAAATCCAGGCCGAACATCGGTAACTATAATCCTTGAACCATACTCCTTTGCATTTAGTCTCAATCCTTCCAGATAATTGATTTGATAGGCCTTTGTTGCATTATAAGATGGCGCACTGCCATTGCCTATGATGCCTGCAATAGAACTGATATTTAGGAGATGACCATATCCTTGATTTTTAAAATATCTCATTGCCCAGTCAGCAACACAGGTGAATCCCTGTATATTTGTTTTAATTACATTATTCTCAATATCAAAATTCAACGCTTTATTTTCCTCCCCAATTCCAGCCGAAATTATCAATAAATCCAGGCCGCCCATCTGATTAACAAGTTCATCACAAATCAATTCTATAGCTGATACATCCTGGACATCCATTTTCTTAATGAATACCCTACTCGAATCTG
>JAIYCH010000051.1 GCA_027488135.1 Saprospiraceae bacterium | reverse complement strand
GCTCAAAAAGATAAGTTAATAGATGAAACCGTGAAAAGCTACGAGAAGTCAAAGAAAGAAGTGGTCAACGCAAATAAGCGCACTGAATTACAGAAAAAGCGAGTGGTCAACGCAAATAAGCGAACGGAGACGGAGAAAAAGCGAGTGGAAGCAGAGAAAAAGCGAACGGAAGCAGAGAAAAAACGTTCAGAAGTTGAAATTAAAAAAAATATGGTCTTGCAAAAGGAAATAGAATCGCTGAAAAGGCAGCTGAATTCAGCATAATTTTTCATTTCTAATGCGGGTTTTTTGTGCAAGGCTTTTGATAGGGTCTATTTTTCCTTAAAAATAATCTTAGGTCCAAACCAAAGTAGCGTGCCAATAAGCATAAAATACTTATTCTCCTCTTGACTAATTACCTCATAGAAAACTCCAATAGAAGGTATAATAGTTAGCATAAGTCCTGCCATCGATACTAATTTTAGTAATATCTTCATTTTGACCATTTTTTTTGATACATATACGAGGAAATGATATAAATCAATACAGCCAGAAACCAGCCGGGCAGTCCAAGGAAAAATATTTCCAATCCAGTTGTTTTAGCTATTAAATAGCAGGCTAATAAACTTCCGAGCCAGGTGATTAACGCAGCGACATTAAAGGTAAGATTTTTAGCTGCCGCCAGATTAGATTGCAATCCTATGCGAGGAAAAAGCCAGTAGTCTATAAATATAATGGCTCCCATAGGCATGAGAATTAAGCCATAAAGGGCCACAAAATCGAGTAATTGCATGACTAAAGCAGGAAAACAGGCGGCTAATGTGGTTATTGAGCCTACAATTAAGGTTATTTTCCATGTTTTTGCTTTGGGCATGATAGCTTGTAAAGCGAGTCCTGCCCTATAAATGGTGGGATTAGCCGTTGTCCAACCTGCTATGATTACACATAATGCCCCGGTAATACCAGCGGCTGAATAAGCTACGGGACCTGGTGCAAATTCTAAATTTTCATTGCTTTGCTGTAAAAAAAGAGCATATAAAATACCTGAAGCTAACCAGGCAATGTAGTGCCCCACGTACATTCCTCCCGCTGAGGCAAAGCCCGCTGTCCATTTTTTCGCATACCTTAATATGGACAAATCAGCCATTCCTATGTGCATAGCCATATTACAGAACCAGGCAAAAAATAAGATGTGCCAAAAAGTGAATTTACTTTGACCAGCAAGGGGCTTTCCTGTCCATATTTTATCTTGCGCAACCTGAAAAAAATCACCCCAGTTTTTTACACCCAATTCAGGTAAAACAGCGATAGCCGCGGCTAAAAATACTAAGATCATCCAGGGTGCAGCAATGGTTGAAAACTTTTCTACCTTGTCATAGCCCAAAGTAGCCACAAAAGTGGTGACGGCGCCCACTAAAACCACGATGATTATCCAGGGTAGGCCAGAAGGCAGCCAATCGGTTAATTTGGCCATCGGTATATTAAATGGAATGCCTATTGCGGTGGCTGAGACGGCAATCATGGAACCTGCTAAAAAGCAGAACATGAGGGCATTGACAAGATTGTAAGCATTGGTAAGGTGTTTACCACATATTTTTTCGAGCAGATAATATAGCGTTACTCTTTCTCTAACGGCAATGGGCGCGCAGATAAATGCCCATGAAAGTACGGCCAAAAAATTACCAAGTAATAAACCTAATATAAGGTCCATAGCTCCAGCGCCATGGGCAACAAACAAGGGGCCGATGACAAATTCTGTACCCGCGGTGTGCTCTCCGGCATACATACCTAAAAAACTTTTAAATCCTCGCCATCGAGAGGCCGGAACAGGTTCTCTTTCGTATTCTTTTACTTCTTCGAGGTGGGCGCTGAGTTTTTCTAAAAGCATGATGACTCAATTAAGGGGTGACGATGACCAATAAACTGCGAGCTCCCTGAGCTCCTATGACCAATGATTGCTCTATATCGGCGGTCTTTGAGGGTCCGGCGATGAAGACACCAAAACCTGAGGTAGTGGGTAGTCCTAATGCTTTATAAGCCTCGTGCATGGTGCCTACAATGTTTTTTGCACTGATTATCATGATTAAATGTTGTGCAATAAAGGGTAAAACGCGCACCTTTCCCAGCTCGTTCTCCGTTACCCAAAGTGCTCCGTTTTCAGCTACGCCAATAAGCCCTTCAATAATGGCTACCTCAGTCCCCTCATAAAAATCGGGATGAAGGGTGGTTATTCCCTCCATTCCTTCTAAAAGGGGTAGGGTAGAGACCATTCTATTGTTTTCTGGGAAATGGGTAGTTATTACCTGATGTATTTGCGAACTATCGTCGATACAATGTACTTTACTGCCTCCTCTTTCCAATATTTGTATAAATAATTTCTTCTTATCGGTAACGGATGTTTCGAAAATAGGAACATCAGGCAGAGGCCAAAGATTTGGTCTGTTGGACTTTATTTTTGCTAAAATAGTTTCTTTACTGGCCATCCTTAGTTTGTTTTACATACCATTCCCTAAATGATTCAACAGGTGCTTTGGGTAAATCTCTGTCTTTTGTCCATACGGTGAAGGAAAGAAATCTCTCTTTTCCAGGAAAAAGACGCAATAATTTTCTTCCGATATTACCCAGACGATGGAAAAAAGAGGGAGAGGCCAGACCACTTCCCATGATGCTCATCATGGTTTTATTACCCCCTTCGGGTAAACCTGCTTCGCTAACAATCTGTCGCCATTTATAAAGTTGGGTATGAATATCTATTTTAACTGGGCAAACATCGGTGCATGAACCACAAAGCGTGGAAGCAAAGGGTAATTGTCCGTGTTTTTTTAAATCTATACCTGGTGTTAATATCGAACCGATGGGCCCAGGAATAGTGGTCTCATAACTATGACCTCCACTTCTTCTGTAAATAGGACAAGTATTCATGCAGGCGCCACATCTAATGCACTTCAGAGAGCTCCGGAAATCAGGTTTACCTAATTGTTCCGTCCTCCCATTATCTACTAAAATAATATGCATTTCACCCGCTGGTTTTGGATTTCTATGGTGTGAGGTGAAAACAGTTACAGGTTGTCCAGTCGCACTTCTAGCCAATAAACGGGTAAAAACAGCAAGGTCGCTTCTTCTGGGTATCAGTTTTTCGATACCCATGCTATGTATTTGAACAGGCGTTAAATGAACGCCCATATCAGCATTACCCTCATTGGTACAAACAACAATTTCTCCTGTTTCAGCTATACCAAAATTAACGCCGGTTAATGCAACTTGCGCCGTATGAAATTTTTCCCTTAAATGATGTCGTGCGGCTTCCGTAAGATATTGTGGATCCGTGGCTCCTTTTTCTGTATGCAACTCTCTATGAAATAGTTCTCCAATTTCTTCTTTCTTCAAATGAATGGCAGGTAGTACAATATGACTGGGAGGCTCATTTAACATTTGAATAATTCTTTCGCCTAAGTCAGAATCAATAACCTCAATATTATGATGCTCTAAAAATTCATTGAGGTGACATTCTTCGGTGAGCATAGATTTGCTCTTGACCATTTTTTTTGCCTGATGCTTATTTAAGATAGATAAAACGATATCATTATGCTCCTTAGCGTCTGCAGCCCAATGCACAATGGCTCCATTTTGAATCGCCGCCTTTTCAAAGGATTCCAGGTAATCATCTAATTTTGACAGGGTATGCATTTTTATATCAGAGGCAAATTCTCTGAGGAATTCCCATTCAGGAATCTCGGAAACAGCAAAGTCCCGCTTCTTTCTAACCATCCATAAGGAGGCATCATGCCAGTCTGTTCTCGCTTCGTCTTTATTGAAAATAGCCGCTTTTTGGGCATGTGGCATCATATTTCGTACGTATTTAAAATTTCAGCAATATGTATTACTTTGATGGGGATGTTCTGCCTCGATATTATGCCCTCTAAATGCATAAGGCAACTCATATCTCCGGCGGTTATTACTTCGGCTCCTTTTGAAAAATGATCCCTAATTCGATCTTTACCCATTTTTACAGAAATATCGGGCTCTTTGACAGAAAAGGTTCCCCCAAAGCCACAACATTCGTCTTTTCTATCCAATTCAACCAATGTCAATCCCTCTACCATGCTTAATAATTCATGCAGTTTGGATGCTAAAGGTTTATTCACTAATTCACTTGAAGTGCCTAAATGTAACCCTCTCAGTCCATGACAACTTTGATGTAATCCTACTTTATGTGGATATTTGGCAGGTAAAGAGCTGATTTGTAATACGTCAAGTAAAAATTCTGTTAAATCAAGGGTTTTCGCGCGTACTTTTTTGACTGCTTCGGTTTGTTCCAGTGTGTCAAAATGATGCCGCACATGATAAACACAACTCCCAGAAGGAGCTACGATATAATCATATTTTTCAAACATAGTTACAAAATGTAGGTAACTTCCCCTCGAGGCTGCCTCATTTCCAGCATTGGCTAAAGGTTGACCACAACAAGTTTGTCCCTCAGGGTATGCTACATCACAGCCCAGTTTTACTAATAGTTTGTACGTTGCAATGGCTGCCTGTGGATAAAATTGATCCATGTAACAGGGAATGAATAATCCTACTTTCAATGTTTAAATTTTAAGTTGTTAGCTAAAATTATATAATTATTCTGATTCTATGACTAAAATCATTACATTTTTCTTTACCTGCTCACGTTTGAGTAATATTAATGTCCTTTTACTTGCATGGCTGCACCTAATGAGGCCCCTGAAGAATGGTCAGATACCATTATTTCCAAGTCAGGAAGCTGCTTTTTTAAAGATTGTATGAATATTTTGTTTTTTGAAAATCCTCCATCTATGTACATGCGCTGAAATACCTTTCCCTCGGAGGCCATCTTTATTGACTTTATCTGATAAGTACTCAATTCCCAAACCATTTGATAATAGGCAAATGCAAAAGATTTAAAAAAGGATAAATCTTTATCTTTTTCTGGCATTTCATCCATATTTAGCAAAGGAAATGAAAAATACCTTTGTACAGATGTTGAAATGGTTTCAAAAAGTTGATTATCAAAGGGTTCTATGGACAAATTTCTTAGGTCATAGTTAAAATAATGACCTATTTCTTCCAGCTTTTGCTGATAAGTATAGCCTAGGAATAGTCTGGCTGCTTTGACCGGATTTCCATTGGGTTGAAGAAAAAGTAAACCATCTTTTTCCAGCACTTGTGCCGTTAAAGGTTGTGTTGAAAAGGGGTTGAATACAATACTCCAGGTTCCGGTCGATAAAAGTAAATAGGGTTCATTCGATAACAAAGAGTATGGATAGAGGGCAGCTGAACTATCATGAATACCTACTCCAATGTTTATCGACTGCCCTGAAATGCTTGCTTCTGAACTGGCAGCGGCGGGCTTTATTGGAGGAAATTTTTCTGCTATACCTTCATTATATACCCATGAATGATAATCATTTTCTGAAAAATTCCAGATGGCCGTGTGGCAACCAATACTGGTTAATTCTGAAATGGGCAACCGTGAGAAATAATAACTTAAAAATTGAGGTAAATGCATGCTCCACTTAATCCGTTCAAATACAGCTGGATATCTGTATTTGATAAAATATAATTGTAAACCGGAATTTAAAAAATCGAGGTTTGGTGAAGCAGTTTCTAAGGCCATCTTTTTTTCATCTCCATATTTTTGATAAAATGAAGTTCTGATGTCTGATGGCATTGGTTTTGTATAGTTGTACAGAGGGGTTAAAATATTTCCATCTAAATCGATATGGATGAAACTCGCTCCATAAGCAGAAAAATTCAGATGCGTTATCTGATAATCTCCATGACTGATAAGTTTTGACAAAATGTTTTTAATCCAGGCTAATATGGCATGAATGTCGTCGCAAGGAAAGCCATCTTCATCGTTTATTTCAGGTAAAACAGTGGACGTTTGCCATATTTCTTTGTATGAATAATCATATAAAATGGCTTTTTTATTCGTTTTACCCACATCGAAAATAAGGATGGACATCATTTACAATCCTTTTGCTTTATTTGAAATGCCTCTTTCCTTAATGAGTTGATTTCTTATTTCATTATCTCTATAGCATTGAATAGGCGAAAACGCTGCTTTTTTTCGCCTTCTTGCCTCCCTAAGCAAGGTTCTTACGTCGGTTCTGTATGCATCTTGTATAAGTTCCTGAGCTAATACCACCTCGTTTTTATTTCTTAGCTCATTCAGCTTGTTAAAATCTACCAACAATGCCTGGGCGTAACAAATGAGGATGGCCTCGATACTTTGCATAAGATCTTCCAATGGATCTTTTACATTATGGCTTGCATCAATCATATAAGAAATAGGGGGATTTACCACCGTTGGATCAGCAAGGCCACTGACTAATTCCAGAAAAATCAAATATAGCTGGTAAGGTTTTATGCTGCCAACGGTTAGGTCATCATCGCCATATTTGCTGTCATTAAAATGAAATCCACCTAATTTTCCTAGAGACAATAAAGTCGCGACAATTTGCTCAATATTGGTATTTGGTAAATGATGACCCAAATCGACCAGGCTAAAAGCCTGAGGACCACAAGCGGAAGCCAATAAATGGGAGGTTCCCCAATCTTGAATTACAGTGCTGTAAAACTGAGGCTCATAAGGTTTATACTCTATAAACATTTGCCAGTCTGCGGGTAAATGTCTATATATTTCTTGTAAAGATTCCTTTGTTCTTGACAGAGCCTGTCTAAAATTAATTTGACCTGGAAAAGTAGATCCGTCAGATAACCAGACAGTTATACTTTTTGAACCTAATGCTTCTCCATAATGAATAACATCAATATTGTGTTGTATGGCCTGTTCTCTGACTTTTATATCGGTATGACAGAGAGATCCATATTTATAGCTAAGGGATTGATCTGCTTGATCTTGAAAAGTATTTGAATTTACAGCATCGAATGTTATTCCACATTCCCTTGCGTATTGGGTTAAGGATGACACATTTTCTGGAATATCCCAAGGGATATGCAATGAAACGGCCCCTGCGGCCCCTGTTAAATCGTTGATGATACTTATATCGGATATTTTCTGAAAGAGATCTCCAGGTTCACCACCCATTGAAAATCTACCAAAGCGTGTTCCTCCCGCACCCAGTGCCCAACTGGGAATAGCTACTTGAAATTGTTGTATTTTGGTTATAATAGATTCAACATCAATACCTTTATCGGAAAGTTCTCTACTGAGAAAATGAAATGATTGGCTGTGTTTTTCCAAAAACAAATCATTATGTCTTGAAATATGCAATGAATCTATTCGCATAAAGAACGTAATTTATGGATAAAAAAGCCTGAGACTGATGCTTATCGCACAAATGCTTCAGGTATGCCTCCGTCAACATTTATAGTAAGTCCTGTAGATTTCTTAAGCACCGCTAAAAGGGCAAAAACAGAATTGGCGATATCTTCCGGTAAAATAATCTGATTTAAAAGATTTCTTTTGGCATAGTGTGCGGGTAAGTCAGACACATGAATGCCGTAAGCTTTTGCTCTTCCTTCAGCCCATTCTCCTTCCCAAATTTTACTTCCAACGATAACTCCATCAGGATTGACGGTATTTACCCTTATATTTTCTTTGGCTAATTCGGCGGCGAGTAATCGGGTCATGTGCTGTTGAGCGGCTTTAGCTGTGCCATAAGCCACATTATTTGGACCTGAAACCAATCCATTTTTACTGGCAATGGTCACAAGATTTCCACCAAATTGTTGCTTTTTCATAAGATTAACGCCCAGCTTAAAAAGTTGAAACTGCGCTTTTACCAGTACGTTTTGTAAAATATCCCAATCCGATGACAGGGTATCGGTCAATGATTTCGATATGGCAAGACCTGCACTGTGAACAATGATATCAACCCCGCCAAATTGTAAACAAGTAAAATCTATTAATTTTAATAAATCATTTTCCTGGGTTATATCTGCTGGAAAGTACCTGGCTACATCTTTGTTATAGGATTGAATACCCTCCTTTAATCTTTCTTCCGACAGGTCGGTGATAACAATGTGCGCCCCTTCAGCAGCCAATTTTTTAGCAATTGCGCCACCAATACCTCCGCCACCACCCGAAATAAGGGCAATACGACGGGAAAGTGGTTTTTCAGCAGGCATTCGTTGAAGTTTTGCCTCCTCTAATAACCAATATTCTATGTTAAACGCCTCTTGCCTTGGAAGAGCGGTGTAGTTTGAAATAGCTTCCGCTCCACGCATCACATGAATGGCATTTTGATAAAATTCTGCGGCAACTCTGGCGGTTTGCTTATCTTTGGCAAAAGTAAAAATGCCAATACCTGGATAAATGATGACTACCGGATTTGCATCTCTCATTGCAGGACTATCGGCCTTTTTACAGGCTTCATAATAGTCTGCGTAGTCCGCTCTATACTGCTCGAAAGCTGGTTTAATAAGTTCTCTTATGCCCGCACTGTCTGATAAATCTTCAGTGATAGCCAGAGATAAAACCAGGGGTTTTATTTTTGTCCGTAAAAAATGATCGGGGCAGGAAGTCCCGAGGGGAGCAAGTCTCTGCAGATCATGGCTGTTTATAAAAGCCAACACGGCAGGGTCATCTGAAAAATGACCTATCATTTGATTTTTTTCCGAACAAAGCCCTCGTAATATTGGCATCAATTGAGCCGCCTGACTTAATCTATGCGTCGCATTTGGACTTTCAATTTTCAAGCCTCCGAATATAGTTCCCTTTTTCTCCTGTGCCTTTTCAAGAAAAATAGAGGCTTCTTCAATGACTGTCAGACTATTAAAATAACATTCCTTTGAGGTATTTCCCCAGGTAAAAAGACCATGACTGCCCAGGATAATACCTTTAATACCTGGATTTTCCTTATAGCACTTTTCAAGTTGTAATCCAAGATCAAAACCGGGTCTTTGCCAGGGAATCCAGGCAATGGAATCTCCCCATATTTGTTTCATGATAGCTTCCCCATCTTTTGCTGCGGCAATAGCTATGAGCGCATCTGGATGAAGGTGATCAATATGAGGAAAAGGCAAAAGTCCATGCAGCGGCGTGTCTATGGACGGTGCGGCACTATTGAGGTCGTAGAGACAATGTTGCAATAAGGGAACAATTTCATCCTCGAAGGGAAGCCCCTTATATATTTTTTTTAATGAATGCAGGCTATCTGTAAACAGACCCGCGATACCCTTTCGGGTAAGGGTTCCGATATCTCCACCGGAACCCTTTATCCACATAACTTCTTTTAATTCACCACTTAAGGGATCAGATTCTATTGTTTTACAGGAGGTATTTCCACCACCAAAATTAGTAATCCTTAAATCTGCACCTAGTAAATTAGACCGATAAAGGAATAGATCTACCTGGTTTTCGTTATAAGATGCCTCTTTAAGATCATCCCATAAATTTAAAACATGATCAAAAGAACGCATTGTAACTCAAAATTTGAAATACCCTTAAAAATTAAATTTCTTTAGAACTTCAGCAGGGGGACCTTCCCAGTTATTCGGTCTGTTCCCAACATAACCAAGGTCTTCAAATCCGGCCTCTGTAGTATAAAAACCTGTTAAGGTCAAATCTCTCATTAGGTTAAAGAAAGCTACTCCAGCAGAAACAGCGGGAGTGGCCAGTTCCGGATAAGCGATAGCATCAACGATGGTAATCTGATTTGCTGGGGTAATAGCTACAAAAGATTTTCCAAACAACTTCCTTGAGTAATTTTCTAACCACATAATACCACCTCTGAGGGGAACTTGCTGATAAGGCATATCCTTGGCGATAAATTCAATGAAAGCGGGAACGCCCACCTGTACAGCAGAGGGTGATGAACCTTCTGCGGGTAAGATAATATCACATAATCGGGTAATAACAGCCATTTCGCCTGGGGTAAAAAACGTGTCTGAAGCAAGCTTCTCGTCTCTTTTTACCTCATCGGGTGTTCTACCATAATTAGACTTCTGCTTTTTAGGCTTACCAGCGGCTATATTTTCTGATTGAGCGGGTAAAACCTGTGCAGTAGCAAGCCCTACCGAGGTAAGCGTTATATTTTTTATAAGATCTCTGCGTTTCATGGCAATTAGATTTTATTAGCTTTAACTTGATCAATGATGTATTCAGAAGTACGCATAGAGGATGCTAAGATAGTCCAGGTTACGTTTTTATCTCCCTGAGAAACAAATGGACCTGCATCTACAACAAATAAATTTTTAACATCATGTGCCTGCTGATATTTATTCAATGCAGAACGATTTGGATTATCGCCCATACGAACGGTACCAACCTCATGGATGATTTTACCAGGGGCTTCAAGACCATAATTTGTTTCAGGTCCAGGTTTATTACCCAACGGAATACCTCCCATTTCGATGATAAGTTCCTCGAAAGTGTCCTGCATGTGTTTTGCCTGTTTGATTTCATGTTCAGACCACTTGTAATGAAATCTTAAGGTTGGAATACCATATTTATCCACTTTGCCCGGGTCGATTTCGCAGTAATTGGTTTCCAAAGGAATAGGTTCACCACGTCCAGCCATACCAATGTGAGCACCATAGAAGCGATTCACATCTTCTCTTAATCTGGAACCATAGCCACCAGCAGGTAACTTTTCTCCATTTGGATAAGGATATTTTCCGTTACTACCTTGCATACCCATACCAAATCCGTAACCTGGCATACCCATACCGCCACCGTATTCAATATGATATCCTCTCGCAAAATCTAATTTATTATTATCGAGCCACCATGGAGAGTAGATATGACTACCACCTACACCGTCCTCATTGTAACGATCGCGGTTCATCAATGAAGGAACAAAACCACTTCGGCTGGCTCCCGTGGAATCATTTAAATATTTACCGATTACGCCACTCGTATTGGCTAATCCCTGTGGGAAACGAGCCGATTTAGAATTCAATAGTAAACGGGCAGATTCACAGGCAGAAGCGCCTAAAACTACACGTTTAGCACGAACAGAAACTTCGGCCATGGTTTTAGTGTCAACATACGATACTCCTGTTGCCAAACCTGTTGCCTGGTCGGTAAGTACCTCACGAACCATAGCGTGATTGATAAGGGTTAAGTTTCCTGTTTTCATGGCAGGAATAACTAACACGGAAGAAGAAGAAAAGTCGGCATATTTATTACAACCTCTACTGCATTGGCTGCAATAGAAACAGGAACCTCTTTCGTCATTTATCGGTTTAGTTAAAATGGAAAGTCTGGATGGAATGACAGGAATTTTTAAGTTGGTACCCGCCTTCTTTATAAAATGCTCATGTAATCGCATAGGAGGGGGCGGTAGAAAAATACCGTCCGGTTCATTATACATATTTTCGACAGAACCAAAAATACCAATAAGTTTATCCGTTTTGTCATAAAATGGCTTCAAGTCGTCATATCCGATGGGCCAGTCATCTCCAATACCCGATAAGGACCCTCTTTTGAAATCATTCGGACCGAAGCGTAGAGAAATTCTACCCCAGTGATTGGTTCGTCCTCCTAACATTCTGGATCTGAACCAATGAAATTCCGTGCCTTTTACTGCTGAGTAAGGCTCGCCGTCGATTTGCCAACCTCCGTAAGCTGCATCAAAATCCCCAAAAGGTCTGGTGCTAGATGCTCCACGACGAGGCGATTCCCAAGGATTTTTCATTTGGGTAATATATTGAGGATCAGCAGGGTCGTAATAACTTCCCGCTTCCAATAAGCAAACTTTGGCGCCTGCTTTCGTTAAGGTATAAGCCGCCATACCACCACCGGCTCCAGAACCAACAATAACTACGTCGAAAATTTCTGGCGTTTCTTTAATTTGAAAGTTCATATCAGTTACTAGGTTTTAAATGTCAAATACAAAATTTGGTTTTTGTTCCCTTTGTAAATATAATTAAAAATAAATTACATTATTCAAGTAATTTAACTAAAGTGCTCTCTATTTCTTGAGAGCCACGAACACTGGTAGAGACGATTACCCCATTTTTATCAAGCATAAAGGCGCGAGGTATGGAATTCACTCCATAAAGTGCGGCAGCGGCCGAGGACCATTTTTTTAAATCACTCACATGATGTGGCCAAGACAACTTATCGATAGCGATGGCATCGATCCAGGCTTGTTTTCCTTGCGCTATATAGGCACTCGCCATAGAAGGATCTTCTAAACGCGACATGGTACGATCATCTAAACCGTCTAAGCTTACGCTAAATATGGTAAATCCTTTGTTTTTATATTTTTCATAAACGGCCACTACATTTGGATTTTCTCTGCGACAAGGACCACACCAGCTTGCCCAAAAATCGAGTAAAACTACCTGTCCTTTCAAGTCTGATAACTTCCTGATTTTTCCCGTTGGATCAGGTAAAGCGATTTCTGGAGCAGGTTGACCTACCTGTATGAGTTGCTGCGACATAGCCGCCGCATTTTCCTGTTCTTTCAAAGCGATAAACTCACCAAATGCAGTGGTTAACTCATCTTTTGGGTATTTTGCTACTAACTTGTCGTAAGCCTTTTTTTGAAGTGGCAGGTAGTCAGGACTTTGTCCAAAAACCATATTGGCAACCAACGCGCCAAGCATCGGATTTTCAGCTTGATCAATAAAGGTGACCACATCGTTCGCTGTTTTTTGCTGACTTTGAAGACCTTGAATAAGATCTTTTAGTTGAGCCGTTTCAGGAGAACCATTTATAGTAAAACTATATTGATCCAACGATTCTAAAGTGCCATCAATAGAAATTTCCTTTTCAGACCCATTGAGCACCATGAGCATTCTTTTAGCACCTATCCGCACATTATAAATACCTGCTGCTAAACCCTTTGGGAAATTTATTTTAAACGAACCAGTGCCGTCAATTTCCGTTTTGTCAAGGACTACATTTACTTTTCCAATGATAGTTTTGTCAATGAATGCCTGAAGATTTTCAGCACCACTAATCTTTCCTTTTATGGTAACGCCGCCTTTCAGGGCATCACAACTTAGAGATAAAAATAAAATACCGGCTATGCCGACAAAGTAAGATATCGTTCTCATATTAAATTAGTTTTGAACTCCCGCCATTTTCTGACCAAGGGTATTATTATAAATCAGGGTGTATTCTCCAATATTACCAAATGACTCAGCGTCTATTTTAATTTCGTCTTTTATTACTTCGCCAATACGAGAAAAAGGAACGTTATGCGTATTTAGAAAATTAACCACAGCATCCTCTTTTTGAGGATTAATGGTTACGACACATCGACTCTGACTCTCACCAAAAAGATAGGCATCTTTACGGAAGTTTGCATCAGTTTCAATGTCAAATCCTACATTTCCCGCTATCGCCGACTCCAATAAACAGTGAAAAAGACCACCTTCACTTATATCGTGGGCAGATTCAATGAATTTTTTACGAATCAATTGGGTAATGTTTTGCTGTAAATGTAATTCCTCATCCATATCAAAAGATGGGGGAGCAGACAGAGGAATACCAAGGACGGTTCTACAGTATTCTGAACTTCCCAAATCATTTACAGGGGTTCCAAGCATATATATAATATGGCCTGGCTTTTTAAAGTGTAAGGTGGTATGCCAGGAAATGTCATCCATAACACCTAGCATGCCTATGGTAGGTGTAGGAAAAACGGGTTCGGTACCATCTTTTAGAACAGATTGATTATAAAAACTTACATTTCCTCCCGTAACTGGTGTATTGAATTTCCTGCAGGCATCGCCCATGCCTTTAATCACCTGAACAAACTGCCAGTAAACTCCTTGATTGTATGGATTGCCAAAATTCAAACAATTGGTGATAGCTACCGGTGTACCCCCGGAACAGACAATGTTTCGGGCTGCTTCGGCTACAGCAATCATGGCTCCCTGATATGGATCGGCGTGCACGTAAGAGCTATTACAGTCCGTGGTAAGTACAATGGCTTTTTTAGTGCCTTTTACCCATACGACCGAAGCATCGGACGGTTTATTTGTCGTCATGGTACCTGTTCTTACCATGGAATCATATTGTTCATAAATCCAGCGTCTGGAAACCAGATTAGGGCTGGAGGCTAGTTTTTTAGCTGAGGCTACGTATTTTGTATTTAGAGGAATAGATTTTGTATTTATTTTTCTAATTTCCTCCACATAAGCGGGTCTTTTATATTCTCTTTGATATACAGGTGCTCCACCACCCAGAACGAGCGAATGAGCGTTTACTTCGGCTACTTTTATACCTGAAGTATGAAAAACAAGCGTTCCCGTGTCTGTAACTTCGCCAATTTCAGCACATTCAAGATCCCATTTTTCAAATACGTCCAATAAAAGTTGTTCTTGTCCCTTATGGCAGACAATCAACATACGTTCCTGACTTTCAGAAAGTAAAATCTCAAAAGGCTTCATGTTTTTTTGTCTGGTAGGCACCTTATCTAAATCGATAATCATACCTACACCACCTTTGGCACTCATTTCAGAAGTAGAACAGGTTATACCCGCTGCACCCATGTCTTGCATGCCGACGATGGCACCTGTTGTTATGGCTTCCAGAGTGGCTTCCAGCAAAAGTTTTTCCTGAAAAGGGTCGCCAACCTGAACCGCTGGTAAATCTTCAGCGGAATCTTCCGTTAAATCGGCCGACGCAAAGGTAGCACCGTGAATACCGTCTTTTCCAGTAGCGGAACCTACAATAAAAACAGGATTTCCAAGACCTTCTGCTATGGCAGAAACCGTTTTTCCTACTTCTACAATCCCTGCAGACATGGCGTTTACTAAAATATTCTGATTGTAACAATCATTAAAATAAACTTCGCCGCCTACTGTTGGTACACCAAAACAATTGCCGTAATGACTTATACCGGCAACAACCCCTTCCACTAAGCGTCGGGTATGAGGCAAATCGATATTACCAAAACGAAGAGAATTTAAGGAGGCAATTGGCCTGGCCCCCATAGTGAAGATATCTCTGTGAATACCACCGACCCCTGTGGCAGCACCTTGAAAAGGTTCTATGGCAGATGGATGATTGTGTGATTCAATTTTGAAAGCACAAGCCAGGCCATCACCAATATCAACCAATCCGGCATTTTCCTCACCAGCACCTACGAGCAGCCTTTTCCCTTCTCGAGGCAGCGTTTTTAGCCAATGAATAGAATTTTTATAACTACAGTGTTCCGACCACATTACAGAATATATACTTAATTCTGTAAAATTAGGCGTCCTGCCCATTATGCTAACAATCTGTTCGAATTCTGCTTCAGTTAACCCTAGCTTTTTACCCGTTTCGACAGTTACCAATGTTTCGCTTTGATTTTGCATAAGCTACCCCTAATCGTTTAGTTTAGACAAATATAATACGATTTGGAAAAAAACTAGGTTTTAAAAAATTACTTTGGCTTAGGCTATCATTTTATTTATCACGAAAAATACCATTAAATAAACCCAAAGGATATCGAGAAAATGCCAATAAATACTTATTAATCGTAAGTTTAAACGTTTATGTGGGTCCGAAAAATAGACCAAAACACTAACGGGTTCTACCATATATTTCTTTGCCTCCATACTGAAATAGATCAGAAAGGGTAGTCCCGCCACAACATGGAAAAAGTGAAGACCCGATATTACATACAAATACCCCGCAGAATTATCTGTTTGTATCATTATATTCTGTTTAAATAAACTATACCACGCAATACCCTGTAAGACAAGAAACAGAAACGATAAAGCTATCGTTATATAAAGTGATTGTTGATACCTGTCGGTTCTGTCGTCCAGATACGCTTTTTTACTCTGCCATAAGGTATAGCTTGAAGCCAATAGTACCAACGTATTTACATAAAATAACCAGGGTAATTGCAGCGGAGGTAATTTTGACAGTGTCCTGGTATAAACGTAGGAAAATGAAAGAGATAAGAACAGCATAGTTAATCCTGCCAGTGTCAAGAATAAAATGATGTTTTTGGGATGAAATATTAAAGACTCATTTTGCTGGTTGTCCAACATTTTATTTTGTGGAGAATTGGTCATACTTTAAGATTTTATAGCTAACAATATCTTAAATTTTTAGTTCAAGAAATGAATATTTTGCTTGTCTGACTTTAGTACTATGTTGTGATTACTCTACAATTTGATTAGATTAGTTCCTTAAATTATATTGATATGATTTTTCCCTTCGTCCGTTGTGCTGTTTTTCTTTTTTTTCCACTCTTTCTGTTAGGACAAACGTTTAAGGAAATTACGTTACCTGTTTCAAATGCTCAAAAAACGTTTTCAGATCCTTTTACGGGGGGGCTGAAGTGTCCTCAATTTTCTGAAACAGATATCAATAATGATGGTATTATCGATATTTATGTGTTTGACAGGGTCGGAAATATTCATAGTGTCTATCTGGGAAAAAGAAAAATGGCTGGCGAAGATAAGGTGAATTATGTTTTTTCCCCTGATTATGTTGTTCATTTTCCTCCCGCAGAAAGTTGGGTGTTATTGAGAGACTATGATAAAGATGGCATTTCTGACTTTTTTGCTTATTCAGATATCCCCGGCGTCGATGGCATTCAGGTTTGGAAGGGATTTTATAATGAGAATAACATGCTGGCCTTTAAACGGATAAATTTTAAAGCGCCTTACAATATCATTTTTTTTCCATTGTTTGTAGGTGGTCAATCTAATCTTTATGTAACCAGAATAGATATTCCCGCATTGGATGATATTGACGGTGATGGCGATCTCGATATTGTTACCTTCAATATAAATGGCGGTTTTGCCGAATTTTATAGAAATGAATCTGTAGAAAAGAATTTTAAAAATGATTCCCTTTTATTTCGCCTGGATAGTCAGTGCTGGGGTGGTTTTTATGAATCTGGTTCTTCAACTAAAATAGATTTTTCCCCAGCTCCTGGTATTTGCTATAAAATTACACCAGGTGAATTAGCCGGAAATTTAAGGCATTCTGGAAGTACCCTCTTGACGCTTGATCTCGATGGGGATGGAGATAAAGAGTTGTTTTTAGGGGACATTTCTTACCCAAATATCACGCTTCTTACCAACGCGGGAAATGCCAAAACGGCTTGGATGAATAAACAGGATAATTATTTTCCAATGTATGATTTTCCCGTCGATTTGCCTTCCTTTCCCGCTTCTTTTGCCCTCGATGTAAATCAGGATAGTCTGAAAGATTTGATTTTTGCCCCTAATGCTATTTTTAATTCTATAGATGAGGGCGCTTTTTTGTTTTATAAAAATATCGGGACAAAAGATAAAGCCGTTTTTACCTTGGTGGAGAAGAATTTTTTAACTGAAAATACGCTCGATATTGGCAAAGGGGCAAGTCCAACTTTTGCTGATATCAATGGCGATGGATTGCTGGATTTGGTCGCAGGTAATTATGGAAATTTTATAGAACCCGGCGTTTATCCCTCTGGATTATTTTATTTCGAAAACAATGGATCGTATGCTAAACCATCTTTTATTCTAAAAGATAGTAATTTCTTAAGCCTTAACAGATTTAATTCGGTTTCGCGAGATTTTTCACCCGTTTTTGCTGATATGGACGGCGATGGAGACGACGATGTTCTCATCGGTGATGAGTCAGGTCAGTTGTTTTATGGCGAAAATATGGCAGGTAAGGGGAAGCCGCTAAAAATAGATCAGTTTGTTTATCCCTTCATGGACATTGACGTAGGTTTATATGCTACCCCCTTTGTTTTTGATGTAAATACAGATGGTTTACCAGATCTGCTTGTTGGGGAAAGAGGCGGTAACATCAATTATTTTCAAAATATTGGGTCTAAATCCAGACCTTTTTTTGATGCCAATGCTGATATTATGCCTAATGTTAATAGATGGGGAGGTGTTAATACCAATAAACCTGGCTACTTAAATGGTTCAACGGCGCCCATAATGTTCTATACCAGCGAGGGGCTTCGTCTTTTAACAGGTTCAGATGATAAGGGATTACTCTTGTACAATGTATCTGAAGCTAATCAAAAGTTTAATCTCGAAGACATTGGATTAAATATTCTGAAAAATGGATTTCAGGTGAAACCTGCGTTAGCTGACCTCAATAACGATGGCTTCTATGAGTTATTAGTGGGTAATGCAAGGGGAGGGCTGCAACTTTACCAAACTCCCTGGAAAAAAATAACGACCAATACTAAGGAAATTAAAAATGCTGCAGAGGAACAAATAATAGTTTATCCAAATCCGTCAGATGATTTTATTCATCTAAAATACGCATCGGCAAAGTCATTTTCTAAGGGTAAGATTTCTATTTTTGATGTATTTGGCAGGTGCCTTTTGCGTTGGGAGCATTACAATGAAAATTCACCCATAAATATTTCAACGCTCCCAAATGGATTTTACCAGATACAATTAGAGAACGGGTTGGAAAAATATTATACCCCTTTTATTCGATGAAAGCGTTAGCGGTTAAATTTTTTAAAATCTACGGAAGGATCATAATCTTGCTTTGTTTTCCAGGCATGAAGCTCACTTCTGGAGTCTTTGGAACGGAAAATGGGGAACAATAACTGGATATACCAGGGCTCTTTTATTTGATTCCATGCACCGAATGTTTCAGGATATTTCCGAGTAATTTTAGCTGTTCCAAATAAGATATCCCAGAAAAATAAGAGGTTACCAAAGTTACCGTTAGGATGGGAAATGCCATCTTCAGCCGTCAAACCATGGTGGGCGAAATGGGTGCTTGGGGTTGAAATGGTTCTTTCAATAATCCATGCCAAAGGATGAAGTACCTTATAACGGTATAAGAAACGGTCCCATTTGGTTTCACTGTGTGCTAAAAGAATAACTATTAATTTAATGGTCACATAAAAGATATAAACGTAGCCCATACCAAGATAAATGAGTATGCCTGAAAGCCAGATCCCAGGCATAAGGGCATAATAAAGGATGGCATTTCTGTACGTTACCAAAACACCCATTTCTTCCACAACATGGTGGGGGCGATGCAACTTCCACATCGTCCTATTGGTATGAGACAAGCGATGCCACCAATATTGCACCATATCGTCTAATATCAAAAAGGTGCCAACCTGCCACATAAAATGAAGGTTGATAAAATAGTTTTCAAGGTTCGGTAAGAAAAAATTCATTCCCCAAAAGGTAATTAAAAAAATACCCGGTTGAATGAGCGTTGGAAGTGTTGCTAGGCTAACTAATTCGATGGTGTAGTCTGTTTTTGATCTTTTTCCACTAAAGTAAAGGCCTCCCAATGCTTCCAGAATACCCAGCATTAAAAGAACGGCGGCGGGAATTAATTTACTATATAGGCTAAATTCCATATTTATCATTTTTAGCTGATATCAGTACAAATATATTTTAAAATTTGAAACTCATCTATGCCATATTTAGATCCTTCTCTACCAAATCCACTTTCTTTTATTCCTCCGAAAGGGGCGGCAACATAAGAAATAATACCGGTATTCACGCCGACCATACCATATTGTAAAGCCTCTGTTACCCGGTGTATTCTCGCGTTGTCTTTGGTATAAATATAGGAAGCAAGACCAAATTCGGTATTATTAGCTATGGAAATGGCTTCCTCTTCCGTTGAAAATGAGGTTATGGCCGAAATAGGTCCAAAAATTTCTTCTTTTGATAAGGCCATTTCCGGGGTTACCTGCGTTAATATAATGGGAGAAATAACGGAGGTGGTTTCGACCGATGTATTTTTGGAATAAAAAACTTTTGCCCCTTTTTCAATGGCGTCGTTCAGCAAATGGGTCACTTTTTTAATAGCAGCCTCATTTATTAATGGTCCAATTTGGGTGTCATCAATGAAACCGTCACCAGCCTTCATTTTATCTACTTCTATTGCTAATTTTTCATTAAAAGCCGCTAAAATATTAACATGGATTAAAAATCGGTTGGTACAAACGCAGGTTTGCCCCGCATTTCTATATTTTGAAAGTATGGCCCCTTTTACAGCAGCATCAATATCTGCATCGGCAAAAACAATGAATGGAGCATTTCCGCCTAGTTCGAGCGATAACTTTTTTAGGGTAGCAGCCCCTTTTTCCATTAAATACTTACCCGTTTTAGTTGAGCCTGTGAAGGATATTTTTTGAATATTTTTATGAGCACAGAAAAAGTCTCCCGCAACCACGGGTTTACTGGTTGGCAAAAAATTAAGTACACCGTTGGGAATACCTGCTTTTTCAGATAAAACGGCCAGCGCCAGCGCAGAAAGAGGCGTGTCTTCAGCTGGTTTTACCAACACGGTACAACCAGCAGCCAGTGCCGGAGCTATTTTTCGGGTAATCATGGCATTAGGAAAATTCCATGGAGTTATAGCAACTACCACACCGATGGGTTGCTTTATAACAGACATCCGTTTATTTGCATCGGGAGACGGTATAATATCACCATATACGCGCATGGCTTCAGCAGCAAACCATTCAATAAAAGAGGCCCCATAGCGAATCTCTCCCAAGGCTTCCTGCAATGGTTTTCCTTGTTCCAGGGTTAATATGGCAGCCAGATCACGCTCATTTTCAATAATAAGATTATACCATTTAGTTAAAATTCTGCTTCTTTCATAACTCGTTAATTTAGCCCATGCTGGAAAGGCAATATTAGCAGCTTGTACCGCAAGATCAAAATCGCTGACCTCTAAATCACTGACTTCTGCAATCATCATTTTGTTAAATGGATTATAAACAGGGAAAGTCCTTTTCTCAGTACCTTTAGTCCATTGACCGTTGATATAGGCTTCCTGCTTAAATAAATCAGCGTTTTTTAAATCAATAGGTAAATGATTCATTTTTGT
>JAIYCH010000017.1 GCA_027488135.1 Saprospiraceae bacterium | reverse complement strand
GTGGGGCCGTCTTGAGCTAAAATCAAAAAAGGGCATAATAATAGGATTAAAATAATGCGATGCATGTTGTGTTTTTTCTGTGTGGTATTAATGGTAACGAATATAATCATTTATTGAGTAAGATGAGTTATATTTAATATTGATTTTAATCCTTCAATATATTCCAATGCAATTAAGAGAACAAAGAAGACAATGGTTGAAAATGTGCGGCGTTCTTCCCTTCGCTGGTTTGATATCTCCCTCTCCTTCATTATTTGAGGACGAAGTTTTAGGGACGAAATCACTCAAAACCAGTTTGAATGCTTATTCATTTAATGAACCGCTCATGAATAAAACGATGAGTTTAGACGATCTCCTTGTCTTTACGTCGTTACATCATTTTGATGGCATTGATTTAACGGGGTATTATTTTCCAGGATATCCAACAGTACCTTCAGATGAATTTATTTATCATATTAAAAGAAAAGCTCATTTGTTAGGTCTGTCTATCAGCGGAATGGGTGTAAGAAATGATTTTACTCAGCCCAATAAAGACCTTAGGCGATTAGAGGTTGAAAGGGTAAAAAACTGGATTGTTGTTGCCGCTAAAATGGGTGCTCCCGTTCTACGTGTTTTTTCCGGGGTAATTATTCCCAAAGATTATTCCTGGATGGATATCGCTACCTGGATGGCTGAAGATTTAAAAGAATGTGCTGATTATGGTCAAAAAAATGGCGTTATTGTTGGCATTCAAAATCATAATGATTTTATTAAAACGGCTGACGATGTTCACAAAATATTTGACATGGTCCAGCATGAATGGCTTGGATTAATACTTGATATCGGTAGTTATAGAAATGGTGATCCCTATGAACAAATAAAATCAACCATTCCCCTGGCGGTAAATTGGCAGCTTAAAGAGAACATTTATGAAAACGGTATAGAAAAAAAGGTAGATCTGGCCAAATTGTTTAACCTCATCAAAAATTCAACTTACAAAGGGTTCATTCCCATTGAAACATTGGGTAAAGGTGATCCGAATATCAAAGTAGCTGCCTTCAAAAAGGAAGTAGATCTTGCGCTTTCTATCTATTAATTGGTTGCAGGCAGGGTCCATCCTTTTTGCTTATAAACTTCTTTGCCATTGACAAGTACACTCGTAACCCAAATGGCAAGGCCTACAAACAAGGTGGCAACAATGATATCGCCAAAGGACCTCCTTCTATCTTTTGAGTCAGAAAATTGTGCCAAAATAACGGCAAAAGCTAATACTACATAAACGAGTTTGAAAAGACCTACGACCAGACCAATGGATATGTTTTTATTATGAAAAACGCCGCTTTTGAAATTCAAATAAAGCAGATATAGAGATAATAATCCTAATGCGGGAACTATAATATAATAAATAATAGCCTTTGCCGTATCTGATTCGATTTTTTCTTCTTGTAAAAATACGTAAATCATCAGGGGGGTAATCAATGCACCTACCGAGATAAACAAATCTTTTGTATCGTAATAAATGACAACTTTTTTTGCAGCGCCTGCGTAAAAGATAGCAATAAACAGGATGAAAACGGCAAGTCCTAAAATACCTGGTAGATTTGATTCTGTATTTTCCATGTTTTTTTCTTTTATGTTTTATTCAACCGTTATCATTCAAAAATAGATTAAAATAGTTATATTTACTTAAATACTTAAATAAAGCTCATGAGAATCATACATTTATTATTGATTTGTTTTTCAGTTAATCTATTGATTGCACAAGGGAATGACCCGGTAAAAGCGAATCTTTCGTTGAAGGTAGATGTCAAGACCATACAAAAACCGGTTGAAAAGGTTTTTGTCTCTTATTATAACTATGCTACAAATCTACGTTTTACGGATAGCGCAATGGTCTCTTCAGAAAAAGTAGCCCAATTCAAAATCAGTTTAGAAGAACCCGTATTGTCTCAGTTGCGCGTTGTGTATGCTAAAAGCTCAGATACAGCCAAAGTGCAAATGATTAATTATGTGAGAGATTTATTTTCTGTTTATTTAGAGTCTGGAGAAATAAGTGTTATTGCCAATGATTCTTTAGGAAATAGTTCCGTTTTAGGATCAAAAACGCATGAAGAATATACCATTTTGAGGAAAAAAGTATCAGCTTACGATCCCACTTTTAAATCGCTCAATGACGCCTATATGGCAGCAAGGAAGGTTAAAGATATGGCTGGAATGGATAAAATAGAAGGATCAATGGATTCATTAGATTTAATTGTAAAAGAAAATATCTATCTCCCGTATCTAAATTCTGAGAGTAAAAACTCTGCCGTAGCTGTGTATGCTTTAAATCAATATGCAGGTTATGCTATCGAAGCTTCTAAAACGGAACCTTTGTTTAATCAGCTTCCAGAAAATATAAAGAATTTGCCGTCTGCAAAGTTGATGAAAGACAGAATTGAAAAAGCAAAGAAAACAGATGTTGGTCAGTACGCTATTCCGTTTACTCAGAAGGACACGGCGGGAATTGATGTAAGTCTGGCTTCATTTAAAGGAAAATATGTGCTCATTGATTTTTGGGCTAGTTGGTGTGGTCCTTGCCGTCAGGAAAATCCCAATGTCGTAAATGCTTTCCAAAAATATAATGAAAATGGTTTTACAGTGCTTGGCATTTCTTTAGATCAGCCCAATGCAAAAGATAAATGGATGAAGGCTATTTATGATGATAATCTTACCTGGACACATGTGTCAGATTTAAAATATTGGAATAATGAAGTGGCAAAGGCTTATGGAATTCAGGCTATTCCACAAAATTATCTGATTGATAAAGAAGGAAAAATTATTGGAAAAAACCTAAGAGGCGAAGCGCTACAATCTACCTTGAAAGATTTGTTCACAGGCAAATAAATTTCACAAATTTCATAATGAAAAAAGGTCTTCTTTTTCTCTTATTTTCTATAAGGGCTGTAATCGTTTTCGCTCAATATGAATCATTGGGTTCATGGAATATCATAAATTTAAGAGGCACCTTATCAGATAAGTGGAGTTTTTTTGCAGAGGGGCAATTACGTTCTTTAAAGTTTTATGATGACTTTCATTATCATGAATTTAAAGGCGGGATTAATTATGAAATAAAAAAGCAATTCAGGCTAACGCTGGCTGCAGGAAAATATGACACTTACAAAGAGGGAGGAGATTTTGTGTTGCCAAAAAATAATGATGAAATAAGGCTGTGGCCTCAATTATTATTAACCCAGCAACTTGGTAAATTTATCGTTGAGCAAAGAGGAAGAGTAGAAATGAGATTTACAAAAAGTGGTTATCGAAATAGATTTCGATATCGCTTAGGATTAAATTATCCTTTTGGAAAAAATACCCAGGGCTTTAAGCCCTTTCAGTTATCTGTAAGTAATGAAATTTTCTTTACTGATAATGAACCATATTTCGAAAGAAACCGATTTTTTATTTCCGCTAATTATAAGATTTCCCCCTTTTTTTCTACTCAATTGGGCTACATGAGGCAATTTGACTATAAAATCAATGATGAAACCGGACGCGCATTTTTTCTCGTTGGCGCCTATTTTGACATTGATTTTAGAAAATAAGACAACCTATAACGTTAGTCCTCCATCCACATTTAAACAAGTACCTGTAACAAAACCAGCTTTTTCTGAAGCCAGAAAAAGGTAAGCATTGGCAATATCCTGCAGTTGTCCAACACGTCGAACGGGCGTTCTTTGTATTAATTCTCCCATAAAGTCAGTCCCTAATATAGCCGTCATATCGGTTTCTATAAATCCCGGGGCAACAGCGTTCACGGTAATTCCCTTGCTACCCAATTCCTTTGCCCAAACTTTTGTCAATCCAATAAGGGCCGCTTTGGTGGCCACGTAGTTTGATTGTCCAAAAGAACCGTAATGAGCTGTTACCGACGATGCGTTGATAATGCGTCCATATTGTTGGTTCACCATGTGGGGCGAAAAGGCTTTGGTACAGTTAAAAACACCTGTTAGATTCACATCAATAACCTCTTGCCAATGCTCTGGCGTTAGATTTTTTAAACTGGCGTCTCTCGTTATGCCGGCATTATTTATTAAAATATCAACCTTTTTCAGTTGGTTTACTATGCGTTCGGCCACGCTAAGGACTTCATTATAATGAGCCGTATTGACTTTGAAATAATAGCAAGGAAATCCCTGAGATGTCCATTGGTCAATAGCTTCTTTTGCCTTTTCGTCGTCAATATCCAGTATAACAACGGTGGCGCCGTTTTTCAGGAATACATCGGCTGTTTCTCTGCCTATTCCCTTTGCGCCACCGGTGATAACGGCAACTTTATGTTGTAATTCCATATCTAAAATTAATAGCCCCAGGCCTTCATTTTATCGTAATTTTCCTTCATACAAGCCATTGGATCTATATTTTGATAAGCCTCCTGTTCGATAATTAACTCGGGTTTGTTTTTCATGGTATCCAATACCTTAAGTATATCCTGAATGCCTGCGATACCTTTTCCAATAACCGTACTTTCATATTTTTTAGGATTATCACTGATCAGTATCTCATCTTTAACATGTATAGATTCGAAACGACCGGGATAGGCGTTAACAATATCTATGGCTTTTGCCCCGCCGTTATAAAGATTACCAGTATCGAGTTGTTGCATAACCAGATCGGCATCTGTACCTTTCAACATGATATCATATAAGGTACGGCCATCGAATTTTTCACTGAATTCAAAATCATGATTGTGGTAGCCAAATTTCATGCCTGATTTCTTGCATAATTCTCCTGACTTATTGAATATATCCATTTGAGCCATAAAACTATCGTACGATTTACGAAGAGCGGCGTCGAGATATGGACTTATGACAAATTTTTGTCCCATAAAAGCAGCATCCTCGATAGTATATTTCCATACATCCGTAAAATCTTTGGCGGTTTCATTCCAATGGATTTTATTTAATACCGTGTGACCGCTTGGCATTTTCATACCTAGATCTTCCAGAATCTTTTTAAATTCTGCTGGGGTGTAGCCATAGAATTTCCTGTTCACATAGTTGGCATGTTCCACAATGGTATAACCCATTTCTGCAAGTTTTTGC
>JAIYCH010000044.1 GCA_027488135.1 Saprospiraceae bacterium | reverse complement strand
TTTTGCCAAAGTACGTGCTTCCTGGGCTCAAGTAGGTGGCGGTGGACCTGATCCTTATGCTCTTAATGTACAATATGGTCTTTTAAGTGCTCCTCATGGCTCAGCTAATGCGGGACAAATTACTAACGGATCTATTCCAAACCCAACATTAAGCCCATATACTTCTTCGGAAATTGAGATAGGTGCCGATGTGCGTTTATTCAATAACAGATTAGGAATTGACGCAGCTTATTACAATCGTACAACTACGAATGATATCTTAAATGCAGGTATTTCTGCTATTTCAGGTTTTGGTAGCACACAGGTTAATATCGGTGAACTTGCAAACAGAGGATTTGAATTAATGTTGAATGTTGCAGCTATAGACACCAGAGATTTAAGATGGGATGTTACTCTGAACTTTGCTAACAACATCAGTGAGGCGGTAAATTTAGGTAAAGATGCAAAAGGTAACCCAATTCAATTCTTAAACTATAACGAATCTCGTGTTCGCCAAGGTGAAAGAATTCGTCACATTGTAGGTGAACAACTTGGTGCTATTGTAGGTTGGAAGCACGCTACTGATGCTAAAGGAACTAAAATCTATACTGAAGATGGTATGCCAGTGCGTTCTGCAAATGCCAACAATATCCTTGGTTTTGGTCGTCAACCAATTACTGCTGGTTTGATCAATTCATTCTCTTACAAGAATTTCACTCTGTCTTTCCTTATTGATGTACGTCACGGTGGATCTATTTTCTCAGGAACAAACTGGCTTGCTTATCGTTGGGGATTACACCAGGAAACGTTGGAAGGTCGTGAATCTGGTTTAAAAGTGAGTGGTGTTACTGCAACAGGTGCGCCAGTTAACGTTACCGTTCCTGTAACTCGTTTAGTGGATTACTGGAGCAGATATAGCGATATTACTGAAAATCTTGTTTATGATGCTTCTTATGCAAAATTAAGAGAGCTTTCTATTGGCTTTAAATTACCTAAGAGTTCTTTCAAAAAGTTGCCTATCGAAAGTCTTGCTATTCAGTTAGTTGGCAGAAACCTAGCGCTTCTATGGTCAAGCACTCCTAACATGGATCCTGAATCTGCTTACTCAAATGCAGGCGCTGACCAAGGTCTGGAATTTTTCGCAATGCCTCTGGCAAGAAATATTGGAATCAATCTTTCTGTTGGCTTCTAATTTTGTTAAACTTTAATCTAATGCAAATGAAAAATAAATTGGTCAAAACAGGGTTAATTCTCACAAGCCTTCTGGTTTTTAATGCTTGTAATGAGGATAAACTGATTGAGTTAAACACCAACCAAAATGCAGTGACCGCCATGGATCCTGCCTTCCTACTTACCACAGCTACCTTAAGAATTGGTGGAGAGTATGAAAATACCAGAGCAAATATGCTCTATGCTGCTACTATGATTCAGCACACAGCTTCTACCGCCAGTTATTTCAGTGGTGATAAATACTACTATAACGGACAGTATAGCGGTGCTTACATGGAAAGACACTTTACGGACGTAATCAGACTGTACTCAAATATTATTGAGCAGACTAAAGCTGATGCGACTAAGGCGAATCTCTTTGCGGTGGCTACCATTCTTCGTGCTTACGATCTTCATCGTATGACAGATCTTTATGGTGATATTCCTTACACTAAGGCTGGTTATGGTTTACAGGATCCTGAAAATTGGTTCCCTTCCTACGAATCACAAAAAGACGTTTATACTGCTATCGTTAAAGATGTTAAAGCAGCGAGAGATAAATTAAGTGCTACTGGTGGTAGCCTTGGTGCTCAGGATGTAGTTTACAACGGTGATGTTGCAAAATGGAAGAAATTTGCAAATGCTCTCCTTATGCGTGTTGCTATGAGAATGCAAAAAGTAGATGCTAACACTGGTAAAGCTGTTTTTGCTGAGGCATACTCTTCCGGAACCTTCTCTTCAAATGCAGATAACGGTACCATCAAATATTTGAATGGTCCTCAAGGTCATAACCGTAATGGTTTAAATGATGGTTACTGGAATACTTACAAGTATTCAAGAGACTGTAAGGTTAGTGAAACTTTTGTAAACTGGATGAAAGCTAATAATGATCCTCGTTTGATGATCGTTACTGGTGGCACAGGAAATCCTGACGTTTCTACTACCTGGGATGTAAATCCTGCTTCTGCTATAGGTTTACCTAACGGTTACACCAGTTCAACACTGCTAAATGTTCTTTCTGCTGACAATAAAGCGAAATTTCAAACGGCTGGAATTGGTACACGTATGTTCTCTATGTTAAATTTAAAGTACATGGATTGGGAAGACCCATACTACCTAATTTCTTATGCTGAAACAGAATTGCTTTCTGCTGAAGCTGCAGTGAGAGGTTGGGTTACTGGTAATGCAGAAACTCATTTCAATAATGGTACCAGAGCCGCTATTCAGGCATGGACTGCTTTCGACGCTTCTTTTGCTCGCCCTGCTGCTGATATCGACGCTTATATCGCAGGTCGTAAATTTGCAGCTGCTGCCACAGAAGATAAACTTCGCCTTATTGGAGAAGAATTTTGGGCAGCTACTTACTTAAACGATATGGAATCTTATGCTAATTGGAGAAGACTTGGCTATCCTGTGCTTACACCAACAAAAGATCCTAACGCATTTGACGGTAATGTTATCCCACGTCGTTTAATCTATTGGGAAAATGAAGCTGGCTCAAATCCAGCGAATTTTACCGCAGCCGTAACCCGTATGGGTGGTGATAAATTCTCTACCCGTGTTTGGTGGGATGGTGGTAAATAAATTATTTATTAGGGATTTATATCTTATAAATCTCTGATAATTAAATACTTACTATTAATTTTTGAAGGAGGCTGTCTAAAAAGATAGCCTCCTTTTTTATGATCTGATACAAATTTAAACTGACCATGACCCCAGAGGGGTCACATGTCTATTGCGACCATTATGCCCCTGGCGGCAACATTTTTTCATTGTCCCATTTGGTACCTGGCGGCATAATTTCCCCAACATACCATTTGGCCCTTGGCTTCACCATTTTTTAATCACCTCCATTAAAATATGAGGTAGGGTTCATTAAAAAGTCCTATTTTTAGATTTTGATAATCAAGTCTAGCCAAATCTATGAAACGATTTTCAATGTTTTTATCCCTTTTGTTTTCATTGGGTTTTTCATTTTTGATTCACCATGAAACAAATGCGCAACCTCTGTTTCAGGCAATGCCCTCCTCTTCAACAGGCATTACTTTTGAAAATACGCTTCCTGAAACACCGGCGTTGAATATTATTACTTACGAATATTTCTATAATGGTGGAGGTATTGGTGTTGGCGATTTTAATAAGGATGGGCTTATTGATCTTTTTTTCAGCTCCAATATCAGCCAACATAAATTATATCTGAATAAAGGTAATTTCCAATTTGAAGACATAACAAAGAAAGCGGGTATTCTTCCTAATACCGGTTGGGCTACTGGCGTATCTGTAGCAGATGTCAATGGGGATGGCTGGCTTGATATTTATCTTTGTCTATCAGGGAATTTACCACCAGAAAAAAGAAAAAATCTTTTATATATCAATAATAAGGATTTGACCTTCACTGAAAAGGCCGGCGAAGTGGGACTAGCTGATCCAGGACACACGACTATGGCCGCCTTTTTTGATATGGACAAGGACGGTGACCTTGATGCCTACATACTGAATCATAACATTAAGCAATTTCGAAATTTTGATGCCGCTTTTTTGAAAAATCAGATAGATCCCGATGCCGGCGATCGGCTTTATGAAAATCGTAATGGCATTTTTCATAATATTACCCAACAAGCTGGTATTAAATCGAATCCATTAGGTTATGGACTGGGCCTTAACGTATCTGATATCAATGGGGACGGTTGGCAGGATATTTATGTTTCGAATGATTATGTCGAAGAGGATTATCTCTACCTAAATAATCAAAATGGAACTTTCAGAGAAGTGCTAAAAGAACAAATACCTCATATTTCTAATTTTTCGATGGGGCTCGATATTGCAGATATCAATAACGATGGCTGGCAAGATATTTTCACTCTGGATATGCTTCCAAAAGACAATAAAAGACAAAAACTACTCTATGCCCCCGATAATTTTGAAGTTTATAACAACACCGTTGATAATGGATTTCATCATCAACTGATGCGAAATATGCTTCATTTAAATAATGGCAACGGAACATTTAGTGAAATCGGACAATTAGCAGGCATTTCAAATACTGACTGGAGCTGGTCTGCTCTCTTTGCCGATTATAATAATGACGGAAAAAAGGACCTTTTTGTGACAAATGGTTACGGCAGAGATATGATTAATCGGGATTTTATTAAATTCTACGCGAATGAACGGCTCAAACATCTTCAAGGTAATACCGATGATAAAATGTTTGGGTTACTTCAGTCGATCCAATCTACTCCTCTTCAAAATTTTCTGTTTGAAAATGAGGGAGGGTTTATTTTTAAAGATCGTACGATAGACTGGGGTTTAGCTGGTGCCGATTTTGCCCACGGGGCAGCTTATGCCGATGTGGATAATGACGGAGACCTGGATCTTATTTTCAACAGAATGAATGCGGCAGCTGGTATTTATAAAAACAATAGCATTGAGCAAAATAAATCTAAGGGATTCATACGCGTTGAACTTTCATCGAACAGTAAAAATACCAAAGCCTTGGGCGCCAAGGTAAAAGTTTATACCCCGGAAGGTATCTTTAGCGTCGAAAATAATCCAGTCCACGGCTTTCAATCTTCTATGTCAGGACCTGTACATATAGGACTATCAGGTGATAAAATTGATTCGATACAGGTTACCTGGTCTTCAGGAAACATAAGCTGCATGAAGGAAAATCTACCAATAAATAAAACCTATTGGTTAAGTGATTCCATCACCTCCCAACCACAAAAAGGGATTGTGGCCAAAACAACTACTATTTTCAATACCGTTCCTGACACCCTGAATTACAAACATAATGAATTGATGGTTAATGATTTCAAAGTACAGCCACTCATTCCCAACATGATATCCTATCATGGCCCAGAAACGGCGGTTGGGGATATAAATAGTGACGGTTTGGAAGATTTTTATATTTGTGGACCGGAAGGACAAGCTGGAAATATTTTTCTACAGTTGAAAAATGGTCAGTTCATTCCAACGAATCAACCTGCTTTGTTAGCCGATGCGGGCTACGAAGACACTTATGCTGCTTTCTTCGATGCCGATGGTGATAAAGATCTCGATCTATATGTTGTATCAGGGGGCTACGGAGAGGCAGATTCAGGATTACCTTTAAAGGACCGTCTTTATTTAAATCAGGGCGGCTTGTTTTTTGCTGCCCCAGCGGGAACCCTTCCCGATATTCAATTTTCTGGTTCTGTAGTTGTTCCCTTGGACTTCGACCTCGATGGTGATATAGATTTATTTGTTGGCGCGCGCGTAGAGCAAGGTAAATACCCTTATGCTCCGGAAAGTATTTGGTTGGAAAATAATGGAAAAGGATCTTTTACCATCAAGTGGCGTAAACCATTAGGTATGATAACCCATGCTTTGGCTATGGATATCGATATGGACGGGCAGTCAGAATTAGTTGTTTGTGGTGAATGGACCTCTATCCAATATTTTTCCTTTAAAAAAGGGGAATGCCAAGATATTTCAAACGAAGTGTTATCCAGTCCGTTAAAAGGGTGGTGGAACGTATTACATGCGGCAGACCTGGATGGGGACGGAGATAAAGACCTGATTGCGGGTAACTGGGGATTGAATGCCCCGTGCAAAGCATCAGAAAAAGAACCCATTGAGCTCTATTATGACGACTTTGATAAAAATGGTTATATCGATCCTGTCTTATGTTATTATATGGATGGAATTTCCTATCCTTTTTCAACCAGAGACGAAATGACAGATCAAATGGTAGGTTTGAGAAAAAAGTTTGTCACTTATGATTCTTACGCTAATGTTACCATACAAAATATATTTACTCCTGACCAACTATCGAAAAGCCCCAAATTAGAGGTCAATACCTTAGAAACTATTTGGCTGGAAAATATAAATGGGCAATTCACACCCAGAAGTTTACCTACTGAAGCTAACTTTTCCCCTGTTCATGCCATATTAACGGATGATTTTGATGGAGACGGATCTTTAGATATTCTACTGGCTGGAAATGTAGAATATACCCGCATAAGAATTGGGAAAACAGACGCTAATTATGGTGTTTTATTAAAAGGTTCAGGAAAAAACGCTTCATTCACTTACCTTCCACAATTAACATCGGGCTTAAGTATAAAAGGAGCCGTCAGAAGTTTAACATCGATTCAAGGATTAAATAAATCCAAAGTAGTCCTTATTGGGATTAACAACCAATCCCCATTGATTTTAAAACGTCAAATTAAATAGTAATATGAAGTGGCTTTATTTACCTTTTTTATTTCTTAGCTACCTGCCATATTCAAGCGCAAATAATCCAGATAAGGCAGAAGTTTATGTTTCCGCCCTAAAAAAAGTAACCGATATTATGGTAAATGATGTGACCTCCCCTGTTGCTGCGTCACGTTATTACGCCTATACGACCCTGTCCTCCTATGAGGTAGTCGCTGCCTTGCGTCCTGACCAATTTCATACCATCGGTAAAATAAGTATATCCAAAACAACATTTCCTAAAGGTCTGGCCAAAGAAAAAGAGGTAATAAACGGGACTATTTTAGGTATGTGGAAAACGGCCGCCGCGCTGCTGCCCTCAGGGAGAACTCTTTTACCAGAAATTGATTCTTTATCAAAATCCTTACCTAAGCCAATCTTACAAGTTATTGACCAGATTGTTGGCGAGGTCGTTTCTATGGCAATGAAAGATGGATTCCTTCAATTAAACAATCTAAAACGGTACACTCCAAAACGAGGTTCAGGATTTTGGCAACCTACCGGACCAGCCTTCATGCCTCCAGTTGAGCCGCACTGGAATACGATTTCGCCTTTAGTACTTGATTCTGCCAATCAATTTGTACCCCTACCACCTATTCCCTTTAATGTGGAAAAAAATACACCTTTTTATCAACTTTTAAAGGAAGTGTATGACATAGTGCGTTCAAAAGATGCTGAAAAAGAAGCCATAGCTAATTTCTGGGACTGTAATCCCTATCATATTTCCCAGATTGGTCATATTGAATTTGGTACTAAAAAAATATCCCCTGGTGGACATTGGGTAGGCATAACGGGAATTGCCTGTAAAAAAGAAAAACGATCTATTGAAGAAACAGTCCTCATTCATGCCTTAGTTGCTATCACCTTACATGATGCGTTTATAGCATGTTGGGATGAAAAATACAGGAGTCATCGGGTTAGGCCGGAAACAACTATTCGCGAATTCATAGATAAATCATGGAAACCTATTCTACAGACACCCCCATTTCCCGAGTATCTGTCGGGGCACAGTGTTGCCTCATCTGCGGCCTCCATTGTTTTAATCAAAATTTTTGGAGATACATTTCCTTTTGATGATGATGTAGAAGTAGAATTCGGACTACCTGTGCGCTCCTTTTCCTCTTTCTCTGAAGCCGCTATGGAGGCTTCCATGTCAAGACTATATGGAGGCATTCATTTTCGTGATGCCATAGAACAAGGTATTTGGCAAGGTAAACAGGTAGGTCTATTTGTAACCCATCGATTAAAATCTCATCTACGCTTATTGGAGAAACAAAAAAGGAGGTAAGACAAAATGTCTCCCTCCTTTAAAATTACTCCCAGTTAAATATCTTTATTATTAGTCTATAATATAATTCATAATGTAAAATTAATACTTCTAGTCTCTAAAAATAATTTTAACGAAATTATATTGTCCATTTTTTAATATCTGGACAAATAAAATTCTGAAAAAATTGAACAAGGAATCAAACCAGCCAAACAATAATTAAGATATTAAGAAAACAAAAAAGGAAGTAAGGCAAAATGCCTCCCTCCTCTAAAATTACTCCCAGTTAAATATCTTTATTATTATTCTATATTATAATTTATAATGTAAAAGTAATACTTCTAGTCTCTAAAAATAATTTTAACCAAAATATATTGTCCACTTTTTAATATCTGGACACATTAAAATCGGGTAGGATATCTCTAAATAATTATTATATTTGATTCATCTTAAATATATTACCTTTTCAAATGGTTTTACCTGTCATTATTCTCGTTCTGTCGTCTGTCACGTTAATACCCACGATAGTTGTTCTTTTTTATTCTGCTTTAAAATGGAAAAAATCACATCATTTTTTTCTTGCTTGTCTTTTAATTTCTATCATACTTTATTATTTGCCATTTATTTTATCCAACGTAAAATTATTACAACACGTACCTTATAATTTAAAGTCAGGTATTATATTTTATTTTATGATACCTGTATTTTTTTACTTATACTTAAAATCATTTCTAACAAAGTCCTTATATCTAAAGAAAAAACATCTGCTTTTTCTAATAGTTCCATTTATTGCCTTTCTAGATTACTTGTATTTCCACATTCAAAATAGTTACCAGCTTGACGAAATAGTCAAAATGATTGAAAGTAATACCTTATATATATACAGATTAGAAGGATTTATACCTTTTGAAATAAATATTTTGTTTAGATTCCTGTATGGGTTGCCATTTGTCATTGTTGGAATTAGATTAACCATCAACCAATCTAAGAAACCATTCTTAACGTCTGAGGATAAAAAAACATTTATCTTTATAAAGTATCTGCTTTTTGCTATTATTTATGCCTACGTTTATTTTTTTGCTGCCCTGGTCCTACCTTTATTAGTAGGCAAGATAAATTACACCGATTCCTTAAATTCTGGTACAATCATCATCGCAGGAGTTATTATTCTATTTTTAGTTATGAGCATTTTACTAAGTCCTGAGCTTTTATTTAATTTAAAAGAAAAGGAAAAAAAGGTTGGAAAAATGATAAAGGAATCTGATGAGGAATATACAGAAATGCTAAACGCCATAGAGTCTAAAATGATTGAAGAAAAATTTTATCTCAACGAAAATTTTTCAAGTCAAGATGTTTTAGTTCATTTTGAGATAACAAGAAACAAACTAGATGAGCTTTTAACCCACAGAAAAGGATTGAGTTTTGCCGATTGGCTAAACTCACATAGAATTGAATATGCCAAAAAACTACTTTTAAATAATAAGAAATATACCATAGATGCCATATCATCGATATCTGGTTATAGTTCAAGATCAGCTTTTTATGCCGCTTTTAAGAAAGTAACCAATATCACACCCACTGAATTTATTCGACAGGCAAATAATAATTCAGAAGAATCTAAATCTGAATAATCTTTTGCCTGATACATAAGCAGAATTTATGTAAATTAGGTAAAAAAAATGAAACTACAAGTATTACTCCTATCCATTGGCTTTGTGCTGTTAAATTCCTGTAATGGTCAGGAAAAACAAACGCAACAACAAGCGCCAGCAGAAAAACAAGAAATAAATGAAGGGGATGCCCTCAGAGAATTTGGGTTACTAAAATCTGCAGAAGATTCCGGCTATCCTTTTTACACGGTTGAAATTGAATTTCCCGAAAGGAAATTTAGTGAGATTTTCACTCTCAACTTGGAAGACATACCCGATGTTGATCCCGGCATTTTAGCTGGTTGGGTAGGCCAGTATGTTTCGTTTGAATATACAAGTGAAGTGATAAACGCTTTATTAGATGTAAGACAAAACGGAAAATCATTATTGGGTGTAAAACCTTCCGAACTACCAAAAGGACTTAAAAAAATAGCCGGCACTCTTTCAGGTGCAAGCAATGTTACAGAAGGTGATTTACCTTCACTCCTTAGAATACATGACCCTGAAGATCAATCCCTTGAATTTGAATTTTTCATAACTCCTGAATTAGTAGAAGCCGAAGGTACTTTGGTGGTAGGTTTTTATGACCAAAGAACGGAAAACAAAATTATTTCTATGAAATCAGCTAAAAAGTAGGGCTATTTTTTAATATTAACATAAACCGCCATTACTAAACATATAAATCCAGCGAGGTGGTTCCATCGAAATGATTCATTTCGGAAAAGCAACATACTGAAAAATGCAAAAACACTTAAACTAACCACCTCCTGGATTACTTTTAATTCAATAAGGGAATCTGGACCACCATTTTCTTTATATTCAGTTTTTCGAAACCTTTCAGAAAGCTACATTTCAGATGCCCATACCTTGCTAGCGTCATAAAAATATTGGACAAAATGAGTAATGTAAGGGTATAAAATCCTTTCATTTTAAAAATAATCAGGGATTATAAAAAGAGGTAGATTTAGTAAATGTACCATTGAAAATGGAGGCAACATAAAAGCCAGTCGTCAACCTAACCCTTGGCAGTTGAATCCTTTCCTCTTTTATTTCCACTTTCTTTTGATACATTGTTCGACCAAAATAATCATAAATATGGAATACATAATGCCCTGGGCTAAAATTTTCCAATAAAACGGAGGTCTCCCCACCTTCATTCATACAGGTTATTTTTTCATTCTCATCTATTTCAACCAATCGGGTAATGGCTTCAGCAGGAAGAACAAAGGGAGTTTCTAACTTTACCGGGGAATCACCTGAAGTATTATTATTTTCATTTGCAGCGAGTCCTGAAGCATAAAAATGCACTGGACCTATGTCTTTCTGGGGAGATTTCCAGGGGATAAAAAAAGAATGGCTTTGTTGAGGCCTGCTTTGCTCAATATAGGTCCTGTTCCACAGTTCCACTGCTCTCAGATTGGAGGTCAAAGAGCCGAAAGTACCCGCTTGTTGATTGTTACTACTTTGAAAAGCCACCAATTGAAGTCCGTGGACTTTGGCGGGAATAATGGAGGGTATCGATACATTTATCAGATAGTCAGTGTTTGGCAAATAAGCCTTTACAGGTATAGAATCTTTCAAAACGGTCAAAACCAGTGTGGACTGGAAATTTCCACCATAATGACAGGTTCCACAAGTCGAATTTAAGGAAAGGGGGGACCCTGTCCTGTCTTCTCTTTGAAAGGTGCCAACGCCGCCACTGCTACCCAAAAAATAAAAGCAGGCCCAACAGAGTAAAAAAATCAGGATTATCTTATTTAGATTACTCCATATCATCAATTTATTTTTATGAGCTTCTCTTGCAATCTTGACTTTCCATTATTTAAAGTTAAGTAATAAATGCCTGATTGCAAATTTTCCCAGTTGAGATTAAGGGTAAAAGGCGGAAAGAATGGACTTTCAGAACGATTTACTACCCTACCAGCAAGGTCAGTTAAAACCCAGGAAATACCTTCCGTGCATAAACCTTCCACAGAAATCGTAGTGTTATCAATGAAAGGATTAGGAAAAATATTTGCCGTGATGCATATTTGTTCATGGAAAACTTCCTTTACAGGAGTGGAAATAGAAGTTTTCTCTGTTTCGATGGAAATTTCCGATAAGCCTGCGCAGGCATGCCCGTACGTTTCAAGAACATTAAGAAGCACATATCTGGCATCCACATTAAAGTCTGGTCCAATAATTCCTTCATACTGCGGGATACCCGGTGCTTTTGGAAGATCGACCCGCTTGAGAAAACTCCATGTTTTCCCGTCCAGCGAATAATCAATTTCCAGTTTGGAGATACCTGAATTCAATTGATCCGGATAATTGAAATTCCATAATCTTGATTTGGTGAGCATACGGATTTGCCCAAGATCAATCATCAACCAATGTCCCTCCTTCCTGAATTTATTAGGATTGGCAGCGGGTTTACAGGCATACCAGGCGGCGGTCCAGTCGGTACTATGTTGCAGTGGAAAACATTGACTCCAGGAAAGATGACTACTGAATAAAAAAGCGATTATATATAGATATTTCATAATGTTTACATTTTCATAAATCCAATAGGAAGATTAGGGTTATTTAAGGAATAAAAATTCTTTATACCAGGAAAAATAGTAGGTAATTCATTTTTACTAACGCCAAACCAAAGGGCCAGTTCTGCGAAGTATTCATCGGTTGAGGTGGTTGGAACAAACACACCATTCCCAATATCCAAATCGTCATTTAACTTTAAATTGGGATATTTACCATACATTTTGTTTCCGTTTAAAGAACCTCCAACGACCATGGAGGTTCCGCCCCAGGCATGGTCAGTACCATCTCCATTGGAAGTCAAGGTGCGCGCAAATTCACTGATGGTAAAAGTGGTAACTTGTTTTTCCAGTTTTAATTCCTTGATGGCTGAGTAGAATGAACCTATGGCGCGGGATACTCTTTTTAAATCTCGAGTATGATAATCAAGCAGATAATCATGATGATCGAAGCCCCCTAAAGTTACGAAAAAAACCTGCCGTTTAACCCCTAGAAATTTTCTGGAAGCAATGGTATTAGCGACCATTCTCAGACGGGTAGAAAGTTCATCATTATCGAAACTAGTGGAAAAATATTCTCGTCGATTATAAGCATCTCTAAAAACTTCGCCACCCTCCTGTGATTTTCTTATTTCGTCGATATAGGTCTGTTTGAAGGCATCCTGATAATTGTGGTACATTAGACTATCAATGGCTTGACTTCGGGAATCCCATTCATTTCCGCGGTTATAAGCCCAGATTATTTCCGCCCCATTGGTATTTAAAGAATAGGGGACCGTTTCATTTCCTTGTTGAAAAAGATTTGTTCCGTTCAAAGAAAGGCTTATAGACACCTTTTGATTAGTATTCATATCTTTTAGAAGATCAGCTACTCTTCCACCCCACCCTGTGCGAACTCTTTCGTTGGGAATACCCGTTTGCCATTGCTGCTCTTGATCGGTATGGGAAAAAAGGCCTAAAGGAATATCTTTACTGGAACCATTAAAATATTTTGCTTTTGTTGTTGGAGCAACAAGTGTACCTACATTATTAATGAATACAGCCTCCCCAGAGGAGAGTAAATCCTCAAGTTCTGGCATGGCAGGGTGAAGGCCATAGGGCACTCCTCCCGTAAGAGAGGAATCTAATGCAATTAAATTTTTAGTTGCCAAAGCCATATTTGAACGCGACGTTGAATAGGCTTTATAGGCATTTGGGTCCATAGGAACCAGCATATTATAACTATCATTTCCCCCTGCTAAAAGAATACAAACCAATGCTTTATATTCGTCATTTGACTCGGAATTATCTAGTGCCGCTGATCCAATTGCTTTAAGATTTATGGCAGAATTGAATAAGGTGAGGTAACCCATGCCCGAGCAAGCACCTGCTTTTAAAAAATTTCTTCTATTCATTGGTACTTATTTTAATATGTTATACTCAGGGGAGAGCAATAATATGCCAATGGCGCTTTGGACACGTTCCCGAGTTCTTAGATTTCGATCGATATTATATTTCATCAATTTCCTTGTTCTGGAAGTTAGTTGACCTCTTGTAAATCGTTTATCAAGTTGATTTAATAATGCTTCAGAATCATTTGCATAAGTATTTAAGTCAGAGATATCCAGTTCATAAAATCCCTCCCTCTGAGTACGCCAGATATATCCAACTTGCCAATCCGAATTCATTACGGAATTGGCCCAACGCAAAGAAGAAGATGAATTATGCATCTGGAATTCAGGTCCCAGTAAATTATTACTTCTAAGAGAACCAAGGGGAGAATAACCAGATTGATAAAAATTAAATACGGAGGGAGCTGACATGATATTCTGATCATAATTCCAGAAGGCTGATCCCCCATCTGTAAATATTTTGTTATTTGCATCTGGTATTACCTTATAGTTTCGAATCCTTTCAAAAAGACGGACCAAAGGCTCCTGTAACTTTCCTTGTGTAGGTAATAACATAGATTCACAAGATCTTGCTTCTGGATGCAGCAAGATAGCTTTAAAAACCGCGGCCATATCTCCTCTTACCCCTCGTCCATTGTCATTAAATGTTTCCGCTACTTTTTTTATGTAAGAGGGACTTGGATTACTGGTAACCATTTTTTGAATCAACTGCTTTCCAATAAAAGGTCCCACATTGGGGTGTTTAAAAATATAATCTATAGCCATCTCAATATCTTTCATTCCTTTTTGTCCGCTAGGAATATAAAGGTTTAAAAATGATTTTCCACCAAACTCATGCCACTCTTCAAACATAGCCATTGGCACTGAGAAATCTGTACTATAACGATCAAATCCAAAATTTACAGGCCTGTCAGGTTTACTAAACTGGCCTGCTCTTCCAGCACTCAATCCTGTAAAAACTTTAGCAAGCTCTTTGATATCTTTTTGCGTATAAGTGGGGATTAGATTACCCAGAGAATCGCGCTTTAGACTACCATCTATGTTCATTTGATGAAGCCCAATAGAAAATAACTGCATGACCTCACGGGCATAATTTTCATCAGGATGTATGTTTCTCTCTGGAATGGTCTTAGAATTATTAAAATGACTGAGATAAATACCCATGCTCGGTTGTAGCGTGATATCCATCAAGAGGTTTTTAAAATTCCCAAGAGAATGCTTGACCAAAAGATCATAATAGCTGGCTTGACCATGAGCATGTTCACTAATAACATCTGAACGAGAGGAAATAACAAATATTTGACTCAAGACATAAGCCATCCTTTGTTTAAAATAATCTTTATTGTTTAGATTATGATCCCACCAGGCAATGTTAAAATCCTCTGATTTAACGGTCACAGTATCATCTTTAAAATCATACCCTAATGATTTAACATAATCTCTCCATAAAATTCTATCCTTGAGCATTTTATCCAGCATGTTGGGAGAAGTCATTTTCATCTGCTCATCAATCCATTTTTCAGGGGTCATTTTAACAAATTCCTTCATATCGTTGAAGTTAACCCCCAGGGTAGCCTGACGCATTAATCGACCCATATTGTACCAGTTGTAATCCATACCTGTGCCATCCATGGCCGAATCATCTCTAAGCGTGTCTGGGCTATCTTTCAATTTTGCCTGATCGCTGGAAATAATCTGGTAGGGTTTTATTCCCCTCCCACCATAAGTTATGGTACCTTGCGCGAATAAGCCAAAAGAAAGGAGGCTAAAACAAATAAAAGCATAGATTGACTGCTTCATATTTTATAACTTTATAAATGGATCAATAGAATGATTGAAAATTTAATCAAAGGTATTTTTAACAAATTACAAAATATATACCCATAAATGAGTATTTTTTGACATTTTACTTTGCAAATCTGGCTTTAAATGTTCTTGAGAATGGGACGATGATGCCATTTGTCATAGATATCTTATTAGATTCTATAGTAACTATATATTCTTTATTTACAATAAAACTTTTATGAACTTGTATAAAGTTTTCATTTGTTACCTTTTCTAAAAACTCTTTAATGGTTTTTCTTTCTATCACTTTTTTATTCTTAAAGTGATAAGTCAGGTTATGATCCATAGATTCGATAAATACAACCTCTGAAAGATTAATAACGGTTTTATCTTTCAACACATAAGAATATTTTGATAATCCTTCTTCCTTATTTGTAAGAAATACGTCATTTAGCTTTTTTTGGGACATGAATTGTTTTAACTCTTCTCTCAATTGAATTTCACTTTCTGTGATTTTGCCTCTTTCAGCTAACAGATTTTTTCTCTCTTTTTGAATTCTACTTAAATAGAAAATCATCCCTACCGACATAACAGCTACCTCTTGAAAATTAGCTATAAATATAGGATTAAAGCGAAATAGCGTTTTTTCTACCAGGCCGAATTCAGTTAAAACACTAAAAATCAATACAAATATATTGCCAG
>JAIYCH010000146.1 GCA_027488135.1 Saprospiraceae bacterium | reverse complement strand
TAATACACCCTGAAGCCTGTGCTGATGCCATAAAACAAGCTGTACTATTGGTAGGAAGTATTGATGGTTTAGTGAATAATGCAGGGGTAAATGATGGGATAGGTCTCGAAAAAGGAAATTATACAGATTTCATGGCTTCTTTACACCGAAATCTGGTGCATTATTATCTCTTAGCGCAAAATGCCCTTCCTTATTTAAAAAAATCAAAAGGAGCTATTGTTAATATTACCTCCAAAATAGCTGAGACGGGTCAAGGAAATACCTCCGCTTATGCTGCGGCAAATGGAGGTAGAAATGCCCTGACCAGAGAATGGGCCGTTGAATTGTTACCCTATCAAATCAGGGTAAATGCAGTGGTTGTTTCTGAAAGCTGGACGCCTCTTTATGAAAAATGGCTGAACACCCTCCCTGAGCCTGAGAAAATGCTTGAAAAAATAAACAAAAGAATTCCCTTTGAAAACAGAATGACCACCTGTGAAGAAATTGGTCAGATGGTCGCTTTCCTTTTGTCAGAAAAATCAAGTCATACTACAGGTCAGTTAATCCATGTCGATGGAGGGTATGTGCATTTAGACAGAGCCATTGATTAATATCATTCACCTAACAAAAATGATCTTATGAAATTAATTACCGTTAGTGCTTCCATCGACAAACCTGTTGATATGGTGTGGGAATATTGGACAAATGCACATCATGTAACCCATTGGAATTTTGCCAGTCCCGATTGGCATTGCCCATCGGCGGAAACCAATTTTGTCGAGGGCGGAGAATTCCATTATTTAATGGCCGCAAAAGATGGTTCATTCGAGTTTGATTTTTGGGGTACTTTCCAGAAAATTGAACCTCAAAAATCAATAGAAATAGTGCTGGGCGATCAGCGAAAAATGATTGTTTTATTTGAAAAAAATGCGGAAGGAACCAAGCTGACGGAACAATTTGAGCCAGAGCAAGAAAATGCTGAAGAACTTCAGCAGGCAGGATGGCAAGCCATTCTTGACCAATTTAAGCAATACGTGACCTCTTAATTTTATTTAAAATTCTAGCTTAAATGGCAAATTTATATCCCGTTTTATGGATTCTTGGATCCGTAGTTGCAATCATTTTATTGACTTCAAGGTACAAACTTCATGCATTTATTGTCCTTTTTGCCATTTCATTGATATTAGCCATAGCCACGATGCCTCTTTCCGAGGTATTGCCATTGATGAAAGAAGGATTCGGAAAAACGGTCGGTAATCTTGGATTCCTTCTTATTTCTGGTTCTTTTATAGCGGTCATCCTGGAACAGACAGGCGGTGCAAAAGTCATTGCACAATGGTTTTTATCGAAATTAGGAGATAAAAAAGCCCCCATATCGTTGGGACTTACGGGATATATGAGTGGCCTACTCTTATTTTGCGATACCGGATTTATATTACTCAGTTCTCTGCTTAAAGGTATTTCTGAAAAATCTTCCTTTACCATGCCGTTTTTAAGCAGTGTATTAGCCATATCTCTTTTTTCTGTGCATTGTTTAACGCCCACTCATCCAGGTATTTTAGGTGCCTTAGGAATAATACCCGTCGATTTTGGTTACATTTTAATTGGAGGATCACTATTAACCCTCCCTGGCCTGTTTTTTAGTTATCAATGGTTAAAATTTGCAGACAAAAAATGGGGAATGGAAGCGGAAAACATCATTTCCCAAACCGTTACAGAAACAGCAGAGGAAGGGAAAAAACCAAGTATGTTTATCTCCTTTCTTCCCATCTTAATTCCTATAACTCTTTTGTTTATCTCTTCCTTAATGACCTTGCTGAAGATAGATCAACAAACAGGTTTCTTTTCAAATGTTTTGAATTTTATAGGTCAGGCACCCATAGCATTAGGAATAGGCGCTTTCATTTCTATTTTTTTATTGTACAAAAGAGGTATTCCTGAAATAAACAGTATTATGGACAAGGCTATACAAAAGGCTGGCGGCATCCTGTTTATTACAGCCAGCGGCGGCATATTTGGATTAGTCATCAAAGAAACTACCCAGGATTTGCCCTTAGACCTTTGGCTAGGCTCCACCGGAATGGGATTATTTATTCCATTTTTAATGGCATCCTTTTTAAAAATAGCTCAAGGATCTTCAACCATAGCTGTTTTAACCACCGCAGCATTAATCAGCCCCATCCTTTCAACGATTGGTTTAGATACCGAAGCAGAGAGAATCGGGTGTATTTTAGCGATGGGATCAGGATCGATGGTATTTTCCCATGCCAACGATTCCTACTTTTGGGTGATTACCCAATTTTCGGGAATATCCCCTAATACCACGTTGAAATACTTCTCCGTAGCATCAATCATCATGGGCATTACCTCATTTTTAATCTTATTTTTATTTTTTTCTATCTTTTTATGAAAGCGGTGGAACGAATTTGAAAGGATAAGCTATTTGAGTATGTAACTTATTTATTTACTCAAAATACATTTTCTCATGAAACCTATTTCTTTTTTAAAATCCATTTCCCTTTCTATTCTATTTTCCGGGTCATTAATTGCTCAGGAATTACCAAAGCCACAAGAAACACCAGATTTTAACTTTATCTCTACGGATGGTTTATCTGAGTTAAAAGGTCATACCTCAAGACCTATTCCGAACCAGTACATTATAATTTTGAATTCAACTACGGGCATTAAAACAGCTTTGCAGGCTTTTGAACAAGTTTCCTTTTCGACCAGAGATGAACAAGTAAAAACAGGGACAGAAGTAGAGCGTATTGCTCAAAATAGCATCCTTGCCATCGCACAAAAACTTGGTATTTCCCAATCAAGCATATTAGGCATATACAGTGGCGTAAATCTGGGTTTTTTTGCTACTATACCAGATGATGTCGCTAAAAGGCTGATAGCTAATATCAAGCAATTTCCTGAAGTCAATTCTATTACACAAGATCAGACGGTAGCGAGAGCAGGTGAATTAATACCAAGTAAAACACCATCCCTCTTAATGCGTGCTCAAACGGTACCTTGGGGTGTCGCTTTCACTGGTTGGACCAACATGCCAAATCAGGTTTACTGGGCATGGATATTGGATACAGGTATTGATTTACAGCATCAGGATTTGAATGTATTAGGAAGTGCACCCTTTGCAAAATCTTTTATTGCAGGTCAAACTGTTCAGGACGGACACGGTCACGGTACCCATGTGGCAGGTACTGTAGCAGCAAAAAACAATACTTTTGGGGTTGTTGGTGTAGCGGCAGGTGCCAGAGTGGTTCCAGTCAAAGTACTTAGTAATACAGGTTCAGGATCATGGGGTGGCGTTTTAGCCGGTGTAAACCATGTAGCTACTTATGGTATTCCCGGCGATGTGGTAAACATGAGCCTGGGAGGCACTGGAACTTATGCAGCATTAGAAACAGCCATCGCAACTTTAGCTGCAAGCAGAAGAATATTTTTTAGTATTGCTGCGGGAAATAGTAACATGCTAGCTTCTGGATTCACCCCGGCACGAACAAATGGCGTAAATGTTTACACTATTTCTGCCATGGATGATCGTTGTAATATTGCAGGATTCTCAAATTATGGCAATCCTCCGGTAGATTTTGCGGCCCCAGGTGTTAATATTTTATCTACTTACAAAGGAAACGCTTATGCAACTATGAGTGGAACATCGATGGCAGCTCCCCATGTAGCAGGTATTCTACTGTTAAACTCCGGAATTGTAAGAAATGGAGGTTGTTGTGCAGGAAGATTATGTACCGATAAAGATGCAACGAAAGATCTGGTAGCAAAAAGATAATTCATTCCCTGAAATAATAAATCCCATGAAATAAAGAGGTTTTCCAAAAGGGAAGCCTCTTTTTCTTTTTGGAAAAAGGGAAGCATAAAGCGAGATAAATCTTCGCATCTACTCCAAAATTTGGGTAGATTGCCGAAAGGTTTGTTTCGGCAATCTATTGGTTAGTGGCCATTTTACAACACCACCCAATAAACTGACAGACGATAAATTATAGTTTCTTTTTAACGAAACTTTTTGTATTTTTGACGTATTGGATAATTGTAATAAATGGACAAATATTTTGAAATCCTATTTTTAGACGAGGCATTTGAATTTTTGAGCGGCTTAGAGAGAAAACAATACGAAAAAATACTTTATAACATTCGTAAATCTCAAGTAGAACTTCACCCTGAACTTTTCAAAAAACTCTCGGACGACATTTGGGAATTTAGGACGCTGTATCAGGGTTTAAAGTATCGACTGCTTGCTTTTTGGGACAAGACTTCAACAATTAACACTTTGGTTGTTTCAACACACGGATTTGTCAAAAAAAGAAGTAAAGTTCCAGATAAGGAAATACAAAAAGCAGTTAACATAAGGACAAAATATTTAGCAGAAAAACAAGTAAAAAATAAGAAAAAATGAAAGCATATACTTTAGACCAAGTACAAGATAAACTAATTGGTAAAATTGGGACACCCGAACGTGACATATTTGAATATGAACTTCAAATGGACTTAATTGGTAAAGCCATTAAGCAAACACGACAAGAAAGACATTTGACACAGGAAGAACTTGGAAAACTAATTGGTGTTCAAAAAGCTCAAATTTCAAGACTTGAAAACAATGCAAGTAATGTTACAATGGACACTTTGATAAAAGTTTTTACAGCTTTAAATGCAAAAATAAAACTTCAAGTAGAACTACCTAACCTGAACATCAGCGTTGGAAAATAATTAAGGCACGTAACAGCACATTGGTAATAGGCGGTGTTTCGTCTCTGCTTGACAGTTTTGTGGTAACTGAAAATTCAGTTCTCAGAATTAACTTTTGTGGTGAAAAGCGCGCCACTTCTGCAATCTGCGAAACATTACCTGCAAGTTTAAGAGCTAACAATTTTTGAAATAGATTGACAAAAAATTAAATCTAAATGAAAAAACAAGTTGAAAACTATTTATTAAATATAATTGCATTTTCAATCTGGACACTTTCTGTGAATGCTCAAACGACCATTTTACCAGTTAATTCCTATGGTGTTTGGGATAGATCGAATGCCTATGACATTTCCGTTAATCGTGATTACAACTATTTAAAAGGCAAAAGTGCCGATGTAAACTGGGAAGATGTACAACCAAATAACTCAAATCAATACAATTGGTCTGAAATTCAAACTATATTACAAGCAGCTTACAATAACAATCAAATGGTTAACATAAGCGTAGGAGTTGGTCCCGATGCCCCAGCCTGGATTTACGCTAATGGTGTCCCTAGTGTGCTTACCAATGATACACAACATCCAAATTGGTTACAATATCCTTATTATTTGGATGACGATTTTAAAAGGTATTATTTCAATATGATAGAAAGTTTCGGTAATTTCTTACGATCACTACCGGCAAATTTATTTAATCAAGTTGCATATATTCAAATAAAAACTGGATGCACAGGTGATGAAGTTGCATATAAGGGAAAACCTCTTAATTCCTCTTTTAATATTACTGAAAATCAATGGAGTACTTTCCGTTTAGAAGTATTTGAAAAATTTAGACTAACATTTAACACGGGTAATAGTAAGACCCAAATTGGGCTTCTATTTAATAATATCGACCCAATAGACCAACCTTCAGAATGGAAATGGGTGTCAAGCAATGTTACCTATGGATTTGGAACAAAAGGTGGAGCTTATGCAAGGGGGCATCATCTCTCTGACGAGTTGGATTTCAAAGATACCTGGACTCCATATCTCGTTAATCCTCAAGGATTACATTTATTTTCTGCTGCTGAAATGGATCAAACATGGACTAAACCATTGTACCAAATTAATATTCCTTTAGGCTTTTATTGGGGTGTATTAAGTGGTCTTAATACTGGTCTTTCGGTTTGGCTCGTTACCCAAAGTGCATTGCAAGAAGCTCAATCAAAACCAGAATTACACGACATTTTTAAGATGTTTAATAAATATTCCAAACAAGTATATCCTAATACTGCAGATGCAGCATATTCCATTTTTCATGAAGGATTAAATTCTCAAAACACTATTAAATTTCCAGAAAATATTTTCGGTCAAGCCATTAAGCAAAATCAGTCTCGATATCTTGCCATTTGCAATGCTTATGCAAGCCGTGGTGCACAAATGGATGATGTGAATTCAGCTACTCAAGGACAAGTTTATCAACGGGATCAGCAAAAAGGTTATAATGATGCCGGTTGGAATATTCAAGAAGGGAATTATGAAAGATGGATAACTCAAATAAATCCAGATGTAACATCAATTGGTCTTTTCAGAATAAGAGGCGTTATAAATACAAGTTCATCAAAGTACGACCGTTTTGCACGTTCTTTTGAAAAAAGTAGTGGAAAAAACACAATGTATTTTAAATTCCATCCCGATGTGTTTACCCTTTCTGATCCAGACAGTTTAACATTTAAAATTACGTGGCTCGATAAAAATACAAATTCGACCTGGGCACTAAAATATTATAATT
>JAIYCH010000076.1 GCA_027488135.1 Saprospiraceae bacterium | reverse complement strand
CGGCGTATTTACGGCTCCAGAAACGGCTAATTGACCGCGTTCCTCCAAATTATTTCTTTCATAAACAAATATCTGGTCACCTGCTCTGACCATAGCATCCCCTGGGTTTTTAATATTCACCCTGATATACTCCATTTTGCCAGGCATGTACCAGCTTTTTCTGAAAATAAAACCATAATCTGACGCAGTCGTTTTAGGTCCCCCCGCTAAAAGTAGAAAATCGCGCAATGGAATTTCATCTTCGTAGGACATTTTGAGTGTAATTTCCTTTTGAACCGCACCAAGGATGGCCGCTGAATCCATGTTGGCAAAAATAGATTTCTCCAATAAGATTAAACGGTCTCTCGGTTCCAGTTTAAACTGGGGTTCCAGTCGTACATCTACCCTTAAGGTTCTAAAGGTACTATCCCGTTGAGGTCTTTCAATGAAGACAAATTCCTCTTTTGCTTCCGGTCTTACCTGTGCCTTTTCAAGGAATATTCTAAGCGTGGGGTTTTTCCCTAAGTCATAACGACCAGGATAAAAAACGGCCCCTTCAATCTCAATATAATTCTCCAATAATTTATTCACATTCCTGAGTCTGATGGTATCCCCATCGAAGAGTACCACAGGTATTTTACCTGCAATGACATCATTTAACTTATATTCCATGAGGCGGATAGAATCGCCTTCATTGCGTTCTATCTGTACAAAATCGGGTGAGGCATTACTAACAGGTCCTCCCGCTATTTTTATTATTTTTTGTAAACCATCCCCATCAATGACCTCATATCGCATTGGGCGTTTCACACCACCCTGTAGGCTAACCACTTTATTGGCAACGGGTACAAAGATGATGTCATTTTGTTGAAGGTTATAATCGGCCTGAAGGGAAGGATTTTCCAGGAAAGCATATAAATCGATTTTTTTTCGTATTTTTCCTCTAATCAATTCAATTTCACGAACAGATGCCAGCGGAGTAACCCCCCCAGCAGCTGCAATGGCATTAATAGCCGTATTTAATGCAGACAGAGAAAAAGAACCTTGTCTTTTTACCTCTCCGAAAATATTAACCGTAACGGTTCTGGCTTTTTGGATGGTAAAAGCAAATTCATCGATATTAAACCGGTAGAAAGTACTAAACCGCTGACGCACCAGTTTTCTTGCCTCGGCAAGCGTAAGGCCTTGCACATAAATTTTAGGTAAGCCGGAAGGTTGTATAAATCCTTCGTCACGAACCTCTAGCAAGATATCGGCTTGCGACAATCCAAAAATAGTAATTCTAACTTCATCCCCAGCAGCGATAATATAAGACTCAGGCGCTTTAGCCCCTTCCGTGGTGGTAAATAATTTCAGGTCTTCACTTTCAAAAATACGATGGCCGTAAATTTCATCTTTCCGCTTAGCTAATTCCTCTGCTTCTTTCTCTTTCTTTTCCTCTTCGCTTAATTCCTTTTCTTTTTCCTTCTCCAACTCAGGACGGAGCAATTTCATTTCTTCAGGCGTCAGTTTTAGCGTATCGAGTTCTCCCTCTTTGTATTTTTTCATAGCGTCCTTCAGATTGAATTTACCTGATTCCTTAGGAGCTAATAGTTTCTTTTCTGCTTCCAGTTCCAAAATATATCCTCTAATTTCCTCTTTTCTGACTAAGATTTCTGCCTGACTTAATTTTGTTACATCAATGCCTTTGGTAAGTAAATAATCCTTTGCTTCCATTTCGGTAATTCCTCGTTTACTTAATTCACCGCGCAATAAGGCCAATTGAGCGACAGGTACCTGACTCTGACCCATTGAAGGAAAGCCCGTTTGCTGTGCTTGTAATTGAAGGGGTGAAAGTCCAATGAGTGGCAATAGAAAAAAAATACTTAAAACAAAAAGAAGAGGAAGATTCATAAATCTTCCAGCAAAAAAAGACAAAGATGGATACATAAGATGTTTCATTAAAATTAAATCAAGTATTAATCAGGTCAGGTGTTGGAGAAAGATGATCTAACGATTCGAACTCACTGTTATTGCTAACGTATTCGGGGACTAACGCTTTCATCCATCTCACTAGTTCTATTTCTTCTTTACCTTCCCTCAACATATTCATTAAGGTATCGAAAGAAATAACTAAATCTTCATAAGGAAAAACCCTTACTCGGGCAATCATTATTTTTTCATGGTAAGTTTCGGTATTTTCTTCCTTATTATGGAGTAATTCCTCATATAATTTTTCTCCAGGGCGCAATCCGCAATATTCAATTTTTACTTCCTTATTTGGAACAAGACCTGAAAGAGATATCATTTTTTTTGCCAAATCAGCAATTAAGACGGGTTCGCCCATATCGAAAATAAACACTTCTCCCCCATTACCCATATTTCCCGCTTCTAAAACCAATTGACAAGCCTCGGAAACGGTCATAAAAAAGCGATTTATTTCAGGATGAGTTACGGTAACTGGCCCGCCTTTTTCAATTTGAGCTTTAAAGCGATTAATGACGGAACCATTTGACCCCAGCACATTACCAAAACGAGTGGTTATGAATTTAGTAGGACAATTGCCTTCACTGGCCAGACTTTGCACATACATTTCAGCCAGGCGTTTAGACGCTCCCATCACATTGGTAGGATTCACCGCTTTATCGGACGAAACCATGACAAATTTATTCACACCATGGCGCACGGACATATCTGCCAGTAATCGGGTTCCAGAAACATTTACCCGAAGGGCTTCCGTAGGAAATGCCTCCATGACGGGAACATGTTTATAAGCTGCGGCATGAAACAACAAATTGGGTTTATATTTTGTAAAAAGGTGATTCATTCTTACCCCATCCGTAACAGAGGCTAAGAACGGGATTAACTCCGCTTTTTTATTTTTAGCTGTTAAGGAAAGGATTAAATCATTGAGCGGTGTTTCAGCCTGATCACATAAAATGAGCGCACGAGGTTCGCAAAAAAGAAGTTGTCTGCACAGCTCACTACCTATGGATCCTGCAGCGCCTGTGACTAAAATAACTTTATCGCGATAAGACGCTGTGGTTGTATTATTCTCCAGTTGAATAGGCGGACGACCTAATAATTCTTCAATATTTAAACGTGGGAACTGATTTAAGGAAATATTTTTTCCCAGCAGTATTTCTGATTCAGGCACCTTTTGAATGTCGATACCCTCTGTTATACAAAACTCGAGCACATCGGATTTACTTTTTGGATTATCCAAAATGGAAGCAACAATTAATTTCTCAATTTTTAATTTGTTGTGTAAACTTTTAAACTGCTCAGGGGACAAAACTGGAATACCATCTAATCTTTTATAATGATAATTTGGTCTTTCGTCCACAAAAGCGCGAATGATAAAGTTTTTATCGGCACTTCTATCGATGGCTGCCTTGACTGTTGCCCCAGGAATGCCTGCACCGTAAATAACCACATTATTAGTAGTGAGTCCTTGCAGACTGATGTAACGATAGCCAAATTTAATGAACAGGCGATAAGTAGCCAAACCAATAGATACTGAGAAAAAGTAGCTTAACCAAAATAAAGAAAAACGGGAATAAACATTAGAGAAAAAAATCTCATTAGCTATATATATAAGTATGGTTCCTGAAAAGCTTATTAGCAATATCCTTGCTAATTCATAAGAGCCTGTAAATCGGACGATGCCGCTATACAAACTGGTTGCAAAAAATAAAGCAACATTTACAATGACGACCGGAATATAAGTGTATAAGGTTTGGTTGTAGGAAATAGATTCTTGGAGGAGAGACAACCAATAATTTAAAGCAATAGTCCAGGCGCCTAAACAAACGATTAAATCAATCGAAAAAATAATCCATCTTGGAGAGGCGCCAGGTAATTTAATCATAAGAATAGGTTACTCGACTAAAAGTAATTAAAAAATTTATAAAATATTAATCGAGCGTAATAAAAACCTTAATTAGGCGAAAAAATTAAATTTTTATGAAAAACTTTAATTTTAAAAGTGTGATCCCGCTGGGATTCGAACCCAGGACCCTATCATTAAAAGTGATATGCTCTACCGGCTGAGCTACAGGATCTTTGCCCTAATTTCTTAAAGCGACGCAAAGATAAGGGAACATTTGATTAAAAAAAGAATTAGCTTTTATTTTTTTTAAAAAAATGTGTGGATTTTCCTTATACTTTGACAATCAATCCATTATTCTTCATCTTCAGATGGATCTGCATTTAATTCTCTGGCCAGCTCCTCCATCATAGCATATTCTATAGATTCATCTACCGTAGGAAGAATGGTTAAAACGCTGTCAAGCCTTGATATTTCTATCAATTTCTTTACCGCAGGCTGGTCTATACCTGTCAATATAAAGGAACCAAGTTCTTTCCATAACCTGTCAGCAGTAAGGATAGCAGAAAGGCCGGAAGAATCGACAAATTTAACGGGAGAGAGATCGAGGATAAGATTTTTAACGCCTTTTTGAAAGATCAGAACTAATTCTGATTTAAGTGTAGGCGCATTAGAAGAATTCAGATTCTCCTCTTCAATCCTAAAAACGGTGTATTGCTCTTTATTATCTACTGCGTATTTCATACTCTTGCACTGTTTTCTGATGGTTGATGATAATCCGGAAAAATAATCCGGGATACAAAATTAAGGAATTGCACGAAACATTCTTATATTTATCGCAACAAATACGCTATAAACTTTGTATTATTTTTTTATTGTAGTAATATTAGGCTCAGAAACGGTAAACTATGAACAATAGAAAGTTTTCACCAAAGGTTAAACAAGTCATAGCTAACAGCCGCGAAGAAGCCATAAGGCTCGGACATGATTATATAGGTACCGAGCACTTGCTTTTAGGCGTGGTTGCTGACAAAGACAGTATTGCCATGAAGGTGTTAGAATCACTGGAAGTTAATTCCGGTGATTTGCGTAAAGCATTGCAGGAGGCCGTTGAACGCTTACCTGTGGGTAACTCCAGTTTGAATATTGGGACGCTTCCTCTGAACAAGCAAGCTGAGAAAGTATTGAAAGTTACTTTCCTCGAAGCTAAAATGCTCAAAAATGAGGAAATATGCCCAGAACATCTGGTTTTGTCTATTTTGAAACATAATGACAATCCCGCCTCCCGAATTTTGCGAGATTTTGAAATTGATTATGAGGTGTTTAAAGCAGAATTAGAATTCGTGAAACAAGATCAGGACTTCACTTCCATTGAACCTTTCGCTCAGGCTTCGTCTTCCGACTCTGAAGATTCGTATGATGACGACGAGCCAGGTAAAGGTTTTCAACAACGTAAAACAAATACTAAATCAAGAACCCCTGTTCTCGACAATTTTGGTCGCGATGTGACTAAACTGGCAGAGGAAGGTAAACTGGATCCGATTATCGGCCGGGAAAGTGAAATCGAACGTGTTTCACAGATTCTTAGCCGCAGGAAAAAGAATAATCCTATTCTTATAGGTGAACCAGGTGTGGGAAAAACGGCCATTGTCGAAGGTCTCGCGCTGCGCATTATGCAAAGAAAGGTATCACGTACCTTATTTAATAAGCGCATCGTTATGCTCGATCTGGCAGCGTTGGTTGCAGGTACCAAATACAGAGGTCAATTTGAAGAGAGAATGAAGGCGATAATGAATGAGCTCGAGAAAACAAGAGATGTCATTCTTTTTATCGACGAAATTCATACAATTGTGGGTGCCGGTGGCGCCACAGGTTCCCTCGACGCCTCTAATATATTTAAACCTGCGTTGGCCAGAGGAGAATTGCAGTGCATTGGTGCCTCTACCTTAGATGAATATCGCCAGCACATAGAAAAAGATGGTGCCTTGGATCGTCGTTTCCAAAAGGTACTTGTTGAACCGCCTTCTGCGGAAGAGGCCATTCACATTCTTCACAATATAAAGAACAAATACGAAGATTTCCACAATGTGAACTATAGCGATGAAGCTATCACTGCTTGTGTGCGTCTGAGTGACCGTTATATTACCGATCGCTTCCTTCCTGACAAAGCCATTGATGTGCTTGATGAGGTGGGTGCAAGGGTTCACCTGAAAAATATTCACGTTCCTCAGCATATCGTTGAACTGGAAACGCAGATTGAGGAATTGAAAGAGTCCAAAAATCAGGCCGTTAAGAATCAGCAATATGAAAGGGCGGCAGATTTGAGAGACAGAGAATCGAAGCTGGTTCGTCAATTGGAATTTGCAAAAGTACAGTGGGATGAGGAGTCAAAAACCCGTCGTTACCCCGTAACCGATGAAGAAATTGCTGAAGTAGTATCCATGATGACTGGGATTCCTGTGAATCGTGTTGCTCAAAGTGAAGGAAAGAGACTGGTAAGCATGGAAAAAGACATGCAGAAGGTTATCATCGGACAGGAGGATGCCATTAAAAAGGTATCCAAGGCCATTCTTAGAAACAGGGTTGGTCTGAAAGATCCTAAAAAACCTATTGGTACTTTCATTTTTCTTGGCCCAACAGGGGTTGGAAAAACGGAACTGGCCAAAGCGCTGGCAAAATACATGTTCGACTCTGACGACGCGTTAATCCGCATTGACATGACTGAATACATGGAAAAATTTTCTGTCAGCCGACTCATTGGAGCACCTCCGGGTTATGTTGGTTACGAAGAAGGCGGACAATTAACCGAAAAGGTAAGAAGAAAGCCCTACTCCGTTATTTTGCTGGACGAAATAGAAAAAGCGCATCCCGATGTCTATAATATATTGCTGCAGGTACTTGATGACGGCGTTTTAACAGATGGTTTAGGAAGAAAGGTAGATTTCAAGAACACCTTAATCATCATGACCTCTAATATAGGCGTTAGGCAATTAAAAGATTTCGGTCAGGGATTAGGGTTTAACACTAAGGCAAGACAGGAGGCTACGGAGGAAAATACCAAAGCCGTTATTCAAAATGCTTTAAAAAAGACTTTTTCTCCGGAATTCCTGAATCGTATCGACGATGTTGTCATCTTTAATGCCTTAGGCATGGAAGAAATATACAGTATTATTGATATTGCATTGACCGACCTGTATAAGAGATTAACTCAATTGACTTTCACCTTGAGTTTAACAGCGGAAGCAAAAAAGTTTGTAGCTGAAAAAGGATTTGACCCGCAATTTGGTGCCAGACCCTTACATCGTGCCATCCAGAAATATCTGGAAGATCCATTGGCGGAATTCATTTTAAATGAGAATCCATCAGAAGGCAGTGAGTTAATTGCTGTTATGAATGACGACCTAAGTGGAACGGCTATAACTTTCGCCACCGAAATTAAGTCTGACGTTTCAGAATAGATAATCAATTTAATCCATCACTTTTTTAACAAAAAAAAATCATTTGGCCAAGAGAATAGTTCCTTCGAATTCAAGCACAGACGATAAACCTGGGCTAAGAATAAACGATCAAATACGTGTACCAGAGGTTCGCTTAGTAGGCGAAAATCTGGAAGTCCTCTCCGAAGTTGCGGGGATGGAGGTAAAAGGTGGAGAAGTTTACAATACCCGACAAGTCAGGGAGTGGGCTACCCAGTTACAACTTGACATGGTGGAAATATCACCTAATGCGGCACCTCCTGTTGTCAGGGTAGTTGACTTCAATAAATTCCTTTATGAAAAAAAGAGGAAAGAAAAGGAGATAAAGTCGAAAGCTGCCAAAACCGTTATTAAGGAAATCCGTTTCGGTCCAAATACCGATGACCATGACTTTGAGTTTAAAGTACGCCATGCAAAGACCTTTTTGGAGGAGAATGCAAAAGTAAAGGCTTATGTAAATTTCAGAGGAAGAACCATTGTATTTAAGGATCGTGGAGAACTTCTTCTATTGCGTTTCTTAAAGGAACTGGAAGAGTATGGTGCGCCAGAAGCTTTACCAAAACTGGAAGGACGCAGAATGATTGTCATGGTTTCTCCTAAGCGCAAAAAATAAATGATCGTTTTATCGCGAATTAAATGAATTTGTCTATATTTGCCAACTGAAAAAAAAACAATCATGCCAAAAATGAAAACCCACTCTAGTGCTAAGAAGAGATTCTCAGTAACAGGGTCAGGAAAAATCAAGCGTTTTCAAGCGAACACTTCGCACAGAATGCGCAACAAGAGCAAACGTGCCAAATTAAATTTACGTGATTCCACTACCGTTGACGGTTCTGAACAGAAACGCGTAATGCGCATGCTTTGCATTAGATAAACCTATTTTTTAACGAGAATACAGAAAAAAGTCTCTTTTGAGCTCTGTATTGGACTAAAACAAACATTATGCCTCGTTCCGTAAACGCGGTCGCTTCCAGAAAGCGTCGCAAGAAAATTTTAGACGCAGCCAAAGGTTTCTTTGGTGCCAGAAGAAATGTATATACAGCCGCTAAGAATACCCTGGAAAAAGGTATGGGATATGCTTATCGCGACCGTCGTGCCAAGAAAAGAGCGTATCGCCGCCTTTGGATTGCACGTATCAACGCCGCAGTAAGAACTTTCGGAATGTCCTACAGCCGTTTTATGCACTTAATTAGCAGTAACGATATTTCACTTAATAGAAAAGTATTAGCCGATTTGGCCTTAAACCATCCTGATACTTTTGCCTCCGTGGTAAAATCTTTGTCTTAATTTTATAAAATTAGGTTCAAAAGGGCATTTTCTGTAGAAAATGCCCTTTTTTAGATTATGTTCTACACATCCTTATTACAAGATTTACTTAGGACAAATTCCGTAGAGATTAATCTCTTCCTCTATGCGGAAAATAAATACGTCCATCCATTAAAGCAACTCCTTGCCTATTTAGGTTTTTTTACCTTTCCTGAAAAACAGGCGTTGGAGCAAACAACCCAAATTTTTGACCATACGCTGTTAAAAGCCATTAAAAAATTTAATCAAAAAAATAAAATTTCCGGCGACGGTGCAAGACTAAAAGCCTACAGCTTGTGGCGAATGCTACAATGCGAAGAAATCATTCCCTTTATAAAGATCATCGATACCTATACAGAAGACACCTCTGGCTGGCAAAAGGAAACGCATTTTTTGTACGACCCTTTAAAAAAAGTTCTATCCTTTTTAGATTTCAAAGAAGATACCCTGAGCCAGCGTATGGAGCGATTCTGTATTTACCACGGATTAATCTATCCTACCGATGCACTGAGTAGTACCATAAGAAAACAACTCACTGAAACCATTTCCATGTACCTGGGTGAACATTTCAATGCCACTGAAAATAAAGAAAATACGCTTTCCGATAATGAAGCCACACCGACATTGTCTATCATAGAAACGCCTGATAATAAAATAAGTATAAACGATGGCCAGATACAATTGGTACTAACCAAAAAGGATCCTGGTGTGTATTGGGTAGGTAATGAAGAGGTTGGAATATTTTTACAACGCTATCCGGGTGAGGTTAACCCTGAAATATCTAAAATATGCTTGCAGGTTATCAATCAGGTAGCCAGAAATGAAGGAAAGCTTGATGCCATAAATACCTACGATAAGGCCTTTCTCAGTGTGGGTATTTTTCAATGGACCCTTGGCACTTCCACCAATGCGGGAGAATTGCCTGCATTATTAAAAAAGGTTAAGATAAAATATCCAGAAAAATATGCTACCTGGTTTACCCCTCTGGGGATAGATATTGACGAAGAAACAGACGGAACTACCGGTTTTATAACCTTGCAGGGAGAGCGCATAGCCTCCTTAGAACAGAAAGAAGCATTCCGTCGCCCCTTTTGGGCTTTTCATTTTTGGAAAGTGCTGATGCAACCTGAGTTTCAAGCCATACAAATAGAGCATGCCCACGATCGGTTTAAAAATTTTTATTTTAAGCCTGAACCGAAAGGGCTACCCTACCCTCTCTATCAAATAATCACCTCCTCTTATGGTGTTGCTCTACTTTTAGATATGCACGTAAACAGGCCAGGCTGGGTAAATCCTTGTATAGGCCTTGCGCTGGCAGAAAACGCAAACTACGCCTCCCCTGAACACTGGGGAACACAGGAGGAAGCACAGATATTAGACAGCTATCAAAGGATAAGAGCCACTTATACCGATGGGCGATTTGCTCCAATGACCTCTGCCAATGAACGAGCAAACCAGATAGGATTAGCTAAACAAAATGGCCTTTTATCGAGAGAGCGGGGAAGTTTTGAATATTTAACCAATCAGTGGGAAGGATTTGGGATGAAAGGCAACCAAAAAATGATTACGCCCCCTCCTGGCTATAAGCCCGAAGATTATCCTGATATAGAACAATAGGAGAAAATCAAGCTGATTTCCTAAAACGTTCACCATTCTGACTAAATAATTGAGTTAAACGCCTGTAAAATTCGGTTTTCTTTTTTCAATAAATGCCTGAGCCCCCTCTATGAAGTCAGCGGTCAAGGTCGTTTTTCCAAACTGAATAACCTCTTCTTTAAAGCCATTTCCAGGGTTATTAAAGTAAGCATTCACAGAAGCAATGACTGCTCCTACGGCAACGGGAGCCTTTTCAGCAATACGTGACAAAAGCGCTTCTGCCTCAATTAAAAGATCACGTGCCTGAACCACTTTATTCAATAATCCCCACTTAAAAGCTTCTTCTGCAGAAAACATATCCCCCGTTAGCATGAGCTCCATTGCTTTTGTTTTACCGATATATTGAATAAGACGCTGGGTTCCGCCATAACCAGGAATAATGCCCAGATTTATTTCAGGCTGACCAAAACGAGCATTTTCAGAAGCTATTCTCAGGTGACAAGCCATAGCCAGCTCACAACCTCCACCCAGGGCGAAACCATTAATAGCTGCTAACACAGGAACATGAAAATTTTCAATGAGGCTAAAAACATCATGGCCCTTTTGGGTTAGTTCGGCACCTTTTCCCTTTTCAATATTCAAAAACTCTTTGATATCGGCACCAGCTACAAAAGCCTTTTCACCCGATCCCGTTAATATGACGCCTTTCAAAGGTGATTGTAAGGGCAAGAAATCTGAAAAAAGG
>JAIYCH010000150.1 GCA_027488135.1 Saprospiraceae bacterium | reverse complement strand
GTCCTTTTTAATTCAATGTCGCTAAACCTTATTTTACTTACTTTCCCTCTCTGTCAATGAACTTTTTGTTGGCCTTAATCGTTATGTCAATGTTCCTCCTCGAACCATCAACCAAATCTCAACCTATCTCAAAACACCCGTTGGTGTCTCTCTTTCTTATTTCCTTTCGGGCTGCAAAGATAAAAAGTTAATTCCTAACAACCAAACTTTTTATACCCTTTTTTAAAATTTCTTTTTCCTCTTTCCTATCCACCTCTCTTCCCAAAACTCTTTCGTCTCGGGCTGCAAAGGTAAAAGTTAATTCCTAAAAAACAAACTTACTTTAACCTTTTTTTATTTTCTTTTTCCTCTCTTCTCTTCCTCTTATTCCCGTAACTCTTTCGCTTCGGGAGTGCAAATATAGAAAACTTATTTAGCTTTTACACCCCTCTTCACTATTAATTTTTTAACCTTATTTTACCTTTAAATTTATCCTCCTTTTTACAGCTTAAATCACACTTTTTTATGTTGATTTAGCTTTGTTTATGTAGCTAAGTTTTCGAATCTATGCGTTATGCCAAATTATATTTTTTTCAATCTTTTCTGTTTATTTTTGAGTGCATAAGTACGCTGATGGCACCACTGATGAACTCCTTTAAGGGCGCTGTTTGCATCACCTTGATTTCCATTAATATACCACTTTCACCTTGTAAGAAAGCCAAAATTCTCTGTATAGGATTTCTCCTAAATAAACGCATAAATAATTGTTCTCCCGGATAGGTCTTTTCTTCTAACACTCTTAAAAGAACTTTGTCATACCAATGAAAACGATTAAAACGCAATGAATTCCCAGGATTTTCACCTATTTCTAGTGCTTTTACTATTCTTTCAACTCTTCTTTGAATATTCATAAATGTGAATCCTGTTGAAGACCTTGTATCGCCACCCGCCATACCTATATATATGGTACGACCTTCCACTTCTTTAAAAGAAGCATCTGTCATAGGTATATTTCCGGTCTCTTCGTGGTTTATAACATAGTCCTCTCTTTTTAGATTCCAATGATTCTCTAAATAAACCTCAATTATAGACTGATATTGATTTTCCGACAGATGTATTCTAGAAAACACGGCAATTTCAACTAATGCTTCATTTTCATTATAAGGTAGAACATATAAAAATCTTGTTTCATCATTTTGAGGCGTTCTGAAATCCATAAAATGAGCCTCCTTCGCATTGAAAGTTGGTTTCTTGGTTTTAATAAACCAACCTTTAAAGTGCTGATCAAGATACAGGTTATTTATTTTATCTATTTTCTGATGTGGAATACTGCTAAAACACCATGCCGCCGTAAATTCACCCTCATTAGTAACAACGTGAGCGACATTATTTTCTGTGTATATTTTTGTAATGTCAGCATGAAACCATTTTATATTTTTTTTATTCCCAAGCTTATCCTTCGCAAACTGATAGAAATCTTGCGCGCGCAACATCTTATAACTATATGGCTTAATATTTCTGGTAAGTACTTCTCCCTCACCATCTATTCGAAGATTTTGCCACTTGTGGAAAATAATACTTTCAAAGTAACTTTCATCCTTTTCCCAAAAACACCATGTTCTATCATTAGTGCTTTTTGTATCCTTATCTATGATTATTATACTTTTGTCCTTTAATTCAAACGATTCTGCCAAACGACAAGCAAGGCTTAGACCTGATGCACCTCCGCCGGCTATAATAATATCTGCTTTAACCATAATTTGAATTTAGAATTTTATATTCAACAACACTAATGCATTGAAATAAATCCATTGTATAAACAAGTAGGGTAACAATAAAGGTGACTGAAATTTTAATTTAAATGCATGAAGCGGATACGACACAAAAAATCCAATGATACACCAAGCCACATAATTCTGGATGGGCACCACATTGGCTTCCCATTTCCAATAATTCAGGTTTATAGCCACAGGCTCAATAAAATAATCATAACAAGCAATTAAAATACCCGAAAAAATAGAAAGTAACCACTTATTTGAAAAAAACTTAAGGGAAAGGCTATTTATAGCCAAAGCTAAAACCAACCAATTGAAAGCTATAACGAGTGGCACTCCCAAAACCTTTAAATGCATATTACTTCCATAATGGTATGAACCAAATATTTTTCCCGTTGCTACACCTATTGCCTCCATAGAGAAGGTGAAAAAATAGACGGGAATAATCCATAAAAAGAGGGTTTTACCTTTATTGTTATTTAATATATCTATTAATAAATAGGTATTCATCCCAAAAAGAAATAAATCGGTCATTGAAAATGCAATTACTCTTAATTGGGGTAAACTATGAGCTATAATACCTGACGCATAAAAAAATAAAATTACACCAACGCCTTTTGGAACATTCAGACTTTGAAACCATTTAAAGAGAGAGCCCATGAATAAGGTTATTTTAGAATAAGTTGAATCGGAGTCTGAAGGCAGAACTGAATATAAGTACTACTTTACGACTGTCCTTTACCCTTATTCTTTCTTCTTTAACCTTAGTTGGGGAGGCAGATTTAATTTTTTGAAAAAGTTTTGTGTAGTATTTGTAAGCTAAATACACTCCGAAACGCACGCCTTGAGGTAATTGGGTAATACCTAACAGAGCATCATCGAAATCCTTTTTTATATCAGACTCTATCTGTAATTTATCTCCAAGACTAAAACTACGAAAATCCACCCCAGGAAAATATACTCTCCCCCTTTCATCAAAATCACTTTTAATATCTCTTAAAAAATTAATTTTTTGAAAAGCCGAGCCTAAACTTCGGGCTGAAGCGTATAAATGTTTATACATACTGTCGTCACCATTCACAAATACACGCAAACACATTAATCCAACAACTTCGGCAGATCCGTATATATATTTTTGATAGAGATTGTCTTCGTAAGCATTCAAATTCAAGTCCATTTCCATACTATCCAAAAAGGCATCGATTAATTCCTTTTCAATATTGTATTTATTAACCACATTTTGAAAAGAATGAAGAACAGGATTCAAACTTATACCTGACTCAATGGCCTCAAAAGTATCCCTTCTAAATTTATCCAACAGTTCCTTTTTAGGAAAATCATGAAAAGTATCCACGATTTCATCGGCAAAACGAACAAATCCATAAATTGCGTAAATAGGTGACCGGTATTTTTTATCAAAAACCCTTATACCCATTGAAAAAGAAGTACTGTATCGTCTTGTTATGAGGCTACTACATTCCAAGCAAGTTTGATTGTAAAGGGATAACATAGGATGAATATTTAGAGAGCTAAAATTAAAACAATTTGACAATTTCCTTTGCTACAACTTCACCTGAGATCAAGGATGGTGGCACACCTGGCCCCGGAGTAGTTAATTGACCTGTAAAAAAGAAATTTGAAATATTCTTGTTCCTAAGTTTGGGCTTTAAAAAGGCTGTCTGCAACAAGGTATTAGCTAAGCCGTAAGCATTTCCTTTAAAAGCATGATAATCGGTAATAAAATCCCGATGAGCATAAGAACGCTTAAAGATAATATGTTTATTTATATCCTGCCCGGTTAATTTTTCCAAACGATTCATAACCAAATCAAAATAAAACGCTCTTTTTTCGTCATTATCATCTAAGCCTGGAGCTAAAGGTATGAGAATAAATAAATTTTCGTACCCTACCGGAGCTAATGTATCATCGGTTAAAGAAGGGACAGAGACATAAAAAAGTGGTTTTTCAGGCCAGGCAGGGTGATCATAAATATCGATAGCATGTTGATTAAAGTCCTCATCAAAAAATAGATTATGATGTAAGAGGTTACTTACTCTCTTATTCACACCGATATAAAATAACAAAGAAGAAGGAGCCATAACTCTGGATTCCCAATATTTTTCAGTGTAGTTACTATATTTTTTTTCAAGGACTTGTTGATCCAAATGTTGATAATCGGCGCTTCCAACTACAATATCAGCATCGAAAATCTCTGTTTTAGTAACCACTTTTTGGGCTACACCCTGAACTACCTGTATATTGGTGACCTCATGGTCATATTTAAACTTTACGCCCAACTCCTCTGCAAGAGACACCATTGCTTTTATGACTTCAAACATCCCTTTTTTAGGATACCAGGTACCCAGCCTCATATCGGCGTAATTCATTAAACTATAAAGCGCGGGCGTATTTTGAGGTGTTGCACCTAAAAATAAGACGGGGAACTCCAGTATTTTCAATAATTTGGGATGCTTGAATAATTTTCTTACATGTTTCGCCATAGATTGAAAAATCTGCAGTTTAAATGCACTTACAAGCAGGCGAAGTTCCGCAAACTCCATGATTCCATGGCTGGGTTTGAAAACAAATTCACTTATTCCAACATCATATTTATATTTTGCCTCTTTCAGAAACTTCCTGAGTGAATATTTACTTCCCTTTTCGTAAGACTCAAATAATTCCTCTTGCGCTTTTTTATCTGTAGGGAGATCAACAAAATCATCTTTTCCAAAAAACACCCTATAAGATGGATCAAGTCGAACTAATTCATAGTAATCGGATGTTTTTTTTCCAAATTGCGCAAAAAAACGATCAAAAACATCAGGCATCCAATACCAGCTGGGGCCCATATCAAAGACGAATCCATTTTCTTCAAACTTACGTGCCCTCCCACCTGGAGAGCTATTTTTTTCTAAAACTGTCACATCAAAGCCAGCTTTGGCTAAAAAACAAGCTGCTGCTAACCCTGAGAAACCCGAACCAATGACAACTACTTTTTTCAATTTTTTCTTTTTGTTTTTAACAGAAAAGAAAGATGAATGTTTAAACTTTAGGGATTATTTGGGAACAGCTTGCCAGTTCAGGAAACCTCCCTCCAAATCGTAAATGTCTTTAAAACCCATTTCCTTCAAAATTATCAAGGCAGAGGCACTTCTGCGCCCTGACCTACAATAAATAGCTACTGGCTTATTTTTTTTTAAAGATGCAGCTATAATTTGTTTGAAACTGGGGTCATTAAAATTAATGTTTTTTGCTTTGTCAATATGCCCGGCTAAGAATTCTTCAGGTGTTCTTACATCCACCAACTGTACTTTACCCAAACCAATGATTTCTTTGAAAACCTCTTTTTTAACCACTCCGTTTACTGAAACCTTTGATGCAGAACTTAACTTATGTTGACAGCTCGATAATGAACTGACAACAATTAAAATCAACGATAAGATTCTTGTCATACCTAGTTTTTTGTTAGAAAAATTAAAACTAATCAAAATCATTTGGAATTATGCCCTGTCTTGTTTCTTTTTTCTGAATACCAAAAGCATATCTTACATTTAAACCAATCCTGCGATTATCCCCGTATCTATCCCCTTGAGTAAAAACATTTCCTTGTTGGAGGCTAAATTGGGTAACCATGGTTCTGAAAATATCATTTGCGTTAAGAGAAACAACTAATTTTTTATTTAAAAAAGATTGATTGATACTAATATTGAGCTGACCAAAAGTTTCTAATTCGTAGAAATTCTGAAGACCGCGAAGTAGCATGAAGCCGTTAATATTTATTTTTGTTTCTTTAAATAACTTTATCTGATGAAAAGTAAAAAAGCGCCAGCTTCCTCTGCTGAAAGTCAGTGGCTTATTTTCATAAACCCCATCATATTCACTTAGATTATACTGTGTGCCTAAAACAAAAAAATATTTTCCCCCAGGTGGAATTGCCGCAATGAGTCTAAAATAGGTTTCTCTGTTTTTTCCAACATTATCAAAAGTACGAACCAAAATATTACTATTGATTTTATCCTGATACACTACATTCGAAAAAATATCAGAAATATAATTTCTGCCGACGGCAAATATAGGCATATTATCAAAGCTAATATTTGCCTCTATATTGTCTGTAAACTGAGGTGTTAAAGAAGGATTCCCTGTTTCGTAAAGATATTCATCTATATATCTTATAGCTGGGTTCAAATTTTGGTAATCGGGTCTATTAAGCGTTCTTCTATAAATTAAGAATGCATTTAATTCATAATTGGCTATTTTAAAAATAGGTTTACTAACATATAAATAGGGAAAGAAATCCAATCGTTGAATTAGAAAACTTGTATCATAAGGAATTTTCTGTTCCCCGTTCATAAAGGTATTTTCTGCTCTTACTCCTGATTTTAATCTAATGTTTCCTGGTAAAGATTTTGAAAATTGAACATAAGCCGACGTAATATTTTCTGTATATTTAAAAGCATTTGTTCTTATTGGGTCAACTTTACTTACATTATTTACATTAATAAAATAATCTGCCTGGCTTTCAAAATTTTGAAAAGTACCTTTAAAACCCGACTCCATTTTTATCGACAAAGGTAAATTGAGGGTAAGATCACTTTGAGCGAGAAGAAATTTTCTTTTTTGAACGGCATCACCATTTCCCTCAATAATTTTGACAATGGGAGATGAAAACATAGAATTATAGAATTGAACTGCATTGTTATGACTGTAAGTCAAGCTAATTTTTGTATCCCATTCTAATTTTGTGCTATCATTTTTAAAATTTAAACCAAGGTCTTGATTTAGGCCTGTAAAACGGTTTTCGTTATCTATTGAATTTAGATTTTCTGAAAGAATTTGATTTTCAACGGATTGAATGCGTGTTAAATTTTCTGCAGCAGACTCACTTGTATTTAAGTTAATTCTTGTATCGGCACTAAAATTCCATTGTTTTTTTATATCCCTATTAAGTCCAAAGCCAATAAATCCTTGAGAGCCAGGCGTTCGTGTTTTAGCATTTTGTTTAATCATGGAGCCTAAAGTGCCATTCCTCGATGAATTCAGTTCATCTAGTCCATCTCTTTTAAGATAATTTAAATTTAGGTAAGAAGCCTGATTTTCGCCTCCATTATTGAGATTAAAGCCAATGGATTGATTTCCATAAACACCTTGATTCATAGAAGAATTTATGGAACCATTCTGGCCAATTTTAACTCCTTTTTTTAACACAACATTTACAATACCCCCTGAACTTGCGGCATCAAATTTTGCGGAAGGCGTTCTCAATACCTCAATTTTAAGAATACTTGCTGGGGGTAAGCTCCTCAAAATGGAGGCAATATCCTGAGCGCTCATTTTCTGTTCTCTCCCATTTATGTAAACAATAGCAGGACTGGCACTATTCAAAAAAATATTCCCGTCCTGATCGACAAAAAGGCCGGGTGTTTTTTCAAGGACCTCTAAAGTACTCATACTACTTTCTGCTAAAGGTTCAGGATCGATAATCATCTTATCATCTTCCTGAGTAATTAGCGGACGTTTAGCTACGATAGTAACTTCACCGAGATCTAAGGCTGATTCTTCTAAAATAATATCCAGATTATATGCATTTTTTTCTACCCTTATATTCGAAATATTTTCTTTAAACCCGATATAATTAGCATATATGGTATAAATACCTGGACTCATTTTCGGAAACTGGGCTATCCCATTAATATCCGTGACATCGTTCAGGGTTAAGGAATCGTTTGCCCTAATGATCTGTACAGTGGCGCCAATAAGTGGTTCTTTGCTTTTATCTTTAACTACGAATTTTAAAGATTGAGCGTCCAATTGAAAGAACATCAAGAAGACGAAGAATGAAAAGGATAGGAATTTAACCATTATTAAAGTTGTGAACTTATAGTAACCTGAAAGGGTCAAAAGAGTTTAGTTCCCATGTTCGAAAAATAAAATGGATAAATGAATTAAATGCTGCGACAAAAAAGTTATTTTGTCACATTAAAATTTCAATAAAATGCGAATATGTATTTACTGTGCATCGAGCTCTAAAATCGATGAGGTTTATTTTGATGCAACCGAAAGATTGGCAAAGATCTTAGTAAATTCAAAGGTTCAGGTAATTTATGGGGGAGGTGGTCACGGATTAATGGGAAAACTTGCGGATACCGTTTTAGCGCAGGGCGGACAAATAAAAGGAATTATGCCTCAATTTATGAATGAGGTAGAATGGGCTCATAAAAGCGTAACGGATATAGAATTCACGAAAACAATGCACGAGCGAAAGGCAAAATTTCTTGAAAATATTGATGCATTGATAGCGCTTCCAGGAGGAACCGGAACATTGGAGGAATTATTAGAGGCTATTACATTGAAGAGATTGGGTCAATTTACGAAGCCCATTATTATTTTAAATACAAATGGTTACTACGACCCACTGATACAGATGCTTGAACGATGTGTTGAAGAAAAGTTTTTAAGACCTATGCATGCTGAAATGTGGACCTTTGTGCATCAACCTGAGGAAGTAATGTCCGCAATCAATCAATCTATGGAATGGGATGAAAATGCCATTTCTTTTGCAGCTGTTTAAACCTGAAGAAAAATGACTAAACCCAGATTATCTTTCTCCCAAATAATCAACATGAACGTTGGTTTTTTTGGTATTCAATACAGTTTTGGCCTTCAGCAAAGTGCTGTAAATCCAATATATGATATGTTGGGTGCACAACCCGACCAGATTCCGCTATTAAACCTAGCCGGTCCAATGACAGGATTATTAATTCAGCCGATTATTGGTGCCTTGAGTGATAAAACCTGGCATCCCAAATATGGACGGAGGAAGCCTTATTTTTTTATAGGCGCGATATTTTGTAGTATTTGTTTATTTATTTATCCGTTCAGCAGTACTTTATGGATGGCTGCGGGTTTATTATGGGTCTTAGATGCCGCCAATAATACTGCGATGGAACCATACAGGGCTTTTATTGCAGACAAACTACCCGAAGAACAATATGGTACAGGCTTTCTTTCCCAGAGTTTTTTTACGGGTTTGGGTATTACTTTGGCAAATATCTCTCTTTTTGTTTTTCAGATATATATCCCAGGGCGTTCAGGATCTTTACCAAATTGGGTGTATGCCTCTTTCTTTTTAGGGACAGTTTGTTCGATAGGTTCTGTTGCATGGAGTATGTATAAAACGCCTGAAATTCCACCTTCTGAAGAAGAAATAGCCTGGATCAAGCGAAAAAATGAGGGCATGCCTCACCCGGTTGTTCAATTTTTCCTATCCATTATAACCACTTTATTAGCCTTTGTCATACTGATTATACTGTTAATACCTGCCTTATTTTATCCCAAATTACTACGGGATATCATTGACAGAACGGAAAAGAATAAATTTTTACGTGTTGTATTTGCTCAAAACTTAGAAATCATTGAGGCTATTATCGTTATGCCACCTGTGATGTGGAAATTGGCGTTAATATATTTATTTCAGTGGTATGCTTTATTTTGTTATTGGCAAAATGCAGCAAAAAGCATTGCTCAATCTGTATGGAAAACCTCTCCGTCCTTAAATAAAGTTTTATATGAAGAGGCGGTAGGTTGGACAGGACTGGTCAACGGCTGGTATAATGTGGTCACTTTTTTATCGGCTTTTGGGTTAGTCGGATTAGCCAATAAGTTTGGGGCAAAGCAAGTTCACTTTATCTGTTTGTTGTTGGCAGGCGGAGGTCTGTTAATTTTCCCGTTTATTGAAAACAAATACCTGCTTTTCGCCCCCATGACTGGTTTTGGGGTCGCTTGGGCCAGCATGATGGGTGTTCCTTATTTACTTGTAGTAAATGATATTCCAAAGGAGAGGTATGGTGTTTATATGGGTATCATCAATATGATGATTGTTATTCCTATGATTTTTCAAACGCTTACCTTCGGTTTTATATCAAAAAACTTTTTAAATAATGACCCAGGTAAGGCTATTTTATTTGCTGGCGTACTATTAATTTTTGCGGCATTAGCTACTTTAAGGATTCAAAATACGCAAAAGGGTTAGGGAATTACTCTTATCTCACTAGGATAATTTTTCCGGTACTAATAATATCTTTTTCATTATGGATTTGATACATATAGATTCCACCTGGAAGCAACTGCCCGTTGTCATTTTGACCATTCCATTCTATTTGATAATTTCCTGGATAAACAGCATTCCCATTTAGTATATTTTTAACTTCCTTGCCATTAACATCTAATATTTTTAGGGTTAATTTTTCTACCTGTCGAAGTGAAAAAGAAAAAGTGACAGATTCATTTGCAGGATTAGGATATACTAGTTCATCTGAATAATTGGCATTCCACAAAACAGGGATCCCTGTGGAGATAGAATCATAACAATAGTTCTTTGGAATGTAATAAGTTGCAGCTATATCTTTATTTTTTCTATTGGCTGTTTCATTTTTCGGTAAATAAACCTTAACATATTCCACCTTTACCCCATCTGGAGAAACATTTATTCTTAAATGACCAGAATTTGGGAGAATCAAACCTTCGAAATAACCATATTCCTTAGCATAATTAACATTTGAAAAATTAGGATGACTTGGTTGTGGAACTTCCTGATAAATCAAACAGTCTTTTTCTTGTTTTCCAAAAAAATGATCATGTCCATGAAAAAATATATTGACTTTGTTTTCTTTTAATAATTCTCTGACTGGTTTATACCAATTTGGTCTATTTTGGGTAAATCCAGGAGTTTTATTTAAATTTTTACCTCCCCACTCATAAAATTCTGCAAATTCAGTTCCACCTCTTCCATTCTTATCACCTCCTACCAATTGGTGAGAAAAAACAAATTTAAAAGTAGCTTTACTAGACTCGAGCGTAGTTTTCAACCAATCATATTGAGTTTTACCCAATGTCCAACGCCAACCATTTAAAGAATCAGGTTTCACATTAGTGTACCAATATGGATCAAGAACTATAAATTGGGCATCCCCCCATTCCCATGCATAATAATTCTCTCTTAAGTCAACAAAATCATGTTTTGTATTATCACCTGAATAAAAAGAATCTGGACTTGGATTCAGGAAATATTTCTTCCTTTCCAAGGTTCCCCAAACCGCCACATTGTTTGCTGTTCCGTTTCTTGACCAGCCACTTTCACCTTCATGATTTCCCAAAACAAAAAACATTGGAACTGCATGTGACTGTATTGCATAGTAATCACGCATTAACTTTGCCCTAAAAGCTATTGTATCCCTTGTAATTATATTGGATGCATTTTTTAGTTTATCTGCCATAAGGACATCACCTAAATCTACCATAAAATCGGGGTTATCCTCTAGCTGATTTAGAAGGCATCTTTTATAAACAGCACTGTCACTTTGTTCATCTAAATGTGGGTCAGCCTGAATAACAAAGGAGAAAGGAGTACCTTTTGGTCTTTGAGTAACAAACTGGCCCTGTTTTCTCGTCAGAATAATATTTTCTCCTAATTTCCTATGTATTACGCGATAATAATAAGTAGAATTAGCTAATAAATTATTCAATATAATTTCTGCAGGTTCATTTGCCTGATATATTTTCCAAGGTGATTGGCTAGTATAATTTGCGGGTGACAAACCATATTGGATGGCAACTTCCGCTGCTTCTAAAAAGATAATCTGCAATGTTATGGATTCATTGGTTGGCCTGCCCAACATTTCTTCATGAATGACAGTCTGTGCGTTCATAAAAATGAAACAGGGAAATAAAAAGGGGAGAATAAACAATTGTTTCATAAAAAATTTACTCTTTGATATTCCTGTTTAATAAAAGTTTAATCGTCATTTATCTTTTTAATTGGTAAAAAAAGACCTTTTTTAATATTGCTTAATACAAAACTATTCGTACTTTGTAAGTTAAGGATAAATCAACTAAAAAATGAGTGAAAAATGGAATCGCCGCGCTTTCTTGCGTGGAGCAGCTGCCACTGGAGCAGCATTAACTTTAGGTAGTGTTGTGAAAGCTTCTACAACGGGAGATGTATCGGAAGAGTCAAAAATAAGGAATAGCATAAAAAGCGAAGCAAATCCCTTGCGCATTGGTTTTATTGGGGTGGGTTTGCGTGGTCAGGGGCATTTAAGTCTTGCCTTAGACAGAAAAGATTGCGTTGTTACAGCTATTGCCGATATTGATCCCGATATGATTAAGCGCTCTAAAGCAATCATTGAGAAAAAAGGAGGAAAACCGGTTGAGGTGTACGATAAAGGGGAAAATGATTATTTGAATATGTTAAAGAAGGCCCCCCTTGATGCTGTAATTATTGCAACACCCTGGGAATGGCATTCAAAAATGGCCGTAGCAGCCATGAAAGCAGGAAAATATACGGGCGTTGAGGTATGCGGTGCTTTTTCAGTAGAGGAATGCTGGGAAATGGTTCATGTCCACGAGGAAACGGGAAGCCATTTATTTTTCCTTGAAAATGTTTGTTACCGACGTGACGTGATGGCCGTTTTAAATATGGTTCGTCAAGGGATGTTCGGCGATTTAATCCATCTGGAAGGTGGGTATCAGCACGACCTGAGAAATGTAAAATTTAATGCTGCAACAGCTCCCCATAACGGCGTAGAGTTTGGCGAAAATGCCTTTAGTGAAGCCAAATGGAGGACTCAACATTCTGTCAGCCGAAACGGAGATCTTTATCCAACGCATGGTGTTGGTCCAGTGGCTAATTATCTTAATATAAATAGAGGAAACCGCTTCCTTTATCTGACTTCCATATCGTCTAAGGCGATGGGATTACATGATTATGTCGTAAATCATCCGAAAGGAGGAGATAATCATCCTAATGCAAAAGTTGAATTTGCCTTAGGCGATGTAGTCACGACCCTTATCAAAACGGCCAATGGCGAAACAATCACTCTTTATCACGACACGAATTTACCCAGACCCTATTCGTTAGGATTCCGGGTACAAGGAACCAAGGGAATATGGATGGATGTTAATAAATCCCTTTATATTGAGGGGGTTAGTGCCAAGCCGCACCAATGGGATGCAGCAGAAACGTATTTAACCAAATATGACCATCCTCTTTGGAAAAAATATGAGGCACAAGCAACTGGTGCCGGGCATGGCGGTATGGATTTTTTCTTACTACATGCCTTTGTTGAAGCAGCCAAAACCAACGAACCTGCTCCTATAGATGTTTATGATGCAGCCGTTTGGATGGCCATTACGCCATTATCGGAACAATCCATTGCTGCAGGCAGCGCTCCCCAACCATTCCCTGATTTTACTCGTGGAGGATGGATGAAACGCCCTGTGGTGTTTGCATTAGGCGATCAATATTAATTGCTCCTTTTATCTTTGAGCCAAGTGGAAAAGGTTTTTTCAACCTTTTCCACTTTTGGTTTAGAAACACTTAAAATATAAGGTTGATAAGGATTTTGAGGGTAATAGTTTTGGTGATATTCTTCAGCCGCCCAAAATTCTTTAGCTTCCGTCACTTGAGTTACAATAGGTGAGAAGAAACTTTTAGTTGCTGTAAGTTCATTAATATATTTGTCAGCAGCCTGTTTTTGTGTTAATCCATGATAAAATATTGCAGAGCGATAACTTTCACCTCTATCTGGCCCTTGTCTGTTTAGTGTAGTTGGATCATGAGCTACAAAAAATACTTTTAATAAGTTTTCGAAAGAAATAATCTCGGGATCGAAATAAATATTTACCGCTTCAGCGTGACCGGTATTTTCCGCGCAAACTTCCTCATACGTTGGATAATCCAATGAACCGCCTGTGTATCCACTTATCACAGCTACCACGCCATTTAGTCTGTCGAATGAAGCTTCTGTGCACCAAAAGCAACCTCCGGCAAAAGTTGCTACACTTAGATTATCCAGATTTTTGCCTTTTATATAATCACTGATTCTCATCACTCCTGTTGGAGATTTTTCTCTTTGTTTGTCTTTTTTACCCACATTTTGAGCACAACTGTTAAAAGTAATTAGAAAAGCACCGAAAAGCAGAAGCAATGATTTTTTCATTTTAATATTTTTATCTTTAAACAAAAATAAAGGTCTGCGGTTCACGGTAAAAAAAATCTCAGGGAAATGAAAATTGTTTCAAATCATCCGGAAGAATATATATCATTAATTCCTATTGAAAAAAGAGAATCCTTTATCAAATTAAGGGAAACCATTCTTCAACATTTACCTGAAGGATTTGAGGAATGCATCATTTATGATATGATTGGCTACGTAGTTCCAAAATCAATGTACCCGGCAGGATATCATAGCCAACCGCAGCTACCCTTGCCCTTTTTAAATATTGGCATTCAGAAAAATTTTATTGGTTTTTATCATTTTGGCCTATATGCTGACCCCTTATTACTTGAGTGGTTTCAGGCAGAATATCCAAAACACGCAACATCCAAATTAGATATGGGGAAGAGCTGCGTACGATTTAAACAACAAATACCTTATGAACTCATAGGAGAACTGATTCAGAAAATGAGCCCTTCCGATTGGATTAATCTTTACGAAAAAACTATAAAAAGATAACATGGAATACCATATCCTGAATGGTATGTGCTTGTATGAAAAATTCCCAACCCAAATAAAGGGAGAAAAGGTCGTCATGAATGAAGCACTTCTATATGGACCTCTGGGAGCCGATCTTTTTTTAGAGGAATTTTGGAAAATACGCGCTGATTTTTGGAAAGTTTCCTTGATAGATTATGAGAAAAAAACAGTTGTACCCCTGGAAAAGCTTACAAAGGCGAAGAAGGAGGACACCATACTATTTTGGTTTGGCACCGATTTGTTTTGTCAAATAAATGTTTGGTTTTTGCTTGATTTTATTTGTCAAAAAAAAATAGTATCGAAAATAGGAATCATTTATCCGCCAGCATACCCTTCTGAAGAGACATTTGGGCATTATCCGGCTACATTTTTAGCGAACGCTCAATATGAGCCTGTATATTTGAAAGAAGAAGAATTCAAAATGGCCATATCTTTATGGAATCTGTGCAAAAATTCGGACATTGAAGGATTAAGTAACTTAAATGTATTGAACTCTGTAGGATTTCCGATGATTACAGAATCTATCAATATGTGGGCTGCCTTATTTCCCAAAGAAGGAAAAGGAATAGCCCAGCAAAAAGTAGAAGAATTAATCCAGGGAGGCATTGATAATTTTCAGGAACTATTCAAGGCGTTTTCCCTCTTTTTTCCAAACCTTGGTATGGGCGACAACCAGGTATTTGAATATTATCAATCCTATTTAAACAAAAAAAACCGCTAAAAAATGAATTATACTCAAGCCTTCCAATCAGTCAATTTACTTGCCTTACTCACCTGGTTATTTATTATATTTTTACCTAATATGAAATACACCCGAAGAATCGTATTTGGCTTCACGATTTTTCTATTATCTGTGGTTTACTCCTGGATGGTATTTTCCACTTTCCAAATGGACGATTTCAAAGAATTCAGCACTTTACAAGGATTAATGACCTTATTTCAAAGTGAACAAGCTGTTTTACTTGGCTGGATTCACTACTTAGCTTTTGACCTCATGGTAGGACTTTATATATTGGACAATGGGCAAAAGGCAAATATAAAACAGGTGTTTTTAGTGCCCTGTTTTCTATTTACTTTTATGTTTGGGCCTGCCGGATTGTTAATGTATCGAATCATACGGTATTTTCACCAAAAGAATTTGCTGGATTATTGAACCGTTTCGGATTCGAGGTTCAAAATAAAACCAGTATTATGAACATTTAAAAGTTTAATATTTTGGTCTTCCGCCAAATACTTACGTAAGCGGGAAATGAAAACATCCATACTTTTTCTTGAAAAATAGTCATCATTTCCCCATATTTCATTTAACAAAAGGGATCTTTCCACCACTTGATTCAACTTATTGGACAGCATGACCAATAGTTTTGATTCCATAGCTGTCAATCTTCTCTCTCCATTTGGGGAAGATAAAATTCTTGTGTTTTTATTAAAATGATACAAGCCAATGATTAGATTGGAAGTTGGAATAACAGATTCTTTGCTCGTTCTATTTAAAATAGCGATCATCCTCATCACTAATTCTTCCTCATCAATAGGTTTTTTAATATAATCTTCTGCTCCTAGATTAAAACCTTTTAAAACATCAATTTTCAAAACCCTGGCAGTAAGGAATAAGAAAGGGATAGAAGGACACTCCATTTTTATCCATTGCGCCAATTGAAAACCATCTATATCGGGCAGACCGACATCTAGAATAATTAAATTTGGTTTATTGATTTTCAGAAAAATCTTAGCCGTACTTCCTGAGGTAACCCAATCTATATGAAAATTTTTCATGCCCAGGTATTCTTTCAACATATAGCCTAAATTTTCATTATCCTCAACCAATAAGACCTTATAAATCATATAGTTAGTCTTTAATTAAAGGTAAAATTATGGTGAATTTACTCCCTTTACCAAGCGCTGAATGCAAAATTAATTTACCTTGATGAAACTTAATCATTTTTTTTACATAACTCAGACCAAGGCCATAGCCTTGAACATTTGCTGACTGTTTTATTCTAAAAAAAGGTTTAAAAATCAACTTTTGGAATTTATTTTCAATGCCCCACCCATCGTCAATAATATCAATAATAACTTCATCATTAACATATTTTACGAAAAGCTGAATATTTACGACACCCGTTTTAAATTTTTTTGCATTTTCCAGAAGGTTCATAAAAACGTTCTGAAAGTAGTGTTTATCCGCTAATATACATCGAGAAAATGGATCTATCTGGTGAGTAAAACAGACGGATGAGTCCTGGCTAATCTGAGTAGAAAAATCATTTGCCAGGCTCAAGAAAAATGGAGATAGGTCTATATTCACTTTTTCCAATTGGGGTATAGATTTATCAGCGACCACCATTTCCAAAATTCTCTCAATCTGAATTTTCAGTTTATTATTTTCAGTTTTAATAATATGAACTGCTTCTAAGGCTTTCTCATTGAGGTTATAATTTTCTAACATTTTAGAAGCAATAGACATAGTAAAAACGGGTGTTTTTAATTCATGGGTCAGGAAGTTAAAAAAATCTTGCTTTGATTTTGCCTGAAATTGTACTTTTTCATAAACAACAAAGGCACCAATTCCTCCAATCAACAGCAAGAATATTAAGATTAATGCGGGGAGATAAATATATTTTGACTCTGCTAAAAAATATTGAACCAGATTTTTGTTTTGAATATAAAGGCTTAGAGTGCAATCACATTGATAAGGTAAGAAGCCGTCCAGAGGCTCAGAAAAATCAGGAGGAGCAATTTTTGAATAATCTGATGATTTGAGTAAGATCTCATTGTTCTGCGTATTATATAATGCGAAGGCGAAATCTACATTTACTCCGACCTTTTCAAATCGTTTTCTTAAAAACTGCTCTAATTGGATCGCCGCTGCATTATTATACATTTTATTTGGTTCATAATTAGCTATTTTTCCTTTAAAGCCTGAGGAAACCAGTGTGGTCAGAGGTGTTTCCAAATATAAATACTTACCGACCAAGCTCAAAGTTTCATTTAATTGAATAGAATATTTGGCATTAGCTAATTGCAAACTGAGTATAAAAAACCTGTATTGGACTACACCTAAACCAATAAGGCTAAACAAAATTAAACCGAAATAAAAACGTTTCAAGAAACCCTTATTTAAGATGTGCTAAAATCTATTAATGATGTAAAATAAGACAAAAGAGTAAGTACAAAGAAACATTAACCTATCATTCGCTTTTAATCGTTTTTCATTAGCCTCAATATCCGGAGACAAAACCGACATTTGTAATATAAAATCACCTTTGAAAATGAAATTACATCTTATCTTAATTTTTTCAATAATCCTTACAAACTTTTCCTTACAAGGTCAGGGATGTGTTGCCATAAGAGGCGTTGGATCATGTTTAAATCCTAACAGCCATGCTGAGGCAGGATTAAAAGGAGCATGGAATATTTCCGGAGATTTTCGATATTTTAAATCGTTTCGTCATTTCAAAGGACTGCAGGAAGAAGCGGACAGAGTAGCGAATGGAACGGAGGTTATCAATCACACCAGCGCATTTAATCTTGGAATACAAGGAGGGCTTACAGAACGGCTGTTCTTGACCGGTGATATTCCATTTGTCATTAACACGAGATCCTCTTTATACGAACATGGTCGAAAAGAGAGAAGAACTAGCTTTTCCAGAGGTTTGGGAGATATTCGGGCTGGTCTTGGCTATTGGTTAGTAGCACCAGGAAGAAAAAAGCATGCCTTAGCGGCTGGTTTCTCTATAAAACTACCTACGGGAAATTACCAGGCATTGGATCTGTTTTACAATGTGGGTCCGAATGGTGGTTCCGAGGTTCGTCCTGTGGATCAATCTATACAACCGGGAGATGGAGGCTTTGGAATATCCTTGGATTTTCAATATTACCAATCCATTTTTTCAGGTATAACTGGTTATATTACTGGTTATTATCTTTCAAATCCAAGAGAGATGAATGGCGTTCGTACTTTTAGAGAAACGTTAAACCCGATATTAAAAAACGAATCCATCATGTCTGTTACCGATCAATATAGTTTTCGGGCAGGGCTTATGACGGGTAGTAATCAAAAAGGTTTTTCTGGCATTATAGGCGCACGATATGAAGGCGTTCCCGTTAGAGATATATTGGGTGGAAGTTTGGGATTCAGGAGACCTGGGAGTATCATTTCTCTTGAGCCGGGAATAAATTATATGAAAGGAGGTACGAATATTCAGTTAAGTGTGCCTATTGCGGTGAGAAGAAGCAGGCCACAAAGTGTTACTGACATAGAGACATCTAAACTAACAGGTCAGTTCCGGAACGGAGACGCTGCTTTTGCTGATTACCTCATCAACCTTCGATATTCTGTTCAAATAAGTAAAAAGAAATAAATCGTTGTTGTTTATAAAAACGTTGTCCTCCATGGCAAAAGATCATTCCAAATTAGTCTTTTGCTCTGGAGGACAACTCTTTACATTACTTTAACTCGGCCAAAAGCAAGCGAATAGCCTCTTCCAGTTGCTGATCTTTTCCTGTTGAAATTTTATCAAAATCGTTCCAAACGGTAACATCAGGATAAGTTTGAGCATTTTCGAGATACTTCCCGTCTGTTCCTTTTACGCCCAAAGAGGGAACACCCCAACGGATGGCATTATCTTGGAGGACTTCCCAACCAGCGAAGGTACAAGTACCGGGAATAGGTTGACCCACTAATTTTCCAAGATTTAATTCTTTGATCATATAGGCATAACAGTGACCATCGGAATAATTAGCCTCATTTGCCAGTGAGATGATAGGTTTAGTCCATCTAAAGTTAGGTTCGAAACCAGCGCTTCTATTATCGACGGCATAATCCATAAATTTTTTACCTGAAAAGAAAGTGGCCAGGTCAGCTACTAAATCACCGCCGCCATTGAATCGTGTATCTACTACCAGCGCTTTTTTATTAAAAAATTTACCCATAGTTTCCTCAAAGACCGTTCTATAAGCGCCGTCGCTCATTCCAGGAATATGAATATAACCTAGCTGACCTGAAGACAATCTATCTACCTCATCTTGATTTTTCTTCACCCATCTTTTGTAAAGCAGACGACTTTCTTCTGCCAGACTGATAGGTTGCACGACCATTTCCACTGATTTGTCGGAATCTTGCACTGAAATGAGCACATTTTTACCAGCCTTTCTATTTAGGAAAGCGGCCATATCCTGATTTTTATCGAAAAGAAGTCCGTCAATACTGGTAATGATGGCGCCAGGCGTAATTTTTAGGGCAGCCTTATCTAATGGACCGCCGACGATTATCTCTTTAATTTTCCAACCATTTCCCACAAAAGAAGGATCGAAGAAAACACCAAAAGAGGCAGTTTCATCATCTTGCGGTGTGGCATTGGAATATCTTGCGCCACTGTGAGAAATATTCAATTCGCCCAACAATTCTGAGAGCAGTTCTGCAAATTCATGTCCATTAGAGATATGGGGAAGATGCTTTAAATAATCTGTTTTATAATCATTCCAAGGAACACCATGAAAAGACTGGGTATAAAAAGTACTTTCCGTTTTTCTGCAAACGTGATGAAACATGTATAATCTCTCAGCGGCCACATCCAGGACCATTTCACCCTGAATGGAGACAGATTCCTGTTTACCAGATTCAGGATTAATTTTCATTATACCACCGGAAGCATTTAAGAAAATATTTTTAAAATCCTTATCCCAGGTTAAATTTCCACTGGAAGCATTAAGATTTGAGACAATTTTTGATTCCTTAGTTCTAAGATTCAGGGACCACAGATTAAACCCTTTTTCGTATCTGGCCAGATAATAAAGTGTTTCTCCGTCTTTACTAACGACAGCATCAGAGATTGAGGTAGAGTTTAAGGTCCATTTCACTTTACGACTCGCTATATTTTCCCAATCAATTTGCAGGAGGTTCAAGGAATCTTTTTTTGCAGTAGAATCTCTTTTTAATTTCTTATCGGACATTTCTTTAGCCAGGGCAAATTCCTCTTTAGACAAATTATACTTATCAAATGCCTCTTTTGTAAGATAAATAGCATATATATCCAACTGACTGTTACCACTTTGAGCAACAGACTTCAAACCATCTCTATTACTAAACCAAAAGATAGCTTCCCCGGCGAGAGCAAATTTGGCATTAAAATCCTGGAAGCCACTTTCCGTGATGTTAATTGGTTTTGATTTACCATCTACGGCCACTAAGCCAATTTCCCCAACGGCGGAACCTGGCAGGCTATAATCAAAGATCAACCATTTATTATCGGGACTCCATGCAAAATACTGGTCATTTTCACCCATAGCAAATAGATGGTCTTGTCCTAAGATAGTTCTAAACTGGCCACTTTCCTTATTCCAAATTTTCAAGGTCATTCTATTTTCAATAAATGCCAATTCTTTGCCATTTGGGGAAAATAGGGGTTGGTAGCAATTATTTGTATTTGTAAAAAGAATTTTTTCAGCAAGCAAGGTAGAAGAAGAGAAATAAAGTTCTTCAGCGCGAATTCTGGAAGATTCAAAAATTTGCCAGCGGTTCCCTCTTTCTGAAGCATAAACCAGCGACTTTCCGTCGGGAGAGAAGCTAACGGAAACCTCCTGTTCAGGTGTTTTTGTTATTTGTTTTGTCATACCCCCTTCCACAGAGGAAACAAACACTTCACCGCGATAGATATAAGCCACTTCTTTTCCGTCGGGTGAAACTGCCATACCACGCACGCCACCTTTAACGGAGAGAATTTGCTCATTATTCTTTCTATTTTCATTTGAGATTTTAACATCTACTAATTTTGGAGAACCCCCATCTTTCAAGGTATAGATACTACCATCAAAACTAAAACAGAGTATTCCTGCATCGGATTGAGTGAGGAATCGAACAGGATGTTTAGTAAATTTGGTAACCTGCGTTACTTTTGAAGGGTTATCCAAGGTTAATTTACAGACATTGAAAGAACCAAATTGCTCACTTAAATAAAACACCGATTTACCGTCGGCTGAAAAGACAGGATTTCTGTCCTCCCCAGGGAAAGCCGTTAATTTAGTATGTTTATTCAGTTGTTGATTAAAGAGCCACAAATCTCTGGCTATAGATGAAACATGGTGTTTCCTCCAGGTATTTTCTCCCCCTTTTTTATCGTGATAAACCCAAAGATTTCCATTTTTATGGATAGAAATATCTTCTGCCGGGGTTGTCCATACTTGCTGAACCTGCCCGCCTGTTAGAGGTACTTTATATAGTTCTGGTTGTGAACCTGTTGGAAACTGGCGATTTTCAGCCAGATCCTTTTGTGCGGAACCAAAAATAATAGATTTATTATCGGTTGTAAACTCGTAAGGATAATCTGGAGCGGAATGATAGGTTAACCTTTTTGGTGTACCCCCGTTTACAGAAACGGTAAAAATATCGAAATTACCGTATCTATCGGATGAAAAGGCGATAGTTTTGCTATCATTTGACCAAACTGGCATAAAATCGTGAGCCTCGTGAAAAGTAAGAGGCACTGCTTCACCACCCAGCGTTGGAACGAGCCAAAGATCACCTTTATAGGTAAAAACTATTGAATTGCCATCGGGCGAAATAGCCGAATATCTCAACCAGGTTGGACTATTTTCAGCTATAGAAGCGAACCAAAGAGAACAAAAAATAAATAAAGCGGGAAAGATTTTCATACAATTTGACGTTTATCTGAACAATAATAGGATAAAGTTACTTATTTAAATAAACCGTTTCCTTTGGCGGAAATAATTACGTCGAAAAAAGTTATATTTATGAATATGAAATGGATAGCGACTTTTATTGGAACATTGATTTATTTTTATGGATTTGGCCAGAAACTAATTGTTTCTGATGAAATTCCTTTGCGAAGTGAGGTAAAGTACGATATTTTAGGTGAAATAAAGGGTAACGCATTAATGATGAGTACCATTGGCCTAAAATATGAAATTTCGGGCTTTGATGAACAGATGAGAAATTCCTGGACAAAGGAATTAAATTTCGAGAAGAAGCAGATCGGAATCATGGGTTACAACGTCAGAGAAAGCGATTTTACACTTATCTATCAAGTCAGGCAACAAGGAGACACCTATTTACGTGCACACAGATATGACGCTTCAGCGAACCTGAAAGACTCAGTCACCTTAATTAACATGGGTTTTATTGTATTCTTTCCGGAATATGAAATGGTTATATCTGAGGACAAGAATAAGGTTTTGTTTTATGCGATTGACAAAGGAAATGAGTTACACGCTTTTGTGCTTGACAATGAGACGATGGACTTGCTATGGGAGAAACGAATAGTCATTGACAGCTACAGTAATTTTGACAATCCAATGTCTGTAACCATTGACAACGAAGGGAATATGTATTCTTTCATCCAGGAAAGTGTATATAAACAAAGAAGGGAGGAGGGTCATTTCAGGCTAATCATTTATGGTAAAGGACAATCTGGCCCTAAAATTTCAACGATACATTTAGGGGAAAAAGTGGTATATGATGCACGCTTCATATTCGATAATCTGAATAAAAAATTAATTGCTTCGGGATTCTACTATAATAGGAATCCTGAAAAAGCGGAGGGATATTTTCTTGTAAATCTTAGTCCTGAGGGCATTTTAGAAAAGGCAAAATTACAGACATTCAACGACCGGTTTGTTTCAGATTTAGAGGGTAAAGATTCGAGAAATAACCGGGGCATAATGAATATTAACATAGCTGATCTTATTTTAAGACATGACGGGGGTCTTTTAATTATAGGTGAAGAATCGCAGGACATGGAGCGGCGGATTAATAACATGAACCGGATGATGTATGATAATTTCAGCCGCAGCATAATAGATTATTATTACAACGATATATTCATCATAGCTATTAATCCGGATGGCGAATTTCATTGGCAGTCCATACTGTACAAGAAACAATATTCTCAGGATGACATGGGGGCATTTTCCTCTTTTTTCATATTTCGGACGCCTGAAAAATTGCATCTTCTTTTCAATGATGAGATAAAATATGAGAATACGGTAAGTGAATATTTACTAAGAGGCGATGGAAAATCGGAACGAAAAAGTATTTTAAGTACTGAAAATCAAAAGATAAGACTTCGTTTTAAAGATGCCTTACAGGTAAATGCCCAGCGTATAATCATACCTAGTGAAAGGCGGGGAAGACTTCGTTTAGCCAGGTTAGAATTTTAATTAATACCCAAACAAATAAAGAATGCTTAACGAGAAGCAAATCATTGAATCTGCCTGGGATAACAGGGAGCTTTTAAAAGAAAGCGGCACAAAAGAAGCTATTTTCTCTGTTATTGAACAACTGGATAAAGGCAAATTGCGTGTTGCCGAGCCTGACGAGTCAGGAAACTGGCTAGTCCATGAATGGATAAAAAAAGCGGTGGTACTATATTTTCCCATTAGTGAAATGGAAACGATAGAAGTTGGCCCATTTGAGTTTCACGACAAAATTCCCTTAAAGAAAGGGTATGCTTCACAGGGAGTTCGTGTCGTTCCACATGCGATTGCAAGACATGGATCATTTTTAGAAAAAGGGGTTATCTTAATGCCTTCTTATGTAAACATTGGCGCATGGGTTGGAAGCGGCACGATGGTTGATACCTGGGCAACGGTAGGTTCATGCGCCCAAATTGGAAGAAATGTGCATTTAAGTGGTGGCGTTGGCATTGGCGGCGTCCTGGAACCCCTCCAAGCAACCCCTACTATCATTGAAGACGATTGTTTTATTGGCTCCCGATGTATTGTCGTTGAGGGGGTAAGGGTAGGAAAAGAAGCTGTTTTGGGAGCTAATGTGGTATTAACCAAAAGCACACACATCATTGATGTAACTGGCACAGAACCAATAACACACAAAGGATACGTACCCCCGGGATCAGTAGTCATTCCTGGTAGTTACAAAAAAACATTCCCAGCCGGGCAATACCAGGTTCCTGCAGCGTTAATCATTGGAAAACGGAAAGAATCAACAGATAAAAAAGTATCACTTAATGATGCTTTAAGAGAGCACAATGTAGCTGTTTAATTTTCACTTCATGAAGTATTTAATTGTTGGCCTTGGAAATAAAGGGGCTGAATATGCTGAAACCAGGCATAATATTGGTTTCAAAGTGGTAGATGAGCTAGCCAATGCCGCCAGTGTTTCATTTCAAAATGAAACACTGGCGCATATAGCCAGAATAAAGTATAAAGGGAAACAGCTCATTTTAGTAAAACCTACCACCTATATGAATTTAAGTGGGAAGGCTGTTAATTACTGGATGCAGAAAGAAAAAATTGACAAAACCAATTTACTGGTTATTGTAGATGATTTGAATTTTGATTTTGGAACGGTCCGTTTGAAACCCCGGGGAAGTGACGGTGGGCACAATGGGCTTAAGGATATCCAGGCTGTGCTAAATGGTACTGAGTATCCCAGGCTAAGAGTGGGCATAAGTCGACCAGAACAAAAAGGGATACAAGTTGATTATGTTCTTGGAGAATGGAGCGAAGAGGAAAATAAGCAACTCAAGGAAATTATCTCCAAGAGTGCTGATGCCGTAAAAAAGTTTGTTTCTTTAGGAATTAGTTTGGCAATGAACGAAATAAACAAATAGATTATTTCTCACATAAAATAAGTAAATCCTGCACTGCGTCCATAAGTAAATCCTCCCCAATATTTGGTTTATACTTTGGCAACCCAACCGTAAGTTCCGCTTTTTTTATTGCTTCCCCAAGGATTAACTTGTCTTGAGAAACGGTAGTACCTATGTTTGCCTCATGTAATTGGTCTGCCAGATAGATTTGTTCAGTTTGCCCTGGTGTTGGAACGAAAATGGCTTTTTTTCCAAAAAAGGCAAGGTCCATCAGCGTACTATAACCGGCTCTACAGAGAACCATTTCACTGTTTGCTATTAAAAAAGATAACTCACTGGCTTGAACGTAAGGAAAAACCGATACATTCCCCTCTTTAAAGGCAGTTGAATTTACTTGATTGGGAAGTCCCTGAACTAAAGCATAATTTCCTTCGAGAGCGGCCACCTGATCTTTAATGATATTTTCCAGATAAGTTCGTTGCGGCTCTGGACCTGAGAGAAGAAACAGGGCTTTAAAAGTAGGGTTAATTAAATCCTCTTGAGGAGTCAACCTGCTTAAAGGCCCGATACATCGGGCATTTTTCACCATTGGGTGAGCCAATTTACCAGCCAATGAGGAAGAAGCTTCTGGCATGTCGGGAATCCAACAGGCGTTAAATTGATTTATTAAAAGCTGCACATATTTCTGAACCCCCTTTTCGACAGAAGGCAATGGAACGATGGGATAAACCTGATGAGTAACGAGGATAGAAGGAATATCGGGATGAAAACAACCGTATCTATTATCAGAAATAACCGCCTTTATCTTATTATTTTTATATAGCGCTTTTACCACTTGCTGTTCCTTAATAAAAGTAGAAAGAAGCTGAGGTAGTTTCAAAGCAACGTTCCAAAGCATATTTTCTTTGGGGTAACGCATATTATATTCAGGAAGGAGGACGAATGGTAAATCTGGAAATTCGAGTCTCAAAACTTTAAGAGAGTCGCCACAACCTCCCAATAAAACAGGCTGATTTAAAGATAGCAAACAGCGAATAATCGGAATACACCGGGTAGCATGACCTAAACCCCAGTCTAATGGCGTTACCAAAATAGCTGGTTCATGTATTTCGGGAAAAAATTTACTTCCTGATGTTGCCTGGTTATTCTGAAAGACTGTCATTGGCGGTACAAATTTGAACTTTTTAAAGAACAAAATTGAAGGCTATTTATTAACTTAGCGTAAAACTGATATTAAATTATCTTTAAGACATGAAAAAACTAAAAATAAACTACGTTTTTATACTGTTAGTAATTATTTCCCTTTTAATTAATGCTTGCAAAACAGGATGTGGGTGTCCAATGAACTGATAGGAACTATGAATTTAGTCTAATCTGATCGTTATTTTCATCAAAAAATTGATATCCTGAAATATGTTGTTCGTTGGATGGAGATATTTTGATCCATTTCATGTGGCGGAAAGACCATTGCATTTGTTTGCTATACAACCCCATTTTAAGAAAGGCATGGATATATGGATGTGTAACGATAGTAATTTTAGCTGAAGGTCTGGATTGAAAGATAAAGTTAAGATCTCGTTCAATATCATCTACTATAAGAATAGAAGGATTGATTTTACCTGTTCCGTTACAAGTTGGACAAACCTCTGTGGTATCAATTTTCACTTCGGGACGAACCCTTTGACGAGTTATCTGCATCAGGCCGAACTTACTCAATGGTAAGATAGTATGTTGCGCTCTATCTTTTTTCATAGCTGCCCGCATAACACTGAGCAGGTCTTTTTTATACTCTGAATTCTTCATATCGATAAAATCGACAATGATAATTCCACCAATATCTCTTAAGCGAAGTTGCCTGGCAATTTCAGCGGCTGCTTCGACATTCACCCTCATGATAGCTTCATCGGCATTTTGCGAGCTCATTTTATGGCCACTATTTACATCGATGACATGCATTGCCTCAGTGTGCTCAATCACAAGATAAGCACCACTTGGAAGGGAGGCTGTTTTACCAAAAGAAGATTTAATTTGTTTAATAATGCCCATAGATTCAAAAATGGGATTATTACCTTTATAAAGCTGAACGATACCGACTTGATCGGGTGCGATGGTAGCTAAATAATTTCGAATACTCTGATAAAGGTCTTTGTCATCAACCAGTATTTTATTGAAAGAATCGCTAAGAAGGTCTCTTAAGATACTTGAAGTTTTGTCAAGCTCACTAAGTAATTTCATTGGAGCGGCACCTTTATGAAGGGAGGAGAACAAATCGTTCCATTTGCCCATCATAAAGCCCAACTCTTCGTGAAGATCGGCTACTAATTTACCTTCTGCGGCGGTACGAACAATAATACCAAAGTTTTTAGGTTTGATACTTTCAATAAGAAGTTTAAGTCTTTTTCTCTCTTCATTATTTGCAATTTTTTTAGAAACGGCAACAATATCAGAGAAAGGAGTTAAAACTAAAAATCGTCCGGGTATAGTAATTTCACAACTTAAGCGGGGGCCTTTGGTTGAAATAGGTTCTTTTAAGACCTGAACGAGAAGGAGATCGCGTTTGGCTAAAACCTGATCGATTCTTCCCGTCTTTAAAATTTCTGGATCTAATATAAAATTATCAAGACTGGGGGTATTTTGGCTGCCATTGGCAGCGGATTGTGTAAATCTGGTAAGAGATTTTAGTTTTGGACCCAAGTCTGTATAATGCAGAAAAGCATCCTTATTATGACCTATCTCAATAAAAGCGGCATTTAAGCCAGGCATTAATTTTTTAACACTCCCCAAAAAGATATCACCTACAGAAAAGTTATTATTAACTTTTTGAGAATGAATTTCAACAAGATGAGCATTTTCAATTAAAGCAATTTCCACTTCTGTTGAAGTCGAGGAAATAACAAGTTCTTTTTCCACAAGAGAATAATTTATAATACGGCGCAGAAATGAACGTTTCTGTACAAACAAAAATAGGGTTATAATTAAGTAAATTATCTATAAGCCATAGATAATTCACTTAATTAACCACTGATGGTAGCGGAAACAAATATACATTCCCTAAGAACCCTTTAGAGAAGGGCTAAAGACTATCTATTTTTTCTTTTTGTGACGATTCTTACGTAATCTTTTCTTTCTTTTGTGAGAAGCTATTTTATGTCTTTTACGCTTTTTTCCACATGGCATAATATTCCTTTTTAGAGATTAAAAATTATTTTATTGAATTACGACATTTCTCTGCGGCTTGGTCAGCCAAATCAGATACAGACGTTTCGCGGTAAGCCCTTTCGAGTAAGCAATAAATTTGAGGCTGGTTATTATCTAGTTTAAGAGATTTTTCTAATCTTACCACTGCCTTTTCAAACTGACCTGTCTGAATGGCTAAACGGCCAAGATGAAAAAGAATTCTTGCATTATCAGGATAATTTTTATCAAGATCCAACAACATTTTAACCCCTTTCATAGGATTATCTTGTGGAGGTACCTCTGTTAGTACGAGCGCCAGATTCAATTTATTCGTCCAATCTTCGGGAGCCAAAGATATGGCATTTTCAAAAGCAGTTACTGCGTGAGCGGCGGCAAATTCTCTTACTTTAGCATCCTCTTTTTGAGGAATTGCTTGTCCAAAAGTTGTACCAGCAATCGACCAAGCCTCGGGCGTTGGAAACCATTCTGCCATCATTTCAGCATAAGCGCCAGCGATAGCAGGGAATCCTAAGTCGTACCATTTTGCCGACAGTTTACGGGCAATTTCTGCCTTTTTATTTAGGTCAGTATTTTTATCTAAATCTTTATTTAGATTTTCTAAAAGAAGCAGATCAGTTGAACTAAGTTTCTTCTTAGCATATATTTCGAGCACTTCGCGCGTAGTATTTTCTACTACCAATGCTCTTGTTTTGGTCATTTCTTTAACGTCAGAAGCTTTTGTTTCGCAACCAACATACATTGTCAGGAGTAATAAAACCGATAAAAACAAAACAAGATATTGAACTTTGTACATAAGGCTAGAAAAAGACGTTGAAAAAAGACTAATCCTCTGCTCCTTCATCGGAAGGTAACGAAGTTACATTACTTTTTACTTGTTCAACAAAAATCTTTGCTGGTTTAAATGCAGGGATGAAATGTTCCGGAATTTCAATAGCAACATTTCTTTTGATGTGCCTACCAATCTTCTTAGCTCTTTTTTTGATAATAAAACTACCAAAGCCTCGAATATAAACATTTTCACCTTCCGACAGTGAAATCTTAACTTCTTTAAAGAAAGCCTCCATAGCGACCAAAACATCTACTTTTGGAACACCTGTCTTCTCAGAAACGGAAACTACCAAATCTGCTTTTCTCATTGATATCTGTTGGTTTTGAAAGGTTTGTGAAAAAAAATTATTTTTAATAGATTGGCAAATGTCGTATTAATTTCCCAATTATTTAAGGAAAAGTGATAATATTTTAAATTAAATTAAAGTGTAAAAACAAATTTATTGATTTTGTCATTAGATAGATAGTTACCTTTAAAAATTGTTAACTTAGCTTGCTCATTCAATCTTTAAATAAGAGGGAAATATTTGCTTATGTTATTATCAATGACTGGTTTTGGTAGAGTTAAATCATCGTGGAAGAATAAAACGATTATTGTAGAGATTAGGTCTCTCAATAGTAAGATTTTCGATTTACGCACGAAAACACCACAAAATTACAGGAATAAAGAAGCGGACATACGAAAAACATTGTCCGAAAAATTCGAAAGAGGAAAAATTGATTTGATTTTAGACATTCATTGTGAAACAGACGAGCCTGAAAACCTTATAAACAAAGTTCTTTTCGAAAAATACTACCGTGAATTAAACCAACTAAAAAATAGTTTAGATTTAGGCGAGGTAGATTTTTTTCAATCTATTTTGAGGTTACCCAATGTGGTAGCCACTGGCGAGGAGGAATTTTCAGAAGAAGAATGGGAAAAAGTGTTGCTTACTATCACAGACTGTATTAAGGAACTCAATGACTATAGGGAAAAGGAAGGGCAGTCCATTGAGACAGATATGAGATATAGGATTCAACACATTGAAGATTCACTCTCAAAAGTTCCGGGGTATGAACCGGAACGAATACAAAGAGTGAAGGATAGATTAAGAGAAAATCTTGCGCAATACGAGGGGAAAGAAAAAATAGATGAGAATAGATTTGAACAAGAGATTATCTATTTTTTAGAAAAAATGGATATAACAGAGGAGAAACACAGGTTATCGCAAAATTGTGCTTATTTTATGGAAGAACTGGAGAAGCCGGAAAGATCAAAAGGGCGCAAACTAGGATTTATAACTCAGGAAATAGGTCGTGAAATAAACACATTAGGTGCAAAAGCTAATCATGCGGCTATACAAAAGCTAGTAATTTCCATGAAAGATGAACTAGAAAAAATCAAAGAACAAGTAGCTAATGTCCTCTGAGCTCATTCAAAAAAAAATTATTGGACCAGTAATTATCATTACGGCACCTTCAGGTTCTGGAAAAACTACCTTGGTAAAACATCTTTTATCTCAATTCCCCACATTAAATTTTTCTGTTTCTGCTACTACGAGGGCTAAAAGACCGATGGAAGAGGACGGGAAAGATTACCATTTTATCACTACGGAAAAATTTCTCCTCTTAAGAGAACAAGGATTATTTGCCGAATGGGAAGAAGTTTATCCCAATCAATTTTATGGCACTTTATATTCCGAGTTAACAAAAATATGGGAGAGGGGAAATATTGTACTATTTGACGTAGATGTGTTAGGCGCACTTGCTTTAAAAAATAAATTTAACGCCGACGCTCTGTCTATTTTCATAAAGACACCGTCATTAGATATTTTAAGAGAAAGACTTAAAAAGAGATTAACGGAAACGGAAGAAAGTCTTCAAAAGAGAATTTCAAAGGCAGAACAAGAGATAAGTTATGCTCATTCTTTTGATATTGTCATAGTAAACGACGCATTAGAAGATGCTCAGAAACTAATAGTTGATATAATTAATGATTTTATGACTCAGTTAAAACATACATGGAAACACGATGCAACCAACCTTTAGTTATCATTAGTGTTGACACCTTCTACCAAGAAAAATATTCAGCACCTGTGGAGGGTAAATATGTTCATGCTTACAGGATTACCATTGAAAACAAGAGTGATTTTCCGATAAAACTACTTAAGCGGTCCTGGAAAATAATGGAAGGAAATGGCCTGGTAAAAAAAGTAAAAGGAGAGGGTGTATTGGGTCAACAACCCATTATAAAACCCTCTGGTACTTTCCAATATATCAGTTGGTCATCTATGCAAAACAATTTTGGCAAAATGGAGGGGGTGTATTATATGGTAAATACGCTAACAGAGGAGCATTTTAATGTTAAGATACCTTTATTTTTACTGATAGCGCCCGATTTATTAAATTAAAAAAGCCGATAGAAAGATCCATCGGCTTTTTAATTTTAATCCCAAATAGAGGATTAGTTCTTTTTAGCGGCATCAAAAATTCCTTTTAAAGGAACATCAACAGCCACCTCGGAACGACGGTTAGCTGCTTTACCAGCTTTGTCGCTATTAGCTGATTTTGGCATTGAATCGCCACGACCTACGGCTGCCACCTGATTAGGGTTTACGCCATTTTTAACTAATTCACGTACGATAGCCAGTGAACGAAAAGTCGAAAGCTGCCAATTGTCCTGGAGTGCAGAACCAGAGTTAACCTTTGCATTGTCCGTGTGACCCTCAATCAAAAGTTTTAAATTTGGGTTCTTCTTTACAGATTCAGCCAAACCTTTGATTGCATCGCGTTCTGCACGATTTAGCCTGTAAGAACCACTTTTGTAGTTTACTGGGCTAGTCATAACATAAAGGCGACCATCTCTTTCTTCCAACTTTAAACCGCTTCCTTCATAAGAGGCGAATACACCATTAATTTCGGCCTTCACCTTGTCCAATTCTGCAGATGTCATATTCAGTTTTTCCTGAACTTTTGCAATCTGGCTTTTAGTGTTATTCAATTCTGTTTTAATAGAACCGATTTCACCATTCATACGAGTCTTTTCAGATTCGAATTGAGCAGCTAGGGCATTCTTATCTTCTTCAAGCTTTTTGAGCTTATTTTGAGTGTCCGCCAAAGCTGCGTCTGATGCTGTTTTGCCGGTTACTAAATCATCATATTTCTTTTTAGAAACACAAGACTGAAAAGATCCCAAAGCAAAAGCAACGATAAGCAGGTAGTTAAAAAAACGCATGTGATTACTATTTTAAAATTTCATAAATGCCAGACAAAACTCCCAGAAATTTTTTGTGTTAATTACTTAGAATTTTTTGTTACAATGCAAAAGAAAGAATAATTACACAATTAAACAAAGAATTAAGGCAATTTTAAATAAACTAAATTTGGCTTAATCACTAGTGTCTTATCAAAAATAGATTAAAACACTTATATTTGATTTTAATAATGGTTTTTTGGCCATAAATTTTTAACCACAACTTTTACGTGTTAGATGGAATATCCAATTACTACTGAGGGAAAATATCAATTTGTTGAGACGAAAGGTCAAGGAGAAACCATAATATTATTACACGGTTTATTTGGAACCCTAGATAATTTTCAATACCTTCTTGAGGATTTTGGTAATACTCACAACGTGATTGCCCCTATAATGCCTGTTTTCGAGTTGCCTCTCCGACATGTATCTGTGGATGGTTTAGTCGATTTTATGGTTGGATTTGTTGCTTTCAAAAAGTTGCAAAAGTTTCATATTTTAGGAAATTCCCTGGGTGGTCATATTGCTATTTTGTATGCCCTGAAAGAACCGAGTCACGTACTATCCATTATTTTAACAGGTAGTTCGGGTTTATATGAAAAAGCGATGGGAACTACTTTTCCCCGTCGTGAGGACAAAGAATACATAAGAAAAAAAATTCAATCCACTTTTTACGACCCTGCTTCCGCTTCCGATGCTATGATTGACGAAGTTTTTGCGGCGGTAAATGATCGTGGAAAACTTATTCGTGCCATTTCTATGGCAAAATCTGCGTTAAGACATAATCTGGCCGATAAACTCGGACAGATAAATACTCCAGCTTTGCTCATTTGGGGAAACCAAGATGCCATAACTCCTCCCTTTGTTGGAGAAAAATTTAAGGAGTTGTTACCCAATGCAACTTTGTTCTTTATTGATAAATGTGGCCATGCCCCTATGTTGGAAAGGCCTGAAGAATTTAATAAATACCTGACGGATTTCCTGAATAAACTGGCTCTATCCCGTGGGTAAAAACCAGTCATCACCATGCGTTTTCTTTCATTTTTTACGCTCACCTTCCTATTAATCTCTTGTTTATCAAGCAAAAAAAGTAATCCAATTACTTTTGAACCTGTTGAACTCAGAGATTTGGATACGCTCACTGTAAATGCTGCCAAACCTTCTACCCTTAAAGTAGCGGAAGATTATGTACTTCCTGTTTACCAGGCTTCCAATGAAAGGAAAGTTGATTTATTACATACCTTACTTCATCTCTCTTTTGACTGGGAAAATGAAAAAGTTATAGGTACCGCAACGCTTCATCTAAAGCCTTATTTTGACACCATTCAAATGGTCAGCTTAGATGCTAAACAATTGCAAATAAAAGAAATACAGCTACAAAATAAAAACCAATACTACCCTATTCCTTTTGAAAATACCGGGAGTCACCTATACCTTTATCTAGGTCGGTCATTTACGAGAAATGAAGATTTTAAGGTCTTGATTACTTATGAGGCAAATCCTTCTTCAACGGGAGGAAGTGCGGCTATTACCTCAAACAAAGGCTTGTTTTTCATCAATCCAAAGGGAACTGACGTTAGCAAACCAAAACAAATATGGACACAAGGAGAAACTAATTGGAATTCCAGATGGTACCCAACCATCGATCATCCGAATGAGCGAGCCACGCAAGAAATCAACTTAACGGTCGATTCTAATTACGTAACCCTTTCCAACGGGAAATTAATATCATCTATTTCCCTTGATAATGGGCTTAGAACAGACAAATGGGTTATGGATCAACCTCATGCACCTTATTTAACGATGATAGCCATTGGAGAATACGCTGTTGTAAGTGAACAATGGAACGAGATAGAATTATCTTACTACGTTGAACCAGCTTTTAAAGCGCATGCTAAAAATATTTTCCCTCATACCAAAGAAATGATGGGTTTCTTTTCTGACCTGTTAGATTACCCCTATCCCTGGTCAAAATACGCACAAATCGTTGTGAGGGATTATGTTTCCGGGGCTATGGAAAATACCACTGCCTCTGTTTTTGGTGAATTTGTTCAGAGGACAAGCCGTGAATTAATTGACGACAAGGAAAATGAAAGAATCGTAGCTCATGAGCTCTTTCACCATTGGTTTGGTGACCTGGTTACCTGTGAAAGCTGGTCGAACCTCACTTTAAATGAGGGTTTTGCTAATTATAGCGAATATCTATGGTTTGAACACAAATATGGCAGAGAAGAGGCAGATTACCATATTATGAATGAGCGGCAAGCCTATATTTCTGAAGGTATTTATAATCTTCATCCATTAATTCATTTTAATTATAAGGATAATGAGGAAATGTTTGATTCCCACAGTTATAATAAAGGTGGAAGTGTTTTACATGTTTTGAGAAATTATCTTGGAGACGAAGCCTTCTTCTTAGGCTTGAACCGGTATTTAAATAAAAATTCCTTTCAGTCTGTAGAAGCTCACCATTTACGTCTGGCCTTTGAAGAGGTGACTGGGAAAGATTTAAACTGGTTTTTTAATCAATGGTTTTTCGAGAAAGGACATCCCGAATTAAATTTTGAATATCAATATGATGCCTCTCTAAAGCAACTTTCCGTAACGGTAGAGCAGGTTCAAAATGCTGACAGGATGCTACCCATTTTTATTTTACCAACGTCTATTGGTATTCAAATGGGAGATTCCTTACACTTTGAAAAGATAACAATCAACGAACGAAAACAAAAATTTGTATTTCCTTTACCCGATACCCCGGAATGGGTCACATTAGATCCTCACCGAATTTTACTGGCTGAGATAAAAGGCCCTAAAACAAGCCAGGATTTATTTAATCAATTTAAATTTTCTCCTTCTGTAATAGATAGAATGGAGGTAATAAATAGGTTTTCTGAAGAATCGACATTGCCGCCGGATGAAATTTATCTTGCCGCGTTGAATGATTCATTCTGGGCTATTAGAAAAAAAATACTCGCCCTTTTACCTGAAGAAAGAAAAGAAGACCTTGTTCCAGTCATTGTTAATATGGCAACAAAAGATGCCCATAGCGAAGTTCGCGCAGCAGCTATCGAGGTTTTAATGAATTGGGATGACGAATCAATAGATGAAATTGCTAAAAAAGGCATTGATACAGACTCCTCTTATCTCATTATCGCCGCATCGTTACAAGTTTTATTTAAGAAAAATAATGCCCAAACATTCGCATACGCTGAAAAATTAGAGGCTGAAAGTCACCCAGCGATATTAAATACCATTGGAATGATTTATGCTAACCTAAAAGTACCCGGGAAATTATCTTTTTTTAGAGAAGGCTTGAACAAAATAAACGATTATGAAATTCTTGCTTTCTATGAAGCATTTTTGCTTTATGGATTATATACCGGCCCCGAGAATACCGCTGAAGTGATTAATGATTTGCATAAAATAATCTTTGAATTCGACTCGTTACCATGGAAGCGTTTAGGAGGCATGGCCACTTTAAATAATCTTAGAAATTTGTACAGAGATGAAGCAAATAAATCAACCAATACCCTGGAGAAAGGAGCTTTAGAAAAAAAAGTAACTGAAATATCAAATTGGATGGAAGAAGTTATGAATAAGGAGCAACTTCCGGAACTTAAAAACGTTTACCCACAACTTCAATTAGTTGAAAAAGAATAAATAAAATGAATACATCTACCCAGGACCAATATGAAATACTGATTAACAAATTAGATCAGTTTATTCGAAAATTCTATTTAAATCAGCTGTTAAAAGGAACGTTATATAGCTTAGCATTGATATTAGTTCTTTTTTTAACTATCAATACGCTTGAATATTATTTTTACTTCCCAACTTTTGGCAGGAAAGCTCTTTTATTTTCCTTTTTGGGCATTTCCGGCATATCCCTATTTAATTGGGTATTTGTTCCGTCGGCGAAATATTTTCGTTTAGGACAATTAATTTCACATGAGCAGGCAGCAAATATCATTGGAAGCCACTTTAATAATGTGGGAGATAAGTTACTCAATATATTACAGCTGAAGCAATTGGCGAATAACGTGGAGGCACCTGATTTAATTTTAGCGGGAATTGACCAAAAAGCTTCAGAAATCAAATTAGTCCCATTTAAGGCCGCTATAAATTTAAATCAAAACAGCCGGTATTTGCGATATGCGCTACCTCCATTGTTACTTTTATTAATATTATTATTTGCGGCGCCCAGTTTGCTTATTGATTCTACAGAAAGACTAATTTACAACGGCAAAGAATTTATTAAGCCATCTCCATTTCAGTTTTCCGTAACAAACGAAAAATTAGAAGTTTTACAAAACAGCGATTTTGTTTTAAACATAAGGGTTGAAGGCAATCAACTGCCCGATGAAGCATTTATAGAGATTGGTGGATATCCATATCGACTTAAAAAAGAAAGTCCTGATCAATTTTCCTATCGTTTCAATAATGTTGCCGAAACCACTCGGTTTAAGATATCCGGTGCGGAAGTAAAATCACCCACTTTCACACTCAACGTACTTTCAAAACCTACTATACAGGGTTTTGAAATAACCTTAGACTACCCCTCTTACACGGGTAGAAAAGATGAGACTATTCAAAATATTGGCGACCTGGTCGTTCCTCAAGGCACCTTAGTGAATTGGGTATTTGATGCCAATCACACAGACGATATTTCCTTTTATTTTGAAGCTGAAAAAAGAAGAACTGAGGCAAAGAGGTTTAGTGATTATCTGTTCACTTACAAGAAAAAGGCATTAAAAGACGATATTTATCAAGTATTTTTTAGCAACAAAGCTTTACCTAAAGGTGATTCTGTACGATATAATTTAAATATTATACCTGACAAATATCCGGAAATAAATGCTCAGAAATTTGAAGATAGTACCAATAATAAATTACTTTTTCTGGCTGGTGATGCAACCGATGATTATGGTATAGAAAAAATACATTTTAATTATTCATTATTCCGTGGAGACAAGTTAATCACTGAGAAAACCCAGATTATCAAACAAAATGCTGGTTCTCCAGTAGCTTTCAGGCATTCATTTGACCTAAGCACTTTAAATATTGAACCTGGGGATAACGTCCAATATTACTTTGAGGTATTTGATAATGACGGCGTTAATGGCAGTAAATCGGCTAAATCAACGTCGTGGACTTATGAAATGCCAACAGTGGAGGAATTTAAAAAGATGGAAGATTTGAATGAAGATTTGATTCAAAAAAACATGATGGACGCCGCCAAAGAATCCAAAAAATTGCAAGAACAGCTTCAAAAGATGCGTGAGAAGTTGTTGCAGCAAAAAGAAATGGATTGGCAAACGCGAAAAGAACTTCAACGGATATTGGACCAGCAAAAAGAATTAGAAAAATTGGTTGAAGAGGCTAAAAAAGCCATGGAGGAGAATAAAAAGAATCAGGAAGAATTTTCTGAAAGAAGTGAGGAGATGAAGGAAAAACAGGAGAAACTTGAAGATTTAATGGAAGAGGTGGTGAATGATGAAATGAAATCTCTGATGGAAAAAATTCAGGAACTTATGCAGGAACTGAATAAAGATGAGGCCTTAAAGATGATGGAAGAAATGGAGATGAATGATAATAAGGTGAACAAGCAAATGGATAGGATGCTTGAGTTATTCAAACAACTTGAGATTGAAAAGGAGGTAACTGAGACGGCAAAAGAACTGGAAAAATTATCAGATAAGCAGGAAGAATTGACTAAAGAAACGGAAGCCAATCAAAAAGATTCCCAAAAGGAATCACCTGAAAAACAAGAAGAATCTCAAGAGAAGTTAATTGAAAAGCAGAAGGAACTACAAGAAGAATTTAAGAAGGTAGAAGAAAAGTTGAAAGAAATTGCTAAAAAGAATGATGCCTTAGAGAAGCCACAAAAGATGGACGATAAGAAAGAGGACGCAAAGGATATTCAGCGGGATATGAAAGACAGCCAGCAAAATCTGGAACAAAAAAAGAATGATAAGGCGAGTAAAAATCAAAAAGACGCGGCTAAGAAAATGAAGGACATGGCGAGCCAGATGCAAAACCAGATGCAAGCCGGGCAGATGAAGCAAATGCAAATGGATATGAAGACCTTAAGACAATTACTTGAAAACCTGGTTTCTCTTTCATTTAGCCAGGAAGATTTGATTGCGGAATTCAACAAAACAGATCCATCCACGCCTAAATTTGTGCAGCTTACTCAAAAGCAAAATAAGTTAAAAGACGATTTTAAAATTGCAGAAGATACTTTGCAGGCCTTAGCTAAAAGAATGATTCAACTTGAAAGCTTTGTAACCGACAAAGTAATGGAAATAAACAGGTCGTATAAAGAATCTATTGTTCAGTTAGAGGAACGGAAAAAAACGACAGCGGCTGATTTCCAGCAACGTGGCATGAAAAGTTTAAATGATTTGGCCTTAATGCTTAGTGAGAGTTTAGAGCAACTTCAACAACAGATGGCATCGAAAATGAAAGGTCAGCAAATGTGTGCGGATCCCAATAGTCCAGGTCAGGGTGAACCCAAGGATCAGATGTCAGAAGGGCAAGAAAAGTTAAATGAACAGATGAAGGGAAAGCAAAAAGAGGGAAAAAGCCCAAGTGCAAAAGATTTTGCTGAAATGGCTGCTAAACAAGCTGCTTTACGAAAAGCCATGGAAGCAAAACAACGCAAGTTACAGCAGCAGGGAAAAGGAGGCAATAAAGAGATGCAAGAGATGGTAGATGAGATGAATAAAACGGAAATAGATTTGGTTAATAAGCGAATGAATGGGGAAGTAATGAAACGCCAGCAACAAATATTAACGAGAATGCTTGAATTTGAAAAGGCGGAAAGACAACAGGACCAAGACGAAAAACGAAAGGCGGAAATAGCTAAAACTACACCGGCGCCTATGCCACCTGCTTTAGAAGAGTACATCCGCCAAAGGAAAGCGGAGATTCAAAATTATCAAACTGTGTCTCCTTCCTTGAAGCCATATTATAAGAATTTAGTTGAAACCTATCTAAAGTCTTATAAATCAAATAATTAAAACTGAAAGCATAAAAAAGTATATCCGCATATTGACTTTCTCAATTTTCGGATATACTTTTGCAGCTATATAATCCCGAGAACACTACTTTATTAAATTAGATGATAATAATCATCTAATGATTTTTAAACTTAACGGTAGTGTATCATGCTTAAACTCCCCTCCAATTTAAGGAGCATTAATGTTCTTGATAGTTTCGTGCAAGATCTGGTGCATCAGTACAAAATAAGTCAAGAGGTTCACGGCAATATGTTGATATCGTTAACAGAGGCTGTGACTAATGCTATTACCCATGGTAACCATTATGACGAAAACAAAGTCGTCCAAATAAACCTTCAAAAAAAGTCAGACACTATAGCTATCCGCGTTTCTGACCAAGGCTGCGGTTTTGACCCTACCAGTGTGCCAGACCCAACTTGTGATGAAAACATCTGTAAGTGTGGAGGAAGAGGCGTGTTTTTAATGCAAAGATTATGCGACCAGATCCAGTATAAAGATAACGGACGTACAGTTGAAATGCATTTCAAAATATGATTTTAGAAAATAATATACCTGAAGAGGAAATGGATGAACAAACATCACCCATTTCTTTTTTTTCAGAAGATATAGCCTTTGAACCTAAGCATAAGGATAAAATAGTACCCTGGATAGAACATACCATAGATAAATACGCTTGTAATTTAAGTTTTATAAACTTCATATTTTGCAGTGATGACTATCTGCATCAGTTGAACGTCAGTTATTTAGACCATGATACCCTCACTGACATCATCACCTTTCCATATACTACACCACCACACATTGAGGGCGATATATTTATCAGCATAGATAGAGTAAGGGAAAATGCAGATACTTTCAAGGTTAGCTTTGAGGATGAACTGCTTCGTGTTATTATCCACGGGGTCTTACATTTGTGTGGATTTAAAGATAAAACGCCTACCGAAAAGGAGGAAATGGATCAAAAAGAAAACGAGGCAATAGGACATTACAAAGAATACAATTAAGAAGAAAATAATAATTAATTACGCTGAAAAGCAGCGAAAGAAAATAGGATTTCGTTAAACGGAATATAAAAAGGGAATTTTACCTCTGAAAGAGGTATTATTTTACGTTGTTCCTATAAAATATAGATTTATTATCTATTTTTATGCGCAAAAGAGAATTTCGACGAATGTGTAAGAGATTCTTTTCACAATGGTTTGTAAAAAGAAATTAAGTTATATCCAACTGGAACAAAAACTTTAAACAATTTATTACGAATAAATATTTATTAAGCATTTTTTTTAAACCAGATTTTATGAAACAACGATTTCTGAAACATGTTTTCTCGGTTTTGTGCTTTTCTGTGTTGGCTATTGGAATGGCTAATGCTCAAGGAGGCAAAATCAGTGGAAAAGTGATTGATGCAGGAAATGGAGAGGGACTCATCGGCGTAAACGTCGTTGAATTAGGAACCTCCAATGGAACTGTTACGGACTTAGACGGTAGCTACACGATTACTGTTGGAGCCAATGCAACGCTTTCTTTTTCTTTTACAGGCTATGCAACGCAAAATGTAGTAGTAGGTAACAGTACTACTGTTAACATCAGCTTAGCATTTGAGCAACAAGCTCTTAGTGAGGTTGTTGTGGTTGGTTATGGTACACAAAAGAAAAAGGAGATTACCAGTGCGGTAACCAGTTTGAAATCAGAAGATTTCAACAGAGGTACCGTAAATGATCCTGCTCAGTTACTTCAGGGTAAAGTAGCAGGTTTGAGTGTTGTACGTCCAGGTGGTGACCCAAATGGTGGTTTCCAGATACGTCTAAGAGGTGTATCTACTGTAGGTGCAAATGCTGAGCCTCTGATAGTAATCGACGGGGTAATTGGTGGTTCTTTGAGCACTGTTGACCCTAATGATATTGCTTCAATTGATGTATTGAAAGACGGATCTGCTGCAGCTATCTATGGTACTCGTGGTTCAAGTGGTGTAATCCTTATCACAACTAAAACTGGAAAATCAGGTAAGGTTACTGCTGATTACAATGGTTCTGTTGGTATGGAAAACCTGGCAAGGAAAATACCAGTTATGACCGCTGACGAATTCCGCAAGGTTCCTGGAGCTCCTAATTTAGGTGCAACAACCGACTGGTTGGACTTAGTAACTAACACAAGTTATTCTCAGGTTCACAACCTTTCTTTAGGTGGTGGTGTAAACAACACAACGTTCCGTACTTCTTTGAACTTACGTGATGCTAACGGTATTGGTATTAATTCAGGATTTAACCAGTTAAATGGTAGAATAAATCTTACTCAATTGGCATTTAATGACAAAGCAACCTTCACTGTCAATGTTTCTTCTACAACTAAAGAAGCATCTTATGGTGACGCTAACTCATTCAGATATGCAGTGATTGCAAATCCGACGATGCCTGTTTATGATAACACGACTACTTCTGCTACAGCGGGAGGAAGATTTGGTGGATATGCTCAGCGTGATATATTTGACTTCTTCAATCCTTTAGCGATTGCTGAACAAAATATTCATGATGGCAAAGACACTCGTTTACTTACCAGTGTACGTGGAGATTATAGTTTAACTGATGATTTACGTTTTGGCGTTTTCTACTCAAGCCAGTGGGAATCTGATTTCAGAGCTGATTATTCACCAAAGAATTCAAAATTTGGCGGAGGATTTGGTAGAAAAGGTTTAGCTACAAAGCAAACTAACGAGCGTTACAATGAGTTATTAGAAGCAACTGTAAATTACAATAAATCAATTGGTGCTTCTTCTAACGTTACTTTACTTGGTGGATATTCTTATCAGGACTTCACTTACGAAGGTAGTTACATGCAAGGTGGTAATTTCTTAACAGATGCGTTTACCTATAATAACATGGGTGCTGCATTGGATTTCGCTAATGGTTTAGGTTCTGTAGGTAGCTACAAGAATTCAAATAGATTAGTTGCCTTCTTCGGACGTGCAAATATCAATGTAGATGGAACGTATTATGTATCAGCAAGTGCTCGTTATGAAGGTTCATCTCGTTTTGGAGCGAATAACAAATGGGGTCTATTCCCAGCGGTTAGTGCGGGTGTTACCTTATCTAACTTGTTTGAATTACCAGGTGTAAACAGCTTGAAACTTCGTGGTAGCTGGGGTATCACTGGTAACCAGCCTTCAAGCTCTTATGCTTCTTTACAGAGATTTGGTCGTCAAGGCAACTTCTTTATTGATGGTGCTTATGTACCAACTTACGGTCCAGTTTCCAATGCAAACCCTGATTTGGCTTGGGAAACTAAAAACGAAATTGACTTTGGACTTGATTTTGCCATGTTAGACAATCGTTTGACAGGTACTATTGATTACTACTCAAGAACAACAAAAGATTTGATTTTATTAGTTGATGTTCCAGTTCCACCAAATCTCTTTGGTCAAACTTTAGTGAATATTGGTGAATTATCAAATACAGGTTTAGAGGCAGCTTTGAATTACAACATTGTAAGCAAAGAAAAATTCAGCTGGACTGCAGGTATCAACTTAGCTACTTTCAAAACAAAAGTGGAGAGTTTAACTTCTGGTGATTTAAGTTTTGGTAATGGTGGCGTATTATTCCGTGCGGGTATGGGTTCACCTGGTCAGAATAACACCACTTTAATCCGCGTAAAAGAAGGAGAAGAATTAGGACAATTTTGGGGACCAATCCAGATTGGCGTAAATCCAAACGGAACACCTCAATTCCAAGATTTGAGCGGAGATGGAAAATTCTGCGATTGCGACGCTGACAGAACAGTTGTTGGACAAGGCTTACCTACTTTAACAGCAGGTTTAAATAATTCTTTCACTTTCGGAAACTGGGATGTGAACTTATTCTTCAGAGGAGCGTTTGGTCACGAATTATGGAATAGCTACCGTGGTTTCTACGAAAACCTGGAAACTACTACGGTTAACAATTACAATGTTGTTAACAGCAAGTATTTAGACCAAAAAGTTACTAAAGCACAGGTTAATAGCACGCATGTTGAAAAAGGTGATTTCGTTAAATTAGATAACGCGACGATTGGTTACAAAATGAACGTTAAAGCTGGATCAGGAATCAGAAGCTTACGTTTCTATCTTTCTGCTCAAAATCCATTCATATTGACTGGTTACACAGGTATTGATCCAGAAGTAAGATTTACTGATTCTGAAAATGGCGACCCATTATCACCTGGTATTGAGAGGAGATCAACCTACTTCACTACTCGTATTTTCACCTTAGGTGCCAACTTAGGTTTCTAAAAATCAAAAAAATCAAACAATGCAAAATTTATTCTTTAAACGCGTATTATTGGTTGGATTTGTACTTACAATGTCTATCCAATCATGTACAAACCTGGAAGAGGAATTGTACAGCGATATTACTGCGGATAATTTCTTTAAAACAGATGAAGAGTTCATTGCTGCTTTAGGACAGGCTTATGCTTCGTTTGGCGGCTTAGGAAACCATGGTAATTTATGGTCTTTAAATGAGATTTCTTCTGACGAATTGGTTATCACAACAAAAGGTGGTGACTGGTATGACGGTGGTATTCTTATAAACCTTCACCAACACAATTTTACTTCTGATAACGACTTTTTTAATAACGCATGGGGTTTCCTTTACGGCGGTATTAACACAGCGAACCGCTTAATTTTCTCTTTTGAGAAGTTAGGAACTCCTGAGTCAAAAGTCTTTATAGCTGAATTACGTGCAGTACGTGCTTTATGGTACTTTTGGGCAATGGACGCATTTGGTAATGTTCCTTTAGTAGTAGATTTTACATCTAAAGAGGCGCCTGCAAATGCTACACGTGCTGAAGTATATAACTTTATACTTTCTGAATTGAATGCGGTTATTCCAGTTCTTCCAACTTCTAAAGATTCGAAGACTTATGGTCGTATGACTAAATGGGCTGCCTTAGCTATCCGTTCTAAATTATATTTAAACTCACAAGTTTATATCAATCAGCCTAAATGGGCTGAAGCTGCTGCTGATGCTCAGGAAATTATAGACAAAGGCCCATTCAGCCTTCAGTCTGTTTACTCTGAAAACTTTGCTATTCGCAATGCTGGATCATCTGAGAATATCATGGTTTATGCTTATGATAAAGTATTCGCAGGTGGTTTCAACTGGCCAATGATGACACTTCACTATGCTAGTCAAGGTGTTTATAGCTTAGCTGACCAGCCTTGGAATGGATATTCTGTGGTAGAAGAATTTTATAATTCTTACATTGATGCAGCTAAAAACCCTGGTCCTCAAGGTAACGTTTGGAGAGGTTTAGCAAAAACTCCTTCAACAGGTACTCTTGACAAGCGTTTAACCAACTTTGTGGTTGGCCCCCAGTTTAACCCTGATGGTTCACGCGCACAAGACCCAGGTGTTGATGCAGGTGACCCAGACGGAGCTCCTTTAAATTTCACTCCTCAAATCAACCAGATATTCCCAAATGCCTGGAGACAAGGTGGTGCACGTATAGGTAAATATGAATATGAAATTGGTGGAAATGCCAACATGAGTAACGACTTCGTTATCTTCCGTTTAGGTGATATCATCCTTACTCTTGCTGAAGCTGAGTTCAGAAGAGGCAACACGGCAAAAGCTCTTGTACTTGTAAATCAAATACGCAAGCGTGCTGGTGTAGATGCTTTCTCTTCTCTAACTTTAGATCAACTATTTGAAGAAAGAGGTCGTGAAATGTTTGCTGAGATGACTCGTCGTCAGGACCAGATCCGTTTTGGAAAATGGAGTGGAACCTGGTGGGAAAAACCATCAACTGCTGCTAAAACACACCAAATTATATTCCCAATTCCAAAGCCTCAATTAAACTCAAATGCTAAATTGAAGCAGAATCCTGGATATAATTAATCATCCATTGATTTTTTAAAAAAGAAACTCTCGAAGCATTCCTCCGGGAGTTTCTTTTTTTCATTCATTTACTTATGAATACATACTTAGGGAATTTTCGATTAAACCTTCCCGTTTTTCTCCTCTTTCTCTTACTTGTAAATGCTTGTTCCTCAGGCGAAAATATCAAAACAAATAAATTATTTCTTTTGCACGAAGCAAAAGACACAGGTATTGATTTTATAAATGAACTTAGTTATACTGAAAAACTTAATCCTTATACTTTTCGTAATTTTTATAATGGTGGTGGTGTTGGTTTGGGTGATTTTGATAAAGACGGCCTATTAGATATCTTTTTTTCAGGCAATCTGTTGGCCAATAAACTTTATCTAAACAAAGGTAATTTTAAATTTAATGACATTTCCATACAGGCTGGTATTGGAAGTGAGGGTGTTTGGACAACTGGCGTAAGTGTAGTTGATATAAACGCCGATGGATGGCTGGATATTTATATTTGTAAATCTGGACCTCCAGGTGGGGCAAACAGACACAATGAACTTTTTATTAATGATGGAAACGGAGTAGGTGAAATTCCTACCTTCACTGAAATGGCAAAAGATTATCGACTCGATGATCAGGGACTTTCCACTCACGCTGCCTTCTTTGACTATGATAAAGATGGCGATTTAGATCTTTATTTGCTCAATAATAGCTTGAGATCTATCGGTGGGTACGATTTAAGGAAAGATCAAAGAAAAATTCCTGATCCTGACGGTGGAAATAAATTATATAGAAATGAGGGCACTTTCTTTACAGACGTAACCCTTCCGGCTGGTATCTATTCCAGTGCGATTGGCTTCGGTTTAGGAGTGACTATTGGCGATATTAATAAAGACGGCTGGCAAGATATTTATGTTTCGAATGACTTTTTTGAAAAAGACTATTTATATATCAATAATAAAAATGGTTCTTTTTCTGAAAAATTAGAAGAGTACCTGCAAGAAATTAGTATGGGTTCCATGGGTGCCGATTTAGCCGACATTAATAATGATGCACTCCCTGAAATTTTTGTTACAGAAATGCTTCCCGAATCTGACGACCGTTTAAAAACGACCGCTCAATTTGAAAAATGGGATAAATATCAAACCAATATTTTACAAGGATATTATCAACAATTTAGCAGGAACAGTCTCCAGCTAAATAACGGACCAAATGCAAATGGAGAGATTTCTTTTTCCGAAATTTCCCGATTTTCAGGTGTTCATGCCACAGACTGGAGCTGGGGGGCACTCATCTTTGACATGGACCTCGACGGCCTTAAAGATATTTTCGTCGCTAATGGCATTTACAAAGATCTCCTGAATCAAGACTATGTCAACTTTATAGGTAATCCTGACTTGGTCAGACAGATTATTTTACAAAAAAAACAAGTCATAAAGCAATTAATCGATTCCATTCCTTCTAATAAAATACCCAATTTTTCTTTTAAAAACGAGGGCTCATATCAATTCACTAATAAGGCAAATGACTGGGGACTGGATCTGCCTTCTCATTCAAATGGTTCTGCTTACGGCGATTTAGATAATGACGGCGATTTAGATCTGGTCATCAATAATGTAAACATGCCCGCTTTTATCTATGAAAATAAAAGCACAACCCTTCTTAAATACCATCATTTTCTTACCATAAACTTAGTTGGTGAGGGTTTAAATACTTTTGCGCTTGGATCAAAGGTTAATCTTTATTCAAAAAATAAAATATACTATCAGGAGTTGGCACCCATGAGAGGTTTTATGTCCTCCGTAGATTATCGTCTTAATTTTGGACTGGGTCTGGATTCCATTATAGATTCCTTAATTATTGAATGGCCAGATGACAGACAGACTAAGCTATATCAGGTTGAAACAAATAAGTTTTTATCTGTTTTTCAGAAAGAGGCTAAAGTTTTTGATCAACCTAGCCGTCGTAAAGCAACCGCCAAGAAAAATCAATTATTCTTTCAAGAACCAATACCAAAAGGAGTTGTTTTCAAACATGTAGAAAGTAATTATGTTGATTTTGACAAAGAAAGACTGCGTTTTAATATGATTTCTAATGAAGGTCCCTGTACCTGTTCCGGTGATTTTAATAAAGACGGCCTGGATGATTTTTATATTGGTGGGGCACGTGGTCAAGCAGGCAGATTATGGATTCAAAATAATACGGGACATTTTAAGTCTTTAGAAAATGCCGTTTTCGATGAAGATAAAGATTCAGAGGATACAGGTTGTTTGTTTTTTGATGCAGATAACGACGGTTTTCCTGAACTTTATGTCACCAGTGGAAGTAATGAGGTAAACAATAGCTCTTTAACCTTGATGGATCGGTTATACGTTAACAAGAAAGGCAAATCTTTAGTTAAAAGTCAACAAATATTACCTAGTCCCGCCAATTTAGAGAGTACCTCTGCTGTAAAAGCAGCTGATTTTGATTCAGATGGGGATTTAGACCTTTTTGTGGGCGGAAGGGTTTCACCCAATTATTATGGACAACCCGTAAATAGTTATCTCCTTCAAAATGATGGTAATGGAAATTTCAATGATGTAACTTCCACCTATATTCCAGATTTAAAATCCTTGGGCATGGTTACTGATGCAGCCTGGTTAGATTATAATATGGATGGTAAAATAGATCTAATCATCGTTGGCGAGTGGATGCCTGTACGTTTATTTGTTCAACAGAATGGAAAATTTATAGATCATTCAACACAGGCTGGGCTACAAAACACAAATGGCTGGTACCATTCTATCTCTGTTGGCGATGTCAATAAAGACGGATTCCCTGATATTGTATTGGGAAATCACGGTTTGAATTCCAGATTTAAAGCTTCTATTACGGAACCCATTCGTTTATATATCAATGATTTTGATAACAACGGAACTGTTGAACAAATATTAACCAGATATTATGATGGAAAAGAACTGCCATTGCATTTAAGAACCGATTTGGTTATGCAGCTTCCTTATTTAAAGAAGAAATATCTGCGATTTTCAAGTTATAAAAATCAAGGTATCTCTGATATTTTTACAAAAGAACAAATATCATCTTCTCTTCAATTAAAAACATTTAACTTGTCTTCAAGTTTGTTAATTAACATGCAAGGCAAAAAATTTATACAAAAGTCACTTCCAGCCGAGGCCCAATTTAGCCCAATTTATACCTTATTAACCGCTGATTTTAACAAAGATGGTCATTTGGATATATTACTGGGTGGAAATCAATCGAAGGCAAAACCTGAAACAGGTATTTACCAGGGGAGTTATGGATTGTTATTAAAAGGCCATGGAAATGGATCTTTTTCCGCGTTGAAACAAGATGAATCCGGTCTATTTATCAAAGGAGAAATGCGTTCGTTAACAACCATCAGAGTAAAGAATAAACCGAACATTATCGTCGGTAAAAACAATGATTTTCCAGTATTTTTAAGCTATTAACTCATGAAAAAGCATTTTTTATTTTACTTTCTTTTTATTTCTGTCCTCTCTACAAATTGCTCCAAAGAGCCTTCTAAAGAAAAAGACGGTATAAAAAACCCAGACTATCTTTTCTTAGATGTTTTCTTTGACATGACCAGAAAAGAATTTTATGATTATTGCTGGGATATGAATAAGAAAAAAATATTTACGCATGGTACAGGTAATACCAGCGTTCAATATCGTTTAGAAAATGAACTGAAAGAACCCGTTTTTATGCGTTTCTACCCTTCCTTCCACGAAGATAAAATTTATGAAATGCCTGTTACTTTCACTTATGATAAATGGGCTCCATGGAATAAACAATATTGGTCTGACAAACTACTGGAAGATCTGTTAGTTGTTTTTAAAAAATGGTATGGAGATGATTTTCAATTAATTAATCATCCTACTCAAGGAAAGATTTATGCTAAAATAGATAAATACAGGAGAATAAATCTTTTTGTCCGCGATGATCAATTTGTTCAAGTGGTATATACCGATATGAGAAAAGTGAAAGAGGTTGAAAAGAAAGCATTAGAAGCATTGGAAAAAGAAGAAGAAAAAAAATAATTTTTTTCAACGAAGTAATTTATCATGAAAAATTATTCCCTTCAGGCCTTGTTATTTTTTCCACTCCTATTAGGGGTCATTGGTTGTTCCTCAGAAAAAAATAAGTCAAATCCCCTTTTCAAAGAAATAAAAGCGAACGAAAGCGGCATTAACTTTGAAAATAAATTAAGCTTTGATGCCAAATTCAATATTTATACTTACCGAAATTATTATAACGGAGGTGGTGTAGGTCTTGGCGATGTAAATAACGATGGGTTAATTGATATTTACATGACGGCTAATATGCTTCCAAATAAATTATTCCTTAATAAAGGGAATTTTAAATTTGAAGATATTACGGCCACATCAAAAGTAGCGGGAACCAAAGCCTGGTCCACCGGTGTTAGTCTCGCCGATGTCAATGGGGATGGTTTGCTGGATATTTATGTTTGTAATTCGGGAGATATAAAAGGGGATAATAAACAAAATGAGTTGTTTATCAATCAGGGTAATAATGCAAAAGGTATTCCCGAGTTCAAAGAGGAAGCAGAAAAATATGGATTAGCCGATAAAGGCTTTTCAACGCATGCTGCTTTTTTCGATTACGATAAAGATGGTGATTTAGACATGTATTTGTTAAATAACTCCTATCAGGCTATCGGTAGTTTTAATTTACGCAAAAATGAACGGCCAAATCGCGACCCGGTAGGTGGTGACAAACTATTTAGAAATGACGATAATCATTTCACCGATGTAAGTGAAGAAGCAGGCATTTATGGCAGTATCATTGGCTTTGGATTAGGTGTAACCGTTGGAGATATTGACAAAGATGGATGGTTGGATATTTATGTTTCCAATGATTTCTTTGAACGCGATTATTTATATCATAATAATGGCGACGGAACGTTTACTGAAGAATTAGAAAATTGCATGCGCTCTGTCAGTGCCGCTTCGATGGGTGCTGATATGGCCGATATCAATAATGACGCTTTCCCAGATATTTTTGTGACAGATATGTTACCTCGTGAAGAAGGGAGATTAAAAACGGTCACGACGTTTGATAATTGGGATCGGTACCAGTTAAATATTCAAAACGGTTATTGGCATCAGTTCACCCGTAATATGCTTCAATTGAACAACGGGGACAATACCTTTAGTGAAATTGGACGATTAACGGACGTTGCAGCAACTGACTGGAGTTGGGGTGCGCTCATTTTCGATTTTCAAAATGATGGTCGCAAGGATATTTTTGTTGCCAATGGTATCTACCAGGATCTAACCGATCAGGATTTCTTAAAATTCGTTACCGAAGAAAATACCGTTCAACAAATTATGTCGAATAAAGGGGAGGCATATAAAAAACTGGTTGAACTAATTCCCTCAAATCCTATTCCTAATCATGCTTTTGTAAATCGAGGTGGTTTATCTTTTCAAGATGAAGCACAAAAGTTAGGTTTGGGAAATCCTGGTTTTTCCAATGGTTCTGCTTATGGCGATCTCGATAATGACGGTGACCTCGACTTAGTGGTAAATAATGTGAATATGCCATTTTCTTTGTTTCAAAATCAAAGCAGGCAATTAAATTCCGAAAATAATTATTTAAAGTTTGAATTGAAAGGTATTAAGGCTAATACTAACGCTATTGGCACTAAAATAACTGCTTATGTTAACGGGGAAAAAATATATTTAGAGCATATTCCCATCCGTGGTTTTCAATCTACTGTTGACCCAAGACCTAATATTGGCTTAGGAAAATCAACAGTGGTGGATAGTATAATAGTTGAATGGCCTGATAACAAAACGACCATTCTCCGCAATGTAAAAGTAAATCAAACGATTCGTCTAAATCAGGAAAATGCCCTAAAGGAAGGAAACGGAAGTATATCCAATGTGCGTCAGCAGAAATTATTTACCGAGATTGTTACATCGCCTCCTTTTAGTTTTCAACATCTGGAAAATCCTTTTGTCGATTTTGATAGAGAAAGATTGGTTTTCCACATGCTTTCTTCAGAAGGCCCTTGTATTTGTAAGGGCGATTTAAATGGCGACAAAAGGGAAGATTTTTATATCGGTGGTTCCTCTGGAAAACCTGGATCTCTATTCTTTCAACAACCCAATGGGCAGTTTTTGTCTGTTCAAAAGCAACTTTTTGATGCCGATAAAGATTCGGAAGATACAGATTGTACCATTTTTGATGCCAATGGTGATGGGAAAAATGATCTTTATGTAGCCAGTGGAAGTAATGAGGTTTCTAATAGCTCTTCTTCCTTGGCCGACCGATTGTATTTTAATTCGTCAGGAGGAAAACTAGTGAAATCAGATCAGATTCTTCCTGCAAATCAATTTGAAAGTACTTCCACAGTGAAACCCGCTGACTATGACCTTGATGGAGACATAGATTTATTTGTAGGAATTCGTTCCATTCCTTTTTTCTATGGACTTCCTGCCAGTGGTTTTATGCTACAAAATGATGGGAGGGGAAATTTTACGGATGTAACGTCGAAATCGCTACCTGCCTTAAAGAATATCGGTATGATTACAGACGCTGCATGGTTCGATTTTGATAACGATAAAGATGAAGATTTAATCTTAGCTGGAGAATATATGGCTATACGTATTTTTCAAAATAATGCAGGTAAATTTACCGAGATTTCTAAAAATGCGGGTTTTGAAAATACCAATGGATGGTGGAATTCCATAGAAATAGCTGACTTAAATGCAGACGGGTATAAGGATATTGTCATTGGAAATCATGGCTTAAATTCAAGATTTCGTGCTTCCCAAAATAAACCTATTTACCTCTATATCAATGATTTTGATCAAAATGGTACCATTGAACAAATATTATGTCAATACAATGGTGAAAAATCATACCCTTTGATTTTACGTCATGATTTAGTGTTGCAAATGCCCATTCTTAAGAAAAAATACCTGAAATATAATAGCTACAAAAACCAGCAGATCACAGATATTTTTGAAAAGCCGATGCTTGAATCTGCTTTGAAATTAAAGGCGAATACCCTTGAAACGGTTGTTTATTTAAATACGGGAAAAGGAACCTTTATCAAAAAACAACTCCCTGTGGAAGCTCAGTTTTCCCCCGTTTATGCTATTTCGATTAATGATTTTGATGGAGATAGTCATCAGGATATTCTTTTAGGTGGAAATTTTTATCAGGCTAAACCAGAGGTTGGCAGGTATGATGCAAGTTATGGGTTATTCCTAAAAGGGAATGGTTCTGGTGATTTTAAACCAGTATTAGCAAAAGATTCTGGACTTAAACTAAAAGGGCAAACCAGAGGCTTTTCTCTTTTATCCGTCAAAAATGAATCTATTTTAATTGTTGCAAATAATAATGAACAAGCCCAGACATTTACCATTCAAAAGGGAAAAAATTAATTCATCGGCAAGTAAAATGGTTTAAATGAAACAGTTAAAACTGCAGCATTTTGTATTGTTTAGTGCGCTATTCCTTTTGGTCAGTACTTGTAATCAAAACCCAGGGTCAGAATCTGCTTTATTCAAAACCGTTCCTTCTTCTGTTTCGAATGTCCGCTTTTCCAATAATCTGGTTGAAACAGAAGATTTCAATATCATTGAATACCTTTATTTCTATAATGGCGGCGGCGTAGCATTAGGCGATATTAACAACGATGGCCTACTGGATATTTATATCTCTGGTAATCAAACTAATAATAAATTATACTTAAATAAAGGAAACTGGCAATTTGAAGATATTACCCTAAAAGCTGGCGTTGAGTCACCCGGCGAATGGAAAACGGGTGTTACCATGGTAGATATTAATGGGGATGGTCTTTTGGATATTTATCAATGCCGACTAGGCAATTATAAAGGAATAAAAGGGGAAAACGAATTATTTATCAACCAAGGGGATCTAACTTTTACTGAGGAGGCGGAACGTTACGGTTTAAATTTTAGCGGTTTTAGTACACAAAGCGCCTTTCTTGACTTTGACCTTGACGGCGATCTCGACATGTATTTACTTAATCACTCTGTTCATACCGAGCACAGGTTAAATGAAGCATCAAAAAGAAATTTCGATGACGCTTTCGCTGGGGACAGATTCTTTGAAAATATTGACAATACCTTTTACCCTGTAACGAATAGTGCGGGCATTTATAGTAGCCAATTAGGATATGGATTAGGTATTGGGGTCAGCGATGTAAATAACGACGGCTGGCCAGATATATACATTTCCAATGATTTTAGTGAAAATGATTATTTATATCTGAATAATAAAAATAAAAGTTTCACCGAGGTCCTACATCAGTCGATAAAACATACTTCCCGATTTTCAATGGGAAATGATCTCGCAGATTATAACAATGACGGTTACATAGATATTGTTTCCCTGGATATGTTGCCGGAAGACGAAGTAGTCCTTAAAAAATCAGCTGGCGAAGACGCTTATAACACTTACAAATTAAAATTATCTCTCGGCTTTGGCAGACAGTTTTCAAAAAATGCCCTTCAATTGAATCTGGGTATGGATGAAAACAATGTCCCCCAATTTGCAGAAATAGCGCATCTGGCGGGAGTTGCTGCTACAGACTGGAGTTGGGCTTCATTGCTTGCAGATTTTGATAATGACGGTTGGAAAGACTTATTTATAAGTAACGGCATTCAAAGAAGGCCAAATGATATGGACTATATAAATTTTCTTGCCAGCGAAGAAATAGTAAATAACCCCGATGTAAGTGATAAAAAGTTATATGCACAAATGCCAAAAGGAGAAGTCTCTAATTATTTTTTTAAAAATAATAAGGATTTGACCTTTAAAAATGTGACAAAAAACTGGGGCATTAGCACAAATTCCATTTCAAATGGCGCTGCTTATGGCGATTTGGATAACGACGGCGATTTAGACCTCGTGATAAATAACATAAACCAGGAGGCTACTTTACTAAACAATCAATCAAGAAATACTACGCGCTACGCTAAAAATTCCTTTATAAATATCCATTTTAGCGGCTTAACCGTAAATACAAAGGGCATTGGAGCAAAAGCTTTGGTTTATCATGGTGGAAAAATGAAGGTACATGAGAATTATCCCAGCAGGGGGTTCCAGTCTTCTGTGCCGCCATTTATACAAATGGGTTTAGGCGATATAAAAGAAATTGATTCTTTGCGCGTAATATGGCCAGGTGGAAAAACCAGATTATGGGAAAATGTTCCTGTAAATCAAACCCTTACCATTAATGAAAAAGACTTGACCGATTTTTATTCCTATCAGGCACCGAATAGTATTATACCCTATTTTTCCACCTCAGACGATATTGAATTTGTTCACAAGGAAAATGAATTCAACGATTTTGATATTTCCTATTTAATTCCGCACAAATATTCAAATCTAGGTCCAAATATTGCCATTGCCGACATAAACGGCGATCAGCTGGAGGATATTTATATAACTAATGCTAAAAACAGCTCTGGTGGTCTATTTTTTCAATCAAAAAATGGCAAACTTCAAAAACAAAATCAGGCTGTTTTTGAATCTTTTAAGGAGTCCGAAAAAACCCAATGCCTTTTTTTCGATGCCAATAAGGATGGATATAAAGATTTATTTATTGGGATGAGCGGAAGTGAATGGCCAGAAGGACATAAAAACTTAAGGGATAGGCTTCTCATTAATGATGGAAAGGGAAATTTCAAAGATGAAAGTTTC
>JAIYCH010000141.1 GCA_027488135.1 Saprospiraceae bacterium | reverse complement strand
TGCCATGATAAAATCCGTTTTTACCTCCTTTTAATACCTGTTCAATTTGGTCTAATTTTAACTTACCTTTTTGTTTTGTTTTTCCATGACATGACACACATTTTTCTTCAAAAATGGGGGCAATAATGTCTGCATAAACTAATGCATCCTGATTAAAAGAGATTTGCTTCGGTTCTTTTTTAGGTTTATCTAACGATAAGAAATCTTCCCCATGGGTTAAATTTCCACCTAAATGACCAGTAATCAAAACCAAAATACTCAACGCTCCCTGTCCAAGGAGGTGAATATGGGGTATTTTTGGGGGAAACCGGTAAAGAGCAATAAGTAAAGCTGAACCTACAGCTAATGCTATACCCCAATTTCTATGTAACTCAACAGAGGACAATTCATAATCACCACCATTCATTAATAAGTATCCACTTAAAGCAGACAAAACAGCGCCAATGCCACCTAAAAAGGTTATAAGAGGTATTGACGCTTTGTACTTTTTACCCGACGCGCTAAGTCCATAGACTTCCAGGAAAAAGGCTAACAGCAATAAAGCAATGGGAAAATGTATGAGAAGGGGATGTACAACACCCATAATTTATTTGTTTTGATAACGATTACGAAGATAATTCAGCATATACACATTTATTTCCCATTGATTAGCAAGGGGTTGTTGTGTATATGGTACAACTGGTAAATACATAGGTGGACCAAATTCTGTTAAAATAGTAATTGGTTCACCTTTTTGATTTTTCAACTTAACTACCTCGTCCCACCAGGCTAAATGAGCCATAAAAGCATCTTGCCATTCAGGTGCCCGGGGATCGGTTACTTGCGGACCTTCCTGGTGTCCAACCCGGGCATGTATGTGACCTGTTTTTGATAAAGCCTGATCAACAGATTCTTTTTGATCTTTTAACAAGGATTCATGAACCACGCACCAATGGGAAATGTCTAACGTTAATTTCATCTCCGGAATGTCGCTTAAAAGGGCTTGGGTGGTAGGAATATTATAGCATATTCTGCCTCTGTGCGTTTCGTGATAGATTGGAATGCCAGATTGTTTAGCAGGTAAAATCGTATCAGTTATAATATCTTTAGCCTGTGATAGCGTGAAGAAATCTTTTCCTGAGTGGCAATTTATATATACAGGTTTCATGGCTATCGCCAAATCTATCTGTTGACGGAATTCATTTCGGTGTTCCTCGAAATTTGATTTTCCACTGCCAGTAAGTAATCCTAATTTTAAGTCAAATTGAGCAACCGTATTAAGGAGTAAGTCCCTTTGGGTTGGGTTTCCAGGTACCCACATTTCAATACCATCATACCCAGCTGCCTTTGCTTTTTGACAAAAGGAGGCCAAATCTCCATTAAATCCCCAGTTCGTAGCAAAAATATAGAGCGGAACGGAAATAGGGGTCGAAAAATCATCAGATGAGTACTGATGTAAGGTTTCAGTCATACCTAATAATGGAATAGCGGTGGCTGTAAGAGATTGAGCCAGGAATTTTCTTCTGCTGTGCATAATTTAACTTAATATCGGTTTTATCACAGTCCCTTCAACGTCGGTTAATCTGAAGGGTCTTCCCTGAAAGGGATAAGTAAATGTTTCATGATTAAATCCAAGCAAATGAAGGATAGTAGCCTGGACATCATAGACAGAGACTTTTCCGTCAACGGGATAAAATCCTATTTCATCTGTTTCTCCATAGGTTGTTCCAGCTTTGGCACCTCCTCCGCACATCCAGATAGTGAATGCGTCGGCATGATGATCTCTGCCTTTGAAAGGCATTTCCAGACCATTTCTATTTTCCTGCATCGGTGTTCTGCCAAATTCACTTCCCCAAACAATTAAGGTTTCTTCCAGAAGACCACGTTGTTTTAAATCGAGAATGAGGGCAGTAATTGCTTTATCTATTTGCTTACATTTGTTAACCAAACCTATTTCCAGGGAAGTATCTGTGCTATTCCCATGAACATCCCAGCCCCAGTCGAACAATTGCACGAATCGAACCCCTTTTTCAACCAGTTTTCTTGCCAAAAGCACGTTATTTGCAAAACTCTCTTTACCGGGTTCTGTGCCGTACATTTCATGAATATAGGCGGGTTCATCGGAAATATTCATTACATCGGGCGCAGAAATTTGCATGCGGAAGGCCATTTCATATTGGGAAATCCGGGATAAAGTTTCAGGGTCATTGAATTCTTTATAGGTATCTTTATTGGCCTGATTGATGGCGTCTATGGATGCTTTGCGCATGTTGCCATCCACATTGGCCGGGTTGTCCAAATAGAGAACGGGTTCACCATGGGAACGGCAATGAACGCCTTGATAAACAGAAGGTAAGAATCCACTTCCCCAAACCGATTTACCCGCATCCGGATTTTGGCCTCCGGAGGTTAACACAACAAAGCCGGGTAAATTGGCATTTTCCGAACCCAGGCCGTAAGTAACCCAGGAGCCTAAACTGGGTCGTCCAAGTCTGGCCGAACCCGTTTGCATGAGTAACTGAGCTGGTGCGTGGTTAAATTGATCGGTATGAACGGCCTTTAGGAAAGATAATTCGTCTGCAACATTTGCAAGATGAGGCATATAATGAGATACCCAGGCACCCGATTGACCTCTCTGTTTAAATTCACCTATGGTTCCCAGCATCTTAGGAACGCCTCGGATAAAGGCAAATTTTTTCCCTTTTAATAAAGATTCCGGACAAAGTTGTCCGTCTAGTTTTTTGAGCTCAGGTTTATAGTCAAATAATTCTAACTGCGAAGGGGCTCCGGCCATGTGAAGATATATCACAGATTTAGCCTTCCCCGGCAAATGGGGTGTTTTGGGTAAAAGCGGTTTTGTTGGATCGAACAAAGTATTGGAAGACCCGTTGGATTCACTTGTGCACGCGTTGATAAGAGGTGAAAAAGCTAAAGCACCTAAGCCCATAGAGCATTGTTTTAAAAACAATCTGCGGGTAGCTAGTTGTGCATCCAGTAAATGGGCTTCTTCAGCAAGACTCAATCTTTTATTATTCATGACGCAGCTTAATTTTTAGTGATGATTACATCTAAATTTAACATGGCATTGGCAACTAAGGTGAAAGCAGCATCTTCAACTGCTGGATTTGCTATCTGAATTTCTTTCACTAGTTCAGGATGAGAATTATAATAGGCTTTTGAATCCTTATATAGTTTTACCAGGGGTTGTAAAAGGGTAGGTGAAATGGGTTTATTTAGCAAAATATTATACCCATGTTGTATGCGATCATTGACAGATAAACCAGGATTTTTCAACATTTTTTGACCAAAATGCGTTGCCGCTTCCATAAATACAGGATCATTCAAGGTGACTAAGGCTTGTAATGGGGTATTTGTCCTAATCCTCCTTGCATTGCATACATTGCGACCCGTACCGTCAAAAGTTAATTGGGAAGGGTAGGGACTGCTTCTCTTATAATAGGTATAGATAGAGCGTCGATATTTGTCCTCACCCTCACTTAATCTCCATTTGTTCCCGTCATAAGGACTTGCCCAAATGCCCTCTGGCTGATAAGGCATTACCGATGGCCCGTACATTTTTTGACTTAGAAGTCCAGCAACATGTAATGCCTGATCTCGTACCTGTTCCGCACTTAATCTTATTCTTGGGGCTCTACTCAATAAGCGGTTATTTGGATCTTTTTTTAGCTTTTCAGAGGTAACTACCGATGATTGCCTGTAAGTTTGTGAAAGAACGATTTCTCTCAGTGACGATTTGATTGACCATTGATGTTTATTCATAAACTGCCAGGACAAATAATCCAATAAGGCCGGATGAGAAGGCAGGGTGCCTTGTGAGCCAAAATCCTCTAAAGTTTCCACTATGCCAGTGCCAAAAAGTTGTTCCCATAATCTGTTTACCAACGTTCTTGAAACCAATGGATTACGTTTATCTGTCATCCATTCTGCCATGCCCATACGATTAGGTTTCGTTAAATTATAGGAATTATTTAGAACCTTTGGTATGCCAGGAGAAACAACTTCACCTTTAACTTTCCAGTTTCCCCGAATGAAAACCTGGGTTTTTCTTGCATTTTCCGGCCTATTATCCATCATAATGGGTGTGTTTGGCGGATTTTTTCTCAATAAAGCCCAATACAAAGTATCCATTGCTTTTTTCTTTGGATCTCCTTCGTTTCCAGGAAAGGTATGATCTAAATGAAAAGCATTTAAAGTAAAACCGGACTCAGTGTCGGAGGACAGCGATTTATTTTCATAGCTGAAATATAAATCATGTTTTCCATAAACAGGCTGGATATCAAATGGGGTGAATGCCCATTTACCTTCTGTGGAGGGAATATTAAATTGCCCCAAAACTTTTCCACGAAGGCTGTCCAGGCGTATGGTTAATTTTCCTTTTTTACTATTTCCTCTTTGCTGTGCAATAAATCTGACTTCGCCATTTAAAACCACATTTTTTATTCTCGCGGAACTGTTTTTTCTAAAAACCAGATATTTTGTATCATACAACTCACTATTGACAAAAAGATCAGCGTGGGTGGCATACACCAGGGGTTGTAAAAATTTCAGAAAAGAGTATATTTCATTGGCTCTCTTTGGGGTAGCGCTTTGTTTAACCCAAGCCACCAGATCTGAAAGTTGTAAGCTATCAGGTTTTTCATAGTGTCTGATAACAGGAAACTCCTCCACCGTATCCTCGTCCCGGGTATTATTAAAAAAGGCTAAAAACTGAAAATATTCCTCATGTTTAATGTCTTCATAAGGATGTCCATGACACTGAGTACAAGCAAAGGTGGTACTCATAAGGCCTTCAAAAGTGGTATTCACCCTATCGATAACTGCCGCTGTCCTGAATTCTTCGTCTTCGGTTCCTCCTTCGTCATTGGTTGGAGTGTTTCTATGAAAGGCCGTAGCTATGAAATGCTCATCTTTGGGATCAGGCAATAAATCTCCCGCAATTTGTTCTGTAATAAACTGATTATAAGGCATATCCTTGTTAAGCGCCTGTATAACCCAATCTCGGTATCTCCATATTTGCCTGTTGCCATCTTTTTCATACCCTTTACTATCTGCGAAACGGGCAATATCCAACCAAACGGAGGCCCATTTTTCACCAAATTGAGGTAGTTTAAGGAGGTCATTCACTAAGTTTTTATAGGCATCAGGCGCACTACTTTGTAAATATTTATCAGCAATATCCTTTGGCGCCGGAATACCAATTAGATCTAAACTCACCCTTCTTAACAACGTTTCCTTGTCGGCAACCGGATTAAGTTTTAGGTTATTTTCATTTAACTTTTGCTGGATAAATGCGTCCACGGCATTGCCTTTTTCTTTATTCCCACCAAAAAGGCCCATCCAGCTGGTATTAGACGGAACTTTTACTGGTGACAGGGCTATGTAAGCCCAATGTTCACCCCAAGGCGCGCCCATATCCACCCATTTTTCAAATATTTTTATTTCTCTGGAACTTAAAGCTTTTCCTTCCGAAGGCATTCGTTCCGTAGGATCGGCATGATTTATACGAAGCAAAAGCTCACTTTGAGAGGGATTTGATATGTCAATGGCGGGTTTTCCGGAATCATTCTTTTTGAAAAATGAAGCCCGGTTCATCATGCTAAATCCGGCACTTTGTTTCACTCCACCGTGACAGGAAATACATTTTTTATTGATGATAGGCTTTACCTCCTCCACATAAATGGAGTCTTTATCTTTCACTGAAAAAATATCAGGGAAAAATAAAATCACTCCTCCAACTATTAGAATGGGAATGCCCCATCTTAAAGAATTAAATATTCTTCTGTTCATTGTTTTTATGTTCAAATGATGTTTCTACTGAAAAGGTAAAACATATTCTCCGAAATATAAATAATTCTCTTTATTTTGTCACCAAAATTTATTTAGGAAAAAGAATGAAAAGAAGAAAAATGATTCGGCAAATGTCCATTTTAACCGGTGGTTTGCCCTTTTTTACCTCTATTTTAAATGCATCCGTTGGTGTTGGTGCTTTTTCAGCGCCTTTAATTTTGACAAATATCCTGGATGCTATCACAGATGTCATTATTCCAGAAGGGAAAACACCTGGTGCGCTTTCTCTTGGCGTATCGGATTATGTAAAAATAATGTTACAGGATTGTGTAACTAAGGATCAACAAAATGCCGTGGAAATGGCCTTGAAATATTTAGAAAATCAATCTATTATAGCATCAGGGGTATCTTTTGTTGCCAGTAATGCGGAGCAACGCACTGTTTTGCTTAAAAATGCATTTATCCAGGGGGGAAATAGCGAAAAAGATGGACTGAAGCTTATTAAGTCATTAACCATTAAGGGGTATCAGACTTCTTCGCATTTTATGAAACAAATAGTTCCTTACGAGATGGCAC
>JAIYCH010000088.1 GCA_027488135.1 Saprospiraceae bacterium | reverse complement strand
CCCTGTATGCCATTGATAAGGATGGCTTTATCCTTCGGAAAATGTGATAAATTTATTTGTTTTAAGTTATTTACGTTTCAATTGAACGCCTCATGAAATTATCTACCCTTGATTTAGTTATTGTACTGGTTTACTTGCTTGTCACCTTGATATTTGGTTTTTGGATATCGAAGAAAGCATCCACAAACATCAAATCTTATTTCTTGGGTGGAAATTCTATTCCCTGGTATTATCTGGGCTTATCAAATGCCTCCGGCATGTTTGATATCTCTGGTACGATGTGGACGGTAACCATTTTATTTGTTTATGGTTTAAAAAGCGCCTGGATTCCCTGGTTATGGCCTGTTTGGAACCAGGTATTTGTTTTTATCTTTTTAGCCATCTGGTTGCGGCGGTCAGGTGTTTTAACGGGTGCTCAATGGATTACTTTTCGGTTTGGAGAAGGGAAAGGGAGCCGATTATCCCATATCATTGTTACCGTTTTTGCCATCATCAGTGTTTTTGGGTTCATCGCTTATTTTTTTGAAGGCATTGGAAAATTTGCGGCCATCTTTTTCCCCTGGAATCTGGCGGCCAATCTGGGCCCTTTGTCCATAACCAGTGAACAAGGATATGCCTTACTAATCATTGGCATAACAACTATTTATACTATAAAAGGGGGAATGTGGAGCGTCGTTGCCACCGAAGTATTGCAATTTGTCATCATGACTATATCCTGTTTTGTTGTTGGATATATTGCCTTCATGGCAACCTCGGGAGAAGCCATACAAAATGCCACCCCATCGGGTTGGGATGAATTGTTTTTCGGATGGAAGTTAAATCTTGACTGGAGTCAATATTTATCCTCAGTAAACACCAAAATTGAATCTGATGGATTTGAATTGTTTGGTTTACTCATTGGCATGATGATATTTAAGGGTATTTTTGCCAGTTTAGCTGGTCCAGTTCCCAGTTATGATATGCAACGAATTCTTTCCACCCGAACGGCTGGTGAAGCAGCTAAAATGAGTGCTTTAACTATATTAGTATTGTATATACCCCGTTATCTGATGGTTGCAGGATTTGGTGTTTTAGGCGTAGTTTATCTAAAGCCTGAAATTGCCCAGATGGGAACCTCCATAGATTTTGAGCAGGTATTACCTATGGCTATGGAAAAATTTGTCCCTCATGGATGGCGCGGATTATTACTTGCAGGATTATTAGCCGCTTTTATGGGAACTTTTGCTGCTTTTATCAACGCTGCACCCGCTTATTTAGTGAATGATTTGTATAAAAAATACATTAATCCTAATGCCTCCGAAAAAACATACCTGCAATACAGCTATTTTGCCAGTATAGCTTTAGTTATCATAGGGATTATTTTTGGATTTTTAGGAAATAGCATTAACACCCTCACTTTATGGATAACTTCTGCGTTGTATGGCGGATATGCTGCGGCAAATATGCTAAAATGGATTTGGTGGCGATTTAACGGGTATGGTTATTTTGGAGGAATGCTGGCTGGACTGATGGGAAGCACGTTTTTACCTTTAATTTTCCCGGATACACCTCCTATTTTTATTTTTCCAGTCTTATTGATCTTTTCTTTAGCTGGATGCTTTTTAGGCGTTTTATTATTTCCAGCTGAATCTGATGAGACCTTAATCCATTTTTATAAAAAAACACGTCCATGGGGATTTTGGAAACCCATAATTACTAAAATTCAACAAACTGATCCATCATTTGTCCCAAACAAAACCTTTAAAAAAGATGCCATTAATGTGGTTATTGGAATTATCTGGCAAATGAGTCAAGTGGTATTACCTATGTATTTCATGATAAGACACCATTATGGCACAGCTATTAGTCTCCTGTTATTTTTCTTAACTACCTGGTTATTGAAAAAAAACTGGTACGACCGTATTCACGAAGAAGAATCATTGATTCGCTAAATTTTTAATTCAATGCATATAACAGGGACTTTCCTCGATGAAATAAGCCATGACATTCCACATCAAAACTGGGGTTATGAAGAATGGGATTTAGATTTTCAGCACATGAAAGCGATGGGAATCGATACCGTAATTCTCATTCGATGTGGTTACAGAAAATGGCTGACTTATCCATCAAAAGTTTTAATGGAAAGAGAAAATGCTTATCGGCCACCCATTGATTTAGTGAAAATGTATTTAACGCTCGCTGAGAAATACGGATTTGCCTTTTATTTCGGGTTGTATGATTCGGGGAAATATTGGTGGGACAAAGGTGATTTTGCCAGTGAGATTGAAATAAATTTAAGGGTTGTAGATGAGGTCTGGGATTTATATGGTCATTATCCCGCTTTTAAGGGATGGTATTTAAGCCAGGAGGTTAGCCGAAAAACGGGGAAAATTATTTCTCTTTATCAGGATTTAGGTCGTCGGGTAAAAGATTTGTCTAATGGACTACCTACTTTAATTTCTCCATATATTGATGGTAAAAAAGCCATTCTAGCTCAAGAAAGTTCCCTGACGAAAAATGATGCCGTAAGTTTAAAACAGCATGAAGAAGAATGGAACGACATTTTTGATGGTATAAAAGAGGTGGTAGATATTGTTGCTTTCCAGGACGGACATGCTGACTATGATGAACTGGCAGATTATTTTCAGGTAAACAAGCTATTAGCCGATCGTTATGGAATGAGCTGCTGGACTAATGCAGAAAGTTTTGACCGTGATATGCCCATAAAATTTTTACCTATTAAGTGGGAGAAGTTAAAACTTAAACTAGAAGCAGCAAAAAAAGCGGGAGTAGAAAAAGCCATTACCTTCGAATTTTCTCATTTTATGAGTCCTCAAAGTGCCTATCCGCAAGCTAAGCATTTATATAACAGATATATGGAATGGAAGCAGTAAATATCAGGCTTTTGACTAATTTTGTATGAAATACATTTAAATGGATTATTTGTCTATAGCGAAGGAAATAGTTCTCAAACATATTGATGTCCAAAACTACAACGTTTTTCTTTTCGGAAGTAGAGCGGTTGGAAATGGCTCAAAATTCAGTGATATCGATATAGGTGTCATGGGAACAAAACCCTTAGATCCAAGAATTATCTTTGAGATGGAACACGAACTAGATGAGAGCCTTGTACCCTATAAGGTCGATATCGTTGATTTTTTCTATGTGGATGAAGCTTTCAAAAACATGGCATTAAAAAAAATAATCGAATGGAACTGAATGAAAAGTATTCATCTAATTGTGCTTTATTGAACAAAGCCATTGCTGACTTTGAATTATCCTTGCGCGCTGATTTTTCCAAATATAATACCCTGGAAACTGATTGGATAAAAAATGGTCAGATTCAAAAATTTGAATTCTGTACTGAACTCTTCTGGAAAACGGCTAAAATATATCTTTTTAGTGTAGAGGAAAAAATATATACCCCAAAATTAACCATTAAAACACTTTTTCAATATCAACTTATAGCTGAGGATTTATACTTAGCCTTGATGCATTGCATCAATGACAGGAATCTTTTAAGTCATGTATATCAAATAGAAATTTTCAATGCCATTCAATTAAATTTACCTTCCCATTTTAAATCCTTATCAACGGCGGCACAGATACTTACACAACTAACTATTGTTGATGAAAATTAAAAAGAAGCTAGGTACAGTTAACTAAATAATTATCAATAATTTAAATGGAAAATTCACTCAAATGAATCCCTAATAGCGTTTGAGTTATTTCGTCTAACTCTTTTATGTTTCCTTTCAAATGAATGGTTCTATGCAAATGGAGCACACGTTCACCTACGTTCAATTTTGCCGCCGGAGAAGAACTTTCAAGTTCATAAAATTTTCCCATTTGTTTCCCATCTATTAAACCATCATTGTAGGCATTTACCACGTCACCATCGAAAGGATTTTCCTGCATTTCCCAGAGAGAATTGACATAATCTGCAGGATATTCCGGCAAACTAAACTGGGCAATGGTAAGCACCTCATTAACCCCGTCAAAACTAGCTAAAATGGGTAAAGCTCTATTAGGAGAAACACCTATTTTACTCCGATAATTTGCGTCTGCGTTCAGGAAAATAAATCCATTTTTAATTTTCAATCTATCTACTGGCACTTTGCCAAAGTAATCATCCGTAACTATTTTCCCTAAATCAGCCTCATTTCCTTGCTTGTAAGGTACTGCGATCGTTGTTTTATCACCTGCGTTAAACATACTTAATATCCAGATAGAAAGAAGACCCGTTTCCTTTGTCCATGGGGTATTACCCGTATTTGTAATGGAATTATTTGATTCAAATCCAACTATTTGAAGGTTTTCTGGTATAGAAACCCCTAATAAAAGAGGAATCTCGGTTTTTGACAATAAACGAATATTACGCGTTACCCTTAGGTTAAATTCAAACCCAGTATAATTCTTAAGAGATATCTCACGCTGAAAATTTGCCTCCGTTTTAGATGCTGATACCAAGATAAATGGTTCTGTATCTATCGCTTTGGGAACATACCAATGATCAAAATCAAAAGGATCTCCCTTTTTAAAATAAATAGAAAACTGTCCTCCTTCTGGTCCAAGCCAAAATCTTTCTTCACCTCCAAAAGCATGAAAATGTTCCTCTTCCCTATTGGAATCAACGAGCTAATAATTTATCCAGCCAAAACTCATTCCACCGTCTCCTTCTGCTGTACTTGTCATCACCCTTCCTTGATAGGCGGGTAAAATAATAATCTGAGCCGCAGCATCTGATTCATCACCCAGGAGAATCAAATCTTTGTGATATTTTTTTAGAAATTGAAGATCATAACCAAAGGTCCCTTTTATACATTCCATGTGCGTTTGTTTCCTAGATTTATTATAGATGCAGTACGGTGTATTTTGTATTGCATCCATCTCTAATTATTCAAAATTAAATAAAAAGGGTAAAATAAAAGTTACGAATGAAGTCCATATCACATAAACGGGCAGAAAAATGGCAATCTGTCCACCTACTTCCACAATGTTTGATTTCTTGGTGACGACGCCAAACAACTTAATAGTTACCAATAGCAGATTTATCAAGATAAATATATTACTTCCCAATACCGCTAATCTGTTGGGTGTAATTCCCCAGGTAGAAATTCTAAACAAGATAGCCGAAAGAGCAATAGCATTGACCAAAATGGTTACCACTGAAAGAAGAAATAGTATCCATTTTTCTGTTTTACCCTTCTCCGTATTCGTCGCTTCTGCGACAGAAAAGAAAATAATAGCCATTACACCTATTAAAAGGGCATTAAATAAAAGCAAAAAATCCCGGTCATTATATGGGTCCTTACCCGAATAAAAAATAGCAAACAGATAAATAACCAGCATTACTAAAACAATGGGACTAAATATTCTGGCAATAACGGGAGAGACCTTACTCACTAATTGAGGATTTGTCTGAGTTAGAAAGGTGGCCACCAAAGGAACTGCTGCTAATCCAACCACCACCACATTTTCAAAATAAAAATTTTCAATCTGATAACCGATTAGGGAAAAAAGTCCAATCGTTATGCCTGTGGTAATACCTCCAGCGATTAAAATCAACGTGAACATAACGACAAAATCACCATTGAACCGAAGAAAATCGAGTCTTTTTAAAGTGTGACCAGCTTCCCCAACAAAAGAAAATCCTAATAATGACCAAAGAAAGAGAAGTAAATGAAGACAGGACAAAGTTAAGGTATCACTTGTCGGGTCATTTGGAAACAGATTGATAAATATCAGGGAGATTAAAACGATGCCACCGAAGAGCATCCATTTTTGAATACCCAGGTTATTTTTCCAGGAGAAATAGGCAATTAAGGTTGGAAAAACAATAAAGCCCAAATTTCTGGAATAAAAAAATTCTTCCTCAATGCTGGTAAATGAAGGTATTTTTGCAATCAAACCGGCTATTAAAGCGGCTATAACTACAAAAATTAGCTCTTTTTTTGATCCAAACTGGATTTCCTCCTTTGAATCCTCCAGTCTTTCTTTCCAAAACTGAGCCATAGGTCTATCTTTAATTTGCGGATAAACATCGAGGAAAGATTGTTTGAACTGTGTTTTGTTTTGTCTATACAATCTTTCCAGTTCCTTTGGATTATCCAGATGGATAAAAATATCATTTTTCATTTTGGCATGTTTTAAAAGTACTTTGTTTTTCAAAGTTATTAATAAATAAATTATTTCGAAACCCCTTTTATCAAATTTTCAAGGGCATTCAGATGATTTCCGAAAGATTCCCTTCCCAGTTTAGTTGCGGCATAACTTGTATTCGGTTTATTTCCAATAAACTGTTTTCGAGATTGGATAAAATTCAATTTCTCCAATGCAGACAAGTGACTGGCCAGATTACCATCAGTCACCTTTAAATAATCCTTTAGCTCTACAAATTCAACCCAATCGTGAAGAATCAATATAGACATGATCCCTAACCTGACACGGCTCTCGAAAGCTTTTTGAAGACTGTCTATGGATATTTTCACCTTTCGTATTTAAAATAAACATATATACCGTAAACGATATGAACCACACCGAAACCTATAGCCCAGAAAAGTAAACCTAAGGATACTTTATACACACTGATAAGTCCCAGTAAAATCTCAATCAGACCCAATATTTTAACTTCATCAAAGGTGAACTTACTGATGGTAAAAAGGGCCAGTCCATAAAATAAAAGGGAAAAAGGAGCTATAAATCCAATTAAACCATGTGAAATAAAGAGGAGAATCAGGATACCTCCTGTAAAAAGAGGCACTGCCATATTCATAACCAACCTTTTTGCCGTTGGGGTCCACAATAATTCATCCTTTCTTTTCGCTCTTCGATGGGTGAAAAACAAGGCAAACGAAATGGCAAGCAGAAATACAAGCAGAGCTAACTGGACTACTGAAAAAACCTGGGTTTGTTGGAAAGGATTACCTCCAGGGTCAAGGGAAAGAGATTGTGGATTAAAATCAAGATAAGTTAAGGCAATATAAGAGCCCATTAAAGCAAAAACACCTGCAAATATTCCCGCCCAGCCTGACAAAGAGATGAATTTTGAAGATTTCTCCATCAAAGATCGTATCTCTTCTATGTCTTGTAAATAATCTGTGTCTTTTTTCATTTAAAGTACTTTGAAATGCAAAGTTACTAAATTGAATAGTATTAAACAAGACTTTCTGAAAAAAAATCAGCTATTAGCCTTTTGTAATGTCAAACTGAACCTTCCCTTTTAGGTCTAATTTATTGGAAGTAAGTATGATACGTTGAACTTTACTTCCATTCCATTTCGTTTTGAAACTAGAATATTCCATTCCTTCTGTCGAAGGAAATTCGGTTGATGCTGTCCAAAGGGCAGGATTATAAGTCACCAATAGCCTGGTTGGTTTTGCCTCTTTAGATTGACCCTCTGAATTACTGGTGAGCAATATTTTACCAGGAGTAGAAATATCCACGTCACAAACGGTCATGAAAATATGTTGTAAAGAATCGCTGATCGCAGACAATTCATAATCGTCAGCCAAAATTATTTTTTCCTTTTCTTTATGCAAGGAAATAGAACGTTGCCATTTTTTAATGGCAGCTTCTTTAGGATAAGCGTCGGCCAAATCCATTTTGAGCACTGACTCCTTCGCTGAAATTTGATAAGAAACATTTTTAGCTTCAAAATCTCTGCCTTCTTTTTGTCCAAAACCATTTATAATAGGAAGATTATGATAATTTGATTGTGTAAACCATAGTTCATATCTTTTACTTGAAAAAGTTCTTGCTGTATAATTTCCTCTTCCTGCATCAACAATCATAGGTTTACCATCGGCATAGACAATAAAATCACCCACATCATTATGATTATGACTTTCAGCATTGTGTCCTCCATGTGCAGCCAGGTATAAACCTCCCGCCGATCTTGTAGTCATCACCTGAATATCACTGATCCAGGCATCTCGAACAGGTTGGTAGATGGTCTGCGATGGTATATCTTTAATGGTCATCATATTTTCAATGGTTCTCATCCTTTGGTTGCCATTGACCTCGAATCGATTAAAATTCAGGTTAGCCCATTGACTAAATTGTTTCATATTTTCATCATTCAATGCTAATCCAAAACGATAAAGCATGAGTCCATCAGGTTTCAAAACTGGATCTGCATCGGCGAAATTGGTAAAATAAAAACCATCAATATGCGCCTTATAGACATACGCCGCCATTTTCTGAATAATTGGCTCTTTAAAAATATTAATTTGTCCTGAAGTTGATTTTTCGAGGAGTTCCAGACAATCAAAAACACTTCCTCCAGCAGCAAACCAATAACTTGGACCTTCATCACACCCACCATCTTCGCCTAAACCATTGATATACAAATCGAGCCCTTTCATAGCGGCATAAACCATTTCTGCTCTTCTAAGGTCGTCCTTTTCCAACAGCAGGGAACTCATCAACCAATTAGACATAATCCATGGATTCCAGTTATTTACTTGTTTGGTTTTACTCATCCAGCCATAGCGATCAGACTTTGTATTCATAGGAATAAAAATCCTTTTATTGGTTTCAAAATAAATTCTTTTACGAACCAGTTTATTGATATCATCCAGTTTATCCCCAACCATATAATCAGCCATTGCCAGCACAGAAGCAGTTTCTGCAGCAAATAAATCGACCACAGGATTTTCTACATCTGGCAAACCAGTTCCACTAATGTGCGCGGGAACTCCCCAATAACTTTCTTCACAAATAGACCAAATCCCATTAAATATAGCCTCCATAAATCTACCTTTCCCTTCAATACTTTCGGCAAGAATGAGCGCAGTCAACTGGTTTCTCTTTCCGAAAGAAATTTTGCTATGCGCTAATCTATCCCCTGATCTGACAAAATCGAGTGAAGTTGAACCAGAAATAGCTTCAAAGTCACTTTTTAATGCCCTCTCACCCTCCTTAATTACTTTTTCCAGGGTTTCGTTTGGCACTACTTTTTTCCAGTCATCCGTTGTTTTAGGATAAGGATGATAAGCCTTAAAAGGAATGAGAACCTCCTTCACCTTTTCAAAAGAATAGGTTTTTTCTAATAAATGTCTTGGTGTTATCTGAGCCAAGGAGTAGTAACCCATCGCGCACAAAAAAATAAGTATGAACTGTTTCATTATTTGCGTTTAAACATTTTCAATTTAAAATGAGGTTAAAACCTATTTTTTTAAATATGGTCTGCCATTTTTCCAACCAATTTCAACTTTTGAAATATACCAGCTTTTACCTTTATCCTTATTACCTTGAAAAAAAAGAAAATACTTTCCCTCCTTCGTTTTCAAAATATGAGGATGACCACTTTCGCTTTCATTCCAAGTTCCAGCGTTGCCATTTTTCAGAAAAGGTTCTTCTGAAATTCTTTCCCAATGGATCCCATCTTTACTTTTTGCTACACCTATTTGCTGAGGTTCATTGTTATAGGCACCGGCATAAAACATGTATAAATATTTTCCCTTTTGAATACAGGAAGCCGCTTCGATACAATTTTTCTCCCACGGTAAGGTAGGTTTCAGCATAGGCATATTGGGTACTTCAGACCATGATTCCTTGTTAAAATTTGAATTAAGGGCAGTTAAAGCGACCCCTTGCTGCTGGATTTTATAACTTGTATCTCGGGTTGCAAAATAAAGGAAATAATTGTTTTTATAAGAAACCACTTCCGCGTCGATAGCTCTTCCGCAAGACCAGTCACTTTCCGTTGGATGAAAAATAGGATTTGTAGTATTTCTGGTAAAATTTATGCCATCTTTAGAGGTAGCGTGACAAATAGCGTCTGATTTGCCGTTTCCATAGGTTTGATAAAAAAGGTGAAGCACGCCGTCTTTTATTAGGGCACCCGGAGCACAGATTCCCTTTTCTTCCACCGTACCTTTCAATCCATAAATATCTCCTACTTTATCCCACTGAACCAAGTCAGTGCTGGTTGCAATCCCGATATGCCATTCTTTTTTCAATGCATCAGGTGTTGAATAATACATCCAATATTTTTGCTGAAAAAAAATAACATAAGGGTCTTTGGAGAAAGGTCTACCTGGTAAAGATTCATCACCATAATACATGGCAGGATTTTGAGCATTTCCAACTGTCAAAATCATACTGCCAAAGAATATGAAAAACAAGAAACGTAACATCTTGATATTTTTGAGAATGAATAATCTTTTCAATTTTTCCATTGTTTCAGCGGCTTTATTTCATTCTTTTTAGGGAATTTATTTCCCTCAGGTACAAGCATCACCGTAATATTTTGTGTTGCATTTTTAGGTAATGCCAACTCAAACCCTACAAAAAGGGTATTTGGATTAGGGGCATCATAATCTTTTGATGATTGAGTTGTCCATGTTTTAAGCTCCACGTTATTAGGTTCTAACACCTTCAAAAAAAGCTTTTTCCCATTTTGGGTTAAGGTAGCTTGCCCTTTATCATTTATCTCCACCTTTGCAGGTGTTACCATATTCCAGCGAACCACCTTACTATTTTCCGAAGTTTCCATTTCATCCCTAATCACAACATAAGATTTATTAACGATGGCAACCCCTCTGGATAATTTATTAAGCTGGCCTTTATAGATAGAAGTCAAATCACTTTGAGCGCTTAAAAAGGCAGGAGAATCTGTAAATCCTTCTATTTTAGCATATCCATCTACTTTTTGATATTGGCCATCTATGGCTAAGGTGCTATGCGCTAAATTATTATACCTAAACACGTCCCATCGTTGCGAACCTTGTTCTTTACCCCATAATTTTATGCCTTTTGATTCCAGCGATTCATATTCCTGCATGCCAAAATCCATGGACCAACGTTGCCCTATAGCATCCATGACAAAAGAACCTATATCCATGTGACCATGGTTCACACTGGGCGAACCTGCTTTAAATCCGATATAAAGCGCATTGGGATCTCCCCAGGCACTGCGCATCAGAGCTACTGGATTGGGACCCTGTCCTGTCCAGATTAGTTTTTTTGGTTCTTCAATATTCGTCAGATTGAGTCCCCTACCCCAGATCATAATAGCTGGAAATAAACGGTCTCCCCCTATTTTTTTATCCAGATATTTAACCTGATTAAAAAGAAGAGAAGGCTCTTTCGTTTTATTTGCAAACCAGAAAACGGAGGCAGTCAAACCAGCGCCACCTTGTGCGTCAGAATAATTAAATGCTTTTCCCGAAGTACCCACTAAATTTTCAAAGTAAGCAGCCGTTTTAAGAAAGCCATCTGTTTCTGACAATTTGAAATCGTGTCCATAAATTTTTTCAATGGCACTAAGTAACATCAAATTAAAGCTGGTTCCATAAACCCAGTATCCATATCCTTCGGGGTAAGCCCCATCTGGTTTATAGTCAGCCATAGGCAACTGAATAGAAGTTATTGATCTTCGAATAATATTTTTTGCCAGTTCTGGATTGTCCTCATAAATAGCCAAAGCACCAAAGGTCATTCCCGCATTACAAACCTGATTCCAGTTATGCGTTGCTTTAAGCCAACTATTATGTTTTGCATTCATGGATGGCTCCAGCCCCTTTTTCAATATTGCATCTTTAATGACCCGACGAGAATCTTCTGAAAGACTTTCAAACAACCAATCATACCCTATAGCGACGGCCATGGTCATTTCAGCCACATCTAAAAAATGAGATGGATTCCAGTCCGAAAAATTAGACACCTTTAATAATTCCTTTTCCGCTCTTTCCAGATATTTTTTCTCTTTGGTAACTTTATAGGAATAGGACAAGTAAAAGACCCTTTTCAAACATTCTCTGGATTTGTCGAGCAATCTTTTACCAATTTGAATTCTTTCTAAGGTAGGCAAGGGTATCATTTTATCACTTTCAGCCAAGATCGTTTTATGAATTTTACTCCAGTTTGCATCTTTTGAAATTTCGAGAAGTAAAGGCGAAATGTCATCTTCAAACCATAATAATCTGGGATGGGCGGGGATTTTTGTTGATTCAATGGAGGATAAATCCTGACCTTTCCCACTAAAACCAAATAGAGAACTAAAAAGGATGATGTAAAAGAAAGAATTTTTCATTTCTTCGTATTTAGTTGTTTTTAAGTGTCATTTTAATCATCACATTAACATTTCCTGACTGATTTGGAAGTCGGACCATCAATCTGGAATGACCGACATTTGTTTTTTCAGGTGCTTTTTGAATCGCTGATTCTTCTGAAAATTCTGCTCCTTTGGGTGAAATAATTTCTAACTCCATCCATTTTGAGGTTATGGTTGCATTTCTCAAAATAGCTTTTCCCCCTTTAATCAATTCTACAGAATTACCTGTTAGCATACCCCAGGCAACCTCCGTTGCTTTGGTGAGGGAATGGAAATCTTCAATAAGAATATTTTTTCTATTATCAACTAAACTGATTTTTCTGGTCGATTTTGAGGAGAACTCTTTATAGGCTTCTGTCAGGTCGAGGGTTGCCGAAGGAATAGCCACATTTAAATCCTTTTGGATAAACCTTGCTTTTGCCAGTTCATATTGGTTTTTATTTCCCAACAATGGCACATTATGGCTAAAAGAATTCAAACGGTAATATGACCATCTTTTACCGTTTACGCCCATTGTCCAATAGCCCTCTAAATTATAATCATCAGATCCAAGATCTTTTGCCCATCGGACGCCACCGGCTTCCACCTCAAAATTGCCCAGATCGAGATGGGAATGAGGGGAACTATTGACCCCTGATTTCATGCCGATCCAGGTGGCATTTGGATCGGTCCAGTTACTGCGAAGAAAAACTAATTCATTTATCTCACCATTTAAATAATGATCTAATTGAGGATTTACAATATCGGAAGATGGCGCTTTGTACCAAATCACATGAAAAGGATTTGCCAATGCACCTGAAGATTTGATATATTGATGCAGATAGTTTGAAACTTGATTTTGTTGATAAACATTACTCAAAAATAACATAGCCGCAGAGGTAGTCGCTTTTGAATTTTCCCCTGAATCGGCAAAATTTAAGATTAAATTTGTTGGTCCGGCACAGACCATGGGAACATTCCCTGAGTTAGATAAGCCCTCTGTTTTCTCAAGTCCTCCCATATTTCCTAAAGCAGATTGCATGGCTGACATGGCATAAGACAAATATTCTGTGGCATAGGACCAATAACCAGGTCCTTCATACCATGCACCATCAGGAGCATAAAATTTATTTGAAAATGGAAGATTTGCTAAAGCTTTAGGAATAAAGGTAGTTGCATAAGAAGGATCGGTCTCTGCAATAGCAAGGGAACCAACGATAAGTCCACCGTGACAAACCTGATTCCAGTTATTATCGCCTTTGCTCCACCAGGCGGCATCGTACGCCTTTTTATATTCGTCCAGACCTTTAATCTTTAATCCCGAACGAATTATTTCTTTATCTTCCTTAGACATCTCGTTATAAAGCCAGTCATACCCAATGGCTACCCCATTAGTCATCTCAGCAACATCGAGAAAATGAGAGGGATTCCAATCAGTAAAGGAACAAACGGTTTTCATCTGGCTAACGGCTGAAACCAAATATTTCTGATCTGCTGTAAGATGATAAGCCAGTGCGAGATGTGTAACCCTGTTCAATAAATCTCTACTTACGCTCAATAGACGAGGACCGGTAAGAACCCGGACGAGAGGTGCCTTATTTAACATACTATTAGCAGACGAAATAACTGCATTTGCGTATTTATCTAAGGTAGCGTCACTTTTTCTTTTCAACTTAATCTCTTCAACCTGAGAAAGAGAAAGCATGAGACGGGGATGATCCTTTTTTAAAGTACTTAAAATACCTGTCAATGGAATTTGAGGATCCTCAGGAATAGCAATCATTTTATCCTTACAACTACTAGAACCTAGAACAAAAATAAGGATAAGAACTTTTAGTTTCATAATGGTGTATTTGCAAAAAAAAACCGTTTCGAAAGATAAGCCTTAGAAACGGTTTTTTTATGAGGGTTAATTTACCATCCTGGATTCTGTTTCAAATTAGGATTGAGCGAAATTTCATTTAAAGGCATTGGCCATAAATAGTCTTTTGCAGGATCAAATTTCCTGAAACTTGCTGGTGTCACTAGAATAAAATTGTCTGGCGTAAGGTTAACCGTGGTTGCTGTTCCGAATTCAGCTTTGAAGAAGAAGTTACCCAATACTGGTTTCGGCAATTCAATTTCAGCGGTTTTCCAACGGAGGATATCCCAATATCTATGTCCCTCTTGAGCTAATTCAACCCGACGTTCCCGACGAATCTCATCTCTCATACTTAAATTATTATTAGTAACCAGGGCATTGTTTAATTTTGCTATTTTAGCTCTGGTTCTTAATAAATTTATAGAAATATCAAGATCAGCATCATTAATTGAATTTGTAAGTTCAAATTTAGCTTCTGCATAAGTTAAAAGCACCTCTGCATATCTTAAAATTGGACGATCTATAAAAGAAGCTTGATTATTCCAATCATCAATATTGGAAAACTTCCTGAAGCAAAAACCTGTTTTTTGGAAAACCAGAGGAGATATATCAAATATTTTTCTGGTAAAAATATAAGGATCACCTTTTTTAAAGACAGAATGAGATAGTCTCTCATCTCTATTTGTAAAAACATCGGTTGAAACAACAGGGGTTTTGTACAAAGGAGATTTCGTAATAGGTAATCCATCTGTCATCAAATAAGAATCCACTAAACTTTTAGTTGGGTTCTTATTCCCATTTTCCAAAGTACCTCTAAAATAGGTATGGGTTAAAACACGGTCAGCCAAACTAACTCCGTATGGTTTAACAATAATATTTTCTTTATTCGCAAAACCCTCTCCAGCCATTTGAAAAAGGTCAAAATAACTTGCGTATAATGTATGTTGTTTACCATCGATAACCGCTTTTGCCGCTTCCACTGCCAGATTTAAATGTTTCAATGGATCACCATAACCGTGAAATTTCGATCTGGTACCTTCAAAAAGAGCGACTCTGGCTTTAAAAGACTGTGCTGCAGTTTTGGAAATTTTTCCGTAATTTGCCGCACCTAACGTTGCCATTGTAGGTAATTTTGCTATGGCAAAATCAAGATCCTGATAAATTTGATCAAAGATTTTTTCCCGTGGGCTTGCTGGTTCCAATAATTCTGGAGATTCATCACTCAAGATTTTTAATATCAATGGAACGCCTCCATATTTTTGAACAAGGGAAAAATAACCCCAGGCTCTAAAAAAACGAGCATCAGCAATGTACCTGTCTAAGGTTGCAGCAGAAACATTAGAAGCTGCAAGAGGAGCTTTTTCAATAATATTATTGGCAGCACGAATTAGACGATAAGGCTCTGTATAGTTAACATCCGTGGAGGGAGCTAATCTGGAACCATCGCTAATCTGGTTAGATGCCAGTCCTATGGCATCATCTGACCAAACATCCTCGTTATTGAAGCCGGGGACAAAAATATAAAGATAATTAGTAGCTGCGATCAAATCTGTTTCTGATCTCCAAAAGGTTTGGTCACTGATAGAAGTTTCCGGTAAGCGCTCCACCTCACAAGAAAAAATACTAAATAAGAAGAGGATTAAAGCAAGCTTTTTATATAATAATGATTTCATATTGGACATAAAGTTAAAAATGATAAAAACTGGTTTTTAAATCATCGATTAGAAGCTTAGGTTTACACCAAAAGAGGCGGTTGCAAAAAATGGATAATCATTTTCCACATTATCGCGCTGTTCTGGGTCAAAGTAACCTTTATAACTTCCTAATCTTGAGAAGGTCAAAATATCTTGAGCTGAGAGGAAGAATCTGACCCTTGAAATTTTAACTTTCGATGTCCAGGCATCAGGTAATGTATAACCAATTTGAAGATTTTTTAAACGAGCATATTGTCCATTTAACAACCATTTATTAGAAACCAAATAATTATGGGTACCCCCTACAAAAGGTCTTGGGTAAAGCGCATTTGGATTTTCAGGTGTCCAATAATCTCTGTGAATACCCAAAGCCTGTTTCCAGGTTACCATTAAAGGAGCAATAGTTTCTCTTTCTGGTCTAAATACCCTTTTACCAACACCTTGAATAAAGGCAGAAAAATCAAGACCTTTCCAGCTGAAGTTAAAAGAAGTACCAAACAAATATCTTGGCATAGTTGAACCGAAATGGACTAAATCGCCCATATTTTTCGTATTTCCATCACCGATGGTAATACGACCACTTCCATCGAGATCCAGATATTTAACATCACCTGCACCTGTTCTGTTATCTTGAAAAGCCCATGCCTTGACCTCATCTGCATTTTGGAAATAGCCGTCAGTTTTGAAACCAAAAATACTATTGATTGGAAATCCTTCCACGGTATTCACTGTCCCTGCTGCTACGATATTTCTTCCTGCAAAGTTTCTTAATTCATTTTGATTATCAGACAGATTGGCAGAGATCGAATAAACGAAATCGGAACCTATTTTCCCTTTATATCTTAACTCAACTTCCCAACCCCAGGATTTTAATTCTCCATTATTTTTTCTAGGCGTACCTATACCAATTACAGCGGGAAGATTTTGAGCAGTTAACATATTCCGATTATATTTAACATAATAATCGGCATTGATCTGAATTTTACTATTGAATAAAGAAATATCCACACCTCCATTAGATGTTTCGATTGTTTCCCAGGATAAAGACTGAGAAGGAATTGAATTTTGGAACAGATAAGAAGTTCTGGATTCCCCAATCACTAAGGCAGAACCTCTGCTTAACTGGCTTAGATAATCATAGTTTCCAATTACAGAACCTAATGCCCCTCCTAAGCGACCCCAGGAAGCTCTGAATTTTAATTCTGAAACAATGTTCGTATTTGGGAACCAAGATTCCTTATTAACATTCCAGCCTAAGGACGCAGATGGAAATATTTTAGTTCTCAACCCTGTTGCCAGTTTTGAGCTTTCATCTCTTCTTAGAGTTCCCTCAAGCAAATATTTTCCATCATAATTGTAATTAAAACGACCGAAAACGGATTGAAAAGCATTTGTAGCGATAGACTGACTATTTGTTTTGGTTTTATCATCACCTAGATTTAAAGTAGGTAAATCGTTGCTCACTAAATTAGTCGCACCGGAGACAATATTTGAGTATCTAAAATCCTCCCATTGGTAGCCTACAAGTAAAGAAAAGTCGTGTTTACCAAATTTCTTTTTATAATCAGCCAAAAACTGTAGGTTTTCATTTTCTGTTAATTCGCGCGTCAAAGTATAGGCATTCACCTGGTTAACATAACTTAAAACCTTTCCATTTCCCCAAAGCGGGACTGTTCTGGCAAAATTTTCTCTATCACCAGTTCTGAACTGCATTCCTAAAATGGTAGAAAAAGTAAGGCCCTTTACTCCAGCGACGTCTTTAATCCTTAAAGTTGCAGTAGGATCAATAAAATTTCTTTCATTGTTATTGTACCCACCTGCTTCCAAACGAGCATAAGTCGTTGCTGCTGAACCTGCTCCATTATAATTACCGTCAGGGGTAAAAAACGGTGTTCTTGTCCTCAATCTGTATATTTCATAGACCAGACCTTGACCACTTAGGTTTCCGGAGGCTTGCGACACAATATCGCGGGTATAAGCAATACGTAAATCAAGGGAAATTTTATTCGTGATCTGAGCACCTACATTCAATCGTAAATTATATCTTTTATAATCATCTGGACCTACTTTAAAGACCCCATCTTTACCATAATACCCGCCTGAAATCAAGAAATTCAGCTTTTCATTTCCGCCAGAAATATTTACATTGTGGGTAACCATAGTAGTATATTTCTTTAAAATCTGATCCGTTAAAGGAACCTGATTGTAAAACAACCAAGTGGTTGTGTCTGCCGGATTAACTACATAGGGAACACCATCGCGAATACGTTGCAAATCAAGATCATTATATTCTGGACCACTACCTGAATTTTTTCTTGCCAAATTTGAAAATTCAGCTTCCTCCAATAGCGATAATCTTTCGGGCACATTGATAGACCAATCAGTTCCACGCTGACCGAGATAACTCATTTTTATTTTACCAGCCTGAGCTTTTTTTGTCGTAACCAAAATGACACCACCGGCGGCCTGAGCACCATAAATACCAGCAGCTGCGGCATCTTTCAAGACGCTAATACTTTCTATATCATTGGGGTTCATGGTAGTTAGTGTATTACCTGGAACAGCAACCCCATCTAAGACGATCAAAGGAGCAACGCTACCATTTGCTGTAGTTGCACCGCGTATTTGAATACCAATACCTTCTGAACCAGGTTGTCCACCTTCTCTGGTAATCATAAGACCCGGGCTAAGTCCCTGGAGCGCATTGGCTGCATTACTTACTGGTCTGTTTTCCAGCGCCTGACCATCGACACTGGATACAGCGCCTGTCATATTCACCTTTTTCTGGGTACTATACCCCACAACAACAACCTCTTCCAGGGTAGAATTAGACATTAACTTCACGGAAATATCCGTGCGATTACCCACTTGAATTTCCTGGGCATCATATCCAACAAATGAAATAATCAAAATTGCTTTTTCATCTGGAACCTCGATGGAAAATTTACCATTTTCATCCGTCACGGCACCAATACTCGTTCCTTTCAACTGAATGGTTGCACCAATAACCACTTCCCCCTGATCATCTATAACCGTACCGTTAATTTTCAAAGCGAAACGTTCATCATTGCGAACCATTGCATTGGCATTTTCTGCCAAAGCATTCACAGGCAGCAGATTACTACCTAACCAAAATGCCATCATTAAAACAAAACTGTAATAAAAAGTCAGTAGTTTAATAGGGCGATGTTTTCCTTTCATAATTATAAATTTTTTTTAAATTTAAAATAAAGAATTAAAGTTTTGTGTTTTTAAAGTAGGATATTTGTTTTTAAATATAATTTTTTAAAATTACAATTAATATTTTCCTAATTTTATAAAAAAAGAAGATAATGGCACAAACCATGATACCTAACAATGAACATACAGACATTCCTGGAAATCCTTCCACTTCTAAAGGAAGTCATTATAAACTAAATGACCGTTCAAATGGAATGTCACTCAGAGTGCTAACTGAAGAGCAATGGCAATTTTGGAAACACGAGGGCTATATTGTGATAAAAAGTGCAGTTCCTCGGCAACAAGCATTAAAAACCGCCGATTTTCTATGGGAATTTGAGGAAAAAGATCCTGACAATAAATCAACCTGGTACACCGAACCAAGGGCTGAAATGAAAATGAAAGAATTAGCCTATACGGGCATGGTGGAATGTTACAATCATCCCTATTTATGGGCTAACAGGCAGGTTCAACGTATCTATGATGCCTTTGTGGATATTTGGGGAACTGAAAAACTGTGGGTAACGATAGATCGGGCCAATTTAAACTTCCCCATCAGACCAGGTTTTGAATATAAGGCCTTTATTCACTGGGATTATGATCCAGAAACAAGACCCGTCAATGTTCAGGGCGTTTTAGCTTTAGCCGACCAAACGGATGAAAATATGGGTGGATTTCAATGTATCCCTGAACTTTATAGAAATTATGATCAATGGAAATTAACGCAACCTACCGATAGAAACCGTTTTATACCCGATGTTTCTGCATTCACCACTACGAAAGTAAAACTCGAGGCGGGAGATTTATTAATTTTCAATAGTACACAGCCTCATGGAATAAGGGCAAATCTAAGTGAAAATAAAGTTAGAATTGCGCAATATATTTCCATGATGCCTGCCGAAGAAGATAATGAACCTTTACGGCAATGGCGTATTAATTCTTGGAAAAACAGGATTGCTCCGGAAGGCTATGCTTTTCCTGGAGATCCAAGAAATTGGGAACAAATAAAGTATGAAACGGCTGAATTGAATGATTTGGGTAAGAAATTATTAGGTCTGGAAACTTGGTAAGGAAATTAAAAAAACAAAAAATGAAAATACTTAAGACAACCCTATTTATTTTAATTACTAATTTTTTGGCGGCCAATGCTCAAGGTGGATATTTTTTACATATTGAAGGATTCGACTGGGGTCCGGCAGTAAATAAAGTAACGATTCCTTTTGACAAACAAATTTCGGCGGTACAAGCTGCAGAATTTACTGTCTTTGCTAACAGAAAAACTTCACAAGGAGAAATTCCTTTAGACCAATCTTATGGAAAAAGAGAGGTAACTATCACCTATCTGTCAGATGAAAAAGGAAATAGACAGGCTTCTGGAAATCATATTACCCTCGTTCTGTCTGTTGGTCCAATGCTTCCTATTGGTTCTCCTATTCAATATTTGAGAATAAACAACCAGGGAAGAAATGTTTGGATTGATTATCAATTGACTATTATTCATAACAAGTCTAATCAAATATGG
>JAIYCH010000136.1 GCA_027488135.1 Saprospiraceae bacterium | reverse complement strand
TCGGTTCGTTATAACCAAGACGGAATTAAATCGTCGGTAGATAAATTTTATGACCAGGAGGCTTTACAGCAATGGGTAGATTTATTTGGTGCCACGCAGGGAGATTTAATGCTTATCCTGTCTGGCGAAACAGATAAGGTAAGAAAGCAATTGGGAGAACTTCGTTTAGAAATGGGACGTCGCCTCGATTTAATGAAAAAGGGGGAGTTTAAACCTCTTTGGGTGCTCGATTTTCCCTTATTAGAATGGGATGATGATACTCAGCGTTTTTATGCCATGCACCATCCTTTCACCTCCCCTAAAAAGGAGCAGATTGAGGCAATGGCCAGCGATGACCGGGAGGTGCTTAAAAATCTTCGTGCCGATGCTTACGATTTAGTGATTAATGGTGTGGAGATTGGCGGTGGATCTATAAGGATTCACGATAGAGCATTGCAGGCCAAGAATTTTAAATTACTCGGATTTACACCGGAGGAGGCTGAAAACCAATTTGGGTTCTTATTGGGTGCTTTTGAATATGGTGCGCCACCACACGGAGGTATTGCCTTTGGATTCGACAGACTTTGTGCCGTTTTAAATGGTCAGAATTCTATCAGAGATTTCATTGCCTTTCCTAAAAATAACCAGGGTAGAGATATGATGATAGATGCTCCATCGGAAATTGCGTCAGCACAATTAGATGAGTTAGCCTTACAATTAAATGTAAAATAATACTTAAGATACTTGTTATCTCAAAGGGGGGTAACAAGTATCTATATATTTTCAGGAATTAAAGTAATATCTCTCTTGCGGCTTTCATTGGAACGCCTACGCACTTCTTCTCCATATAAGTGAGCATTTTCTCAATTAGCTCTCTTGTAGGTTCGTCAAGTTCAGCAAGGTCTTTTTTAAAAACTTCAGACAAAGCTTTTTCTTTTATAGCTTTTATCTCATCAGGAAGCGAACTGAAAGCTTTTTCAATTTTTCTTTGTTTAAAAAGTATGCTGAATTTTTCAATATTCGAGGCAATAACTTTCGATGCTTTTATAACTTCTGCTTCTCTGAAGGCCATGTTTTCATTGGCGACATGACGCAGCGTTTCTATTTCTACGTAATGAACTTGTTTTAGATCTGCTACCTCCACCGTTACATTATTTGGAACAGCCAAATCTATGATAACTTTAGGGTTTTTTTCATTTTGTACCAAAGAAGTAAATACCTGAAGGTCAATGAGAGGTGTTGGAGAAGAGGTACAGGCAATTAAAGCATCAAAGCCCTGAGAAAATTCTTTTAACTCACTAAGAAGCGAAGCTTTTCCGTTGGGAAATAGTTTAGCTATCGATTGTGCTTTTGGTAGTGATCTATTGAAAACATGCACATGGGTAAAAGCATTACTATGAAGTATCTTTGCGACAATACTATTGGTTTGTCCGGCACCAATCAAAAGAATTCTTGCGTCAGGTCGAAGAGCGTATCTTAGTAATTTTAAAACAGCTAAAGAGGCAACTGAAACAGGCTTTTCTCCAATTCGTGTGGTTGAAAATACCTCTTTAGAGGTTAGGACAGCCTGGTCCATCAAAAGGCGCATAGCGTCTGCACATAAGCCCTGAGATCTGGCAAATTCGTAGGCTTCTCTTAATTGTGAAAGAATCTGCCGCTCGCCAACTACTAAAGAGTCAACGGAAGAAGCGACGTTAAAAAGATGAGACACCGCGTCAGTTCCCTGGAAAATTTTAACATTTTCCTTTAATATGGTATAATCTGATGCGGTTAATTGAGGAAGGAAGTGATGGTAAAAAGGAATGATAGTGTTTTCATTTGCATTAAATTCGCCGTACAACAAAAACATAACCCTATTACAGGTAGAAACATAAAATAACTCTTGAATATTGAAATTTTCTTTGGCACTGTGCAACAAATGAACTACGGTTTGCTCTAGTTCAGGCAATACAAATTTGGCTAAATCTCTAAGATTAGTGTGTTGATGAGAAAGCGTTATAATCTTATAATGTGAGAGCATAATACTTTAAAATTGTCGACAAAAGTAATCCATAGAAATGGTAGAACTGTCATACAATTGTAACAAGTAGTCAGACACTGTAATTTGGAATATTTCTAAACATTAAGGTTGAGTATCCAAACTGTCAACAAAATAGTCAATAGCCAACGAGTAACCCATTAATCCAAGACCGATAATAACTCCTTTTGAAACGGGTGAAATGGTAGAATGATGTCTAAAAGGTTCTCTGGCGTGCACATTTGAAATATGTACTTCAATGACAGGCGTTGTAATGGCAGAGATGGCGTCTCTTATGGCTATAGAAGTATGAGTATAAGCACCCGCATTTAAAATAATTCCTTGACAATCAAACCCTTTTTCATGTAATTTGTCAATGATTTCGCCTTCATGGTTGCTTTGGAAATAAGATAAGTTCAATAAAGGGTACTTTAATTTGAGAGAAGAGAAAAAACTATCGAAAGATTGACTTCCATACACGGAGGGTTCCCTTCTCCCGAGAAGATTCAAATTTGGGCCGTTTATAATAAGCAGATCCATAATATTGAGCTGTTAATTTGCCAGGTCGGAAAGAAATTTAATTCTAAAAATTCTAATTTCTTCTTCTGTAATATCTTCCTCTTGCAGCGCTTTAATAGCTGGTTGGAGTAAATCTGTTTCTGCCTCCATAAAATAATCATAAATTTCCTCTCTTGCCCCTTCGTCGATAGCCTCTTCAATATAATAATCAATATTTAATTTGGTACCGGATTCCACAATAGCCTCCATCTCCGTAAGAAGCTCATCTAAAGTGAGTTGATTAGATTTTGCCAAGTCATCAAGCGGCATTTTTCTATCAATTCCCTGTATAATCTGCACTTTTACTTTTGATTTGTTTGCTACTTGACGGATAAGAATATCGTCGGGTCTTTCCACCTCATTTTCTTCGACATATTTGCCAATGAGTTGAATGAACGGTTTTCCGTAACGTATAGCTTTTCCTCTGCTGACACCAGCAATCAGTGTCATATCATCTAAGGAAATGGGATATTGAGTGGCCATATCCTCTAAAGACGCCTCTTGAAAAATGACAAAAGGAGGCAGAGAAAGGCGTTTTGCCTCTTTCTTTCTAAGGTCCTTAAGTAAACTGAATAAGACAGTATCAAGGGCTGCATGCTTGGAAGATTCCTCGATAAATTCAGCTGAAAGAGCTACAAAATCTTGATTAATAGGTATTTGCAAAGAAAATGGTTCCTGAATAAACTGTTTTCCTTTATCGGTCATTTTGAGGAGGCCATAGCTTTCAATATCCTTATAAAGGAATTCATTCAGGAGAGCATGTCTGAAAACAGAAAACCAAAAATTAGACTCCTGGTTTTTTCCAGCGGCGTATCTTTCCAGTTTATTGAAATTAAAGTCTCTATTTTCTTTATTATCTACCCCGAGAATAAATTCTACTAGGACTTTTATACCAAAATTCTGTTTCAGGTCTAAAACGGACAATAGCGCCGTTTTCATTTCTTCTTTTATCTCTTTTTTCTCTTTAGGAAATTTGCAATTATCGCACATGTTAGAGCAAAGGGTATCATCAAATTCTTCACCAAAATAATGGAGTAAGAATTTTCTGCGACAGGCAGCCGTCTCGGAATAGGCCATTATTTCCTGCATAAGTTGCATGCCCATTTCTCTTTCAGCAACGGGTTTGTCGCGTAAAAACTTTTCAAGACGCAAAATATCTCTGTAGGAAAAGAAGGCTATACATTTTCCTTCCAAGCCGTCCCGTCCACCACGACCTGTTTCCTGATAATAGTTTTCAATGCTTTTGGGAATATCATAATGGATAACTAAACGAACATCGGGTTTGTCAATACCCATACCAAAGGCAATGGTTGCGACAATGATGTCAATTTCCTCCATCAGGAAATTATCCTGGGTTTTACTTCTGACTTTAGGGTCTAGGCCTGCATGGTAAGGCGCTGCTTTAACATCATTTACCAGTAAGGTTTTTGCTATTTCCTCTGCAGCGCGCCTACTTTGAACATATACTATGCCTGACTGATTTGGGTGCGCTTTAATAATTTGGACAATATGCTTTATCGTTTGTTCCGGCTGTAATTTAGGTCTTATCTCGTAATACAGATTAGTCCGATTAAAGGAATCGATAAAAATATTTTCACCGCGCATATCGAGATTCTTCACTATGTCGGACTGCACTTTCGGAGTGGCTGTTGCTGTCAGGGCTACCAAGGGAACTTCCTTTCTGATAGCATCGAGCATTGCTTTGATTCTTCGATATTCTGGTCTGAAATCATGTCCCCATTCTGATATACAGTGCGCCTCATCAATAGCTACGAAGGACACATTTACGGACTGAAAGAACTCTATATTTTCGTCTTTAGTCAAGGTTTCTGGCGCAATGAAAAGCATTTTTGTTTTACCGTCGGCAATATCCTGCTTGACTTGTTTCATTTGAACTTTGCTCAGGGAAGAATTTAAAAAATGAGCAATTTCGTCTGTCTGGCTATGCCCGCGAATAGAATCAACCTGATTTTTCATTAATGCAATGAGCGGGGAGATAATAATAGCTGTTCCCTCAAGCATTAAAGCGGGGAGTTGGTAACAGAGTGATTTTCCGCCACCTGTAGGAAGGATAACGAAAGTATCTCTTCCTGAGAGAACACTTTGGATAATTTCTTCCTGATTACCTTTAAAGCGATCGAAGCCAAAGAATTTTTGAAGGGAAAAATAAAGATCTTCTTTTGCAAAAACCATGTTTTCGATACTATTGAGAGGAGTCATTAAATGTTTGTTGATGGTGACTTTTTCTAAAATTAAACATTTTTTAAATAAAAATCAGTTAAAATATTTATTATTTCAATTTTAATAAAATGAAAATTGAGAATAATTGTTTTAAATAAAATACCCTTAGAGATTTTTAACATCTTCTGCTATAGATTTTATTTCCTGTTCTTTATTTAAAGGATGAATCAGGAGAATATCTCCTTCGTCAATGACCATGAAATCATGTAAATCTTTGACAACCAATTTTTTATTTTCGGGAATCCGTATAAGACATCCAGTTGTATTGTAAAGAAGGGCGTTTTTATCTGCGTTTACATTACCCTGACTATTTTTCGGAGATTCTGCATATAAAGATGCCCAGGTACCCAAATCTGACCAACCCCAATCGCCGGGCAGTGTAAACACATTATCCGCTTTTTCCATAATGGCATAATCAACGGAAATGGAAGGCGTTTTTGGATATTCTTTTTTGATGAAGGCATCTTCGGCGCTTGTGTTATAAAGGTCTGCTCCGGCATGTAGTATAGAATAAATTTCCGGCGCATAATTTTTAAATGCCTTTAACAAAATGCTGGTTCGCCAAATGAATATACCTGCATTCCAAAGATAATCACCACTTTCAACGTATTCTTTTGCTGTGTTTAAGGGTGGTTTTTCTGCAAATCTTAAGACTTTATAAACATTACCCTCTACAGGTGTTTGCATTTTTTGTATGTAACCATAACCTGTATCTGGTCGGACAGGTTGAATACCCAAGGTCACCAGGGCGTCATTGGATGCACTAAAAGACAAGGCTTCCTCTATAGTTTTGATAAAGGCGAATTCCTGAATGATGAGATGATCAGAAGGAGCAACAATCAAATTTGCCTGTTCGTTCTGAGCATGAATTTTAAATGCAGTATAAGCAACACAGGGTGCGGTATTATTCCTTCCTGGTTCTCCTATAATTTGATCTGCATGAACCTGAGGCAATTGTTCCTGAACTAAGGATACATATTGCTCGTTTGTTACGATATAAATTTGATTTTCGGGACAAATGTGTTTGAACCGGTCGAAAGTTAATTGAAGTAAGGATTTTCCACAATTCGTTATATCAAGAAATTGTTTTGGACGGTCTTCTCTGCTCGCAGGCCAAAATCTGCTGCCAATTCCTCCGGCAAGAATGGCTACAAAAGTATTTTTATTTAGTTCCATCTCTTAAATTTTTGCGAATATAAATAATTCTGTAGATAATTTTTCAGGAGTTATAAGATTATGAAGTACTATTTTAGGACTAATATCAGTATAAAAAACATTTTTTTTTGTACTTTTAAGGTTTTCGAATACATATTTAAAATGATGCGAATCAAAATTATAGGATTTGCTGTTCTTATGGTCCTTAGTTTAGCTTCCTTTACGCCAGAAGCTGATCCGGTTCCTTATGATGAAGAGGGAATAATAGCTCGTTTAGCTACTATGAATAATGGGTCGATTAAGGCAAGATACGATGTGGCGGTTAAGAGTTATTTGAAGACTTATACCGTTAGAGGCAGACGTGGTGCGGAAAGAATGTTAGGAAAACAGCTATTGTACTTTCCAATGTTCGAAGATTATCTCGAGGAAGCAGGCTTGCCAAAAGATTTAAAATACCTCGCTGTAGTAGAATCAGCCCTTGAGCCGAGGGCACTTTCTCATGCAGGTGCGGTGGGTCTTTGGCAATTCATGGCGCCAACGGGCAGATTTTATGGACTACGTGTTGACAGTCAGGTAGATGAGAGGTGTGATCCAAGGGCTTCAACGAAAGCAGCTGTTAAATATTTGAAAGATTTGTATGCGCAGTTTGGTTCCTGGGAATTAGCTATTGCCGCCTATAATAGTGGTAGTGGCAGAGTGATTAGAGCGGTAAAGAGAGGAAGAAGTACGGATTACTGGGAGATTAGAAATTATCTTCCCAAAGAAACGGCTAATTATGTTCCGGGCTACATTGCAGCTAACTACCTATCTACCTTTGCAGAAGCGCATGGCCTCGATCCTGAGTTGCCTCCATTGGACTTGCAGTTAACCCAGGCATTTAAAATTTATAGCGGCATAAGTTTTGAAACGATTGCAAAACTGACCGGACTTTCTTTGGAAACCATAGAATTACTCAATCCTTCCTTTAGGAAAAGTGTTATTCCAGCTTCTGAAAAGGGTTTTGATCTTTTTCTACCAAGAAGGGTGGGGCCTTTGGTTAATAAATGGTTGAATTCCCAATTGCCAGATGCAGATAAGTTTGCTGCTATTTCCTCTAATCCTATTCATATTGAACTTCCCAAGGAGGATATGAACGCGCCTTATAATAAAACTATCTATTACACTCACCATGGTGAAAGTCTGGAAGACTTATCTGAACTATTTAAATGTGGGATTGCTCAATTAAAAGCCTGGAATAAAATAAAAAATACAACCCTTGATTATTGCCAACCCATAGTGGTTTATCATACGGATGATGTCGTAATTCATCAGGATAGAGAAGGTGGACCCAATGTAAATCAGCTGTCCAACATAGATGTTCCTAACCAATTGGGAGAGTCAAATCTAAATTTCAGGTTTTCCATAGAGACAGCCAATATCAGGAAAGAGGAGTTTATTCTTTATAAGGTTCAAAAACCAGAATCTCTATTTGAAATTGCCATGAAAATTGAAGGAGTAACTTTTTCCGATTTGTTATTGTGGAACCAGTTAGACAGAAACTTTATACTCCGTCCCGGTCGTACTATCAAAGTAAAGAAGCAAGTTCAGGATTAATATAATCAGATACAAAATCAGATTATCTTTAGAAGACAAATTGATAATATCAGCCGCATTAGCTTCGTTTTAACAACTGACTTATATTTGTAGTGTAGTTTTACATAAAATGTAAATAAAAAAAATATACACAATATATGAAAACACATATTGTGTATATTGAAGGTATAAAAACAATAACCCGTGGTTATTTATTTTAATAACAATTTATTTCTGTTCTTCCAAACGTGAACGTTCAGCTTCTTTGGTACCTTCTTTCAATTCAGTTTCCAAAGTAGAACGAGCGGAATTAAATTCGCGGATACCTTTTCCAATGCCACGCATCAACTCAGGAATTTTCTTGCCACCGAAAAGTAGGAGAACGGCACCAAAAATGAGAACTACTTCCCAAGGACCTTGACCGAAAATAAAAAGATGAAGATTCATTATTTTAGTTTTAGAGATTCAAATATACGAAATTAAATAATAAAGTGCAATTTAAATGTAGGTTATTTCTGATTAAGTAATTGCCTGTGGTTGTTAATTTGAGACTCTACTTTTTGGCAAATATCCGTTGCATTAAGTTGATCGCTGGAAAAACCAGGTAATACAGTCCAGCTTAAATTTTGGCCTGATTTTAGAGGAAAAAGGCCCTTGGGGTTCATGGTTGCATTGCCACTTATGGCTATGGGTACAATCCACGCGTTGGGTATTTTCTTTATCAGCGCCGCAACACCACCCGTCATAAATGGTAATAATTGTTCTGTTGTTGCTCTGGTTCCTTCGGGAAAAATAAGAGTAGATTGTTTATTTTCAACCACCTGCGCCGCCATTCTTACAATTTCTTTTATGGCTTGTTTTCCATCTTTTCTGTCAATGAGTGCCGCGCCACTTTTTTGTAAATTGTAGGAAATACTGGGAATTCCTTTTCCTAAAGAGATTTTTGAGACAAAAACAGGTTTGTATTTTCTGAGAAACCAAATCAATGCAGGTATGTCATGCATACTTTGATGATTGGCAATAAAAATAATACGCTTGTCAAGAGGGGGTCTTTGAACGAAAGTGAACGATATTTTAGAAAAAATATACAGAAGGGTCCCAACAAGGAAAAAATTTAAGATTTCAACAACCCTTCTTTGTGCTTTTTCCCCAATGGTCTGAAAAGCAATCCATTGGATAGGCTGAAAAATAACCAGAAGAAGAAAAAAAGAACCCATACAAAGGGCGCTAAGAATAAAATCGATAATTTTTCTCATTTTCAATACTATATTTGAACTTAAACAGTGCGAAATTATTAATTACTTATAAAAGTTGTACATTTGTACAAATCAAAATTCCAAAAACACCAATACCATATTTCATGCAACTATCTCCTAATCGCATCGAGGTGATGCAATTCCTGGCTAAGAACATGGATGATATCATTGATTCATACCTTACGCCTGTTGATAAAATTTGGCAACCTACGGATTTTTTGCCAGATTCAAGTAGTGAAAACTTTTTTGAAGATGTAAAAAATTTAAGAGAAACAGCTAAAGAATTACCTTACGATTACTTAGTGGTATTGATAGGTGATTGTATTACGGAGGAGGCTCTTCCAACGTACGAATCATGGTTGATGAGTGTTGATGGTGTTAATCAGGAGAAAAATGAAGGATGGAGTCGCTGGATTAGGGCATGGACGGCAGAAGAAAACAGACATGGTGATTTGCTAAATAAATATTTATATTTATCCGGACGGATCAATATGAGGGCCATGGAGGTTTCTACTCAATATTTAATTCACGATGGTTTTGATATCGGAACGGGTTCGGATCCCTATAGAAATTTTATCTATACCTCATTTCAAGAGTTGGCAACCAATGTTTCTCACAGAAGAACAGCTACCTTGGCAAAGGAATTTGGCAATAAGTTACTTTCCAAAATGTGTGGCGTTATTGCAGCAGATGAATTAAGACATGCAAGAGCTTACAAATCATTTGTCTCCAGAATTTTAGAGGTAGATCCTTCAGAAATGATGGTAGCATTGGAGGATATGATGAAGAAAAAAATCGTTATGCCCGCCCTCTTTTTAAGAGAAACAGGTATCAAAATGGGGGAAACTTTCAGTCATTTTTCAGATGCAGCACAAAGAATCGGTGTATATACAACGCAAGACTATATCGATATTATGCAAGGCTTGCTTGAGGAATGGAAAATTGGAAATGTAACCAATCTAAATGCTCAGGGAGAGAAGGCCAGAGATTATGTAATGGCTTTGCCCGCCCGATTGCAGCGAATTGCAGAAAGAATCAAAGTACCTAATCTGCCGTACGAATTTAGTTGGATTGGTGTTAAAGGATAAAATAAAAGCCCGGAAAAATTCCGGGCTTTTTTAATCAACTATGGTACAATTATAATAAAACACTATTTAATTAGTTGCCTCTGCTCCAAGGCATTCCCGGAGGTCTCATATCGTTGTT
>JAIYCH010000154.1 GCA_027488135.1 Saprospiraceae bacterium | reverse complement strand
GAGACCATCTTTTCAAGGTTTCTGCATACCAGTCTGTATTTGGGTGAGTCCAAGGACTTGAGCCATCCTTATATTTTTGAAAATCACTTGGTTGGAAAGGCGCTTTTCTAATCTGACCGTTTGGACGGGTATAAGAACCCGTTGACTTATAAGCTGCTGTAGCTGCTGACCATTCACTGGCAGGTAAACCGTAAATATCGAGATCATTTAGCATCTCTGTATATTGCGCGGCATCGGCCAATTTAGGTAATTGGGTTGGTTGAGAATAACCTTGATTAAAAGAATAGCTTAATTCAGGTTTACCAACTTTTCCTCTTTTCGTAGTAATGAGGATTACCCCATTTGCGGCACGAGCACCATAAATCGCTGCAGAGGCATCTTTTAACACGGAGATTTTCTCAATGTCATTTGGATTAAGTCTGTCCAGACCACCCGCTCTGGCAGGAATACCGTCGATAACTATTAAGGCATCATTGTTATTCAAGGTATTAGAACCACGAATACGAATACCAGATCCATCATAACCTGGTTCTCCACTTCTGTTCACTGCTACTACACCCGCCATACGACCGGCAATAGAGTTAGAAACGTTCATTGCAGGAGATTTAACCAGTTCTGAACCTTTTAAGCTAGATACAGCACCAGTAACAGTCTCCTTTTTCTGAATACCATAACCTACAACGATGACTTCATCTAAAAGTAACTGATCGGCTTCCATGCTTACATCCAGTTTGGTACGACCGCCAAGGGCAATTTCTTGAGAGGTAAAACCAGTGTAGGAAAACACCAATGTAGCATTGGCATCTGGTACTGCTAAGGAATAACTTCCGTCAACGTCTGTGACCGTTCCTTGAACAGTATTCTTAACAAGGATACTCACCCCAATTAATGGTTCTTTATCTTTGTCAAGGACAATACCAGAAACTTTGACCTGAGCAAAAAGTCCCAATGGAAGGAAAAAGGTCAACATACATACGAGTTGCAAGACCCTTTTAATTGGTTTGTTTTTTTTCATTCGTTTTAAGTGTTTTAATTTAAAAATGCATAACTCAACTAAAATAGCAATACTATTTTGAAATTAAAAGAAACACCTAAAATTAATTTTGCATTTTTTAATAATCGCCATGTTAAAATTTAATATGGCGAAGGACTTATAGCGGTCCAGCCCCCATCAACAACTAACGTTTGCCCCGTCAGATGCTTTGCTTTGTCTGAAACCAGAAAAAGAGCGGCGTTGGCAATATCCTCTACTTTGGCAGGTTTACCCATTGGGGTAATTCTCGACCAGGTTGCAAGATAATCCTCATCTTTCAACGTTCTTTCCGTTAACGTTGCTCCTGGTGCCAGACAATTTACATTAATATTAAACCCAGATATTTCTGCAACTAAATTACGGGCTAATAATTCAATGGCCGCTTTGGTCATGCCATAAGCACCAAGATTTTTATGGGCCTGATGGGCTGTTACCGAGGAGAGAAAAAGTAAGGTTCCCCCGGTTTCCTGCTCCTTCATAACAAGGGTGGCTTGTTGGGCTAGAAAAAAAGTGCCTCGCAGGTTTACTGCTAAGACCTGGTTAAAATCAGCCTCGCTGTAAGTCAGAAAATCTCCAAAAAGGGTGATTCCTGCGTTAGCAATAGCTATATCGAGCCTTCCCTGTTCTTTTTTTATTTGTTGTATAAAGGAGGTAATTCGCTCCACTTCACTCACATCGCCAGGTAAGGGGATACAACGGCCTCCGTCGGCCTGTAAATTTTCGGCAGCACGTTGTGCCAATAATTCATCCCGGTCATTTAAATAAACCACCGCCCCTTCATGAACTAATTGCTTAGCAATTTGAAGACCAATGCCTTGACCCGCACCGGTTATAAAGGCCACTTTCCCATGAAAATTATTTGTCGTCATTGGTTAACTGATTTTACCAAATATCACCAATTTTTACTAATAATCTTCCTATTTCTCAAGATTAACATACAAATAATTGTCAAATTTTTCTCCAAACTTATGGACCACCGTGGTCTTACCCACCTGCCGGGCACCACGTAAAATCAATGGCTTTCTACCCGGTTTAGCTGCCCACTTTTCTAACTCCACCTCAATTTGCCTGAAAAACATGTCTTACTATTTGATATTCAATAACTAATCTACAAAATTTAATTTAATTTGTTTCATTGCATAGGTATAATTGCCCTAATTTTGTTTCATTGCATAGGTATATTTCACCAAATATTGCATCATTGCATAGGTAAAATGCATACAAGCCAATAAAAAATCAAAGCTAAAGAGATTATTTTTCCCTAAAACGAATCAGATTATTTATCATTCCCTCAAATAAAAAGACATGGAGGGGAAGAACAGCGAGCCAATATAATCGCCCCATCATGCCGGTAGGTCTGAAAGTAGCCGTTTGTTGTAAAAATGATTTTTTGTTACGTTCCACAATTTTGAATTCGAGCCAAGCTTCCCCCGGCAAGATCATTTCCGCGTAAAGAAGCAACCTTTTTCTAGGTTTATCGGCGGCCAAGACCCTCCAAAAATCAAGGGAATCTCCATTGTGTATCATATTCGGATGAGTTCTACCCCTTCTCAATCCTACACCTCCCCATAATTTATCAATAAAACCCCGGAATTTCCAAAGCCAGTTTCCATAATACCAGCCTCTTTCTCCTCCGATAGACCAGATATTTGCTAAAACGATATCCTCTAAACCCGTAATTTCTTTTTCTTTAAAATCAGTATTACAGCCAAATTGGGGAACATTGGCATGATCGAGCAAATTATTGTCCATACCACTGCTCGCCAAAGCGTCTTTCCAACTGGATACCACACTGTTTTGCTCAATTCTCTCAAAAGCAAGTTCTACGGCCTGTTTATAGGTCATAGGAGTGATGTCTAACAACTTTTGCAGCCTGCTATCTCTGGCAATCACTTCAATCTTCATACTATTTACCAGATTAACGGCCAAAGGATAAGAAGTAGATGTGACAAAATACAGCCAATAAGAGGATATTCTTGGGCTCATCACCGGAAGAGTAAAAATATATCGTTTCAATCCCCGGCAAGCAGCAAACTGCAATAACATTTCTTTATAGGTAAGGACATCGGGACCGCCGATATCAAAAACCTCATTAAACGTTTCTTTTTTCATCATGACCCCTTGAAGAAAGCGCATAACATCGCGAACACCAATAGGTTGGCATTTAGTCATTAACCATTTAGGGGTAACCATTATGGGTAATTTTTCTACCAAATCTCTTATTATTTCAAAGGATGCACTGCCAGAACCGACAATGATACCCGCTCTGATGACCGTGAGCGGAATATGACCTGCTGAGAGAACGGATTCTACATTTTTACGAGACTTTAAATGGTCAGATAATTGATCGTCATTGGCAATACCCCCTAAATAAACGATTTGCTTCAGCTGAGAAGTTTCTACCAACTTCATAAATTGAACCGCCGTTTTCTCTTCCAGCAAATCGAATCCCTTCGTTGTCGTTTGCATGGAGTGAATCAAATAAAAGGCAACATCAATATCATGGTATGGGAGAGGAGGCAAAGCATCATTTAAAAAATCAATTTCCAAGAAAGTTATCGACGGATGATTAAATGGTTTTTCATCGGGAATTCTATTCCTATCCCGCACACAACAAATAACCTCATGACCTTGCTCCAATAAAAGAGGTAATAATCTTTTTCCTATATAACCTGTCGTTCCCGTCAATAAAATTTTCATTATACGATATTTCTAAGGGAACAAAAAATCAGGCTAAGGGTTTAAACGGAACCAAATCCGCCACCACCTGGAGTTTCAATATGAAAAACCGTTCCCTTTTCTATTTTTCTATTAAAAATGCCTGGCATATTCTCCTTCATACCATCGGGAAAAATAAAATATTGTTCTCCACAATGACCATTTTCACCCCCCATACAACCGTAAGGAGGCACCTTTCTGTGTTGGCTAATGAAGGTAACGGAGAGAGGGGCTAAAAACTGAAATTCTCTAATGATTCCATCACCCCCACGTCTTTTTCCATTCCCCCCGGAACCCCTTCTGATTTCAAATTTATTTATCCGCACAGGATAACGACTTTCCATTTCTTCCAAATCAGTTAAACGTGTATTTGTCATGTGTTGATGAACTGCCGAGCGTCCATTGGCCTTTGAAGTAGCCCCAGATCCTCCTCCAATCGTTTCGTAGTATCCAAAATGATCATTTCCAAACAAGAAATTATTCATGGTTCCTTGACTACAAGCGGCCAGACCTAAGGCCTTTAGCAAGGTATCGGTTAATCTTTGACTAATCTCTGTATTTCCGCCAACCACCGCAGGACAATCTGCATCATTTTCAGAAAACAGGGGATGCAGTAGGCTATTTTCAGGTAAAATAATCTTAATTCCTCGCAGAAATCCCTCATTTAGGGGTAAATCACCTGGGCATAACAACCTTAGAACGTAGAGCACAGCACTATAAACGATAGAGATATTAGCATTTAAATTATTGGGATGTGGGCCATCTGTTCCGGTAAAATCGAAATTAAAAAATCCATCTTCCTTTGAAATTCTGACCTTTATACTTAGACCATCATCTAAATATTCCTGAGCAAAAAGAGGTTCCTGGATGACCTGATCTAAAATGGGAGAAATTTGCTGGTGAGCAAAATCCTGCACTTTTTCCATATAACTGTGCACCATTTCTAAACCATATTGTTTCACCAGGGTCACCAAAGCCTGGGCACCATATTGCAAGGAAGCAATACCGGCATGAATATCAGCCAGATTCTCCGATAAACTTCGGGTAGGATAGGCTGCGTTTTCAATTTTTTCTATTAATTCTTCCCAATGCCAGACGCCATTTTTCGCCAGATAAAAAGGAGTAATAACGACTCCCTCTTCAATAAGAAAACGGGCATCGGGCGGCATTGAACCAGGAGTTTTTCCCCCAATTTCGGCATGATGTGCTCTGTTAATAACATACCCAATGCGTTCCCCACCATCCGTAAAAACCCCTTGAATGAGGGTGATATCAGGCAAATGGGAACCTCCATAAGCAGGATGATTGGTAATTATCACATCTCCTGGTTCCAATGGCATCCTTTCGGAAACGAGTCGCGTACAAATACCTAAGGAACCAAGATGGACTGGAATATGAGGGGCATTGACCAATAAAAAGCCATTGGGATCAACCAAAGCACAACTAAAATCTAATCTTTCCTTAACATTTACCGAAAAGGCAGTTCGTTGCAGTTGAACGCCCATTTCTTCGGCAATGCTTTTAAATCGATTGGTAAAGAGCGTTAATGCTACCGACGCCATGGTCTGTTGATCAGGAATATGAACTTCCTCTGTTTTTTTTAAGACGGCCAGGCCCATTTTATCTATAGAACATTGCCAATATTCTTGAATAAATGCAGAAGAAGTAGGCGTTAATAAAATAGCCGGACCATTTATAGTTGCTCCTGGGTAAAGTTCATCTCGTAAATAAACGGGGTAATCCTCGTCTGAAAAAATAGCTTTTGAAAAATGATTTTCTTTCGGAATATAAAGGTTTTGATTTCCATTCACTTCAGGTTCAACCTCATCTACGGTAGATAATCTAACCATTATTCTAACTAATTCAATGGGTCTGTCGGCAGGAAAATATCCAAAAATATGTTTATACTCCTTTTTGAAAGCGGCTGACAAATCATTAAAATGAGAAGACTGGATCTCTAAAGCACTCTCTTGCCCTGAAAATCTAAGAAAATAAGCAATTTTCGGGGGTCCAATGTCTTCTGATAAAACGCCGGCCTGGAGGAGATTCATGGTACAGTCGGCCAATAACTCGTTCACTACCGATAAAGAATGATTTTCAGCTGACAACATAGGCATCCTTATTTCCCTTTCCGAAAACCTTTCAATACTGGCTTTTCCGATACCAAATGCGCTCAAAATACCGGCATCGTAGGGAATCAAAACGGTATTTATGTCCAATAATTCAGCCATAGCACAGGCATGTAAACCACCGGCACCACCGAAGGCAAGTAAGGGATACTCCTTCGGATTAAATCCCTTCGATAAGGAAATAGACCGAATGGCATCGGCCATTTTTTCATTTCCAATTCTTTCCAAACCCTTTAAAACATCAACAGGATGGTGTTTAATTTCATAAAATGAATCCAGGTCGTTTAAAAGCTGGAGGAATTTTTCCTTTGCTTTTTCTGGAAAAATGGGAATGGAGAAACAGAAAGGATCCATTTTCCCCAATAAAATATTTACATCACTCAGCGTCAGGGGACCTCCTGCACCATAACAAGCAGGGCCAGGAAAAGCCCCGGCGCTTTTAGGTCCAACCTGAAGTCTTCCATTGTCAAAAAAACAAATTGATCCGCCACCTGCAGCGACCGTTTCAATGGCGAGAACGGGACTTTGAAGCTCGAGTTCATCCAAAGTTGTACTATATCTATAATCATATTTCCCGTCGAACCGAGCAGTATCCGTGCTTGTACCTCCCATATCCAGTGTTAGCGTTTTATTAAAACCTGAGCGTTTAGCCAGGGTGGAGGCGCCAACAATGCCCCCTGCAGGACCACTCAATAAACTATCCTTTGGGTGAAAAAGAGCAAGTGGAACCAACGCTCCATCACTGGTCATTATTTGTAAATTACTTTCATCGCTTCCCGAAAGCAAAGTATTTTCAATGCCTTTTAAATAGAACATTAATAAAGGTTTCAAATAGGCGTCAATGAGCGCCGTATGCATCCTTGGCAACCATTTTAAGGTTAAACTTAACGCTGAGGAACGCGAAACATGGGAAAAACCTGCATTCAATAATGCTTTTTCCATGATTTCTTCATGGAGGGTCATTTTATAAGCATGGAGGAAAGAAATAGCCACAGAGGTCTGCGTCGAACCTTTCAGAAGATCCAGAACTTTATGTATTTCCTCTTCCGACAGCGCAGTAATAACCTGACCGTCAGCAGATAGTCTTTCTTCCACCTCAATAACCCTGGTAAAAGGAAGCCAGGGATCTGGTATATCCAATTGAAACAGATGGGGTCTTTGTTGCGTTCCTATAATGGGTAAATCAGCAAAACCTTTCGTCACTAACAGAACAACATTGGCCCCATTTTTCTCTAATAAGGCATTTGTCCCTTTTGTAAATCCCAATCGCAATTGGATAGGAGGCAACAAGTCTCTTAGTTTAGACTGAGTAACCAAGCGCATAGCCAAAACAGGCGCCTCTTCCCTTGCAGTAATTTCAAACTCAGTACCTTCACTCACCGTTTCTGGCATATTATTCAGAAGGTTGATTTCACCTTTGGCAAGACGAGTGTCTTTAATCTGGTGGAATCCCCAATGAGGAAATGAAGGAAAGCACAGCTCGTAGCCTTCGAAAATATCTGCCTTAACTTGCCATTGTTCGCTAATGAGCAGGGTTTTTTCATTTACCAAAGCCTTTACTTTTCCTCGCAGGACCCCATTACTCAGTACTTTAAGTCTGGTTTCCCTACCCTCCGGACTGGTGGCCAGACAGTCTGTAAATGTTCCTCCAGTATCAATCCAGATTTTCCAATGTTTCATTTGACTCTTAGATCTGATTAAATAGCTAAAAAACAAAGCTAAAAAGAACCTGGGTATTCTTTCCTTTTAATTAGGTTGTATATTTACGCAAAAAAGGAGGATGTCTGAATCTGCTCATGAAATGGTACCTGATAATGTTTTGCCTTGGTGGGAAAGTGCCTGTCAATATGACCATAATGAGGATATTTATCATGCGGTAAAACTATTCAGACGTATTATTAAGGAAAATCCAGCGTGGATACCCCCTTATCTTCGACTGATTAACATTTATCTTCGGAGGTCTGAATGGAAACAAGTGTATGCATTTAGTAAAAGAGTATTATCCTTAGACGCGACCTTGAAAGATATATGGTGGTATTTAGGTATTTCCGCTGAAAAAACGGGAAAATCAACGGTCGCCAAAAGAGTCTGGACAAAATTCGGCTTACTAGAAAAGACGAAGGAGCTCATTTGCCTTAGCATCAAATATGATAGCAGAGCCGAATTAATCTGGGCATTAACCTGTGGACCAGCCAAAGCACAAATTATAAATATTCCCTACCCAACCAGTAGATTATGTCATCAGGATATTGTATATTACCACAGGATTTCAAATGATTATCAAGTAGTGGGAAAAATGAAACATCCCATTTATGCTATTCTTTCAAAACAAAAGACTTCCTATTTCAACACGTACTCATGTATGTTGAGAGAAACGGAAGAAAAAGACCTTAAAAAATTGGAAAACTTATGTCATCAGGCTGGTTTAGGATTTGAAATTTGGTCTAACAGTACTCGTGCGATAGATATGAAAGAGGAAGAACTTAAAAAGGAATTTTATTTTATTGATAATAATTTAAATGAAGGTGAATTTTTAATTAGTATTGCGGCGAGAAGAGAAGACCAGGCGAGAGAGATATTACAAACCTGGGAAATCATTACCCTTAAAAATTTTACAGATTTCAAGATCCATGAAAACATGGGAAACAGTATTTGGTAATAAATGAAAATGAAACAGATTGTCATTGTAGGCGCAGGCGTTTCCGGTTTAGTAGCCGCCATTCATTGCGAAGCAGCAGGTTTTAATCCAATTTTAATTGATGCTGATAAAAAAATTGGAGGAAGAACGCAGTCCATCGCTTATGAAAACTTTATTTTAGACAAAGGATTTCAAGTATTATTAACCGAATATGAATCTGTAAAAAAATATCTCGACTTAAAATCTTTACACTTAAAATACTTTAGTCCGGGCGCTTTTGTGTTTAGTAAAAAGAAAGATTATGAAATTTCCGACCCATTTAAAGAATGGTGGAAACTCTCGGAAATGATTTTCTCCGGCATCGGCACAGTAAAAGATAAATGGCTTATTTTCAGATTGTCCCAACATTTAAAAAACAAAAAAGAGGCAACTATTTTTAACGGAAGTAAGCAAACAACCTTACAGTTTTTAAGAGAATATGGCTTTAGTGAACGAATCATTGATTTATTCTTCAGACCCTTTTTCTCCGGTATTTTCTTGGAGGATCGCTTAGAAACACCCGCCACGATGTTCCAATTTGTCTTCGGAAAATTTAGTAAAGGGTATGCTGCCATTCCAGAAAATGGTATCCAGGAAATTCCTGATCAATTATTTAAAAAACTTAAAAATACTACCCTTTTATTAAATAAGAAAGTGACTCACGTTGGAGAAAATCAATTGACTATCGAAAATGGTGAGATCATATTTTTCGATAAACTTATTTTAGCTACCGATCATAGATTAATTTTAGGTAATACAACTGATGAGATAAAATATAACCATAGCATTCAATATTATTTCAAAACGGACAGACCTCTTTTAGGCAAAAAAATTGGGCTTATAGCTGATAATGAAGCAGGAATGCTAGGCATTGCCGCTATTGGAGAACTAAAAGGGGTTAAAAATCCTGAAAATGGATACTTATTATCCGTTACCCTAAAAGCGGAAACCATCAATGACCAAGTGGCAGCCTATAAAATGATTGATGATGTAAGAAAATATTTTAAAGCCCCGGAATTACCCTTAACTTTTCTTGGTTTAAATTACATCAGGAGAGCTCTACCCGTTTGTACAGACCTATATTACAACAGACCCTTGTCTGACTTTGTATATAATGATCATATATTTCTTGCGGGAGATTACCTGTTAAATCCCTCCTTAGATGCGGCCATGCGAAGTGGTGAAATGGCTGTTAAGGCTTTATTATCGCAAAAAAGTTAGTTTTACTATTCTAAATTGCCTTAAATTATAAACATTCCTTATTTTTAACGCTTTAATTATCTAAACGACAAATTTAGTTAATTTGTGTTTTATCATTTATAAACTAATAAGTATGAAATTTATGCGATTTACACTCACAGGATTTATGCTACTTGTTACCATGGCAATTACTGCACAGACCATGGTAAAGGGAGTAGTTACCTCTGCTGACGACGGGGAGCCACTTATCGGCGTTACCGTTTTAGTGAAGGGGACAAGTTCTGGAACAGCTACCGATCTGGATGGCAAATTCGAATTAATGGCCAACACGTCTAAAGATGTTTTAACATTTAGTTACACTGGTTTCACAGCGAAGGATGTGATCCTGAACGGTCAGACCATGTTGGAAGTTACCCTCGATGTTTCAGCCGCTCTACTGGACGAGGTCATTGTAACCGCTTTCGGTGAGTCTACCAGGGAGAAGTTTACAGGATCGGCAGCTACCGTTGGCGCGGAACAAATTGCACGTCGTCCAATAACCAACGTCAGTCAGGCAATAGCAGGTTCTGGACCAGGTATTCAGGCAACGATTGGTGGTGGTCAACCTGGTTCGACGCCAGCCATTAGAATCAGAGGATTTGGATCTATATCTGGTTCAAACTCGCCTCTTTATGTGGTTGATGGTATTCCTTACGATGCCAGCATTGCCAATCTTAATCCTGATGATATTGAAAATATCACGGTACTTAAAGATGCTGCTTCTACTTCTTTATACGGTTCCAGAGCTGCCAATGGTGTTATCATGGTAACCACAAAAAAAGGAGCTAAAGGAAGTGGAAAAGTAAATATTAAATATACAAGAGGTACTTCCCAACGTGGATTACCTGAGTATGATCGCCTTGATGCTGCACAATATTATCCGTTTATGTGGGAATCCTACAGAAATAGTTTAATGTCGAGGGTGGCAAATCCCCTTTCTTTAACCGCAGCAAGTGCTGATGCCTCAAAAAATATTGTTGGCCTATTAGGTTATAATGCCTATAATGTGCCTGCCGGAGAATTGGTTAGTACAGATGGAAAATTAAATCCTGCTGCACAATTAGTTTATAAAGCAGAAGATTTAGACTGGGCAACACCGTTAATCAGAGAAGGAGTACGTAATGAATTAAATGCCAACTTTAGTGGTGGAGATAACAATTCAAACTATTTTGCTTCTTTTGGTTATTTAGAAGATAAAGGATTCTTGATTCGTTCTGATTATAAGCGTTATAATGCACGTTTACAGTATAATAACAAAGTTAAGTCTTGGTTATCTACCGGCTTAAATATGGCATATACCAATACTTTTTCTAATCAGGCAGATGCCGATGGAAATAGTTCATTCGTTAATCCATTTTTCTTCTCCAGAGGAATGGGACCTATCTATCCTGTTTATGCTTACGATCCAAAAAACCCAGGACAGTACTTGTTAGATGCTAACGGCGAACGTCAGTATGATTTCGGAAATATGAATGCCTTAGGCCTTCCAAATCGTCCCCAATACGGAGGAAGACACGCAGTTGCAGAAACAAAGTTGAACCAGAATTTTTTCCGCAGAAACTTATTTAGCGGACGTACCTACGCAGAAGTATCTTTCTTGAAAGACTTTAAATTTAGAGTAAATGTTGGTGCTGATTATACCAACGTTAATAGTAATACCTACGGTAACCCAATCATTGGTGACGGTGCACCTGCTGGTAGAGCAACGGTTGAAATTTCCAATCAGCTGACTTTGAATATCAACCAGCAATTAACTTACAAGAAACAATTTGGCTCACATAACATAGATTTCCTTTTAGGTCATGAAAATTATGATTATCGCGACAACTTTTTGACAGGTTCACGTTCACAACAGATTTTGGATGGAAATATTGAATTAGTTAACTTTACAACGACTACAAATCTTAATTCTGGTGCCGATTTTAATCGCCAGGAAGGTTATTTTTCTCGTTTGAATTATGACTATAATAATAAGTATTTCTTAACATTTTCTGCAAGAAGAGATGGAAGCAGCCGTTTTTACCAGGATGTACGCTGGGGTAATTTCTTTGGAGCGAGTGCTGCCTGGCAATTACATAGTGAAAATTTCCTAAAAGATTCTAAGATTATTAACAACCTTAAACTTAGAGCTTCTTACGGACAAACTGGTAATAATGCAGGTATTGGATATTACGCATGGCAACCTTCATATAACTTAGGTTGGAATAATGCTGGTGAAGCGGGTATCATACAAGGTAGTCTTGGAAATACAGCTTTAAGCTGGGAATCAAATAATCAATTTGATGCGGCTTTAGAATTTGGCATTTTGAAAAATAGAATTTCTGGTGTCATTGAATATTTCAATCGTGAATCAGATGATTTATTGTTTGCCGTTCCACTTCCTCTTTCTACAGGTGTGGCTTCTCAAACCAGAAATATTGGTGCCATGTTCAATCGTGGTCTTGAGTTACAAATAGACTTAGTTCCTGTAAAAACAAAAGATTTTACCTGGACATTTAGCATTAATGCCACTACTTATAAAAATGAAATCACCAGAATGCCTGAAAGCAATCCTGAAATTATTTCTGGAACTAAAAAGCTAAAAGTAGGTAGTTCGTTATATGATTATTGGTTAAGAGAGTGGTATGGTGTGAACCCTGCAAATGGTGATGCAGAATATCGTGCTGCTAACTTTGTTGCTGCTAATTCAAGAATTACAGAAAGTGGCGACACCGTTACTAACAGTTTGAATAATGCCCGTTTCCGTTATAATGGTTCTGCCATTCCTGATTTCACAGGCGGTATTACCAATACTATTGACTACAAAGGTTTTTCTATTTCTGTATTATTTATTTATCAGATTGGTGGTTACATTTATGATGCCAATTATCAGGGCTTGATGTCTTCTGCTGGTTACGGTGCCTCTAAGCATGTGGACATCTTAAATCGCTGGCAAAAAGCTGGAGATATCACCAATGTACCCAGAGCAGATTTAGGTCGTGCGGTTGATTTCACAGGTTCTTCTGATTATTGGTTAATCGACGGAACTTCTTTAAACCTAAGAAATATATCGTTAAGCTATAACTTCCCTTCAAGCTTTCTGAAAAAGGCCAAAATTCAAGGCATGCAGATTTTCATGAATGCAGAGAATCTTGCCCTTTGGAACAAACGCAAAGGAATGGATGGCTTAGGCGACTTTAGTGGTGTAACAGGTAACACCTATTCCTTCTACCGCAATTTTGTAGGCGGATTAAACTTAACCTTCTAAAAAATTGAGACATGTTAAAAAATAAAATATTAATTCTTTCCCTCGTATTTATAGGTCTCTTTTCAAATGCTTGTGAGAAAGACTATTTGAACACCACCCCAACGGGTAGCGTGGATGCAGGATCTGCTTTTGCAACTACTAAAAATGCAACTGCGGCTATAAATGGTATTTATCGTGGATTCATTGTTCGTTACCAGGGATCTCAGGGTTATTTCGGTTACCCAGCCTTGATGCTGATTAATGATATCATTGCAGAAGATCTTGTTTTTTCAAATGCAGCAAATGGCTGGCATTTTAATGAGCAAAGATGGCTTTCTCATAGAAGTGATGTAGGTACGCTGTCTATTATGCCTTATGAAATGTATTATCGCTTAATAGGAAATGCCAACGTAGCCATTGCCAATATTGATAATGCGGTGGGAACACCAGCAGAAAAGAATCAAGTTAAAGGAGAAGCCCTTGCTATTCGTGCATTCTCTTATTTTAATCTGGTTCAATACTACGGTAAAAGATATGATGCCAGCAAAAAGCCAAATAGTTCTCCTGGAGTTTCTTTGGTTTTAGAACCTACAAAAGAAGGCGTTGCCCGCGCCAGTGTGGAAGAATGCTATACTCAAATAAATAAAGATCTTGACGAAGCAGGAAAATTATTGACTGCTGCCCGCGCTGCTAAATCTCATTTTAACAAAAATGTAGTTCGTGGCATGCAAGCGAGAGTAGCTCTCGTTCAACAAAACTGGTCTGCTGCAGCTGCTTTTGCTGCTGAGGCAAGAGTTGGAGGCGGTTCTCTGATGTCCATTGCTCAATATCAAGATGGCTTTGCAGAAATTGCTAATCCAGAATGGATGTGGGGATTTGATCACTTAGAAGATCAGACAGAATATTTTGGTGCTTATCACTCTTATATTTCCAGCAATTATAACTCAAGTGTTAATCGCCAGACCCCTAAAACCATTAATAAATTAATTTATGACCGAATTCCAGAAACAGACGTTCGTTCAAAAATGTGGGTTAAGGCACCAACAGCTACCAATTCAATTGTTCCTCCAGGCGGAGTAAGAGCGCCATATATTGTGCAAAAATTCCGCTTGCCAGGCGTACCAAGTACCAGTGCCATGGGTGATGTTCCATATATGCGCCTTGCTGAAATGTTCCTCATCGAAGCTGAAGCTAAGGCTCGTGGCGGTGATAACGCAGGTGCTGCAAAAGCATTATTCGATTTGGTTAAACAGAGAGATCCGGCGTATGTTACTTCCACAAAAACAGGAGCAACATTAATTGAAGAAATCATGTTCCAACGCCGTATTGAAATGTGGGGAGAGGGACATCGTTTCCTTGACTTGAAACGTCTTGATCAACCATTAAATAGAAATGGTATCGGTCATAATGCAGCTGTAGCTGTTATTTTTGATGTACCTGCAGGTGATGCTCGCTGGGAGTTTTTAATTCCAAGACGCGAATTGGATGCAAATAAATTATCTGTTCAAAATCCTTTATAAATTGTAAGGATTTGACCAAAACGCCGGATCATTTCAAAATGGTTCGGCGTTTTTTTTATTTCCTCATCCCGATAATAACGCCAAAACGCCCTGTCGTTCCTTTTTCATGACGGTGAGAAAAAAACAAATGGTTATCCTTTACTGTACAAAAAGGGGATACGGAAATATGATTTTTCATTAACCCGGCATCGGACAAAGCCCAAACATTACAAGTCTTTAAGTCAATAAAATATTTGTTTTTCTCCTTATCAAAAACATAAAATTCTTGATCAAAATATAGGGCGGCATCTTCATCTACCTCAAAAAACGGCTGGCTTATACAAGTTCCCACATAAGCGAAACAATCAGAAGGGTTCGTATTAAAAACATCCTTCATTTTTTCTAAAGTATTTTGGACAATATTATTTGCGGTACCTCTCCAACCTGCGTGAATGGCTGCAACCACTTCGTTTTGTGGATCAAAAAGAAGGATTGGGGTACAATCAGCGACTAATATTTGTAGAAAAATATCTTTTTTATTTGTAATCAGCGCATCAAATCCTTCATAATAGCCTGGTTCTATGACATTTAAAACTTCATTTCCATGGCATTGAAAGGAACTGGCTATTTGATCACCATTTATTCCCAAATCAGAATATAAGATTTCCTTATTCCGTTGAACGGCTTCCTTATGGTCATTGGTAAACGCGCCCAAATTTAAACTACTATAAGGTTGTATCGATATACCTCCCCATCGGGTACTTTCAATAGCCAGTAATTTGTTATTAAACGAAAGAATTTCTATAGCTTGATATCTCATGATTTCCTCTATTGAGGCAAAATTATACCTTTATAAGAGATTTTTTTAAATCTTAACGTATAGTTTACAATTAATCCTTAGATTTCGGATATTTTAAAGTACTCGTTTATAATTATCTCTTATGGATGTCTATATTATATTGGTTATTTTGTTAATGGTTCTTGCTTTCGCTGATTTAGTTGTTGGGGTAAGTAATGACGCTGTTAACTTTCTAAATTCCGCTATTGGATCTAAAGTAGCTTCGCGAAAAAATATTATGATCATTGCAAGTTTTGGCATTCTTATTGGCGCCTTATTTGCAGGCGGCATGATGGAAGTAGCCAGAAAGGGTATTTTTAACCCCCAAATGTTTAACTTCCATGAGGTTATGATCATTTTTCTTGCAGTAATGTTTGCTGATATTATATTGCTTGATATTTTTAATACTTTTGGACTTCCAACTTCTACCACCGTAAGTATTGTATTCGAATTATTGGGAGCTGCCATGATAGCTGCTTTCATTAAACTTTCAGTAAATGGTGAAAATGGAGATGAAATATTAAGTTATATTAACTCCAGTAGCGCCTTGACTATTATATCCGGTATTTTCATTTCTGTTGGTGTTGCATTTGTTTTTGGATTAGCCATAATGTATTTAGTACGATTATTCTTTACTTTCAATCCTGCAACCCAAACGCAATATCAAGGAATCATCTGGGGTGCTTTATCATTGAGTAGTATTACTTATTTTTTGCTATTTAAAGGACTTGAGGGTGCCCTATTTATTCCAGCTTCTTTTATTGCGTGGACTAAAGAAAACACCTCTGAAATGTTCATGATTAGCATGCTCATTTGGGGGATTATATTGTTTGCCCTTGCAAAATTTGCCAAATTTCCAATATTAAAAATAGTTGTACTGGCTGGAACCTTCGCTTTGGCTATGGCCTTTGCCAGTAATGATTTAGTCAATTTTATTGGCGTTTCAGTCGCTGGATTTGAAGCTTATGAAACCTGGAAAGCAAGTGGCGTTGATGCTGATAGTCTTTTGATGGTTTCTCTTTCAAAGGCATATCCAGCGCCAACTTATATGCTTGTCATTGCAGGTATTGTAATGATTATTACGCTTTGGTTTTCTAAAAAAGCTAGAACGGTTACCGAAACAGAAGTTAGTTTAGGCAGACAAGCAGAGGGGTTAGAAAGATTTTCTTCTAATCCTTTCGCTCGTGGTTTGGTACGGTTAACCTGGAAACCGATGAAAAAAGACAACCATCAGACTTCATCTGGTTTTAAAAAATGGATATATAGCCGTTTTACTCCCTTTAAGCCAATGGGTGCAGATCATCAAATTGATAATCCACCAGCTTTTGATTTAGTGCGAGCTTCGGTAAATCTATCCGTTTCAAGTTCATTGATAGCCTTTGCTACTTCTCTAAAACTACCTCTTTCAACGACCTTCGTTACCTTTATGGTAGCCATGGCAACGTCATTAAGTGACAGAGCATGGGGAAGAGATAGTGCCGTTTTTAGAGTAAGTGGTGTACTAAGTATTATTTTAGGCTGGGTATTAACTGCCTTTATTGCCTTTGCAGTTTCTGGATTTTTTGCCTTCATTATGTTTAAATTTGATATGTATGGGGTAGGATTTTTGGTTTTATTTACCATATTTTTCATCGCTTTCACTATTCGTTTGCATAATAAAAAAGAAAAATCAAACGCAAATATTCTGGAATCTACCATGAAAACGGAGATTATTCCAGCAAGACAAATCATAAATAGCACTTCTGGTAGCCTTGCCGATAGTTTGGATGCCGTAGCCGATGGTTTTGTCGCTGCCATTGAAGGGTTGTTAACAGAGGATAGAAAAAAATTAAGAGAAGCTTTGAAAGCCATGGAAAGGCTTGAAAAAAGTAACGAAGAATTTAAATACACATTCTACAACTCTATTCGACGCATCCAGGAAGAAATGTCTGAAGGCAGCCGTCTTTACTTAATGGCTTATGATATTGAACAAGATCTCGTTCAATCGGCCGTCTTTGTTACCGAAACAGCTAGAAAGCACGTTGAGGATATGTTAGGCGCACTTGACGAAGTACAAGCAGTTAATATTCGCAAAATTAGCCAGGATCTTAGTCTGTTTTTTAAAGATTGTTCACAAATCACCCGAAACAGAAATCATTTACAATACGATGAAATTAAGGCAAAGAAAAAAATTCTTTTAGAGGAAATAGAAAATTTAATTACCTATCAAGCAAAAGGTATCAAAAATGAAACCTATAGCGCAAGAAATAGTATCCTGGTATTCAATATATTATTGGAAACAAAAGATTTGATTTCCATTTCTGCCCGTTTAGTTAAAATGTATTGTCGTTTGGAAAGAGATTATCCACAAGTGGATTCCCTTTTTGTCATAACTTCAGAAGATTAATTTCTTTGAAATGAGGGGATCGGTAACAAGTCAGCTTTTTGATTTAGATCATACGCGGTTCCCTCATTTCTTTCAAGAAAAACCCTGGGACGTTTTAACCTTGTTGGAAAACCAATTTGACGCATTTATTGCGGAAATTAACACTAGCTATACAGAGTGGAAGGCTGGAATTTGGATATCAGATAATGTGTCCATTGCTCCGACGGCTTTTATCGAAGGACCTGCCATTATTGGCCCGAATACAGACATTCGGCATGGTGCTTTTATACGAAAAAATGTCATTACTGGAAATGGATGTGTCATAGGAAATTCCACGGAAGTTAAAAATGCACTTCTTTTTGATGGGGTGCAAATTCCACATTTCAATTATGTCGGTGACTCCATCCTTGGATTTAAAGCACATCTTGGCGCAGGCGCTATTCTTTCTAATTTTAGATTCGATGGAAAAAATATTGCCGTCAGAACGGGTCATGCAAAATTTGATTCGGGTAGAAATAAACTTGGTTCCCTTATCGGTGATCATGCAGAGATTGGTGCCAATTGTGTTATCCTTCCAGGATCTATCATTGGTAAAAATGTCCAGATTTATCCCCTAGTCAGCACTGGCGGATATATCCCTGCACATACTATAGTTAAAAAATCCATTTTTGGCTAAACAGGTAAATGCACCTTCCCCATCATGTTATAACCGCATTTTATCAACGCTTCGTTTTTATGAAAAATGAGTATATTTAACAAAAAAATGATGCGCTATAGTGAGATTATGGATGCTCCCACCTTCCCAACCTTCGAACCTGCCGAAAGGTTATTGATGGGTCCTGGACCATCACCCATTTATCCTTCTGTACTTCAATCTCTTGCAAAACCTACTTTGGGGCATTTGGATCCTCAATTCATTAAAATGATGGATGAGGTTAAGCAAATGACTCAATATGCCTTTCAAACCTCCTATCCTCTCACTTTTATTGTCTCAGCACCCGGTTCTGCAGGTATGGAGACCGCGTTTGTCAATTTAGTCGAACCAGGTGAAAAGGTAATTGTTTGCAGAAATGGTGTTTTTGGTGGAAGAATGGTGGAAAATGTGCTTCGCTGTGGCGGTATTCCTGTCATTATCGATCAGGAATGGGGGAAACCTGTTGATCCTGATAGCCTGGAAACTACCCTAAAAGCTAATCCAGATACAAAAATAGTAGCCTTCGTTCATGCTGAAACTTCTACAGGTGCTGCCAGTGATGCCCAATTACTCTGTGAAATCGCCACCAGATACCATTGCCTCACCATAGTGGATAGCGTAACCGGTCTGGGTGGAATTCCCCTTTTTACAGAAAAATGGGCCGTTGATGCCGTTTATTCCGGAAGCCAAAAATGTCTGTCTTGTATTCCCGGATTATCGCCTGTCGCGTTTAGTCCTCGTGCTGCTGAAAAAATTAAAAACCGAAAATCTAAAGTCCAAAGCTGGTTTTTAGACCTTAATCTGGTAATGGCTTATTGGGAAGATGGACCGCAAGCCGGCCAGCGTGCATACCATCATACCGCTCCTGTAAATAGTTTATATGCCTTGCACGAAGCGCTTCGCTTACTTTGCATGGAGGGTTTGGAAAATGCCTGGAACAGACACCGAGAAATACACCTGCTTCTATTGGCTGGATTACAAGATCTTGGATTTTCCTTCCTGGTCGATGAACCTTTCCGCCTTCCTCAGCTAAATGCCGTTTTTTTGCCTGCTGGCATTGAAAATGAAGCAAATCTAAGAAAAAAACTCCTCTTCGAACATCAACTGGAGGTAGGTGCAGGATTAGGTGCCCTCAGTGGCAAAATCTGGCGGATTGGCCTCATGGGCTACGGTGCAAATAAGGAAAATGTGGATCAATGTCTCAACGCTATCAAAAAAGTAATCTGACCTATAGATAGGCACCTTGCCCTGTAACACTCTTTGAATCAGGATTTACAGGATTTCGAGGATTTTTAAGTGGGGGACATCATTTGCGTTGGTGCGGGCCGCAGCATGAGAATCTCTTTTTCCTGACTTCGCCACGCTTTTTCAGGTTATTTTTTATTATATTGAATATTAATGTGTTATAATTTTTGCGATACCCAAATGGGTATCGCAAGACTAAAAATCTTTATTTTTAT
>JAIYCH010000143.1 GCA_027488135.1 Saprospiraceae bacterium | reverse complement strand
TACCGGGAAGCAATGTATATTTATCATCGCCTTGCCATGGATGTTATGCACCAGGATGCAGCTAAAGCAAGGGTGATTTTAACGGAAGCGCTTACAAATATTGAAAAAGTGAATATGGCTTATCCAAATGCCATGATTACCCAAATTTTTGTTAACGCTAAAGCCTTAGAACTAACTGAAATTTTTAAAAGGGGAACCCCCGAGGAAAAAGATATATTCTCCAGAGTGCTCATGCGTATTGACGCCCCTAATGCTGAAAGGTATAGATCTATTCGATAATCTATTTAACCTTGGAAAATGGTTCTACAAAATAAATATTACCGAACGATCTGGTTAGATGAAGATTCCTCAGGTGATGTTTGTGTGTTAGATCAGCGCGAACTCCCTTTTTCAATAAAAATTCTTACCTTAAGAAATTTAGAAGATGCAGCTTCTGCCATTGAAAACATGGCAGTTCGTGGAGCTCCTCAAATTGGCGCAACGGCTGCTTTCGCTTTTTATCTGGCGACCAGAGAAATGACAGAAGATGTTCCCTTCGCAGATTTTATCTCTTCGGTTGCAGATAGACTGGCTATTACCCGACCCACCGCAGTAGATTTGTTTTATGCTATTGAATTACAAAAAAGGGCGTTGATAGCTTTGGCTGATCAGCCAAAGGAGGAATTCCTTCCCTTGAAGGAAATGGCGATGTCCATTGCTTTGAGGACAGCTCAAAAATGGTGCGACGATAGCATAAAAGAATGTGAGGCCATTGGACAGGCTGGCCTTGAAGTAATAAAGAAAATATACGCCAAAACAGGAAAATCTGTAAATATTCTTACCCATTGTAATGCTGGTTGGTTAGCTTGTATTGATATTGGTACAGCTACTGCTCCTGTTTATGCTGCTCAAAAGGAGGGAATTCCCGTTCATGTATGGGTCGATGAAACTCGACCCCGTAATCAGGGAAGCCGTTTAACTGCTTTTGAATTACTGGAACAAAAGGTTCCTTTTACCCTCATTACCGATAATGCTGGTGGCCATCTCATGCAACATGGACTGGTTGACATGGTCATAGTAGGTACGGACAGGACTACTCGAAATGGAGACGTAGCTAATAAAATTGGAACTTATCTCAAGGCATTAGCCGCTTTTGATAACAAAATTCCTTTTTATGTGGGTTTGCCATTGTCTTCTTTAGATGTCAATATCGCGGATGGGATAAAGGAAATACCCATTGAGGAACGAAGTGCGGATGAAGTACATTGGATAGAAGGCTGGAATGGCACAAAAATAGAAAAGGTGCGTATTTCTCCTTTTGATGCCCCAGCGGCAAATTTTGGTTTTGATGTTACACCCGCCAGGTTTATTACCGGAGGCTTAATTACCGCTAAGGGTATTTGTCCGGCAAATGAGAAGGATATTAGCCAGTTTTTTAACTTATGATAGACGAAGGTTATATTAAATACGAGGCTTTTTGGTTGCCAGCTCCTGAATTTGATGCTGTTGCAACCGATTCTTTAATAGCCTACAGACAATTAATGTATAAGTATGACCTTATCGGCGCTTATCCCGATGGCATTGGCTTTGGAAATATTAGTCAGAGAAATGGTCAATCCAATTCGTTTGTGATTTCGGGTTCTGCTACCGGCTCAGTACCAATGCTTTCCAGCGCCCATTTTTCTTTGGTATTGAAAACAGATCCTTTTCTAAATAAACTTTGGTGCACAGGGCCTCATATTGCTTCGTCTGAAGCGATGAGCCATGCAGCATTTTATCATAAATTACCTGGTGTAAAGGCGGTGATTCATGTACATCATGAGAAATTATGGAAAAAATTTCTTTTCCACCTCCCAACGACCGCCGTTGAAGCTACTTACGGTAGTCCTGAAATGGTTCATGAAATAAATAGATTATTAGATGATCCCGATGTAGTAGATGGAAAATTACTGTTTATGGCTGGCCATACCGATGGTATTTTTGCGTTCGGAGAAGATCTGGAGGCCCTTTCAAATAAATTAATTAGCCTTCTTTCTGCCCTTTAAGCAGGTCGGAAAAGGGCGTTTACTGTCCTTACTATCTCAAATGGCTTATTAAAATGCAGCATACCTTGCATCAAAAAATAAATGCTGCGATTTTTCCTTTTTCTAGGCCTATTGCTAAAAGCGAATGATTCCTTTTCTCAAACTTCTGCCACCTTGGGGGTAAAGGAAGACTGGATGCAGATGGGACAGGATTACTGGATCATCCCCATGGTGGATAAGGGTATTTACCGAATTTCAGCAGATGAATTAATAAAAAAGGGTTTCCCCAGTTTAGAGGATACCCTTAACTTTCAATACGAACTTTTTTCTTTAGGTGTTCCAATCGCCATGTTGATACACCACGATAAGGAAAATGGAGCAGCTTCCTATCTGGAATTTTATGGGGAGGGGGATGAAGGGAAATCAGATGATCTACTGTTTAAAGAGGAGAAATCCAGTCGTCTTAATCCTTTATTTAGCCTGTTTACCGATACAGCCTATTATTTTTTAAGCTGGGAGCAAAAAACGAATGGGTCAGTCAGGCAGGCCAACAGAGTGTATTTACCCCTGATTAAAAAGTCTGATCAGGGCATTATTCGGTTGAAGGAACAGGTAATTTATAAAGATAGACACGCAAAGGTATTTCAAAAATGGGTGGGGGTCGATTGGGCACCATCTAATTTTGAAAAGGAGGGCTTTGCCTCAGATTGGTATAACACGCTGATTACAGAAATTTCTGCTCCAGGAGTTACCTCTTACAAAAAGCAGATACCTGTTTCGAATAGGTTAACGGCAACGTTAACCATTCACTTAATTACGAATAATTTTGAAGAGCCTCATCATTTACAGTTTTTTATCAATGATTATTTTATAAAGGCGGACTCTTTTTCATTTTCCAGCATTACATCGTACGAATTTAGTATTCCCGTTGATTATCTGAGAGAATATAATTCGGTTCTGGTAAAAGCGACAAACGGAGAATACGACAAATTTGCTATCGGCTGCGTAACGCTTTCTTATCCAGCTATTCAGGTAAAGGTGCCTAATACTTTTGAGATACTGAATAAGGATAATCCCTTTCCTGTTGCACTGCAAACAGAGGAAAAATTAACAAAACTGGTTATTTGGGACTTGAATAATAAGGATGTTTATTATACGGAAACGGATGAGAATGGTACCATTTTTATACCTCATAGTTTGATAAAAACATCCCCCCTTTATTTCATTCAATCAGAGAAAAAGATAATCTGGGTAAATCTTCCCCAAAATTCTTTTTCTCCGGAACCTTTACCTCCAGAGAATATCGATTTGTTAATGATTACAAATCCATTTCTTTCGGTTGATAAAAATGGGAATAATCCCGTCACAGCCTATTTGGACTATCGACAAAGTAGCGTTGGTGGAAACTTTACCCCTTGGCTTGCCGATATAAAGAACCTTGAAAACCAATATGGATTTGGAATTCCAAACCATCCACTGGCCATCAGGGGATTTGTTAATACGCTCATTCAACGGAATTATGCAATAAAGGCTATCTTATTATTGGGAAAGGGGAGAGAGTATCGGGATATCAGAAATAAGCAGCGCGCTATTAACCTGACAACAGATGAAAATCAACCATGCTTACTTCCTACCTGGGGTTATCCGGGGAGTGATGCCATGTTAGTGAGTTCTTATCAAAACGATTTGCCCTGGACCTCTTTCGGCCGCATTCCTGCCATTTCAGCAGATGAAATAACGCTGTATTTAAAAAAAGTAATCCTTTTTGAGGAAAAAAGGGAATTAAATACGTCGTGGACCAAGGAGGTCATCCAATTAGGGGGAGGGACTTATGAACCTGAGAAAAAGTATATCAGAGAGGTTCTGGCTAATTTTACTGTATTACTGGATAAATTACCCTGGTCGCCAAGAACAGTCTCCTTTTTCAAGGAAAACGAAGCTCCCGTTTTTATTCCTTATTCCCAGCAATTTTTTGATGCTGTAAATGCGGGTGTTGGATTGATTATTTTCCTTGGTCACTCTACGGCTAATACCTTCGATTTTAATATTGATAATCCTGGTTTTTACGAGAATGGTTATAAACAACCCTTGTTTCTATCGCTGGGTTGTTACGCTGGCAATCATTTTACTTCTTTTCGGAGTCAGGGAGAGCGATTTTTATTTTATCCTGAAAGCGGAGCCATAGCATTTGCAGCTACCCGAGGGGTCGGTTTCTTACATTTATTAGCTGAAATGGGGCGGGTTATCATCGAACAAATGAAAGGTGAAAATGAATTTACATCCTGGGGGAAGGTCATTCATAAAGGCATACATGCCTTATTGTTAGGAGAAAATATGCCTTTGCGCGCTATGGCTCAACAACTGACCTTTCAAGGGGATCCAATCATTCGACTACCCATACCTAGCTCTCCGAAACCAGATTTTTTAGCCCATTCGGTTAGTATATCACCTCATCCGGTATTAGTAAGCAATGATTCATTTCTTATAGCATGGGAAATATTACCCTTAGGCATAGAACCTCTGACCTCTCTTTTAGTCGAAATAAGTATGGATGGGTTAGCTAAAAATATTCTTTTTGTGGGGGTTATCACCACAGAACTCACTGGAAACAAGATAAAAATACGGTGTCCCTTACCCAAAAATTTGGATAAAGGAACCTACCGATTATTCATTAAATATAAAAAACAGAGTTGGACAGATGGGATGGGAATTTCAAAAACTGAAAATTTGGAGGTCTCCTATTTCCACATCGATGAGATAGAAGGGTTTCCTCTTCAAGTGGAAAACAGACTTTTTATTCCTTTATCCCCCATAGACAATGGAATCCTAAACGATGAAAATCACTTTTCCCTTTTCAGAGCTTCCGATGACTTATCAGCTCAAGAAATTCACCTTGAATGGAAAGGGAATAAAAAACGAATTACAGCTAATGGCAATGAGCTTGTCTTTTTGACCAATGACGTTTTGCACCAAGCTTTATTATTTAAGGAAGATAGTTCAGTTATGCATGGTCTTTTACCTTTTTCACCAATGATTGACGAGGTCTGTTATTGGCGTGCATATCCTGAGGGAACGGATGAAAATATATTAAAAATACTCCCTTTTCAGTCGTTTACCTATAGCAGTCAATCGCCATTTCAACTAAGTTTAAGTTCATCGAAACAGTTTAAGGAAGGTAAATTAGAAGGAATGAATCTGGAGGATCAGGATAGTATTTCTCCAAGCTGGCAATTTGCGACCGTTTATAATACCGTACTCATTCGAAATAAATGGAATGAATTAGAAAATCCCCCGGAGTTTATCCACAACGGACAGCCTATTGGATCTCCTTGGCCCTGGTTAATTCCTGCATCAATCCAGGTGATGGTATGGGATACCGTCGTTGGGAATTGGATGAAAAATCCGCCAGGTGGCTTATTTCAGTCCAAATCAAATGGTTTTGCGATGAATGCCTGGGTTTTTGACACCCGAAATGAAACAGGTCGAATGGGTCTTATCTCTTTTCTTGAACAAGGAATTCCTCATGGTGCTTATGTATCCATTTATTCTGCACAGGAAAAAGGAAACGGAGACTATAAACCTGAGTTTTGGGAGGAGGATGCTGTTAAACACGGAAAAGACCTTTTTACGGTGTTGGAAAGTTTAGGTGCTTCTAAAGTTAGATCCCTAAAAGAAAGAGGAGCTGTTCCTTATACGTTCCATTTCAGAAAAGGATTTGGGAAACTGGATGAATCCGTGGCATTTAATCCCAATGATATCATTTATGCCCAGTGTAATCCTTCAAAAGTCTGGCATAAGGGTACTTTTACCAGCCCAATGCTTGGACCTGCCTTAAAGTGGCTGGAATTGCAACTCGATGTTAAGGGTGTAATAACGGAACAGGATACGCTTGATATTGAAATTGTTGGATTTGATCCCGCTTTTCCTTTATTTAAGCCCGTTCTTTTTGAAAAAAAGGCGATTTTGCTGATGAAGAATCAATGGGTTATCCACGCAAACGATTTTTCCTTGAAGGAAATAGATAGCATATTGGCTGTAAAACTAGGTATTCATGAAGGCCAGCTTCATCAAATGGGCTGGCCTTTCCTACACGTAAAATTAAATATTACTAATCGGTTAACGCGAACACCCTTGAGTTTGAATAAAATTCAAGCGGTGTTCTATCCTTTACCCGAGTTTAAAGCAAGCTTAAAAGCTTCAATATCTAAAGATTCAATGCTCAGTAATGGGGATTTTTTAGCCAGTTGGCAACTGGAAAATTTAAGTTCTTTTTCAACCGATTCTTTGACCTTGACTTATAATATAATTCAGGGAAATAATTTTACCTCCAGCAAATCGTTCATTTTTAGGCCGCTAAGACCTTACGAAATAATGAATATTCCCTGGCAATTGTCTTTGTCAGGTTTGGAAGGGGAAGTAGATATTGCATGGAAATGGGGGCTGCCAGGTAATGATTTTTTTCCTGCTAATAATGAAGGAAAAGTTAAAGGTTTAAAACTGCCCGATAAACTTAAAAGGTCTTTTTCTATATTATTGGACGGGGAACTACTGCAACAAGGAGCTTATGTTTCTCAAAGACCTCAATGGGTCATAGAGGCTCTGATCAGCAGTGAAAGAGAGATTGAATCGTTTGACTCCCTATCTGTTATAACCGCCCTATTGCTCCCAAGTGGCCTGTTAAAACCCATTGTCTGGGAGTATGAAGTTGCCAAAATCATATTGGAGAAGCTGGGAAATGGAAGAAAATTAAGCATTTACTGGCAGCCTTTTTTCGAGCAGGAAGGTACCTATAAAATACATTTAAATATGGATACTTATTCTGAAAGCTGGGTATTTGAAGTCATTAAACCACAAAAGCTTACTCGTGTTCTGAACTATCCAAATCCGTTTTCTCGTTTTACCCAATTTCATTATACACTGAGTGCGGGAGAAAATATAGATCAGTATAAGGTTCAGATATTTTCCATAACAGGTTTGCTTGTTCGGCAGTTAAGTCAGGAGGATCTGGGAAGTTTAGTAGTTGGAACTAATTTAACCGTAGGTGGCTGGGACGGTAAAGATACTTTCGGGGACGCACTGGCAAACGGCATTTACATTTATAAATTAGCCATATTAAACCAGGATATTATGGGTAAGATGGTGCTAATAAATCCATAAATGGTCAGTGTCATCATACCAGTTTACAACGCAGAAAAAACGATTGGCAGAGCCATAAAATCGATCATCCACCAACCGTATGTCCACCAACTGATTTTAGTGAATGATGCTTCTACAGATAACAGCAGGTTATTGATGGACTATTATAAGGATAAGTATTTTCCACCTGACAGGGGTATAAAACTGGATATCATACAGCTGAAAACAAATGAAGGGGTATCCGCATCGCGCAATAAGGGACTGGATTATGTCCTAAGTCCTTTCCTCACCTTTTTAGATGCAGATGATGAATTTCTTCCCAGACGTTTTTGTGAGGATGTGCCTCTTTTACTGGGTAATGAAACCATTGCGGGTATTTATGCATCCGTCCAAATTGTTTATGATGATCGAGATGCCCAAATAAACCATCAAAAAGTAAGTAATGAAAAAGAATGGATTGGAGCTATAAAGGAGGATAATACATCCTTGTTTTCTAAATTTCTGGGTTGTAAGGACCAATATTTCCTTCTTTCCGGGTTATTAATCCGAACAAGGAGTATTTCCCAGATCGGTTATTTTGACCCCAGTCTGCTTTTTTGTCAGGATACAGACTGGTTATTACGGGTAAATGCCGCTTTTCATTTGTTGCCATCTGAAAATAAGATACCTACTATAAAGATCTGGAGACACGCTAAAAACAGGATTTTAACCCCATCCCTTCCGGCAAAATTTAGGCTGAAAATGCTGTGGAAATGGTTGCCTTACGTGCTGAATCGTAAAGATTTTACCTTTAAGCAACGATTTTTCTATGTTAACAGCTTGTTAGAAAATCCAGAAGATTTTCAGCAAAGCAAGAAATCCAAAATGTTAAGAGCGATAAAAAGGTTGGTGAGGAATCCTCGGGTATTTATATGGCTGATGAAAGGATGAAAATATTATACTTTTCACCCACCTATTCACCCATTACCCATGGGCCGGCCTTAACGGCTCAGATTCTGGCAAAAATACCAGGGAATTATTCTTTTGAAATCAGAATAGTAGCAGAATCTTTTGAGTTTGAAAAACCCCCTAATGCTTATCTAATTCAAATTCCTATCACTAGAATCTTTCATGCGTGGGGGAAATGGATCAGAATGTGGCTATATCACAGAAGAGCAAAAGAAATATATAGAGAGTATGCCTTCGATTATTTAATGTTTAATGATGCCTTGTTAGGTCTTATCTCTTCCATCGCCTGGCGTAATTCTCAGATACAAATTTGGGGATTTTGTAATGATAGTGCCTATATGAAATTAGCCACCAATGTAAATAGGGGTAAACTTAGTTTTTTAATGGATTGTCTTCATGCGGTGGCAGAGTTTGGTATGATGCATTTCGCCGATGGTATATTTACTTGCTCTGAGTACCTTCGAGCACGGGCAATCCTCTTTTATAAAGTAAAAAAGGAGAAGATAAAATGTTTATATCCAGGTATTTCACTTGCTTTTTGGTATTTTAAAGAACGAGATTTTTATCAATTTAAAAAGAGGGAGGAGATTTTATTTGTTAAAAGTGATTACAAAAATGGGGGTTTATCTGTACTGTTAAACGCTCTTTTAAGGCTAAAAAGGTATTCATTTCGTTTGCATCTGGTTGGAACGCCAGTCCAGCAGGAGGCTAATCTGCAAAGATTATTGAGCAAATTTCCAACATTAAATATCCTGACTTATGGTCAGTTACCACCTTTTAAGGTTCGGGATTTAATGTATCAGTGTGATACCCTTTGTATTCCATCGTTAAACGAAGGATTTGGTATTGTGAATGTGGAGGGATTAGCCACCGGAATTTCTGTAGTAAGCACGCTCGCTGGAGGTATTCCCGAGGTTTTGGCCTTTGAGAAATATGGATGGACTGTTCCTCCAGATAATGATTTTGCCTTAGCTGAAATGCTTGAATCTTGCTGGACAAACAAGGAAGAACGGCTACGCAGGTCAAAAGCGGGTCGAAAGATGGTTGAAGCGCATTTCACAAGCCAGCATCTTCAGGATAATTTTATAAAATGTTTGGTAGAAAAATAACAAAAATAGCTCTTTTTGAAC
>JAIYCH010000067.1 GCA_027488135.1 Saprospiraceae bacterium | reverse complement strand
GAACGCGGGCGCTACTGGTGGGAAAATTTCAGGTGCTGGTGGTGGGGGCTTTATGATTTTTTATGCCCCTGAAAATCATAAGTTTAAGGTTATCCGTTCGTTAGAAAAAATTGGGGGTAAGGTTCTGCCTTATCAGTTTGTTCAGTACGGAATGGTAAGTTGGGGATTATGATACACGGTTATTTATTAGTTTTTATTGGTATTTACTTGTTAGGAACCGTTCTTATCGGATGGTGGGCTTCAAGTAAAGTTAAAACTACCAAAGATTTTGTTATTGCTGGCCGTCGGTTACCAACAAGTCTGGCAGCCTGCGCTTTATTTGCCACCTGGTTTGGCTCTGAAACCATTTTAGGCGCTCCGGCTGAATTCGCAGAAAACGGTGTTCTTGGTATTATTGAAGATCCCTTTGGAGCAGGTCTTTGTCTGGTATTGGTTGGGCTCATTTATGCCAGACCTTTATATAGATTAAATATTTTAACCTTTAATGACTTCTTTAAAATGAGATTTGGAAGAATGGCTGAAATCACCTCAGCTGTTTTTATGATCCCTTCTTATTTTGGATGGATTGCCGCTCAACTGGTCGCATTGGCTATTGTACTGAAAACAATTGTTGGCATACCTTTGATTTATGGAATAATCTTATGTACGGTCGTGGTCGTGTTCTATACCTATTTTGGGGGTATGTGGGCTGTTTCTATTACCGATGCCGTCCAATCCATTATGATTATCATTGGTTTACTACTTCTGGCTTATTCTTTATCTGATCAGGCAGGTGGCATTCAGGTGGTTTTAGATGCTCAACCCGAAGGTTTTTTTCGTTTCTTACCCGAAGCAAAACCTATGGCTGTAATGGAATATTTTGCCGCATGGATTACCATTGGATTAGGTTCAATACCTCAACAAGATGTTTTTCAGAGGGTTATGGCTGCAAAATCGGAAAATACTGCTGTTAAATCAGGCATTATTGCTGGATTAATGTATGTGACCATCGGTTTAATTCCGTTATTCATAGGATTATGCGCCAACTATTTATACCCTGGTGCAAGTCCGGGTGATACCCAAATGATTATACCAATCATTGTTTTAAAACATGGTTCATTATTTTTACAAATCGTTTTTTTTGGTGCGCTTCTGTCTGCTATTTTAAGCACTACCTCCGGGGCTATTTTAGCTCCTGCAACGGTCATTGGAGAGAATATTTTAAAGCCAATGTTGAGGAATAATTCCGATAAATTGATGCTTCATACTATGAGGCTTTCTGTGGTGGGTGTAGCTATTTGTGCTGCTTTTCTGGCAACAAGTAAATCAAACATATACGAGTTGGTAGGAATGTCCTCGTCGTTAAGTTTAGTCGCTTTGTTTTTTCCCTTAACAGCGGGGTTATTTTGGAAATCAACTTCAAAGATTGGGGCTATTTTGAGTATGATTAGTGGATTGTTTGCCTGGACATTATCAGAATTCGTTATTCATAGCCAAATACCAAGCATTCTGATCGGGGGTGGAATAAGTCTTTTTTTCGTTATAATGGGCAGCCTGCTATTTCCAGATGATAGCCATAAGTTGTTTTTAGAGAATTCAAAGCAAGCTACAACGTAGGGTCGTAACTTAAAATGGCGGTGGCAAGTCTTTGAATATCTTCTGGTAAGTGGAGCGCACTCAAAACTATTCTTGTGACGGGCTCGTCCAGTGATGTTGGATAAGGAAAATGGGAGACGTATATTTGATGATGGAGTAAATGATTTGATAGTGTTTTTTTTGTAGAAAAATGCACAGGGTATTCATGCACACTTCTTAAAACCTGATCTTCAGTTCCAATAAGATTTTCAAATTGGGTTAAATTTTGAAATAAAACGGTACGCAAAGTTTTATAATGGTCCTGCATTTGAATCCAGGTATCTAAATAAGCAGGCGAAGCAGGCGATGCTCCACCAAAATGAGGGCTATTCCATATTTTGTTTATCCAATATTTATTACCGGCAATGACTCCAGCGGGAATGCCCAGTCCTTTACCCATGCTTCCTATAACGACACCCTGAACCTGTTCAGGCAAGGTCAGGGATGACAAAATACCACTTCCGTCCTTTCCCCGAATGCCTAAGGTATGGGATTCGTCTAAGACCAATATAATTTCTCTTTTATTCCCTAAATTTTGTAGCCAGTCAAAATCATATTGTATAACTTGCAGGGAATCAATGGCATTACTATATATAAAAAGAGGTGGACCGGACTGATGGCTTTTTATAATACAAATTTCCTCCCACTCACTTCTGCTGCTAAAGCTTTCGGGGAGTTGTAACCACAGGGCAGGATGAGCATTGGGGGCAAATATTAATTCACCGACAGAGGTAAAAACCTTATAAGCTAAAATTCCAGCTAAAGTGCCCGAGGAAACCGTTAAGGCTGCTTCTTGTCCAAGGTACCTGGCTAATAATTCCTCCGTTTCTTCATAAATGGAAAGGCGCATAAAACCTACCCTGGAACTTCCAAAATTACTACCATATTGACTTATGGAGGAGGCTAACCTTTCATGAAAAACGGGATCATTCGCTATGCCCAAATAGCTGGTTCCACTAAAATATAAAAGGGCGGACCCTTCACAAAACATCCATCTGCCTGGTTGATGACTCAGGGTATAAATCATAAATGAATATTTTTTAAGCTAGAAGATTAATCAAATTAGTTTAGCGCCGATGCCATTTCGAAGGGGAAGAATTACCTCCCCATGTTCTATGATAGCCCCTTCAGCTGGGTCATTAGACAATAAAAGGGCGCCATCCATATCGACATAATCTAACAAAGGCAATAAATGAGCGATTGCTGTAATACCAACGGATGACTCCGTCATACAACCAACCATAACCTTCATATTCAGTTCTTTAGCTTCTTTTATCATCCGAAGCGCTGGCGTAAGTCCGCCACATTTCATTAGTTTAACATTTACCCCATGAAAATATCCGGCACAGCGTTTTACATCTTCTTCCTTTTGACAACTCTCGTCAGCAATCACAGGCAAAACGCATTGTTCAAATAATCGCCTTTGTCCTTCCCAATCCTCAGGTTTTAGGGGTTGTTCGATAAATTCAACGCCTAATTCTTTCAATTCAGGAGCATAAGCCAGGGTTTCTTCCGCCGTCCATGCGGTGTTTGCATCTACACGAAAAACAGCAGAGGTATGCTTTCGAAGATGTCTTATGATGTTTAAATCATCTTTTGTTCCCAGCTTAATTTTATAGATGGGCCAAGGCATTTCTTCCATTTTAGCAACCATTTCCTCTATTGGACCAAAGCCCAAAGTGTAATCTGTCAGAGGATTATTTTTGTATTGCAGCCCCCATTTTTTATAAAGAGGTAATCCTTCTATTTGAGCCATAAGATCGTGGGCTGCCTCATCCAGGGCACATTGTTCAAAGGGATGATTTTTAAGAAGGGGGTGAAGCAGTTCCCAATATTTCTCTGCCGTTATCAGGGGCGTAGATTCAATAACGGGCTTCCATGCATTGAAGCGCTGGATCATTTCATCTTGATCAAGTCCATAATATTTTGTAGCGGTAGCCTCACCATATCCAGTATAAATACCGTTGGAAAGGGAGATAATAACCGTGGGCTGATAATCTCTGGAACCGTGGGTGATTCTGAAAGTGTGACGCAATTTTAACTGAAAAGGATGGACATTTAAGGTAAGCATTATCGTTAAAAAGGGTTAAGCAGTGGGAGATTCCAGATAGGTTAACGTTTTATTCTCTGTATCAAGTTCGGCTAAAATACCTACGGGTAAAGTAAAATTATTGGGTACGTGACCAAAGGATAAACCATAAACGGCTGGAACATTAAGATCGCTAAGCCGGTCAAAAATAGTATCTTTCAGGGAAAGTGATTCCTCATCTTTTTTAGGATTACACCCTTCAAAAACACCTAAAATCAAACCTTTGGCTTTATGAAGATTTGCAGATTGCCTCAATTGAGTAAACATTCTGTCCAGGCTGTAGGGGCGTTCATCAATATCTTCCATAAACAGTAATTTATCCGTTGCATCGAAAGCAAAAGGCGTTCCGGCAAGGGCAGCTAGAATACTTACGTTTCCACCCATTAACCTGCCTGACACTTTTCCAGTCTGTATGCTGTAAGGCTTAAAATGCTCTTTTTCGGGAGTTAATTCCTCTTCTGCTAAATTAATTACATAAGGTTTTGTAAAAGAATCAAAGAGAACTCCTTTAATATGTTGAAGGGAATAGGGAGTCCAGGTAGCCGCTGCTACCGGGCCGTGAAATCCTACCATGCCAGTTCGAAGGAAAATGGCTTGAAGTAAGGCCGTTATATCACTGTAACCAATGAGTATTTTAGGATTATTCCTGATGAGTTCATAATTAATATGAGGTAAAAGCCTGGAACAACCATACCCACCCCGAGCACACCAAATAGCTTTAATGGAAGGATCTTCAAAAAAAGTATGAAGGTCTTCCAGTCTTTGTTCGTCAGTCCCTGCCGTAAACCCTCTTTTTTCTCTGACATACTTACCAGGAACCACTTGCAGGCCTAGTTGGGTGAGATTGTTGACTGCTTTTTCGTAACCTGCATCGGGGACATAACTGCCAGGGGTGATCAAGCCAACTTTATCGCCAGGAAGTAGTCTTTGTGGCTTGATAATATCACTAACTTCATTTAAAGTAGCACCAAGACGCTTGGATGGGAACGCTAATAATGAGCCAATTATCCCCATTGAAGCAAGCTCATGAAAATCTCTCCTATTCATAATTTTGTAATAAATCGGTAAGTGTTATTCAAAAGTAGTTATTTTGTGGGAAATTAAAGCAGAATTGATTCAGTGCTTGTTTTATATATAAATGAATATGAATAAGGAGTCCAGGCATTTAAAACGTGTTTTAATCATTCTATATTATTGGCCACCTTCTGGCGGAGCAGGTGTACACAGATGGTTAAAATTTGTTAAATACTTAAGAAACTTTGGATGGGAACCTATCGTTTATGTCCCCTCTAATCCGGATTATCCCATCATTGATTCAAAACGTTTGGATGAAATTCCATCGGATATTGAGATAATTAAAAGACCAATTTGGGAACCTTTTTCACTTTACAGAAAATTTACAGGAAAGAAAAAGGATACAAAAATGGATTTCGGGCATTTAGTTAATGTCAAAACATATATTCAAAAGGGTTGGAAAGAAAGATTAGCTATTTGGATACGGGGAAATTTTTTCATTCCTGATTCGAGGGTTTTTTGGGTAAACCCTTCTTTTCGTTTTCTTTCTGATTATTATAACAAAAATAAATTTCAAGCTGTTATTTCTTCAGGTCCACCCCATTCTTTACATTTGATTGCCCTAAAATTAAAGTTAAAATATAATATTCCGTGGATGGCTGATTTTCGAGATCCCTGGTCTGAATATTTTTCATCTCTGATGCTGACAAAATGGGCTGTTAATAAACATACCACGTTGGAAAAAAAAATTTTGCAAACTGCCGATAAAGTAGTGGTGATCGGAAGGAATATGCAAATGCAGAATTTTGATAATGCGGGTATTCATTCTGATATTGTTATGAATGGTTTTGATATTGATGATTATCAGCTTTCAGAAAAACCTCTTGTTAAGAAAGAGAAATTTACCTTGCTCTATGCTGGTACGCTCTCTCAAAGAAGAAATAATACTTTGTTTTGGAAAGTTATTAAAAACCTTATTGATGCCAACGAATTATTTGCTTCGAAATTAAATATTCAGTTAGTTGGAAAGGTAGATCATTCTGTATTAGAGGACATTAAGAAATATAAACTTGAATCTTTTATAGATATAGTCGATTTTATTCCATTTGAAGAAGTGGTGAAAAGGCAAATGGAAGCCACTGTTCTTTTACTTTTTGTTGATAATTTTGAAGGTGCCAAATGGGTTTTAACAGGAAAGTTTTTTGAATACTTAGCGTCAAATAGACCTATATTAGCCCTTGGGCCTTTAGGTGGGGATTTGTCAGCCGAAATAACCAATACTTCTTCGGGTTTGTTGGCAGATTATAATGATGAAGAAAGTATGGAGAAAGCTATTTCGGTTTTCTTTAATCAGTACATAGACCAATCTATTTTTACATTTCAAAATAAAAATATTGAAAAATATAGTCGTTTAGGTTTAACTCAAAAAATAGCCTCCTTATTAGATGAAATGATTTGATGATTCAAATCTTAAAATAATTAAAAAAAATGCTGGAAAATAATTACTCCGAAGATAATATCATTTCACTCGACTGGCGTGAACATATTCGTCTGAGACCCGGTATGTACATCGGAAAATTGGGAGATGGTTCTACCCCTGATGACGGTATTTATATCCTCATAAAGGAGGTAATTGATAATACTATCGACGAATTTGTCATGGGTAATGGGAAACAGGTGCTTATTAAAATGGATGATCATTCCATTGAAATCAGAGATTTTGGTCGGGGTATCCCGCTGGGAAAAGTCATTGAATGCGTTTCCCAGATAAATACAGGTGGAAAATATGACTCTAAGGCTTTTAAAAAATCGGTGGGTCTCAATGGCGTAGGTACTAAAGCGGTTAATGCCCTTTCCTCGAAATTTATGGTTACCTCCTACCGCGATGGGAAGCAAAAAAAAGCAGCATTCAATCAAGGTATTCTCGTCGATGAATCTGCTCTTCTCGATGCTACGGAATTAAACGGTACCTGGGTGTACTTTGAACCTGATGCTGAGATATTTAGGAATTTTCGTTTCAGAAAGGAATTTATCGAGAATCAACTCTGGAATTATGCCTATTTAAATGCAGGCCTGAAACTCATTTTCAATGGCACTACCATCGTTTCTAAAAATGGATTGTTAGATCTTTTAGAACGCAAAACAAAAAATGATGAGTTGCGATATCCAATTATTCATCTGAAAGGAGAGGATATCGAGTTGGCCATAACCCATGGAAATCAATATGGCGAATTGTATTATTCTTTCGTCAATGGTCAGAATACTACCCAGGGTGGGACGCATTTACTGGCATTTAAAGATGCCATTGCTAAAACCGTTGCCGAGTTCTTCAAAAAGAATTACGATAGAAGAGATGTTTTAAGTTCTATCATGGCCGCTGTAAGTATTCGGGTGGAAGAACCTGTCTTTGAATCCCAAACTAAGACAAAGCTTGGGTCTTCTCACATGGGCCCCGATGCTCCTTCCGTGCGAACGTTTATAGGGAATTTTGTCAAAGAGCAACTGGATAATTTTTTACATAAGAATCCTGAAATCGCTAAGTTAATTGAAAAACGGATTCTTCAGTCAGAAAGAGAAAGAACCGAAATTGCCGATATTAAAAAACTCGCTAATCAAAGGGCAAAAAAGGCAAATCTCCACAATAAAAAACTTCGGGATTGCCGCATCCATTTTAATGACCCTCCTAAAAAGGTGAGCGATGAAGATCGGCATAAATCAACCCTCTTTATAACAGAAGGGGATTCGGCCAGTGGTTCTATTACTAAGGCTAGAAATGTTCAGTTTCAGGCAGTTTTCAGTTTAAGAGGAAAACCACTGAATTGTTTTGGAATGACTAAAAAGGTCGTTTACGAAAATGAAGAGTTTAATCTGTTGCAGCACGCGCTAAATATTGAAGACGGTATTGAGGATCTTCGCTATAACCAGATTGTCGTCGCAACGGATGCAGATGTCGATGGAATGCACATAAGATTGCTTCTCCTTACCTTTTTTCTGCAATTCTTCCCTGATCTTGTTCGAAGTGGACATGTATATATTTTAGATACCCCACTTTTCAGGGTGAGAGATAAGAATCAAAAGTTTTATTGTTACTCCGAAAAAGAAAAACAAGAGGCTATAGCAAAATTAAAGGGTAAACCTGAAATTACCCGATTTAAAGGCCTCGGAGAAATTTCTCCCGGGGAATTTAGTAGCTTTATCGGCTCGGATATTAGACTGGATCCCGTTTTTCTTAATGATGAAACAGATATTGATGAGATTCTAGCCTACTATATGGGTAAAAATACTCCTTTAAGACAGGAATTTATTATCGGGAATCTTCGCTTTGAAAAAAATGACATACTGGAGATTGCAGGCATTTAATTAGTAATTATGTCCGAATTATAAAGGAGTTCTTATTTTCCCAACCTCATTTATCTGACATCTTCGCAATGGCATAAATATTGCCGATGTATTCACCCCAATACAAAAGAATGCCTTTGGGGTATTTGTCTGACATATTGTCATATTGATTTATTTATTAAATATTACCATGTTCGAAACATTTTTTGGAAATCAGGAAAAGGATGATGATACTGAGTTCATGCCAATTATTCCCATGGAAGACGATGGCTTTATGGGGAAGATGGATAAAATTCCTGGACACATGCCAATTTTAGCACTTAAAAATACCGTGCTTTATCCCGGCGTTATCATTCCAATAACCGTTGGTAGAGATAAATCAATCAAATCTATTAAAAAGGCATTTGATACCAGTAGCAGGGCTATTGGTGTACTCTCTCAACGGGATATTCAAAAGGAAGATCCGGGGAAAGCAGACTTATACGAAATTGGTACCGTTGCTAAAATAATGAAGTTACTTCGTATGCCCGACGGAACGACCACAGCTATTTTAAGAGGTCAGAAACGGTTTAGATTAGATGAACTTACAAAGCAAAAACCTTATTTAGAGGGATCTGTTTCGCTTCTTGAGGAGCAGAAAAAAAGCGGAGGTCTTGAATTTACAGCGCTTATTTCTACTATTATGGATATGGCGAAAAAGATTATTGAGCTTTCGCCAAATATTCCTTCTGAGGCTATCGCTATGTTGAAAAGTATTGAGGATAATTCTTTTCTACTCAATTTTATTGCTTCTAATATAAATTCAACCATCGAAGTTAAACAGCTTATTCTGGAAACGGATGATCAGGCAGGTAAGGCAGAACTGATCCTGGGGGAAATTTCTAAACAGTTACAATTACTCGAATTTAAAGACCAAATTGAAAATAAAGTTCGGGTCGATATCGATAAACAACAAAGAGATTATTTCTTGAATCAACAACTGAAAACGATTCAGGATGAGCTGGGGCAAAATCCACAAGAAGAGGAAATAACAAGAATTTCTGCCAAGGCAGAAAATATTAAATGGTCTGAAAAAACAGCTAAGCATTTTCAAAAAGAGTTGGCCAGACTTAAAAGAATTAATCCGCATTCGCCAGATTATAGTATGCAAATTACTTACCTCGATTTGCTTACTGAACTACCCTGGGACAAAACCTCTGCGGATATTTTCGACTTAAATAAAGTAAAAAAGACCCTTGATGCAGATCATTTCGGTCTTGAAAAGGTAAAGGAACGTATCATAGAACACCTTGCTGTCCTAAAACTAAAAGGTGATATGAAAGCGCCGATTATCTGTTTGGTTGGTCCTCCAGGTGTTGGTAAAACCTCCTTGGGAAAGTCTGTTGCCAAAGCGCTGGGTAGAAATTTTATTCGCATGTCATTAGGTGGTATTTCTGATGAAAGTGAAATAAGAGGACATAGAAAAACCTATATCGGTGCTATGCCGGGTAGAATTATTCAATCCCTTAGACGTAGTGGTACCAATAACCCGGTGTTTATATTAGACGAAATCGATAAAATTAACAGGGATTTTAGAGGGGACCCTTCGTCAGCTCTCTTAGAAGTACTTGATCCTGAGCAAAATAGTACTTTTCAAGATAATTACCTGGAACTAGAGTTCGATTTGTCAAAAGTGCTTTTTATAGCTACAGCTAACTCTCTGAGTACCATTCAGCCAGCTCTTCTGGACAGAATGGAAATCATTGAAATAAGTGGTTATTCCGTGGAGGAGAAAATGGAAATAGCCAAAAAATACCTCATTCCGGAACAATTGGAAGCGCATGGTCTTCAAAAGAAACACATTAAATGGAAACCAGCAGTACTGGAATTTATTATACAACATTATACCCAGGAATCCGGTGTTAGAAATCTCAGTCGTCAAATAGCTTCTGTGATGAGAACCATAGCAAAGTGGGTAGCTGGTGAGGAGGAATATGAACCAGAATTGACAAACCTTATGGTAAATAAGTTTTTGGGACCTACGATATATAGTCCAGATCAATATACCGAGAATAAAACGCCCGGAGTTGCTATAGGTTTGGCATGGACCCAAATGGGTGGTGCTATTCTTTTCGTGGAATCTTGTCTTACAAAAGGAAATGGTAAACTTATTATGACTGGTAATTTAGGTGATGTGATGAAAGAGTCCGCTACCACTGCATTAAGCTTTGTTAAAGCTCATGCGGAAGAGCTGAACATAGATATGGAATTATTGGAAAAAAGAGATATTCATTTGCACATGCCTGAAGGCGCTATTCCTAAAGACGGTCCATCTGCCGGTATAACCATGCTTTCCGCTATAACTTCAATTTATACCGGAAGAAAAGTGCGGTCATTCCTTGCTATGACAGGTGAAATAACGCTAAGAGGAAAAGTTCTTCCCGTTGGCGGAATTAAAGAAAAAATACTGGCAGCTAAAAGAGTAGGAATGAAGGATATAATTCTTTGTAAGGAAAATGAAAAGCATATTCTTGAAATTAATCCGGATTATATAAAGGGTTTAAATTTCAATTACGTTACCGATATGTTTGAAGTTTTACATCTTGCTTTGGAACCGGCCAATAAATAATTTGCCTCTTATTTGGTTTTTTTGTATTTTTAAACGAAATAAATCGAACCATTTAATTGGATGGGGAGTCTTTATCTCAAATATCAGGGCATGAATATATATATTATACGTTTTACTTCGCTTTTGGTTTTTTTGTTGACTTTAAACGTAGCTTTTAGTCAGAAAAATAACAATGACCAACAGCAATTAGTGCAATTTTCAGGGTTAATTCTCGATGGAAGTGACGAGGCAGAGCTCTTTCCAGTCCCTTATACCAATATTCTTATTAAGGGAAAAAATAGAGGTACCTACGCCGATTTAAAGGGTTTCTTCTCTATCGTTGTTGAAAAAGGGGACGTAATTATTTTCTCCGCCGTGGGCTATAAAACCATCGAATTTCAAGTCGATAAAGATTTGAAAGAGGACAAGTATTCCATCGTTCAGCTTATGTCCCAAGATCCTTATAATCTTCCCGAAACCGTTGTATTTCCGTGGCCAAGCAGAGATCATTTCAGACTTGAATTTCTCGCCATGGACGTAACTCCGGAACTTCAAAAAATTGCCGCTACCAATATGGCGAAAGAGGTTTTAAAGAAAGCGGAGTCCGCAGTTGCCTACGATGGGAACGAAAATGCTGATTATTTTATGAGGCAGCAAGCGTCAAATTTTTATCATTACGGGCAGAGACCTCCAATGAATATTTTCAATCCTATTGCCTGGAAAAAATTCTTTGATGCCTGGAAAAAGGGAGATTTTAAAAAGAAAGATGACTAATTTGGATAAATTCGCTTCTTTCCCCATAATATTAATTGCATTCCATACATACTCAGACAAAATAGAAGAGAGGTAAAGGTCAAAACACCTAGACCAACATACACCTTGGTGGTTTGCATGTTTATATATGCAATCCGGTAACTATAGAAATCGGAAAAAATAAAGAGCGTATGTATGATAAATAGTAAAGAAAATAAATGAACAAGTATTTCTAAATAAACGGTTTGTCTTCTCTTTTGAATGCTTCTCGAACTCTTTTTCTTTACTTTGATGTACCTCAGGCTAAAAAATAAGTAAGCAAAAAATTGACCTAAATAGGCCGCCGTTTCTAAACTGCCAAAAAATGGATTAGTATCCGGGGATATCTTTGGTAAAAGTCCGCTGTGATACCCCAAAAAGGTGATAAAAAAGTACATTACCTGACCTATGGGTAGTAAAAAATGCTTTGCATCAGTCCACCTGAATTGATACGTTGGGAATAATGCAATTTTAATGTAATAGAAAAAAAGAACAGGTAATGCCAGGGTAAAGTAAATAGGTAGAAATCTTATTCTTGGGTACAATTCAAATAATCCAAGAATTCTTAATACAAAGTGAAGTTGCGTAAACCCAAAAGCAAGAATGAGTAAGGCAAAAAATAAGTAAGACCGAGGCTCATTTTCCTTCTTAAAATAAAATCTGATGCCAACTAATAAGGACTGAGAGATAGCAAAACCAATCAACGCTATGACTATCCAATAATAGATGGTATGCGACTCCAAAGATTGAAGCACGCGGAATAATTCCATATTAATGGGGTTTATTTTGTCAAAGGTAACATTCTTTTTTTCAATGTCAAAAATCACTGTCTTTCAATAATTTCTTCACTATAATGACTAATATCACCTGTTATTTTTGCAGTCACTTTAAAATAATCGAATGAAACAATATACGCCTGTTACTCCAGAAGAAGCGGTGTCCTTCATCAAATCTAATGATAATGTTTTTATCCATAGTGCCGCAGCAGCCCCTCAGGTATTGGGTAAAGCGTTAGCTGAAAGGCATCGCTCCTTAAAAAATGTAACCATTTACCAAATTCATACAGAAGGTCATGCTCATTATGCCGATGAAATTTGTAAGGATGCCTTTTTGATAAAAAGTTTATTTACAGGTGCCAACATGAGGGAAGCTGTGGAAGCGGGAAGAGCAGAATTTGTCCCTATTTTTCTAAGTGATATTCCTTATCTCTTCAGACGTAGAAAAGTCAAATTGGATGTCGCATTGCTTCAGGTGTCTCCTCCCGATAAAGCTGGATTTTGTTCATTAGGTGTTTCCGTTGATACTTCCCTGGCTGCTGCTGAATGCGCTACCCTAAGAATAGCAGAAATTAATCCCAATATGCCTCGAACCCACGGTGACGGAAATATTCATATCAGTAAGTTTCACCGTGTTACTAAGGTTAATTATCCTCTTCCAACGCATATAGTTTCTGTTCCCAATGAGGTGGAAATGAAAATTGGAGAGAATGTAGCTGGCTTGGTTGAAAATGGGGCAACGCTTCAAATGGGTATTGGCGCTATTCCCAATGCAGCCTTGTCCGCTATGAAAAATCATAAGGAATTGGGTATCCATACGGAAATGTTTTCCGATGGTATCATTCCCCTTATTGAAAGTGGCGTAGTTACCAATCAGCATAAAACAAAGCATAAAGGTTATGTGGTCACTGGTTTTATGATGGGCTCTTCCTATCTTTATGACTATGTAAATGATAATCCGCTCATCAGAGTATTAGACATTATGTATGTTAATGATACAGCCGTTATAAGGCAATTACCCAAGGTGACGGCCATAAATAGTGCCATAGAAGTAGATTTGACAGGTCAGGTGTGCGCTGATTCTATAGGTACCCGTATTTATTCCGGCGTGGGCGGTCAAATGGATTTTATAAGAGGGGCGGCACTTTCTGAAGGTGGTAAACCTATTATTGCCCTGCCTTCTTTAACCAGCAAAGGGGTAAGTAGAATCACCCCTATGTTAAAACCGGGTGCAGGTGTGGTTACTACCCGCGCGCACGTTCAATTTATTGTGACAGAATACGGTATTGCCGATCTTTTTGGGAAAAGCATTCAAGAAAGGGCCAGGGCGCTTATAAATATCGCTCATCCCTCCGTTAGAGAGTCTTTGGAAAAGGCAGCACGGGAAATTTGGCGACTTAAATAGGACTTTCATTCAAAGGGTGACGGTAGGCAATAAAGGATGGATTTAATAGCGATGGTTTGTTGTAAACCATTGGATTACCGTCCTCTACATTAATCACAACACCTCCTGCCACTGTCAATATGCACTGCGCAGCAGCTGTATCCCATTCGCTGGTTGGCGCTAATCGAGGATAAATATCTGCTTCCCCAGAGGCAAGTAATAAAAATTTTAATGAACTACCTCTGGTAACCATCGCTGGTTCAGATAACTTCTGAATAAATTGTGCCGTTTCTTCATTTAAATGACTTCGTGATGCCACTACCTTTAACCCTTTGTCATGAATAGAAAAGGGACTGGTTTTTAATGCGCTGGTTATTCCGTTTTTATTGGAAAATGCGCCTGTTTCTTTATCCGCATAATAAAGATCCCCATTCACAGGTTGATACACTACACCCAAAACTGGTTCGCCCTCCCTGATTAACGCTATGTTTACAGTGAAATCTCCATTTCGATGAATAAATTCTTTGGTTCCATCCAGTGGATCTACCATCCAGCACATCTGGTAGTCCTTTCTGATGTTATAAGGTTCCATTTTGTTCTCCTCTGAAATAATAGGTATGTCCGGATATTTTTTAAGCAATGAACGGCAAATAATTTCGTTTGCCTGACGGTCCGCTTCCGTTAATGGAGAGCTATCAGCCTTGTTTTCAATGTGAAAATCAGGTTGATTATATATTTCAAGTATGGCGGCGCCAGCTTCTTTTGCAATAATAACTACCTCATGTACCACGTCATTCAGATTCATGTCTTTTTTTTGGTAATTTATGGAAAAAGTTCTGTTGTTTTGTACTTTGTTTCACGCTTTTAATCTTACAAAATGAATAAAATTTTAGTAACGGGTGGTTGTGGATATATTGGAAGTCATACGATGGTCGATTTAATGGACCATGGTTTTGACGTTATCAGCGTGGATAACTTAATGAATGCTACAGAAAAACCTTTAGATGGAATTTTCAAGATAAACGGAAAAAGGGTTAAAAATTATCAGGTGGATCTCACAGATGATAAGGCACTGGCAAATATTTTTGCCGAGAATACCGATATCATAGGAGTAGTTCATTTTGCAGCCTTAAAAGCAGTGGGAGAATCTGTAGAAAAACCTTTGTTGTATTATCGGAATAATCTCATTGGGTTATTAAATTTACTGGATAGCATGACCAGATATAATATTCCCAATATAATATTCTCATCCTCCTGTTCGGTATATGGCAATACAACGGAATTACCAGTTACAGAAATGACGCCTAAACAAGAGGCGGAATCACCTTATGGCAGGACAAAACAAATGGGGGAGGACATTTTGTGGGATTTGTCAAAAACAAATAGTACAATGAATACCATTTTATTGCGCTATTTTAATCCCGCCGGAGCACATGAAAGTGCTTTAATAGGGGAATCTCCTGCGAATATCGCATCAAATCTGATTCCGGTTATAACCGAAGCTGCCGCTAATAAAAGACCCCCTCTTACCGTTTTTGGTACAGATTATCCTACTAGAGATGGCTCCTGCATACGTGATTATATTCATGTGATGGATTTGGCCCATGCGCATACCCTGGCCCTTCAACATTTATTGAGTAATAAAAATGAAGAAAAATGCACGGTCTTCAATTTAGGTATTGGCAAGGGGGTTAGTGTTTTAGAAGCCTTATCTGCCTTTGAAAAGGAAACTAATGTGCGCGCTCCATTTATCCTGGGAGAAAGACGTCCTGGTGATGTCATTGAAATATATGCCGATTTTTCTAAGGCAGCATATATATTGGGCTGGCAACCAAAACGTAGCATAGGTGATATTATGCGTACGGCCTGGGAATGGGAAAAGGTGAAAAATCAATAGGTGACCCGAAATGGATACTTATTGATTTTGGATGTAGTAAAATGATATAGCTATTTACTTGTCCGCATTATATTTTGAAACAGTCATCCGAGTGCGTTCCATTTCTCTGCGGTTGTCTTTTTCTTTAATAGCCTCTCTTTTGTCAAACTCTTTTTTACCTTGGGCTAAAACAATCTCAATTTTAACAAAGCCTTTATCGGTGAAATACATCTTATAGGGAACGACCGTTAATCCCTTTTCGGTGACTCTTTTTTCCCATTTTTTTAGCTCCTTTTTTTTGAGCAATAATTTCCTTATGCGCCGTGCATCGTGATTATAATAGGTACCATTCTCATATTCTGTTATATATAAGTTTCTAATAAATAATTCTCCTCTTTCAAAGAGACAATAAGCATCGGATAGATTAACTTTTCCACCACGAACCGATTTAACTTCAGTTCCAGTCAACATAATTCCAGCTTCCAGAGAATCGAGGAACTGGTATTCAAATCGAGCCCTTTTATTTATATAATCGGGCGTGTTTTTTTTCTTTTTATCGGCCATTTTGAATTATTCTTTAACTGGAATATTTTGTTTCCCTTTTGAATCTTGAATGGTTCGCATCATTTCAATTCTTCCATTCATTGGAATCCGTGTTTTGACTTCACCACCCCTGAGATGTAATATCAGGAAATCAGTTATTTTCCTATACAAATGCAAACGACTACTCCCTCCACTAATGCTGTGATTTTTATTGGGATAAAAATAGGTGTCAAATTGTTTATCTTCACTAATCAGAACATTAGCCATTTCTGTAGTATGTTGAAAGTGAACATTATCGTCTGCCATACCGTGAATGAGCAAATATTTACCTTTTAATTGATGGGCAAAATGAACCGGAGCATTATCATGATACCCTTTAGGATTTTCTGATACAGTGCGCATATATCGCTCTGTGTAAATATTGTCGTACCATTTCCAGTGAGTAACAGGGGCTACTGCAACGGCTGCAGAAAACACGTCGTTTCCCTTTAGTAAACAAAGGGAGGACATAAATCCCCCGTAACTCCATCCAAATATTCCTATTCTTGAAGCGTCAACAAAAGAAAGATTCCCTATATATTTTGCCGCCTCAATTTGGTCTTCCGTTTCGTATTTGCCCAGTTGCAGATAGGTTGTTTTTTTAAATGCTGCCCCTCTGCCTCCGGTACCCCGATTATCGACACAAGCTACAACAAACCCTTTTTGAGCAAGCATTTGAAACCACCAATAGTTTTGACCTTTCCACTGGTCTGTAACTTGTTGGCTACCAGGACCTCCATACACAAACATCAATACGGGATATTTTCCCTGCGGATTAAAGTTTGATGGTTTAATCATCCATCCATTTAATTTTACTTTTTCCGACGTTTGAAAATCGAAAAAATCAATAGGCTGGACGGTAAGAGAAACCTGAGTAGATTTTAAATCATTATTTTCTTCCAAGCGCTTTATTTCGGTACCATCGGCAGCATTTATGGAGTAAACAGGTGGTTTTGAAATACTGGAATGAGTTAAAATAAAAAGGGATTTTGTAGTATTAAACTGTGCACTATTCCACCCTGGCTCCTCAGCGATTTCTTCTAATTTTGAGCCATCCAGTTTTATGCGACAAATTTGTCTTTCCTTTGGATTGTGCAACGCTGCTTGAAAATATAGCCATCCTGTTTTCTCATCCATCCCATAAAATTCAGTGACCTCCCATTGACCTTTGGTTATAGACCGTATCATTTTGCCATCTTTACTATATAGATAAAGATGATTCCAACCCGAGGATTCACTGGTTCGGATAAATTGCTCCTTTTCAATTAAAAAGGTAAGATGATCGTTGATATCCACATAAGTATCTTCTTTTTCTTCTAATAAGGTAGATAAACTACCCGACTCGCTTTCCATTAGAAGCCATTTTAGATGATTCTGATGTCTGTTTAAGGTTAAGAAACTTAAATGGTTGCTCGTATTGGTCCATTCAATACGTGGAATATATTCGATAGATGAATCAGTGACAGCAAAAGATGTTTTTTTCGTTGAAAGGTTATAAATACCTACCCCAACTTTGGCATTTTCCTCACCAACTTTTGGGTATTTATAGGTAACATACTCAGGATGAGATGCTCCATTAAAGTTGGTCATGGTATATTGAGGTACTTTTGATTCGTCAAATTTCAGGAATGCTAAAAATTTACTGTCCGGCGACCATTCAAAAGCTTTCGATAATCCGAATTCTTCCTCATAAACCCAATCTCCCGCTCCATTAATTAGATTGTTTTTAGACCCATCAGATGTGACTGTGATACTTGTTTGGGTGAATATATCCCATATAAAAAGATTATTTTCAAGTACATAAGCTACCTTATTTCCATCGGGTGAGAAGGTAGGATAGCCTATTTTTTTTCCATTTTCTATGCTACTCAGGCGTTTGGTTTTTCTGTCAAAAAAAAAGACATTGGCTTTACTGGACCTTCGATAGATAGCTTCCTGATGGACTAAAATTAGTAGTTTTTGTTCGTCAGCGCTAAAATAATAGTTACTGATGGGGCCGTTTAGTATAGATTTAAAGGAATCATTTTCTGCGTCAAAAATAGATTCAATCTCATCGCCTGTGAGTAGATGGAAGGAAGAAATCTTACCATTTTGGTTCTTTGTATAATGTTCTCCATTGGCTAAGAAAAAAAATCCAGGCACTGATTTTGCAGCAAATTTGTTTTCCTTCCAAATATTCTCCAGATTAAGTTCGTTTCCAGGTGCGTTCATAGACGTTTGGGCTATTATTGGCATAAAATAGAATATCCACAAGAGAAATACAAATAAACGCATAGTAAGGTTGGATATAGTTATTAAACAATAAGAATGTACTTCAATGTAACACTTTTTGAATAATAGTAGTTTTTCAACGGGCAATTAAATCACTGCTTCAACAATGATTCTAAAAGTAAGTCTATTTCTTGAGCCTTTTTCTTTTGCTCTCTTTGAACGGGAGGTGCGGCTCTTTCTTTACAATCAGAGATTGGGCATCTTTCGCAGGTGGTATGAACTTGTTTTTGTACTATTTTATCACTGTTTAAAAAGGCTATTTTTTCGTTGAGTTTATCATCTAATAAGATGCCCAAAGTTAAGCTAACTTTTGCCCCGGGTCTTGGATAATTTAATCTGGAATGAGTTAAACAAAGATAAGACTCTCTGTTTTCCTGAAAACGTGAAATTTCTGCATTCATCATGGCTTCATCCTTGTTTTCATCATTTAAAATGGAAGATACTGCAATCCACCTTCTACAATAATGTTCAGAAAGATTGTTGCCGTGAGGCTGATGTTTTTTATTTAAATGCAATTCCCTGTCAACCATCAACGATTCCTCTCCAGGGTTATAGACAAAGCGCATAAAAAAAATATCCTTTAAGCCGAAAAATTGAGGTAGTATATTGGTCATCCGATGATAGAACATTTCTGGGGTAACCATATATTTGTCCATTAATTGAGAAAAATGAAGAGGATTCCAAACTTTTTGATGGAAAATGCGCTTGATTTCACTAATAAATGGATCCTTTGGCAAATGTAGGGCTACAGAAAAGTAAATGGCTTTAGAATGATTTAAAACTTCTTCAAATACTTTCCCCTGGGAAATGGATGAAGTGTATGCTCGCTCTTTTAAATGTAAGAAATTAAACGCCAGTTCTTTGCCAAATGAAAATGATCGTTGCATGCCATTTAAACTGCCTTTGAGAAGAAGTTGTTTTGATTTTGGCAAAAACAGATAGTATAAATGGTTTAAATTTTCATATTTGTCTAATCCCTTATAGTCTATATTATAATCAAATGATTCTGATAATATGTTTGCCAGTAGTTTATCGGAAATGGGTCTCTTGTTTGGTACATCAAATTCTTTTACGAATTGTTCTGCAGCAAGTTCAATCTCCTCAAAATAATTTTGATGCATTTCGAGAAATGAACGCAATGCAGCAAAATAAAAATTTTCCTGCCTTACCGCATAATTCCTTGAAAGTTCTAACAGAGTTGATATAAGTGCACCAACCCGAGTAGGTGCCTGAGCGATGATTTCTACTACTTTTGACAAATCAATACCAAATAAATCTAAAGGCAATTCATTTAAAAAATTTGAATCCAATAATTCGATGATAGTATCCAGGCCGTCTTCTGTACTGAAAGTTACCAATCTTTCAGGAGATTGACCCAATGCAGAGGCCAGAGATTGTAACTTGTCAGTTTTGGGAAATTTTTTGCCCTTCTCAATTTCATTCAAATAGGAAACAGAAAGGCCGGTTTGATGAGATAATTCCAAAAATGAAAATCCCAGTGCCTGTCGGAGTTGCTTAACTTTAAGTCCAAATAGAATCCGGTTTGGAATATGTTTGTTATTCATAATCCACAAATTAACGAATTCTTTTTGAAAAATGGTACAATAAAAAAGGAGGCCACCTTAAAGATGGCATCCTCTAGCTTGGAGTAATTATTATTTTACAAATAAATGAAAAATTATTGGTAAATCGGTAAAGTAAATAGTCGAAATAAGAAAATATGATAATCAAAACAGGAATTTATGACATTTCTTTACTAAGGGTGACATAATACGCAGGCGTTAATCCAGTTATTTGTTTGAAAACCCTTATGAATGACGAGGCGTTTTCAAAACCACAGGCAATAGCTACATCCTGAATGGAACTTTCAGTATTTTCCTCCTGTAATTTTTTCTTGGCTTCCTGAATCCGTAAAGTATTGATGTAATAATTGAAATTCATACGGGCAAATTTATTTACAGACAAGGAAATGTATTTATCATTCGAACCTATTGCGGTGCTTACATCTGAAATAGTTATGCTTGGCTTAAGATAAAATTTTTCACTTTCCATGAGTTGTTGAATCTCTGTAAACAACAAATATAGTTTTTGGTCATTATTATCAATTTCTGAGCTTATTTTGTCATGAATTGGTTTGACTTGCGATGCATGATTAAGTTGAAATATTTTTCTGTAACTGGTACGTAGTTTTAAGTAAAAAACTATACCTACGACTAGCAGAATTATAAATATTATAATTATGATGGTGTATAGAATAATTCTCCTGTTTTTATTTTTATTTTCTGTTGCCAGTTTTTCTAGAGAATTGGTTAATTCATCCTTCTCATAAATAATAGACCATTCTTCATAATCTGAATTAGAATTATCCACTATAATTTTAGTGGTTTCATCCACATAAAGGTTAAAGGATTTCTCAAATTCATCAATATTTCCCTCGTAAGCATTCAGTCTTACCTTAATGGCTGATAGCTCATTTTTTCTTTCTTCATTTGGATAGGTCGCTACATTATATTCTGCCTCTTGTAAAAGTTTTCTTGCCAAGGGAATGTTCTTTTTTTGTATATTCATTTCAATACCCCTGATTAATATGGCAGACTTGAATCCATAGGATTGAAACATATCACTTAGGTAGTCCGCCTTCTTAAAGTAAAAATCAGCTTTTATTTCATTTTTTACATCCAGATAGTATTTGTTTAAATTGTGTAGGGATTTGATTAAATTAAATGTATCCTTAATATTTTCAAATATTACTTCAGCCTTTAGGGCGTTTTCTATGGCTTTTGCTTTGTCTTTGTCATCATAAAATAAAGAGGCATTTAGATAGGTTAATCCTATATTTTCTTTATTCCCCACTTTTAAGAAGTAATCCTGTGCTATCTTATTCAGGTTTATGGCACTTTCATAATCTCCCGCCTTTGATTTTAATAAGGCAATATTCAAATTGGTCTGAGCAACACCAAAAGCGTCCTTTCTTTTTTGTGCAATTTTTAAAGATTGCTGGTATGCAGTTAAAGATTTATCAAGTTTACCCAATATTTCATAGTTGACACCCAGATTATTGAGGCATTTCTCTGAAAAATCTATGTTTTTCTTTGCATAGGCTTGTTTTAAGGCGTTTTGGAAGTATTTTGCAGAAACTATATTTTGATCTTGATAATAAAAGATAAGTCCAAGGGCATAATTTGCTTTTGCAATGGAACTATCGACACTATTTTGCAGGGCATCTTCCAATAGTATATCGGCTAACCGCCTTGCCTTATCCAAATCAGAGGGTATAAAGCGAATGATTTCCTGAAACGCAGGAGGTTTCTGCCCTATTGTTGTATTAGGCAGAAGGAAACAAAGCAGGATAAAAATCTTTTTTAACATGAAACATGATTTAAATAATTGGTCTCAATATCACATCAGAGTGTTCCCGCATGTTCTCTATATATAACAGCCAGGAGTAATTGACCCACCGCACGCAAAGTATTACGATCTATTTTGTCCAGGGTATCTTCAGGTGTATGCCAATGGGCCACAAAACCTGTTTGTGTGTCTATAGGCCTGTTTATAACGTCAATAGTTGGAATTTGAGCCAGCGTATTTAAAAAATAATGGTCATCGGTGATAGCCCCAACGCGGTCATTGACAAAATAGTTTCCATAGCCCATGGCCTGTGCCAGAGTCCAGACTTTTTCGACCACATTTCCTGCGTATTGCACCGATATTTCCTCTTTTGCAAATCTTGCTCCCGAGGCACCAACCATATCAAGCAGGATACCATAATCAGGTTTCGCATTAGCTGGATAAATTAAATTTCTTGAAAAATATTGACTGCCGAGACACCAGCTTTCCGATGCTCCTCCATTGCTGTCACCATAATCTTCTAAGTCAAAAAACACCAGGTCAACACCAAAATCAACGGGGTTAAGTTGTAATTGTCGGGCAATTTCAAGCAGCACTCCAACACCACTTGCTCCGTCGTCAGCGCCTAAAACGGGTCTGTTTTTATCACCTACCGTAATGGGGGAATCAGTAAATGGTCTTGAATCCCAATGAGCACTTAATAATATTCTTCTTTGAGCGGCAGGGTTAAATTTTCCAATGATATTATTACCGTTCAATAATTTACCATCAAATGATTTAGCAGTAAATTTTTGCTCGATAACATCAGCCCCGAAGGTTTTAAGAGCAGAGGAAAGATAGTTCTGGCACGCAATGTGTGCCGGGGTATTGGGAATCCTGGGTCCAAAGGCAACTTGATTAGCAACATATTTAAAGGCGGAATCTCTCTCAAACCGAGGCACTTTAATAGCTATTTCCTTTTCCTCTACCTTATTTTTGGCATCAGACTGGCAACTTTGAAGGGCTGAACAAAAGAACAACCCAAGAATGAAAAGAATTCTGATATTCATAAAAATGAATTAAAAATGAATAAAAATTATCTAATTAAGACGAGAAATGTGTCCAACCCTGAGCCGTAATAGCATGTCTGTTTCCACCTTTCGTATGCAGCGTTACCCCGTCTTCCGCCGGGACTATTTCCCCGATAATAAAAATGTCAGTTAAAAACTTTATTTTATCGATATCTCCCGGTTTCACGGTAAATAAAAGCTCATAATCTTCCCCGCCACTCAAAGCGCAGGTAATGGGGTCGAGTCCAAATTGAATGGCTTGAAGTTCAGTATCAATTAACAAGGGTACCCCTTCTTCTTCAATAAATGCACCTACGTTTGATTGCTTGCATAAGTGAAAAACCTCTGAAGCAAGTCCGTCAGAAATATCCATCATAGCTGTTGGAACGATATTATTTTTATCAAATAAATCAATAATATCAACTCTTGCTTCTGGTTTTAACTGTCTGCCTATGAGGTAATTATTTTCACCAAAATCTGGTTGGATTTCCGGGTTATCTAAGAATAATCTTTTTTCTCTTTCAAGCAATTGTAACCCTAAATAGGCTGCCCCAAGGTCTCCGGAAACACAAATCAAATCACCAACTTTCGCCCCATTTCTGTAAACCAGTTTTTCCTGAAGGCCCTGGCCCACCGCAGTAATACTTAGTACCAATCCTCTGGGTGAAGAAGTGGTATCGCCACCAGCCAGATCTACACCATACCTTTCACATGCTTTTTTTATTCCCCAGTATAACTCTTCAACGGCTTCCACAGAAAACCGATTGGAAATGCCAATGCTGACGAAAATCTGTTTAGGTATAGCATTCATTGCATAAATATCAGATAAGTTTACAACCACCGCCTTGTAACCAAGATGTTTAAGAGGATGATACATTAAATCAAAATGTATGCCTTCTATAAGCATATCTGTACTTACCACTGTTTTAAATCCTTCATTATCAATAACAGCTGCATCATCGCCAATGCCTTTAAGGGTCGATTTATTTACAATAGAAAATGGTTTAACTACTTTGTCAATGAGACCAAATTCTCCAATAGTATGTATCTCCGTTCTCGCTGTTTCTTTATTATCTGAGGTGTTCATTCCTTTAGTTTTTGTTATTATCGATGAATAAATCTGACTTGTAATACATCCATAAATTTGGAATGGATGGACCCAGGCAAGTACTTTTTTCAAACGAAGGTAACTTTAAGCCGCATGCCTGTACTAAATCATAAGAAAGAGATTTCATTTGACATTGATTATCTTCTAAATACAATAATTTTCCTGATGTTGTTTCGGTCAGGCATTCATAATCTGCAAAAGCAGCCGCATGGTTTACCGTATTTTGTAAAAAAGAAAGCACGTGAACTTTGATGTTTTTATCAGACAGTATTTTCGCAGATGTACATATATCTTGCTGAGGATATGGGCAGGTGTTAGCTCCGTCACTAATAACAATCAGTGACTTACGTGAATTTGAATGCGTGGAAAATAAATCGGGTGAAAGAGCCAGCATTTTAGCTAATGGCGTACTCCCTTCTGGTAAAATACTGGAAATGGTGTTTTGAATATCTTTTATTGAGGTTGTTCCCACCTTTTTCCAGGCAGTCTGGGTTGTATGGCAGTCGCCTCCAATACTGCCAATACCAACCTGCTTGTCGTTAACCAAAATACCTAAAATTCGGTTGGTGAGCCATTGTGCCGTCCTGAATCTGTCTAAACCGCTGCAAGTAACTTTTTCAGTTATCATTGACCCGGAAATATCTATTAAAAAAACCACTTCGTCGTTCGGCTGAATAGTTAATTTATTTAGTAGCGCAGCTTCCCAATCAGCTGATATATGATCTAAATTTAAGACTGGTTTTTTAACGATTGGGGCTGAAAAATCTAAACATAAGGTGTCATTTAACAAGCTAAAGTTTTGTTGCGCATATATATTAGACGGATCAGCAAATAATGATTTTTGAAAATAAGAGGCAGACCTAAACAGGCTGACAGGATAGATATGCCCATGTAATCTCTTTTCATTGGATTTATCAATATTCATCCCCTGATTAGCAAAAATCGAAAAGCCGATGGCATTGTGTATGATACTTACCACCGTTTTCTCACCCATGGATTCAAAGTTTTTTTGCGCAGTTTTAAGAGATATCTGCGCCTCATCAAAACGGGTATTGTAAATCTGAATCATTCCTCTGAAAAAACTGATTAATGCTTTTTTCTCTTGTATATCAGATTCATTTCCTTTGATTAATTCATTGGATTTTCGCAATAGCTCTTCCGCTTCTTTTATTTTGTTTAATTTCCCCTGCGTAAGAGAATAGGATAAACAGAATGAAAAATTAGTGGGAATATTAGCGTGAGCTGAATGAAAATAATGATTAGCCAGGGGAATGTTACCTTCTTTGAAATGACTGACTCCTGTAAAATAGTCTTGAAAAGCTTTCGTTGGATTACCTTTTATCGGCGAAATGGGTGGATTTATCCATCCAGTCAACATGATTACGAGCAATATTCTGAAACCAATAAACATCTGATAAAAAATGTAATTAAGGAACAAAGCGTAAGGCAATAAACTGAGCGATAATACCAATAATAAAACCGCCATACACCTGCATGGGTTGGTGCGCTTTTAAATATAACCGACTGCTGCCAACCAAACCTGCTAAGAAGACAAAAAATAAAAAAAACAAAGAAAGGGGAATTAAATAAATGACGTCATTCAGCCCGTGAAATAATAGTTCAGCCTCTTTATGTTGAAAAAGAAAAACAAGGATAAATCCTAAAACACCTCCAATACCCACGGTATGCGCACTTATTTTATCAAAGATGTTGATGAAAAATGCAAGGAATAAACCAATAGATGCCCCTAAAATAGCTCTGCTAAAGGAGGAGGGTATGTCTGGATTGTCTAATAAATTTCTAAACATCCAAAGGTAGAAAATGCCAGATATAATGTAAGGAGCAATTCTGTCTTCTTTTTCAGGTAGTTCAATTGATTTTGCCAAGCCTATGAAGGTTAGCATCAAAACAGCAAAAGCGGGGATAAAAAAGGTAGTTAAAAATATTCTTATAAATAGAATGACCGCTCCGGGATCTGACCATTTTGTGAATCCAAAATCAAAAGGATTTATAAAAAGTAACAGTATATAAATATAAGTGATGGCCAATAAAGGATGGGTTACCCACGATATTAAGCTTGCGGAAGTACGAAGCATCTTTTTTTTAAGCTAAATATAAGGTTTGTAGTGGAATAAATACAACCTTATACTAAATTCATTACATCTTTAGAATAAATGTACCTTATATTAGCGTTATAATTGAATTAATTGAACAACTAAATGTATAACATGAGAACGACCTTTCGGCTTGCTAATGGTTTCTTCCAAAAAGGGATGATGGCCACTTTGTTCTTTCTTTTCTTTGCCGTTTTTACCCACGCACAACGTGTAGCTTGTGTAGATATGAGTAAAATACTGGAAAATTTAGGTGAATATAAAGCTGCACAACTTGAATTAGACGAAATGAGTGCGCGTTGGAAACAAGAAATTGCCCAGGAATATGACAAAATTAAGGCAATTTATAACAGGTATCAGTCGGAACAAGTTTTATTAAGTGATGAACAAAGAAAATCGAGAGAAGATGAGATCATGACGAGAGAAAAAGAAGTGAGAGATTTACAAAATTCGAGGTTTGGTCCTGATGGTCAATTGTTTAAACGAAGGCAAGAACTCATACGACCAATCCAGGACAGGGTCTATGCCGTCATTGAAACTTATGCAACAGAAAGAGGTTTCGATTTTATTTTTGATAAAGCGAGTGCGTCCGGAATTATCTTTTCTACACCAGCTTTCGATAAAACAGAGGATATTAAACGTATTTTAGGGAAATAACGGGTTTTTTGCAGAAAATAGTCACTTTTTTCTTACATTCGCGCCACAACATTTTAAAAAGCGCATTAAATTAAATACTTTATGAGAAACATCATTTTATTAGCCGCAGTAGTCCTTATGGGTGTTATGGGCGGAAATACTTTAAGTGCTCAAAAATTTGGATATTTAAATTCTCAGGCAATTCTTGCAGAATTACCTGAAGTTAAACAGTCTGAAGCTGAACTTGAAGCTTTGCAAAAACAGTTGCAGAAAAAGGGTCAAACCATGCTGGAAACACTTCAAGCTGATTATCAGGTTATGCAAAAAAAAGTTGATAGCGGCGAATTGTCTCCTAAAATGCAAGAGGAAGAAGGAAAAAAATTACAGGTTCGCGAGGAAGAATTAAATAAGTTTCAACAGGAGATGATGAATACCCTGCAAGAAAAAAGAAATACGCTCCTTAAACCTATTTATGACAAGTTAACGGCTGCTTTAAAGGTCGTAGCTCAGGAAAATGGTTACGCTTATATTTTCGATCAGTCTATTCTTTTGTTTTCTGATCCCGCAGGTGATGTAAGTACGCTGGTTAAAGCTAAATTAACAGCGGCTAATTAATAAATTTTAATACTTTTTATGGCTTCGTGCCGTCCTATAGGTATTTTTGATTCTGGCGTTGGGGGCTTGACAGTCGCCAACGCCATTTCTTTGTTGTTACCTAATGAAGCCATTTTCTATATTGGTGATACCGCTCGTATTCCCTATGGAAATAAATCAAAGGATGATATTGAAAAATTCAGTTTGGAGATGACTAAATTCCTGCTGGATAAAGATTGTAAAGCTATCGTTATTGCTTGTAATACAGCTTCTGCCTATGCTTTAGAAGCAGTGAGAAATACTTATCCTGACATTCCAGTCATCGCTATGGAACCCGCCGTAAAACCAGCCATAGAGCATTCTAAAACCGGGGCTATTGGGGTATTAGCTACGCTGGGAACATTGAGAAGTGATAGGTATAGTCATCTTAAAAATAAATTCGGCCAGGGCATTCAAATTTTAGAGAATCCTTGCCTGGGACTGGTGGACCACATTGAAGCAGGAAAATGGAATGATCCGGAAACTGTTTTGTTGCTGGAAACCATTCTTATGCCTATGATGGATGCTCACGTGGATCACATTGTTTTGGGCTGTACCCATTATCCTATCGTTATTCCCCTTATTGCCAATATTATGGGGAATAACGTGCAACTCGTAAATCCTGCTCCTGCTATCGCTAAACAGGTTTACAGGCAACTAGCCGAACGCAATTTGTTGTGTGTCGATGCCAATGTAAAAGAAAATAGCCCAAAACATACTGTTTGGGCTACTGGTTCTACGCTAAGTTTTAACTATATTTTGAAAGAATTATTACCAAACAGTGAACTGATTCATTGGTAATTATTTTAAATATTACACTTTATTTATAAGGGATTTCTTAGAAAGGAATAATTGTAATTCCTGATTGATTACCAATTCATTATTCTGAAGGGTATTCCACTTCTTTAAATCTTCTACTTTTACTTTAAATAAATTGGCAATGCTTTCTAATGTCTCATCTTTACTAATCACATAAGTGGTCTGAAATAAATCTTTTTGATTTTCAACTTCTTCTGCCATTATTTTGCGAAGTTGGCTTATTCCTTCCGCTGGCAAAATAACCAAATGCCCAAGTTCAGAACGAGGTATTTGATGTTGTTTAAAGGAAGGGTTCAATTTTGAAATTGCTCCGACAGATAATTGTGTGGCTTTAGCTATCTGTTCAAATGACATTTGCTGGTGTACTCTTACTGAGCGGAATCCCTCTTTGGCCATCACTGGAGATTTTGGAATAAGATTGTGCTGAGCGTAAAATTTAGAAACGTAAGCTGCTGCAACAAAGGCAGGTACATATACCTGGGTTTCTCTTGGTAAATATTTACTTAATTTGCTGTATTCCTTAGATCCCGCTAATTTAACAGCAGAAAGTACTTTTGACGGACCACTGTTATAAGCAATAAGAACTAATCCCCAATCTCCAAATTGATCATATAACGCTGACAACATTTTTACAGCAGCGTGAGTAGATTTATAAACATCCATGCGCTCATCCAATAAAGGATTTACAGTAAGCCCATAATTACGGGCGGTATGCGGCATTAATTGCCATAAACCAGCTGCACCAGCGCCAGATGAAACACCCGCATTCATGCCTGATTCAATAACAGGAAGGTAACGTAATATTTCAGGTAAACCTTCTTTTTGTAATTGGGCATCAAAAATAGCATGGTATAACGCTGATCTGCCAAGCATAGCCTCGGTCTCGTTTCTTCCTAGGATAGTGTAATTCTGAATTCTACTTAGTAAGTCATCATTTACCTCAAATTGCATAGGCAATTTTAATGAGGCTAATCTGTCGCTAACCATTTTATGGCTAGTTGACGACCACGGCTCGGAAATGTCCGCGGATTTAAGTGGGTTGGTTAATGCAACAACAATTAGCATCATAATGCTGGTTATTGCATTTTTTGTTTTGTTTTTCATAGGACTAAATTGGACAAAACAACGATAAATAAAATTTTTATCAGCTGTCTCGCCACTTGGAGCCTAAACTCCTTTTGTGTGTTCATGGAATATGTTGCAAATTTAAGCCCTTTACACGAACAATTCCAGTGTTTTTTAAGGATGATGATAACGTTAACAATTCAAAAACCCTTTAAAATAAAAGCTTTTGAAGATAAAATAGTCTGTAACTCCCTATTTCATTGACCTTACAGATTATAAAAATCATTAATTGCAGAAAAATTAAATTTGTTTTTTTTCGATAAAACAAATTTTTTAAGAAAAAATTAACGTTTTTATTAACAAAAAAGGGATATGTTTTCCATCGTTGGAACGAATGAAGCTGTTTGTGATATATATATGAAAAAGACAAACAATGGATACTTTTTCATTCTCATCAGAAAAATTGTGCGATATTCAATCATTGATTTTACATTTTGATAGGGTTAAGGTTCAATTGCTGAAAAACAAGCAACTAAATTTAATTCCCTTCCATGATACTTATTTTCTAATTACCAAATCTGTTTTTAGTAAATTAGGCACAGGGTTTTTTGAAAATGATGAAAATATGACGTCTTTTGTTCTCTCCTTTGCTAAGTTCTATTTTGATGCCTTAGACCAATATTTCAAAGGGGAATCAGTTTCTGCTGCCTGGCAATACCTGTTTAATCAATGTGAAAGAAATACCTTGCCTCGTTTTGTTTATCTTTTATTAGGGGTTCACGCACATATAAATCAGGACCTTTCCTTATGCGTTAGAGCATTAGATTTTGGTGTAGATTTTAAAAATGATTATCTCGCCATAAATCACATCATAAAGGGAAAATTGGCAGAGGCAATAGCTCAGTTAAATGAAAAATCTATATTTTTGAAAAGCGTTTTACAAAATGGCTTGTTCCTATATCAAATGCCTATGCACCAAATTATTGTCTTATGCAGAAATCTGGCTTGGGATAAAAGTCAGGAGCTGGCTGTTATTGAGTTAGCTTATACTTAAATGATCCAGTAACTGGGGGTAAAAGTGAACGAATGCTTCTTTGGGCAAAGTATGGCCCATCCCTCTCACAATGATTAATTCTGAGGATTTATTCAAAGAGGCTAACTTATAGGCATGCTTTACAGGAACAATGGGATCAGCACTGCCATGTATAATCAAAAAGGGTATATTAATTAGGGGAATATCTTTAATCCTTGAACCGGAGGCAATGATAGCACAAAACTGTTGATATCTTGCCCTGGGGTTCTGTCCTTTTCGGTGGTCAATGCCCTCGGTCACTATTTTTCTTAGTTCTTCCTCATTGTATCTAAAGGTTGTTCCATTTAAATAACGGTACATTTTCATGTAAAATTTGACGGTAATTTGAGGATGAAGGATAGGGTGCTTTATATGGAAATGTCTAAATAGAAAAGGTAAAAGAGGAAAAATTAATTTTTCCTGCCATTTTTTTGTTAAACTTACATCATACATAAAGGCCGATGACATGATAGAACATATCGATGAAATTCTCTCGGAATATGATATGGCCAGTCGCTGCGCAATCATTCCTCCCATGGAAACACCAATAAGATGAACTTTTTGAAGATTTAAATAGTCAAGCAGAAAAATGGAATCTTGCGCCATATCTTCTAAGGTGTAAGGGCTTTTTCTATGCCATGTATCATTCAGCCAAGTAGATTTTCCTATATCCCGGTTGTCAAACCGAATACAGTAAAAGTTATTATCCAGTAAAGGTTGAATGAATTCTTCAGTGAATGCAAGACTTTGGGTATCTAAACCCATAATTAATAAAACGGGAGGATTCCCTTCGTTTCCAAAGGTCTCGAAATATAGATCTATTTTATTAGGAAGCGTGGCTATTCCAAATCTTGTTGGTTCCATTTAATGTTTAATTTTGTACCTTAGTACTTGCAATGTTTATAAATATGCGCATTTTATTTCTTTTTTCAGCCTTTTTTATTCAAAATCTGATATTTGGTCAAGTTTTGCCATTTCTTGAATTAACAGAAGATAAGCATGGGGTGGTGCTGGATATCCGCTACGCGACACCTGATAATTTTACAGGTACCAGGCTTTACGATTGTGGGCGTTGTTTTCTTCACCCAACCGTAGCCAAAGCTTTGCAAGGTGCTGCGGAAGATTTTAAAAAACAAGGATATAAAATCATTCTGTTTGATTGCTACCGGCCGCTCTCCATACAACGAAAGTTATGGGAAAAGGTACCCGATGCCAGATATGTTACCCCGCCAGCTAAGGGTTCAATGCATAATAGAGGAGCAGCAATAGATATTTCACTTCAGGAAATTAAATCAAAAAGGGAGTTGGACATGGGAACACCTTATGATTTTTTTGGTAAGGAAGCTTATATGGATTATCAGGGACTATCGGTAATTGCCTCTAAAAATAGGAAAATATTGCATACTACGCTGATGAAATACGGATTTAAGCCTATCAGGACAGAGTGGTGGCATTTCTCTTTTAGTGGTAGTGGTGCCGCTATATCGGAGTGGAACTGGACCTGCCCATAGGTTAAGATTAACACCTTTATAACTTTTTTTTCATCTTCTTTAGACCTTTATGCCAAGATTGTCGGTTTTTATAATACCTTAAATTTTATTCAAATGCGATATTACTATTTTATATTTATTTTCTTTTTGTCTAATGCAGCGGCTATCGCTCAACAGGACACTGTTTTTATTTGGGTGGACGGCTTATG
>JAIYCH010000023.1 GCA_027488135.1 Saprospiraceae bacterium | reverse complement strand
AATGCCTTCTCTAGTGTTTTTTCGCCAATACCGTGATAGTTTGCTAATGCAATCATTGAGTTTATTTCTCCATTTTGAATTATATCTGATATTTTCTTTGCGTACTGAGGTTGTATGCCAGTTTCAGCTTTAATGGTCATTTCATCTAACGATAACCATTTTATTTTGAAAAAAGCGAACAAATCATCAGTTGCATTTGGGTCATAGTCGTATATTTCAATGTCTATTGAACACTTGCTTAAATATCTTTCCATAAGTTCATTTACTACGTTTGTTTCAAGGCTTCCGTTATGTGTTCCAAGTAAAGGAAACGCAATAGAATTAATTCCTTTTTTGTCATAGGTTTCCACAAATTTTTGCAAACCTTGTTCAATCCATTCTATTTTGCTTGGATATTTCCAATGAAACTTTGTAGGAAAACTTAAGATCCAAGGAGCATTTTCTTTTTTGGTGTAAAGCCATAATGAACCTATTTTAATAAGTTTGTTTTTACAGTGTTCCCTATATTCCAAATACATTTCAGGGTAACGAAGCTTGTGAACGAGTGCAATTCCTTTACCCATAACTCCCATACAGTTTACTGTATTAACAAGTGTCTGGCATTTTGAACTGAAAATATTACCTTTTATATGCTTAATTGCCATTGTCAAACAATATGCTGATTTTGATTAGTTTAAAGGGCTTTTCTATATGTGGTTTTGAATTTAATTTCATCGTAATCTTTTTTCACTAGTGCATAATTAGATAGAATAAACCATTCTTGGTAAATTTCATCAACATACTTAATTGTAATATCAATTTTTGATAAGTTAATAAATTCAATTTTTGACTTGAAAGTTATTTTATCCTTTTCTTGTTTTAAAACATCTCCTTCAATAATCTCCAATAGGGAAATATTTTTACATAATAATATGAAATAGCCTTCTGCTTTTTTATTTGACATGAGCTTTATTCTGTCATTTTCAACACTATGGTAAATAGAAGGGTTTTTATTTTGATAATACAATTCGTCTATAACTATATTATCTAAAAAATCAATTGAACCTGTTCCAAGTAACTTTATTAACAAAGCTCGATCTTCTTGATTTGCACAAATTACCTTGCAATATTTAAGTGAAGAAAAATCTAATTCACCTTGAATCATAAACTCTTGCTGGGCATATTCTCTAAATTTCCTCCATTCTTCCTTATCCTTTCCAGGAATTATGAATAAGTCTTGAAAATTGAAAAGAGAAATCATTTGTTCAATCTGGCCAAATTTTGTCCTTTCCCTTTGCATATTTCCAGTACTGATATTACACTTTTCAAAAATTGCAAATAAGACCTCTTGTAGTGAAAATTCAAAATAAATTGGTTTAGGACATTTCGGAAAATCCAATGATCGATACTCGTTTTCATACCAAGATTGCCATTCCCCAGTTATATCTTTGAATCCCATGTTAATGTCAATACCTAAATATTCATTGTAAAATTGAGTTTGTGTATGTGGTCTAAAATAAAATCTGGCATATGAATGAGCATCGGGCCTCGAGTTGACCACATTCCCAGCAGAATCAGATAGTTGATTTGCAGTATCACGTGATTTTATTTTCTTTTCTCGTATTATTTGAACTGCGTTATCTATATGTGAAAAGTGATAAATATTACCACTCCAACGTGAAGGTTGTTGTTGAATTTTATAAATAAAAGTCAAGAGGGTACTGTCTTCTATTATATTTGAAACATAACTTCCCAAAAGTTCTTCAACTCGTTTGTTTTCTTTGAGTGCCGTCCAGTTCCAATACTGTTTGAACTCTTGAATAATCTCTTTTGTGAAATTTATATTGGTGTTAGCTGAAATTAAATCCCACTTTAATAACTCTTTAAATTGGTTTAAAATCTGATTATTTAATATCAGTTTTCCTGATTCACAAATAAAGCGCCAATTCCATTTGTCTGCAAACCGCTCAATTAAATCAATATCGGTAAAATCGATTTGCTGATTTTGTGTAATGCTCCACCAATCCCATTTTGTTTCAAACCTTGCAAGTAGCTCTTTTATAGGGTTTAAACTAGAATGTTGTGATAAGAATTTCCAATCTAAATCGAAATCTTTGGTGAGAGTTAGCATTTCAAGAGTTGGCAAAAAGGATTTGTGTTGAGAAATTAATCTCCAATTCCAAGGCTTAATTCTAGTTTTTTCAATAAACTCTGCATTGAAAACAATATTTTCGTTTTTGGATAAATAATTCCAATCCCAATCTTTATCTATTAGTTGTAAAAGCGTCTCATTGTTAAATTTAATGTTTTTTCGTTTCGAAAGAGCTTGCCAGTTCCAATTTTTGTCAGTCAACTCTAAAATTAAATCATTTGTTATTTCAGCCTTTTCGTTCTCTGATAAAACTTGCCAATCCCAATTCTTGTCTCTATATTCAAGTATTAAGCTACTATCAATTATAATATCTTTTCGTTTTGATAGCAGAGTAAATTCAATAAGTGGGTATCCAGATAAAAGAGTTAAGAGGTAATGAAAATTATCTCGTTTTTTAGGTAATAAAAAAGCTCCAAATTCACTTAAGTAATTCCAATCCCATTTTTCCTGAAAAATACTAACGATATCTCTGTTATTGTTTAGGTCTGAAATTCTACTTATGTTATTCCAATTCCAGTTAGAGCTGTATGACTTTAAATACTTTAAACTATAATTAAAATACTCTTTATATGTCCACTCATCTTTTCTATATGAAAACTTTTTCTGTATCGATTCATTTGCTGAGAAAATACCCCAGTTTATTTTTTCTCTGAAAAGATTGAGTGTTCCGAAATCAGTTGGGAAATGCTTATGATTTGAAATGTAATCCCAATCCCAATCAAATGTTACTAATTTCTTGGTTGCTTCAATAATTGGGAATAAAGTTTTAAATGGGAACTTTTTCGTTATGTCTTTCCAAAGTTCTTTTCGTTTTTCTGAATCTAAAAGAGTTAAACAATCAGCAATTTTTACAAGGTCTGCATCAATTGCAAGTTCATTTTCTACTGTAAATACTTCATTTATCAAATATTTCCAATCAACGAATGGTGTAAAATCTTTCAAAAGCCCAAGAATAGTATTCTTTTCAATTTTTCGGGTTGCAATTTCCCAATCCCATTTCCCAAACAATTCTATATCATCAAAACTATCCAGAATTACGTCTTCTGAACAGTTTTCTGTAATAAAACGCCAATCCCAAGGAAAATACTTGTTTGCCAGAACGAATTCTGTCTTTTCTTTCTGTGTTAGCGTTTTCCAAAATTGAATTTGTTTTTCGCTTTCTGTTGTATTGTAAAATACCTCTAAGTTTTTATTCCAGAAGGAAACGTCAAAATTTGAATGTATTAAAATTTCAACCCATACTAAATTGTTTGAATAAGTTAGTTCTCCAATAAAAGCATTTTCTATAAATGAAGGATTGCTGAGTATTCTTTTGTTTTGCGATATTGCCTCCCAGTTCCAAGCAAAGTCTAAATATTCTTCTATCAAAGAGTAATCAGAAATATTTCTGCTTACATTCAAAAATCCGCTCTCAGATGTTATGTAAGTATGGTATTTCTTAAAAATGGTTCTCTTCCATTCAACACTTTCATTTGTATCAAAGCCATGTATGTATTTTTTACTTTCCCAATGTATCAAATTTAGTTCTTCGAGAAAATCAATAAGTTCAATTGTCCAGTGATACTTTTGATGAGCAACAACATAATCTTCTGGTAAGTGAAGTTTTAAAAGTTTTTTAAAAATGTCATCTTTCAAACATTTTGTGGTAATCTCTTCATTACAAAAGAAACGGATTAAAACCGTGTGCCAGTTTAATTTGCTTGCAAGCCCAGAAATGTTGTTGTATAGAAATTTGAGATTTATTTCCTTTGAAATAAATTGCCAATTCCAGTTTTTAGAAATTAGTGCATCAAGTTTATCTCGGTAAGCGATAAATGTATTTTTTAAAACATTGTTCTTACTTTCAGTAATTGCAAAAAAGTCCCAATTTAAATCTTCAATGTGATTTTCAATATACTCGTCTGGTAGAGTTTTTGACAAATAAGTCCAATCCCAATTTCGGTCTTTAAGATTTTTATTTGAGAGTAGCGATATTACAAAATCAGATTCTTGGTATGATAATTCTCCAAAATCCCAATCAAAATTTTCAATCTGCTCCTTAATAAAAACATTATCAAATCTTTCTGTAAGAGTTGTCCAATTCCAATATTCAACATATTTTTGAATAACGGACTTTATGCTTTCAATAGGTGCTTTTTCAGAAATAGAACTCCAAATGCTCCCGTCTCCATTTTCTCGGAACAATTCAAAGATACTTGTGTCTCTCCAATCAAGTTTTGGGTTTTCGGCAAGTTCATGCCAATTCCATAAGTCTTTATATGTTACTATATCTTGCCTAGTGATTGAGTTCTTTTCTGAAAGAATGTGATGATACATTCCTTTCCTAATTAACTTCCTTTTAATTTCAGCATTTTCTGGTAAGTCGATTAAATTTTGAATTTCCTGCTTGTTAGCCCCCGATTTAAAAATTGCTAACTGAAACTTATTTTCAACTTCTATAATTTCTATTTGTAGTGAGATTTTTTTGTAACATATATGTGTACTGCATTCATAGAGATCGACTATCTCACCTTTATATATATCTTTTCCAAAAAGTTGGAATTGAAGTTTCTTTTCTAATTCTTGATGTTCATGTATTTTGTCTTTAATCTCTCTAATATGAGATAATTGGTTTTCTAAATCAAAAATACTTTTATACGAAAAATCAAAGTTTTCCCCTGTTGCTGTTTGGTTTTCAAATAATTCTGTAAATGAGAAGTAATATTTGTATTTCAGTTTACTTTGTAATGCCTCTTGTCCTGAAGCTGTTAATTGAATTGTACCCTGCTTTATCTCAATAAGGTTAAATTCCGATAGATTTTTTAGATAAATGTTTAAAACATCAATTTCAGCTAAATCCTGTAAGTTGAATCCTAACAGAATTGCTAAATCTGAAATATTTATTAGGTTTTCTTTTGCGTTGATGATTGAACAAAAAATCTCATCAATTTCGTTGATGTCAAATGCTTTTCTGTAACGAATTTGGCAAGAAGTGGATTTTACAGTCCATTCAAACGGAAATATGGCGTATGTCGATTTACTACTATACATTTTTTTCAATTGCGTTTTGTAATTCTTCAGCACTAATTATTTTTCCGCTTTTCTTAATGGTCTCAAAAACATTTTTGTAAATGTCCTTTCGGCAGAAGTGGTTACTATTACCAACTACAATAAGTAACCGTCTTGCTCTTGATAAAGCAACATTCAAACGGTTTGGAGATTCGGCAAAACCTAGACTTTCCTGAAGTGGATACCCTAATTCTGGATAAAGATTAAAGTCTTCAGCTTGATCTTGAAAGGAGGCCAGTTTATTACTCCGGACCATTGAAACAATGATGATATTTCTTTCCATTCCTTGAAATTTATCAACTGTGCTTAGCCTAATAGGAACTTCACTATGCTTTTCTTTGAGCATAGTGTTGATATATTGAATTTGTTTTCCATAAAAGCTGATAAGTCCAATCTGTTTTTCTTCAAGGCTTTTTGGGAAAATCCACTGGTCAAATTCATTTTTCCCATTGCAGTTTTTTAGAACATTCAAAATGTTGTCAATCGCTTCAATTTCTCCGATATTAACTCTTGATGTTCCGTCCTTAATTTCGGGTGTTAACACATCTACCCATATCGTGTGTATGTCCGGTGAAATAATATTTTTGAAATGTAAACCGTGATACCTTGAATCCCATTTGTTAAATGAATCGTGATAATTTTCTTCTAAGGGTAAACCGCAATTTAGACCACCGTCATTTTTGTAAAATGGTGCAATTGCTTCATTGATTGCTGGGTGCATTCGATATTGTGTGTCAAATGTTCCCTTTATACTTTCGTCAATATCTAAAAATAATCGTTCAAATTGTGATGTTTCAAATTCTTTATGTGATAGGATCTTCGCTAATTCTTTTTCTCCTATAGAATTAAGTAAATCTTTAATTTCCTCTCCGTCAATCATTGGAGGTAATTGTCTATGGTCACCTACTATAATAGACTTCTTACCAAACAAAATAGGTAAAGCAAGTTCGGGTGGAGTTGCTTTACTTGCTTCATCCATAATTATTGTGTCAAAATTAATTTCAACACTGTAACATCTGCTTTTCGCAGATTTATCAAAAGAACTTTTTTTGTAATTTTCTCTATCAAAAACATTCAAATAAGAACGAAAAAAAGAAGTCCATTTATTTTCTGAGTTTAACTTTCCAATGGAACTTCCCGTGGCTCCAATAAGGTTTACATATTCTAAATATTTATCGACAAAAAGCTTCTTAGTCTCAATACTTGGCTTTTGTAAGTGGCTTTTCCATTTCTCTAATGCTGAATTAATTTGTTCATCTTCTTGGTTTGAAACTCGGTTTATAATGTTGTTTATCCAATGAGAGACTGTGTTTCTTTGAGTAGAATCGCTGATTTGCCAATGTTCAATGGCTTCAAGGGAATAAAAATATCCTTCAGATTCTAAGTTTTCCGTCTTTCCGAAACGAATTGGCTTTACAATATTGTTTAGTCCATTCTTCAAGCGGTCAATGGCATTATCCACAGCAAGATTGGTCTCTGAGGTTAAAAGTATTTTTTGCTTCGATGCTTTTCTAATATGCTGCCAAATTATTTCAGCTATTGCTGTTGATTTACCCGTTCCAGGTGGCCCTTGAATTAGTGCCAATTCTTCTGCATATAACGATTTATAAATGGCTTGTTTTTGAGATTCGTTTAGGGATGTTGAAAAAAGATTGTTTTCAAAATCTTTCCATTCTGTGCTTGTTTTGTTCAGCAGATACTCAATATTTTCAATCTTTTTAGCTTTTGATGAATTGTATAAGAAAACTTTAGCATTGTCATTTGGTAGTTTAGCTTTATCATCATCAAGCTTCAAAACAGAATCCACCAGACGCTTTATTTTATCTTTTTCCCCTTTGAGGTCTGGAAAAATTGCTTTTACAATTTCTTTTGAATAATTTTCCTTTACCTCTTCCATTCTATCTTCATCAACAACAAAATATAGATCTGGATAATTAACTTTTTGTAATTTACCCAAATAGAATTTTTCTTTTAGATTGCCGAAATAAAAATCCTCTCGTAATAATTTAGATAGTTTTTCTTCTTCTTGCTCAACTTTTAGTTCAAAGTTTTCCTCACAAAGGTATTTTTCTTGGAAAGTGTCATTTATTGTAAATCCAAACTTTTTCGAATTAACACTATCTTCTAATTGATTATGCAATCGTGCAAGGATTTCTGTTTTGTTTCCAGTTTGGTAAAAATGACGGAATATGAGCTTCTCTCCATTTGCAACTAACTTTGTTATAAGATTTGGAAACTCTTGTTTCAAATTGCCCTGTAATTCATGTAATTCAGTTTCAAATTTGATGTTAAACTTGAATTTATGTCTTTCTCCTAAATCGTAAATGTCAAAAAATTGAAATGATTTAATAAAAAATATTTTGTCATTTAATTCTTCTTCTGTTTCAAAGTCAAATGAAATTGTTCTATGCGTTTGGCTCACTTGAAATTCGTCTCCGTTTATTTCAGAAAACAATCTATTCCAAAATATATCTTCGTTTAGTTCAAGTTCGTCAATTCCTTTATCAAGTTTTCTAAAATCAAATGAATATTCAGTTTTATAATAAAAATCAAATGGATTGTCAGGAAAATATTTTTTGAGTGCTCTTTTTAATCGAAAAGCCTCATAATTCAAATCTGATTCGTATTGCTCATAGAAAATATTGTCATATTCAAAACAAAGTCGGTTCTCTTGTGGCTTGGGTAATATTATTTCTTGTCTTTCTAAAAATTTAATTTGTTGGTTAAGTTGATCTGCATTGGCAAAGGTAAAAACTAATTGATTGCCAAGCTTGGCTAGACCAAAATGCTTCTCAAATAATTCATATATGTTATGGTGTAATTCACCGACAACAGTTATTTTGTTCGCATTTTGGGAGATTTCAATTTTTCTATAAAAACTAGAAATAAGAAATAACAGCGAGGGTTTAATTTGAAAAACCGCACCAGCTTTTTTATTGAAATTTAGCCCCTGAATTTGGTTGACTTTCTTCCATTCCTCTAATGTTAAATAAATCAGTCCTGATTTATTAAAATGATAGCTCGTTGGAAGATCACCAATTATATTTTTTAATTCTTCTTTAATAATATTTTCTTTTTCTGTGATTTGTCCTTCAATAACTGGGTTTTCATTAAAGTCTATATAACAGATTTCAGCAAGTTCCTTCAGTTTACTTAGTTTGTCAGTTGTAATACTTGAAACATTAGCTAAATCTGTTTGAATATAGCCACTATTAAAATCAAAATTTTGTATATTGAAAACATCCTCAACCTCTTTCTTGAATATTTCTTTAAATATTTCTTGGTCAATAGAAAGATTTAATTTTAAACCATTTCTTTGAACGCTTTTTGTCGTGTCAATTGAAATAGGTTTAGATTTATGTTCTAATATTTTGGATTGTGCCGTGATGTATTTTTTCCAAACTTCTCTCTGATCCATATTAAAACTTTAATTTTGGGGTGAGTTGATAATTAGCTCTTTTAGTTCTGGCAAAAGGAAGCATTGTATATCGGGGAAAAATCAAATGTGCTAATATCTGGCTAGGTAGAGAAAATTTTAAAAAAATGTGAGGGCTGGTTAAAGTTTTTATTTCTTTCACTTGTTTCGCCAGCAAAATTCTTAGAGGCTGAATGACCGTCCAGTTGACCAATAAGTTATTCATGTTGTCAAATTCATTTTAGTCATTGTCTTAATTTTTATGTATGTAACTTGAGAATGATTTACTTGACTCTAAGTTAGAGATTTATTTTAACTGACAATTTCCATTGAAAATCATTGGAAGATTTAAACCGGACCTTCTCTTTAAATAATTGCTTGAAGCCCCAACTTTATTCAAATTATTGATTTTTTTTAAGAACATATTTAAAATAGTTCAAATTTTATATGAAATACCGGGGATTCATTTAAACCCAGTAAAACCATTTTTAGGTTCTATATGCCTGAATTAAAACGCACAAAATCTTTTTGCATTATTTTAAACATAGTTCCTGCAAAGTAATCTCTAAACTCCTTGTTGTCATTATATTCTTTAAACACTTCGAAGTTGGATTCAATGTGGTCGATTAATTTTCTTTTTAGTACTCCTTCAAATGCAATCTTTGCATTTTGTTCGTCCGAATATATAAAAGCGTTTACAAATTCGACATCATTAGCCACGTCTGCCATTATATCCTCAGTCATTTTTTTAACCTTGTCATCATTTGTAAATTGAGTCCCAAAACGATCATTAAATGCCTGAACAATGTTTGATAAATAATCCAACTCCGGTTCAGCCGCGCCATTACGCATTTCTGTTGGAATTGGTTGCAATTCTTCACCTTGTTGAAGTTTCAAATTAAACTCGCCCTCTTTTTGCAATCGGTAACTATCTATGTCAATATTGTCAAGAATACCCTGTGCTAAATCTTCATCAGGCTGTTTGCCAAGCTTATTTTGAAGGTGATTTAAAAATAAATAGAGTCTTTCAAGATAAGGGTTAATGAAAGGGACTATTTGTGCCAGAAATACGTATAAGCGCACATAGGTCTTACACTTTGCTCTAAAGTCATTTTGTTGTTCCTCAGAAAGTGATGTTCTAAATACCTCGGCAGCGGCATCAAGAATCACATGTAATTGATCTACCTGTATATTGGTTACCAACTTTTGAGAGAAATCCTGAACCTGATCTGGTGTATAAACTTGAGAAGCATCTAATGTGCTTTGTAAATCAAATATTTTATTTGGATCGGTTGCCTCTCCAAGAATAGTTGTTTCAAAAAATGGATCAAATGATTTTTTGATTTCGTCTGCATCATTGGCAAAGTCTAAAATAAAAGTGTCTTTCTTTCCTGCGGTTGTTCTGTTTAATCTTGAAAGGGTTTGAACTGCATTAACGCCACCCAATTTCTTGTCAACATACATGGTATGTAAAAGCGGTTGGTCAAAGCCTGTCTGGTATTTATTTGCTACAATCAAAAAGCGGTATTCTGATTTCTTAAACTCATCAGGAATAGCAGCACTTGAAAAATGATTTAATGCAACTTCTGTTTGTCCGTCTATTTCTCCTGAAAATGCTATGATGGCTTTGTATGGGTTTCCTGTATCTGCTAAATACTTGTCAAATGCCTCTTTATATTTTATGGCATTTATGCGACTGCTGGTTACCACCATTGCTTTTGCCAATCCGTTTATTTTTGATTTACGGATTACATTGTCCATAAAATGGTCAACTATCAAAATCGTTTTCTTAGCAATAGCGTGTGAATGGCTTTCAACAAATATTTTCAGTTTTTTCTGAGCCTTGTTTTTATCATAAGCAGGGTCATCTTCAATTTTCTTTAGCAACGCATAATAGCTTTGGTAGGTGGTGTAATTCTGCAACACATCTAAAATGAAATTTTCCTCAATGGCTTGTTTCATTGAGTAAAGATGAAATGCCCTGAATTTCTCTCTACCGTTATCGTTGTATTTTTCTCCGAACAGTTCAAGCGTTTTGTTTTTTGGTGTGGCAGTAAAAGCGAAGTAACTGGCATTTGTCAGCATCTTTCTTCCTTTTACGACTTCGACAATTTCATCTTCGCCTGTCCATTCTTCAAAATCCTCTTCATCTGATTCTTTTGAAAGCGTTTCATTCAGTTTTCCTGCGGTGTTTCCGCTTTGGCTGCTGTGTGCCTCGTCAATGATGATTGCAAATTTATTTCCGGGCAGTTCTCCAATCTCATTTACGATGTAAGGGAATTTCTGAATAGTGGTGATGATGATTTTCTTGCCTTCCTCCAAAGCCGTTTTCAATTGTTTACTACCTTCGGTAATGGCTTCTACAACTCCTTTTACTTGCTCAAACTGTTTGATGTTGTTGCGTATTTGAGCATCCAACACTTTACGGTCGGTTACTACGATTACGGTATCAAAAACGGTGTTTTCATTGGTCTTGTCAAACAAGCCCACCAATTGATGAGCCAACCAAGAAATGGAATTTGATTTTCCTGAACCTGCCGAATGTTGAATTAAATAGCTTTTGCCTGCTCCGTATTCTTTGGCATTGTTCAGGAGTTTATCAACGGCATCTATTTGATGGTAGCGTGGGAAAAGCAGTTTCTTTACTTTCTCTTTTTTAACCTTTCCATCAGGCAAAATCTTTTCCGTTTCTTCTTCAAATAATTGAATGTAGTTCTGAATAATGTTCGTTAAACGATCTTTGGTTAAAATGTCTTTCCAGAGATAATCGGTTTTAATACCGTTGGGATTGTGTGGATTTCCTGCACCGTTGTTGTAACCTTTGTTGAAGGGTAAGAAATAGGTGTTTTCTCCCTTCAGATGCGTTGCCATCCAAATTTGTTCACTGTCAACCGCAAAGTGAACCATGCAGCGACCTAAACGAAACAATTCTTCTCTCGGGTCTCGGTTGGTTTTGTATTGTTTGATGGCATCTTTTACCGTTTGCTTAGTCAGTTCATTTTTTAGTTCAAAAGTGATGATGGGCAAACCATTGATGAAAACCACCAAATCCAGAGAGTTTTCATTTTGTGTGCTGTAATGTACCTGCCTGGTTACGGAGAAAATATTTTGGTTGTAAAGGGCTAAATCTTTCTCATTTAGATTGGAAACGGGTTTATCAAAAAACAGTTTGAGTTTAATGTTATTGTCGGTAATGCCTTTACGTAAAACTTCAATAATACCAAAGGTTTTTATTTGATTGTTTAAGCGATACAATACCTTGCTTCTGAAATTGCTTCCGTGAGTGGTTTGCAATTTCATCACTTCCTTTTCCTGTGTGGTTTGCAGAAAAGAAAAAAGCAAATTTTCATCCACACAATCTACACGGTTGTAATTACTGAAATGCCTTTCTTCAAAAGCATTCACCAAACACAAGTGTTGTGTGATATGGGCTTCTAATCCTTTTTCGGTGGTGTCTGTTTTCATTAACTTCCTCTTAGTTTAAAGGACTTAATATTTTCAATCGTATTTGATCTTTTATTTCTTTTTAAAAGCCCATTAACTTCAACATAAGCTCCCCCTTTTTTATGAGCATCAACTGCAACTGCATAAGCTTCGCTATTGAGATTTACTCTTGCTTTTATTATTTCATTTTCATACAAAATTGATAGTGCGACTACACCCAATCTTTTTCCATCTTCCCCAATAGTGCCGTCTAAAGTTTCAACAGTTGCAATAAAATCATCTTGTAAATCACTCCTTTTAGGAGTGAAGTAATCGCGGATTTCCTCAATTTTATTCTTGTGAGAAAATGGGAAAGTTATTCTTTGTGGTAAGCTTGGTGAAGGAAGCTTTAACATTGAGGCTCTACTCCAATTGAAAATAAGTTGAAAGGGCAACTCTCTTTCTTCGTCAAAAAGCTTACTTACTGCATCGCAGAAGTTATATGAAATCAAAGGTTGCTCATCGGTCGATTGATTTTGATAAAGCTCTTTAATACTATCTGACTCAATAGTATCTAATAAAATGCTTGACGACTTAGAAACTACCTCTATTGCTTTTCTAGTGAATGGAGTTTCTAAAACTTCACCAAAAAGAGAGGTCACAGGTGCATGTGTCAACTCAAATGGGATTGAAACTTTAAGGATAAAACTACCTTCTTCTGTGTGTCTAAACCGTGCTTTTTTTATTAAGTCTTGAGCTTCTGCTCTATTTAATTTAGGATGAAAAGTAACAGGGTTAACTATTGTACTTGCTGCTGATAACAACATTTGTTTTGTGGCATCTATTGAGTCAAGAGCTTCTTGAAATGAAATTGAATTCACTGTTTTACTGTCTGAGAAGTACCTCAAAGCAATAACATCATCATATACCTCTCTAATATCTTCAACTACTTTATTTAGTGGTAGTTTATAAAATTCAGTCAATCGCCTTAATGACACAATTGCCATTTCCTGATATTCAGATATACTATCGTCCTTTGGAAATATTAATTGTGTGAAGTCGCCAGTGGGGCTATTCAATACAAAAAGTCCATCTTTCAAGGCTTCTTTAATCAAAACCCAACCTTGACTTATGGCATAATCTCTAACTTCTAATGCTTTAATATCTAAATTGTCCATATCATCAAGTTGCTTTATATAGTGTAACCTTTTTATTAACGGCTAATTCTACTAAATCCTTTAAGCTTTCAGGTGTAAGCAAATTCGCTTTGGGTAAATATATTGTCTGCCCAGAAGAATTTGATGATGGCGGTGCACCATACAAACATACCCAATATACAGCTTTCTTAAGTATTAGTTCATCAGGACTGATGCTAAGCCATGAATTAGCGTTACTTGGCAAAAATAGTACAACTAAAATTTTGTAAATTTCGCTGTCATTTGTTCTTAATTTATCGTATCGTTTTAAACCTTTCATGAAATAGCTGAGATAGTTAGGATCTGTGCCCGAATCTTGTACTGTTGCTTTCAATTGTATATTGAGCTGAACATGCCTAAAATAAGGATGAGTAGTCATGCCTCTATAGGTAACTTCAACATCAACCCCAGCTCCATCATCATGTCGGTTACCTTGGTTGCAACTCATCCCTGCTTTTGCAGCAACCGCATGTAAGTAGGCATAGCTTAATTCCGATTCAATTTCTTGGTCAATCATATACTGAGATATTTATCAAAAATAGTTTAACCTTTTCTTTTCCCCATCACCGCCTCAGCAATCATAGCTTCTTTGTATTCCCTAATGAGTTCAATTTCTTTTTCGGATTTGGCTATAGCTGTGTCTATGGTTGCGGTTTCGGTTTTTATTCTGTTAATTATTTCTTGCTGTTCCGTAGTAGATTTTGGAATTACAATTTTGAGCGAACTCAACGTTGATGAGTTTATTGCTGGATAACTGACACCATAGGAATTCTGAATTACAGAACTAATAAAGTATTCGGCTCGTAAAGCAAAATTCAAATATTCAGAAAGCACATTTTCTTTTGGCCTAAGAACTGCAAAACCTGTTGAAGCTATTAGATTATCTTCTTCAATATCAATCAGGGTTATTGCTTTTAAATACGTTCTAACTGTTGAAATTATTACGTCTCCTTTTCTCACAATTCTTCTTGCTCGTGAAGGGGCATATTTAAACTCGTATTCTTGTATTTCAGCAATGTCTCCGTATGAATTTACGTTTCCTATGTCTATATATTTTATTACAAAATCATCCTCCGTTTTTTCTGTTAATGCTTCATCATTTACAGTCATTATGTCTTTCAAACGAAGCCAAATCCAATTTTTAGTTTCATCAGTAACGTAATTGTTTACAATGCTCAATCGCTGCTCCTTCAACAACTCAATAAACCGTTGCTTCTTTTGAATAAACAGGTTTATTTTTTCTTCCTGTGCTTTGATGTATTGCACAATTTCGTCTTGCTCGGCTTTGGGTGGCACTACGGTAAAAATGCTGAAAAGCTTATCGGAGTATAATCGCAAACGGCTGTCAATAATGCCTGTGCTGTGCCTGCGAAACTCGGCTTTAAATAAATTGGTGGTAAATAAATATCCGAAATATTCAGGGTTGTTGTCGCCTTTAATTCGGTAAACACAGTAAGCAGGGCTTGTTATTCCGTTGTGTGGCGAAATACCCAAACTGCCATTCCAAGCCAACATGATATTGATAACCAAATCACCATGAAACACCAATTTGTAACCCACCAAACTAGCGGCATTGGTCAAATGGTCGTCTTCGTTTTCTAAACTCTCCCTTTTAAGCGTTACGCCGGTGTAATGCGAAACCGAAAGCAGTTCTTCGCTGCCTGTTTCGCTTCGGCTGTCCATTTCTTGAAACAGATTTTTTATGCGTAATACTTTCCAGTGATCAGGAAAATCACCAAGCCATGTAGAATATTTATCTGTTATTAGTTCCAAAGTTATTTTTTCTTTTTTTTGGTGTCCTTTAAAATTTTCTTCCCATCACTTTCCAGTTTGCGCTGAACTTTTTTTACATCTTCAGCCGGGGGAAGATTTTCGGGAACTATACCTCTTTTTGTAAGCATTTCTCGTACCGCTTTACTATTATCTACGTGCTCTTTTTCAATCGGATTATGACCTTTTAAATTTTTATTTTGTACATTCAGTCCAGTCATTTCCGCAGCTAGGTCTTTAGCTTTGATACTTATAGTAGGAAGGAAATCTGCAACTGGCCTTCCATCTGGAACCTGCATTTTTCTCTTTAACTGTTGGGTTGTCATTCGAAATAACGCTTGATCACCTTTCGAGCGAATAATTCCAAATCCTTTTTCATCAACACCTCGTTCATACAAAACACCGGATAGCTGTTTTTCAGTTTGGCTTAATTTTTCCCGAGCCTTTACACGTTCAAATTCCAACAATCGCTGCTCTACTAACTCAGCTCGGCGTGTTTGAACGGCAAAGTAATTTTGAGCAAAGGATATTTCTTCTTTGCGACTGTCTCCATTTTGGGCAATCAGGTAACAGGCATACCTGGTAAGGAGGATGTCATCAATCTCTTTTTCAGCGCCGGAGCCAATAGTGACCATTTTCCCGACGTCAGGAAAATGGTCGGAAGTCTGCTCTCCGGCGTTTCTGCAAGAATCTTTTGCTTTTTCAATTACCTTTTGAAAATTTTCCCACTTGGTATACCCGAGCAATGCCTGAAGCTCTCTTGCACTCCAACATTCAATCTCTTCAAGTTCAGATGATGCTGCTTCAAATTGGGCAAATAATTCTTTTATCTGTTCAGCTTTCATACTTCAATAATTTCTTTTAATAATCCATCCGTTTCATGCTCGATAGAAAATATGTCCTTGGCTATTTCCGATAAACTTCTTGGTGGATTGTGCTTATAAAAGTATTTGGCAAAATTTATTTCGTATCCAACTTTGGTGTCTTTTTTATCCCACCATGCATCAGTAGCAAAAGGCAGTACTTCACGTTTAAAGAACTCTTGAATATCCTCCTTTAATGGAATGTTTTCGGTATCTTTTAATTTCGGATCCGCTTTTGGCAAGCCTTTGTTATCCTTGATTATTTTTCCTTTTTCATCCTTCAATGCCCTGTTAACCGTGATTTGAGCATATCCAAAGTCGGTATTATCAAAAATTTTACTGTATTCGTTGTTTTCAAAATTTAAATACATACTCTCTATTAGTGCGACATGTGCTGGTAAAAATTCAACTCGTTTTTTGCCTAATGATTTACGCATTTTGCTGTAAAATTTCTCAGTAGTGGCATTGATAAGTTGAACTTTTCCTTTTCTTTGGTTTGATTTTCTATTGGTTATGATAAAAATGTATGTTGGTATGCCTGTATTATAAAACATATCATTTGGAAGTGCTATAATTCCCTCTAGTAAATCATTTTCAATCATGTACTTTCTAATCTCGCTTTCTCCTTGACCTGCATCTCCTGTAAACAAAGCTGAACCATTATGAACGGAAGCAATTCGGCTGCCGAGTTCAGTATCTTTCATTTTGCTTAACATGTGCAACACAAACATTAACTGGCCATCATTTACTCGGCTGGTAACAGCCTCTTCCTTGTAACTATTTTTAAGTATAAAACGCTTATCAATAATGGCTCCTTTCGGTCCAACGCCCAATGCCTTTTTATCTGGAGCCCAGGTTTTTCCATAAGGTGGATTTGTGAGCATAAAGTCAAATTTCAAATCCTTTTCAAAGCCATAAGCACTCAATGTACTACCGTTGGCAATTTTATCGGGATCTTCGCCCTTGATGAGCATATCACTCTTACATGTAGCATATATGAATGGCGTACTTTCCTGACCGTATAGATGAACAGTAGCATTGCTTTTTACCAAACCTTCTGGATTAAGTAAAAAGTTTTTTGCAATGGTGAGCATTCCGCCGCTCCCAACGCATGGGTCATAAATTAAAAAAGTACCTTGTTTGATTTTGTCTTTTACCGGTAAGAATATAAGTTGGGTCATTAAATCAATAATTTCCCTTGGTGTAAAGTGTTCACCTGCTTCTTCGTTATTTTCTTCATTAAATCGTCTAACTAAATCTTCATAAACATAACCCATTGCCAAAGGTGGCAACTTGTCGGGATGCAATTCCACTTTTGGTGAGCAGAATTTTTCAATTAGCGAGAAAAGAATATCAGCTTCATCTAAAGTTTCAATTTCATTTCTGAATTTAAATTGTTTGATGATGTCCTGTACATTCTCAGAAAACCCATTGAGGAAATCTTCAAAATTACTCCTTAGATTCTTTGGGTCGTCAAGCAATTTTTTTAAGGTAAACTTTGAAGTGTTGTAAAATGCAAATCCTGATCCATGTTTACCATTGGTTAGTAAACTATCTAAGTTTTGAAGTTTTGATTTATATTCACTAAAGGTTTTTAATACTTGATCCTTAGTAGGCTCAAGAAGTAAATCAAGCCTTCTTATTACCACCATTGGAAGAATAACATCCTTATATTTTCCTTTTTGGTAGGTATTTACCAAAATATCATCGGCAACGGTCCAAAGAAAGTTGATGACAGGTTGAAGTGATTTTGTATTTAGACTCATAAGGATTCCATTTTTTAAAGATATTTTGTTTTCTTCTGAATAGCTACCATTTTCAATATCAGACCTAATTGGCTTTTTTACTTATTTATATATAGTCATCAAAAGTAACTAAACATTTAGTCCTTTTTTGATAATATTGAAAACTTTTCCTTCAATATACGACAAATAAAGTGAATACGAAGTAAACATGAAAATGCAACAAAAAAATTAAAGAAAGGTAATTTTGAAAAGGGTTTCTGCCTTTAACTTTTCTTTTCAGTTCCTATTCTGGGAAACAAAAAGGTCTTTTAATTCATTAATATGAAAAAAAGTAATGAACTTTCATTTCGATAATAGTTATTGCCAAAGACTACCTGACGATTTTTTTATTCCTACCAATCCTACTCAGGTACCTGATCCTTCTGTTTTGTTATTCAATGACAACTTAGCCAGGGAATTGGATTTGTCCCCGGACAATATGGACATGGAAGAAGCGGCTGCTTTTTTTTCAGGAAATAAAATGATTCCCGGCTCAATACCAATTGCTCAAGCCTACGCTGGTCACCAATTTGGCAATTTTACCATGCTGGGAGACGGACGAGCTATTTTATTGGGCGAACACATTACAAAAGCGGGGAATCGATTTGATATACAGTTAAAAGGATCAGGTTATACTGCCTTTTCCAGAGGCGGAGATGGTCGTGCCACCCTGCGGGCTATGCTTAGAGAATACCTGATAAGTGAGGCCATGGCAGGACTGAAAATACTCACCACAAGAAGTTTGGCTGTGGTTAAAACAGGCGCCAAAGTTTACAGAGAAGAAGTACATGAAGGAGCTGTATTAACCAGAATAGCCTCTTCTCATATTAGAGTTGGTACTTTTGAGTTTGCCCATCGGTTTGTGCCCAATGAATCATCTATTCTAATGGATTATGTCATTGAAAGACACTATCCCGACTTGAATTTGTCAAAATCAAAGGCCAGAGATCTATTGGAGGCGGTTATGTTACGGCAGATTGATTTAATCGTGCAATGGATGAGGGTTGGTTTTATTCATGGTGTCATGAATACTGATAATATGTCTATTGCGGGGGAAACCATCGATTATGGACCTTGTGCCTTCATGAATACCTATCATCCGGAAACTGTTTTTAGTTCTATTGATACTCAAGGCAGATATGCTTATGGAAATCAACCATCTATCGCGCAGTGGAATATTGCCTGTTTTGCTGGTTCTTTATTATCAATGATTCATGAGGAAAAGGAAATAGCTATAGAAATGGCCAAAGAGGTTTTAAATTCATTCCCAGCTATTTATGAAGAAAAATGGCAGGCTATGATGTTTAAAAAACTTGGTTTTTCAAATGAGACAGATCTTCAGCTAAGAAAAAATAGCCTATTCACCCTGTTAGATTGGATGACTAAAAATAAAGCGGATTATACGAATACTTTTTTGGTTTTACAGGGAGATATGCCAATGGAAGGTATTTATTTGCAGGAGGATTTTCAGTCATGGTTTATCAACTGGCAAGACATAGAAAGGGGAAATGAGGATGCCCGATTAAAAAGGATGCGGGAAAATAATCCCCTATTCATTCCCAGAAATAATTTGGTTGAAAAAGCCCTTGATGAGGCTTGTTTAAACGACGATTTACGGTTTTTTAAGGAATTACTTGGCATTTTCACCAATCCATACACTCAAAATGATGCAGCTGCCTCATTTATGAATGTTGCTGATAATATTGACTCTGGATATAAAACCTTCTGTGGTACTTAGTAAATGCTATTTCTAATTTTTCACGATTTTTTGAACTGCTAAAATTCGGTCGGTTTGAATTAAATCCAAGCCCATGTCGCGTGCTTTCATATAATTGATTTCCGTATCGAGAGGCCCCAACAGGTCAGTAAATACTTTAACACCCAATCGATGGATTTCATCCACCATCTCTTTCGTTAAGGACAGCCAGGAAGCATCGAAGGCAAAAGGTTTGAGTTTATTGAATTTTTCGATTATCTCATTAGGATTTTTAAGAGCTGGAAGTAATTTAGCCCCCTCGAATTCCATTTTCAAACGATGTAAAAAATCGTCAGAACCATAGAATACGGAATTTGCCTCCAGATTATATTTCCTCAATATAGAAAGTAGCGGTTTTGGTTCCACATCCTTCGCATCGATATAAAAAAAAGTTTTAGCCTCATGGGTTAAATTCCATTCATAAATAAGTTGGCAGGATTCCTCAAGGGTAGGTATTTTTTCATCTTCAAATACCTCTGGATACCCTTTTCCAGCGGAAAGAGTTTTAAGAAATGCAGCATTATATGTTTTAAAAGGACCTTTTCCATTGGTTGTGCGATCAAGATTTCCATCGTGCATAATCATTAAGACCTGGTCTTCCGTAGTTCTTACATCAACCTCGATATAATGTACTTCTAAAAGTAAGGCATTTCTAAATGCGGCTAAAGTATTTTCTGGAGCAGAACCATCATTTCCGCGATGGGCAGAAATATATTGGGAATGAACAGTAAGGGTAAAAAATAAGATTAAAAGGAGGGTAAGGCAGCATTTTAGGTTTCTTAGTACTTTCATGGGAATAAGCATTTTTACCTTAACAATTATAAATAAATTTATAACATTTTGATAAACCATCATAATAAATATTTTGCTAATTAGCTGGCATTTACAGTAAAACATATCAATGACTTCACCCTTATTTAATCTGTTTTAACAGGAAAAAAAACTGGGAAAAATTGACAAGGGTATGAACGAGTGCTGCATAAAATACATTTTTCGTTTTCAAATAAGTATATCCATAAGCCCATCCAGCTAAGGCAGCAAGTCCTACAAAAATGATCGAATCTTTATGAAAGTGGGCCAAGCCAAAAACCATGCTGATAATAGCCAGCGCGGTATAAGTACCTACCGCCTGAAAGGACTTTTTCTCCAGGTAATATGCCATAAAAAACAAGATAAAAGTTATCATTACTGGAAACCAGATAAATTCGATGGCCAGAGTATAACCTGCCATAAGGGATAAGACAAGAACGGTTATCAAACCATATCGCCAATAAGTTTTCCAGGCTTTAGAGCGATTGATTTGCTGGCTTAACATGTTTTGTAATAATCCTCGAAAAAAGAGTTCCTCAAAAAGAGCGGTCCCTATCCAGATACGCATAATCTCTAAGAGGGATTTTGAAAATCCATCCTTTATAATTTCACTGAAAGGGCTTGGGTTTACGAATCCTAAACTGAAGGCAATGATAAAAACAAAGGTGACAAAAGAGAGCCAGGAAAGTAAGGCGATACCTAAAAACCTGAGTTTGAACGTGGGGTAAAATCCAACATCATCCAGTTTTCTAATATAAATATAAGTGTAAGCAAGGAGGAGAACCCATGAAATTTTATAAAGAGAACCAAAGCCATTCCCGCCAACAGGCAAGGTAGTGTCACCATTTGGTTCTACTAAAGTAAGGGGAATAGCAATAATTAAAAGCACCAGATAATCGATGCGACCTACCTCATTTCGGGGAAATGCAGTGTAATATAGGGTAGGAAAAAGAAATAGGAAAAGCAATAATCCACCGGAACTGTCAAGGGGATTTTTTCCGTAAATCAATAAGTAACCAAAGAGCAATACAAGGAGAAGAAGCGGAAGGATTAGTTTATTGTGATTTTTAAGGCCTTTGCTTTCTTCAATCCATTGAAGTACATCAGGTTTACCTATATTGAAGATTAAGAAATAAGCAACAATGAAAAAAGGAACAGCTGTTAATAAATCAAATATGGGCGTCTGCAAGTGATAAACAATAAAAAGAAAGAGATAGAAGAACGTTAACAGGCCACCTGAATAGAAAAAGGAAATTTTACGTTTCATAAGTTGCGATGCCTAAGAAAATATTTAAACAAGGGTAAAATAAACCTTTCTAATCAGGCAAGCAAATTTTTGTCTACAATTATACCCACTACCATGAAAGGAAAATCTCCTGTTGGTAAATATTTAAGGCTTAAAAAATAAGATGCTTTTATTAATTTTAATAGATGGGTTTTTAAAAAATGCAGGATCTAAATTATATTTTAGTGTAAATAAATAAATTTGAGCTAAATTTGTAAAAAAAATATCATGGCCGGATTCGAAATTGAAGGAAAGCTTGTCAAAGCTTATGACATGGAAGTTAAAGGAACAGGTAGTTTCAGAACAAGAGAATTTGTAATTGAAACAATGGAAACTTATCCTCAGTTCGTAAAATTTCAATCTGTTCAAGATAAATGTGATCTATTAAACCAATTTCAGGAAGGCGAAATCATAAAGGTTTCTTTTGATTTAAGGGGCAGACAGTGGCAGGACAAATATTTCACCAATCTGAATGCCTGGCGTATTGAAAAATCAAGTAACAATTCATCTCCCTCGGCTGCACCAAGTAATGCCTCAGGTAGTTTTGATAATACTCCTTCGTCTTTCCCTACTTCAACCTCTTCAGGCTTATCTTCAGCTGAAGCAGAAGATTTACCATTCTAAATACCATTGATTTCAGTTTTTATCCTGGGAATATTTGATTTTTTGAATGTTGAATTCAACGTAAGGGGTGTTTTCAAATAGAAAATAAAATTACAATATGAAGAAAATCGGTATTTTATATGGTATGGAGAATTCATTTCCGGAAGCATTTATTGCACGAGTAAATGAAAAATTAGGTAAAACGGTAGCAGAATCTGTTACTATTGATAAATTATTGCAAGGAAGAGAAACAGAGTATTCTGTAATCATTGACCGCATTTCTCAGGATGTTCCTTTTTATAGAGCCTATTTAAAAAACGCGGCATTACAAGGTACTGCTGTCATAAATAATCCTTTTTGGTGGAGTGCGGATGAAAAATTTTTCAATAATTGTTTAGCTAAATCATTGGGCGTTCCAGTTCCTGAAACAGCGTTATTACCATCAAAAGAAATTCCAGATAGTACCACCTCACAATCATTTAGGAATTTAAAAATGCCTTTGGACTGGCAAGGAATGTCTGAAGAGGTTGGTTTTCCAGCATATATGAAACCTCATGATGGTGGAGGGTGGAAAAACGTTTATCAAGTGGATAATTTAGAGGATATGTGGCAAAAACATAATCAGACGGGACAATTGGTTATGATGTTACAGGAAGAGATAAAGTTTGACGATTATTTTCGGTGTTATGCTATTGGAGGAAGTGAGGTAAGGATTATGCCATATAATCCGTTGAATCCTCATGCTTCTCGTTACAACGCTGCTATTCAGGCAAAAGGAGAAGAGGCGAAGAAATTATTAAGCACCATAGAAGATTATGTTCTTAGGTTAAATATTGCCCTCGGTTATGATTTCAATACAGTAGAATTTGCAGTGAGAGATGGAATTCCTTACGCTATCGATTTTTGTAATCCAGCTCCTGACGCTGATATTAACTCTGTTGGACAGGAAAATTTTGAATGGGTGGTTGAGGCTGCTGCAAATCTGGCTATCCGCAGGGCGGAGGCTTTCAAACCAAATACGATGAACCTTACCTGGGGAACCTTTGTTTCCCATGCAGTCATCGGAGAACAAGTACCTGGCCTGGGTTGATTTTATCCGCAAAGGGATTCCCCGGAATTAAATGAAAACGAAATGAAAAATCCTATACATATTGCTGTTTTGGATTTATATAATCAATTCCCAAATGAAGGGATGCGATGTATTAAGCAGTTGTTGGAAGAATTAACCGTCAGTAATTCCTTGGTAAAAAAGGTAGATTATTTTGATGTCAGGGCCAAGGGTGAATTTCCGAACCCAAACGAATATGATATTTTTATTTCGTCAGGTGGACCAGGTGATCCTAAATTAACAGGGGAACCTTGGGAAGATAAGTATGTAAAATTAGTAGACAATTGTCTCGAGCACAATAAGACAGCGGTAAAAAAGAAGTATATATTTTTTATATGCCATTCCTTTCAGGTTATGGTTCAGCACTGGGGACTTGCGGAGGTAAACAAAAGAAAATCAACTTCATTTGGTGTTATGCCTGTTCACAGAATTGGCATGGGGCTGGAAGAACCTTTATTTGAAGGACTGGAAGAACCATTTTATGTGGTTGATTCGCGGGACTATCAAGTTGTTCAACCTAATAGAAGTAAGTTACAGGAGTTTGGAGCCAATGTAATATGTCTTGAAAAATTCCGACCTACCATTCCATTGGAACGAGCTATCATGGGCATTCGCTTTTCAAAAGAGATGATAGGGACTCAATTTCATCCTGAAGCAGATCCGGTGGGAATGGCACATTATCTGCAACAGGATGAAAAAAAGGAAATAGTTATTTCTCACCATGGAGAAGATAAATATTTTGAGATGCTCGAGCATTTATATGACGACGACAAAATAAAAAGCACTCACAATACTATATTACCTAAATTCCTATATTTTGCTGTACAAGAGTTACAGCAAAATGAACAGGAGAAGAGTAATGTTAAGCATCAACACGTGCATATTTAGCATTACTTTCAATAAAAGCTCTTCTTGGGGGAACTTCATCACCCATAAGCATAGTAAAGACCCTATCGGTTTCAATAACATCTTCTATGGTCACCCTTCTCAGAATTCTTCTGGTTGGATCCATGGTAGTTTCCCAGAGTTGCTCAGCGTTCATTTCACCTAAACCTTTATAGCGCTGTGTTTTTACAGAATTATCACTTTCTGAGCTTCCGCCAAATTCCAGGATAGTTGCTTTTCTATCTTCGTCATTCCAGCAATAGCGTTCATTTTTACCTTTTTTCACCAAATAGAGGGGCGGCGTTGCGATATAAATATAGCCTTGTTCGATAAGAGGTCGCATATAACGGAAGAAGAAAGTAAGAATCAGCGTAGTGATATGGCTTCCATCTACATCGGCATCGGTCATAATAACTACTTTGTGATACCTTAGTTTTGTAATATTCAAAACGCGTTCACCCTGATCATTTTCCTCAATACTTACGCCAATAGCGGTAAACATATTTTTGATCTCCTCATTTTCATAGATTCTATGTTCCATGGCTTTTTCCACATTGAGGATTTTTCCTCTTAGGGGAAGAATAGCCTGGGTATGTCTGTCGCGGCCCTGTTTCGCAGTTCCACCGGCAGAATCACCTTCCACGAGGAACAACTCAGAGTCGTGAGGATCTTTAGAAGCACAGTCAGACAATTTTCCTGGTAAACCACTACCTGTCAGTACATTTTTCCTTTGAACCATTTCTCTGGCACGTCGGGCTGCGTGACGAGCGGCAGCGGCCAGGGTGACCTTTTCCATAATTTTACGGGCTTCCCTTGGATTTTCTTCCAGGTATGCACGCAGGGTGTCTGCAACACATTGAGAAACGACGGAAGTAACTTCAGAGTTACCCAGTTCGCCTTTAGTCTGACCTTTAAATTGAGGCTCGGGCACTTTTACAGAGATGACGGCAGTTAAGCCCTCTCTAAAATCTTCCCCGGAAATCTCATCTTTTATTTTTTTAAAAAAGCCACCATCATCACCGTATTGTTTTAATACTCTGGATAGGGCTAAGCGGAAACCTTTTACATGAGAACCACCTTCGCGGGTGTGAATGTTATTAACGTAGGAGTAAATATTTTCCTGATAGGAATTATTATATTGAAGCGCTACTTCCACTTCAATATTGTCTTTAGTTCCTAAAACGTAAATAGGTCTTTCCGTTAATAAAACCTTATTATTATCAGCATATCTAACGAATTCAACCAAACCCCCTTCCGAGTGAAAAGTTTCGGTTTTTTCCGTTCTCTCATCTAAAAGAGTGAGCGTCAATCCCTTATTTAAGAAACTCAACTCACGCATTCTACCTGTTAAAACCTCACTTTTGATGTCTGTGGTTTCAAATATCGTAGCATCGGGCTTAAACGTTATGGTTGTTCCATTTCGGTCAGAGTCGCCAATAATCTGAACTTCAGTGATGGGTTTGCCTTTACTGTATGATTGTGTAAATATTTTACCTTCTCTTTCAACCCTTGCCACCAATAAATCGGAAAGTGCGTTAACACAAGAAACGCCGACCCCGTGTAAACCTCCGGAAACTTTGTAAGTGTCCTTGTCAAATTTACCTCCGGCATGTAAAACGGTCATAACGACCTCCAAAGCAGATTTTCCTAATTTTTGGTGCATACCCGTAGGAATACCCCTACCGTTATCTTTGACAGAAACGGAATTATCTAAGTGAATTATGGTATCAATTTTGTCACAATGACCTGCAAGGTGCTCGTCAATGGAATTATCAATAACCTCCCACACAAGATGGTGAAGGCCTTTTGTATCGGTACTTCCGATATACATTCCAGGTCTTTTCCTTACCGCTTCAAGACCTTCCAGTGCTTGAATATTGCTTGCACCATAGTCCGTCTTTTGTTCTATATGTGCTTGATTAATTTCGTTTTCCATAAATGCAAATATACGAAAAATAGTGAAGTCTTTTTGCTTTAATTATCACATAAGGATGCTATTTTTTAGCTTTGCGTGAAAGTATTTTTTGGATCTTTTATGTATTACTTATGGAAAAATCAGAAGTGTTTTTGTCTATTGAAATAAATCAATTAAGTGAATTATCATCGGCGGCTACTTTAATTTTAAATTCATGTAAGGATTATAAGATATTCGCTCTTCAAGGGGAAATGGGGACAGGTAAAACAACTTTCGCCCGCGTGTTTTGTGAAACCCTGGGTAGTAAAGACTGGGTTAGTAGTCCAAGTTTTTCTATTGTGAATGAGTACAATTACAGCAATAAAGAAGGAAGCGGTAAAATTTATCATTTTGATTTGTATAGATTAGGGTCATTGGAAGAGGCTTTACAAATGGGTATTTTGTCCTATTTGGAAAGTGGAGATTATTGCCTTATTGAATGGCCGGAGCTCATTTCAGCGCTTTTGCCAGAGGATACCATCAAGATATCTTTTACAGCTATGGAAAATGAATCACGAAAATTACAGGTTGTTCCTTTTTTTTCGCAACTTTAAGAATTAAATAAAACGTCATGCGAAAAATCATTGGTTTATTTCTCTTTATAGTCTTTAGCACCCCTCATTTTGGTCAGAATATTACCAGGAAGTTGGAAAATATCAATTTTTCAAAAGTCACTATTGAAGACGCATTCTGGAAACCCCGAATGGAAAAAGTAGCAGATGTTACTATTCCCGTTTGCATGGATCAAACAGAATTTAAAACGCCGCGCATTCGAAATTTTGAAATTACGGCGGGCTTGCGCAAAGGAGATTTTGAAGGTATTTTTTATGACGATTCTGATGTTTTTAAAGCCCTGGAGGCCATTGCCTATTCACTGAAAGTAAAAGCCAATCCTGATATTGAAAAAAGAGCCGATGGTTGGATCGATAAAATTGCGGCATCCCAGCAACCCGATGGTTATATCAATACTTTTTACACGTTGAAGGAACCAGATAAGAAATGGAGCGACATGAGTATGCACGAAGACTATAACGGCGGACATTTGATTGAAGCTGGCGTAGCCTATTTTAATGCCACAGGGAAAAGGAAATTGTTGGATGTAGCTATTAAGTTTGCAGACCATTTCGACACTCTTTTTGGTCCTGGAAAAAGACATTGGGTGACCGGTCATCAGGAATTGGAACTGGCTTTAGTAAAGTTATTTAAAACTACAGGAAATAAGAAATATTTGAATCTGGCAGATTGGCTCCTTTCAGAAAGAGGCCATAAGCACGCAGTCGGTTACACCTGGACCGATTGGAGGGACACCGCCTATGCCCAGGATGTATTGCCGGTAAAACAACAAACCCAAATTACGGGTCATGCCGTTAGAGCCATGTATTTATATACCGGCGCCGCTGATGTTGCCGCAATGACTGGTGATGGGGAATACTTTAAGGCGATGAAAACAGTTTGGGAAGACGTCGTTCATAGAAATATGTATGTCACCGGCGGTATTGGTTCATCAGGAAGTAATGAAGGATTTAGTATCGACTATGACCTACCCAATGAAAAGGCTTATTGCGAAACTTGTGCATCGGTAGGCATGGTTTTTTGGAATCAGAGAATGAATGCGTTAAGTGGAAATGCACAGTATATTGATGTGTTGGAAAAAGTGTTATACAATAGTGCTTTAGATGGCTTGTCTTTTGAGGGAGATCGTTTTTTTTATGGGAATCCGCTCGCATCAAATGGGCAGCATTTTAGAAAAGAATGGTTTGGTACCGCCTGCTGTCCCTCTAATATTGCCAGATTAGTTGCCTCCCTGGGTGATTATGTTTACGGTGTTTCCGAAAAAGATATTTATGTGAATTTATTTATCGGTAGTTCCACTTCTTTAACGGTTCAACAAACGAAAGTTGACCTTCGTCAGGTCACCGAATATCCCTGGAATGGAAAGGTTTCTCTGGAGGTAAATCCATCAAAAAATAGTTCCTTCGCTTTGCGCATTCGCCTGCCAGGATGGTTAAAAGGACAAGCCGTACCAGGAGATTTATACCAGTTTAAAGAGTTGAATCCTCAGCAGATAACCATTTTACTTAACGGTGTGTCCATTCCTTATAAAGAAGAATTGGGTTATGCTGTTATTGAAAGAGAATGGAAAAAGGGGGACAAAATTTCTTTTGAGTTGCCCATGGAGATAAAAAGAGTAACCGCAAGACAGGAAGTGAAAGCAGCGAATAATAGAGTGGCCTTGCAAAGGGGACCTTTGGTTTATTGTGTAGAAGGAACTGATAATGAGGGAAAGGCATGGCATTTTGTATTGCCTGATAATGAACCTGTTAAGGCTGCTTTTGATAAAAACATGCTGGGAGGTATTATGACATTACAATTCAATGCCCCTGCCGTGAAAATATCAGCTGATGGACTCAACGTGAGTACTTCAAAACAAAATATTACTGCCATTCCTTACTTTTCATGGTGTAACCGAGGTCAAACGCCTATGCAGGTGTGGCTGCCAACCAGAATGGAAGATATTAAAGTAAATTATTGATTAAACGAATTTTTAAATGACAGATCAAATCAGGTTTGAGGGAAATAAGGCATTTGCGCTGGAAATGGATTCGAAGGATGAGCTTAGAAATTTTAGGAATCAATATCATATTCCCAAAAAAGAGGGGAAGGATGCTATTTACTTCTGTGGTAATTCTTTAGGACTACAACCGAAAAATGCTGCTGGTTTGGTTGAAAATGAAATGAACCGATGGCGGGACTTAGGAGTAGAAGGACATTTTAAAGGGGAATGGCCATGGACGCAGTACCATAAGGCTGTAGTTCACGCTGCTATGGACATTGTGGGAGCCAAAGAGGAGGAAATTATTCACATGAATACCCTGACGGTGAACCTACATTTATTAATGGCTAGTTTTTATAAACCGACCAAGGATAGGTACCTTATTATCATGGAAGCTGGTGCTTTTCCATCTGATCAATATGTAGTAGAAAGTCAAGTTCGTATGCATGGTTTTGATCCTGAAACGAGCATCGTGGAAGTTTCACCGGTGGAAGGTGAAACGCTTATTTCCACAGAACAAATAAAGGAGGTTATTAGAAAAAATGGAGATAGAACCGCACTGGTTTTATTTGGGGGCATTCAATATTTTACAGGTCAGTGCCTTGACATGGCCGAAATTTCCAAAGTAACGCACGAAACAGGTGCATTTTTGGGGTTAGACCTTGCCCATGCGGTAGGAAATGTACCTTTGAAGCTTCATGAATGGGGAGTAGATTTTGCGGCATGGTGTACTTACAAATATCTAAATAGTGGTCCTGGCGCTATTGGAGGAGTTTATATTCATGAAAAATATGCGACAGATCCTACTTTTCCACGATTAGCCGGATGGTATGGTTACAACGCGGCTACGCGTTTTTTAATGCAGAAAAAATTTCAAGCGACGCCAACGGCTGAAGGATGGCAGCTGAGCAACGCACCCATTTTATCATTTGCGCCGCTTATAGCCAGTCATTCTTTATTTCAACAAGCGGGCATGGAAAGGCTTAGAAATAAAAGTATTTTGTTAACCAGTTATTTGACCTATTTGTTGGATAGTATTCCCGCTAAGGAGAGGGTTTTCGAGATTATTACGCCCAGAGAATTATCTGCAAGAGGGGCACAACTATCTTTATTTACAGACCATCAGGGTAAAGCACTATTCCAATATTTATCGGAAAGAGGCGTTGTTTGTGACTGGCGGGAAAACAATCTGACTGAAAAAGGAGTAGGTGCAGCTGGTGTTATCCGCGTTGCGCCTACTCCTATGTATAATACTTTTGAAGAAGTTTATCAGTTTGCTGATAACGTCTCTACCTTTTGCGGGCGGTAAATATTACCGTCCGTGGCAATTTTTATATTTTTTACCGCTTCCACAGGGACAGGCGTCGTTACGACCTACTTTAGGTTCCTGGCGGCGTATGGTTTCCACTTTTACGCTACTTTGATTGGCCTCCATGGCAGCCTTTCTTCTGGCTAAATCCTCTTGTTCTCTGTCTTTATTTGTTTTAGTTTTATTAGAAATAGCTCTCATTTCTCTTGCTTGTTCAAGCGTGGTACCGTCAGAAAAAACAAGGGTACCTTTTGCCAGATAGGAAGAAACGTCCGTATTTATTTCCATCACCAGGTTTTCAAAAAGCTTGTAGGCTTCCATTTTATAGATAACCAATGGGTCCTTTTGTTCGAAAGAAGCAGATTGAACCGATTCTTTTAATTCGTCCATAGCTCGTAAATGTTCTTTCCATTTTTCGTCTATGATAGAGAGCGTTACCGCTTTTTCTATATCTCTCATGATGGTTTTACCTTTAGAGTTATAGGCTTCTTCCATCTCAGCAGTAATCATGTAAGGATTTGTCCTGCCGTCAGTAAAAGGAACGATGATTCTTTTGAACCGGTTTCCCTGTGTTTCGTGGACATTTTTAATATGGTCGAAGAGAACCTCTTGAATATGCTCTGATTTTCGGTGATAATAGGCTTGGAACTGGTGGAAAGTTTCTTCACTCAGATGGTTTGAGTTTTTCTTTTGAAAATCATGTTCTGAAATTTCTGGAACCTGTCCCAATAAGCTAAGCATGTCCCTTCTAAAGGTATCGAAGGAACCTCCGCCTTTATGGTCATGAACAATATTTTCAATGATAGAGAAAAACATATTGTACAGGTCCACGGAAAGGCGATCGCCGAAGAGTGCATTATCTCTTTTTTTGTAAATAGCTTCTCTTTGAATATTCATAACGTCATCATATTCGAGAAGGCGTTTACGAATACCGAAGTTATTTTCTTCTACTTTTTTCTGCGCTCTTTCAATAGATTTAGTCACCATAGAATGTTGAATAACCTCTCCGTCTTTATGGCCCATTTTGTCCATAAGAGACGCAATTCTATCGGATTGAAAAAGTCGCATCAGGTTATCTTCCAGGGAAACGTAAAATTGTGAAGAACCTGGGTCACCTTGACGGCCGGAACGTCCACGAAGCTGTCTGTCAACTCGCCTCGACTCGTGTCTTTCCGTACCTATAATAGCTAATCCTCCTGCTTTTTTAACCTCTTCATTAATCTTGATATCAGTTCCACGACCGGCCATATTGGTTGCAATGGTAATTTTACCTGGACGACCTGCTTCGGCAACAATTTCGGCTTCTCTTTGATGTTGTTTTGCGTTGAGTACATTATGGTCAAGTCCTTTTAGCTGGAGCATCCGGCTTAACTTTTCAGATATATCAACGGAAGTCGTACCTACTAGAATTGGTTGACCAGCTTTGCTTAATAAACTAATCTGGTCTATAAGCGCATTATATTTCTCTCTGTTTGTTTTGAAAACAAAATCTTCTTGGTCAAGTCTCTGAATCGGTCTATTGGTAGGAATAACAACGACATCGAGTTTATAAATTTGCCAAAACTCATTGGCTTCGGTTTCTGCTGTACCCGTCATACCTGCTAATTTGTGGTACATACGGAAATAATTTTGCAGGGTAACGGTGGCGTAAGTTTGGGTAATTTCTCCAATCTTCACATTTTCCTTAGCTTCCAGCGCCTGGTGAAGACCATCGGAATATCTTCTGCCCTCCATCATACGTCCGGTTTGTTCATCGACAATTTTAACCTGACCCTCCATTACAACATATTCCTCGTCTTTTTCGAAAAGAGTAAAAGCCTTTAAAAGTTGATTTATGGTATGTACTCTGCGCGCTTTAACGGCGTAATCCTGAGCTAGTTTAGTTTTTGCGTTTTCACTTTCTTCTTTAGAAAAATCTTTTCGATTTTCAATTTCCACCATTTCAGAAATGATATCCGGAAGCATAAAGAAACTAGGATCATTGGAGTTTGTAGATAAATATTCTACGCCCTTTTCGGTAAGTTCTGTTTGTCTATTTTTTTCATCTATATTAAAAAGGAGTGGCGCATCAACCAAATGCATGTTTTTGGATTGCTCCTGCATGTAATGATTCTCGGTTTTTTGTAATAAAACACGCACCCCTTCCTCGCTCAGGAACTTAATTAAAGGTCTTGCTCTTGGGAGTGAACGATAAGCACGAAGCAGGGCCATACCAGCTGTTCCTTCCTCTACCCCAATGGCTCCGGCGGCGAATAATTTTTTTGCCTCAATCAGATATTCATTGGCTAGTTTTTTCTGTTCATTTATCAGCTTTTCAACACTTGGACGAAGTTCAAAATATTCCTGATCTTCGGCGGCGGGGCCAACGGGACCTGAAATAATAAGAGGTGTTCGCGCATCATCGATAAGAACGGAATCGACCTCATCAACCATACTGAAATGGTGTTTTCCCTGAACTTTTTCTTCAGTGGTACGAACCATATTATCACGAAGGTAATCGAAACCAAATTCGTTATTTGTTCCGTAAGTTATATCGCAGCCATAAGCTTGAATGCGCTGTTCGGAATGAGGGGTATATTTATCGATACAATCGATGGTTAAAAGGAGAAATTCCATGATTGGGCCAATCCATTCAGCATCACGGCGGGCTAAATAGTCATTTACGGTAATGACATGCACGCCCAGGCCACTTAATCCATTCAGATAAGCGGGTAAAGTAGCTACAAGGGTTTTACCTTCACCCGTTCCCATTTCAGCAATTTTACCCTCATGAAGAACCATACCACCGATAAGCTGAACATCGTAATGCACCATATCCCAGGTAATAGCACCTCCTGCGGCGGTCCACTGGTTTTTCCAGGTCGCTTGATTTCCTGTAATGGAAACATAAGATTTTCCAGTCTGTACGGCCAGATTTTTATCATGTTCGGTGGCAGTAACAGAAAGGGTTGAATTGTTCTTAAAACGAATAGCCGTTTCCTTAACTACCGCAAAGGCCTCTGGAAGAATCTCGTTTAAGATAACTTCCAGTTCCTGATCCCGCTGTTTTTTTAAAGTATCGATTTCAAGAAAAAGATTTTCTTTATCGGAAAGCTCTTCAGAATCAATGGTTTGTTGACGTAGTTTTTCGATAGCGTCGTCTATATCGGAAAGATAATCACTAATCCTTTCCCGGAATTCTGTGGTCTTTTGCCTCAACTCATCATGAGAAAGATTTTTTAAGTTGTCCCCAAATTGATGAATTTGTTCAATAATAGGGTTAAACTTAAGAATATCTTTTTCCTGTTTGCTACCGAATAATTTTTGCAAAGACTTGCCTATATTTTCAAACATTTTATTTCCTATTTAGGTTAATTTTGTGAGTAGGCAAATATACGACCTTTTATAGGTATTACAAGACATAAAAAGTCATTTGTCATGGTAAAGCTGAACAAATAATATGAGATAAATGAAAAAAAAACGTTGGGAACACCTTTTTAATGCATGGTTTTATATAGGTGTCCCTGCTTATATTTTGTGGTGTTTTACCTTGTCTGCCTGTGTTTTAGAAAATAATCAAAGAGATATCAGAGGTTATTATTTCCCAATGGAAAAATTGGCCAGTGGAGAAGTTTATGTTTATGCATCGGCAGGAAATACGGGGACAGATAGTGTTTACTGGTATCACAGGAGTTTTTTAAAAGGGGAAGAAAAAATATTTTCGAGTACTTTTTATGAAAACTATATGGTTCCTTTACAACATGTGCAGGAGGAGGTAGTACAAAATGGATTGCTCCTAAAAGACCTATATATTTATGACTTACCCGATGCTACTAATGGGTATAAACAGCAAAGAACCGAGGTAAAGATTTTGGCGGGAAATAGTTTTCCCTTTGTGGTGAAAGATAGGTTTGGTATTTTTCTTTATCATATACAATGGAAATCAAATGATAGTGATTCAACTATTTATAGCGTTATAAAAAATAGAATGTTTATGGGAGACACCACGTTTGTTTTTAATAAGCGGGAAATTCCAGCTATTTTTTTTAAGGTAAAAGAAAAAATTGAAATGGAAAACGAGGGGGTTACCGGACAGTTGTTTGAAGGTATGGAAATATATGCTAAAGGCATTGGTTTGGTTTATTATGAAAAAAAAGTATCAAAAGAGGCTATAATGGCCTATCGGTTCGTGAGGGGTACGAATATGAAAGAATTAGAAAAAAAGTGGGAAAAGGAAAAAATAATCAACTAGGCTCTATATTTATTAAATAATCGAATTAGTATTTTTTAATAATAAAAAAACACGTATATTTGCGATTCATTTAGTAAAAGTGAAAATAGGGTCGGGTGGCCGAGTGGCTAGGCAGAGGTCTGCAAAACCTCGTACGACGGTTCGAATCCGCCTCCGACCTCACAAAGCCTCTGAAATAAATCAGGGGCTTTTTTGTTTTAAAATCAAGCTAAAATTATGATTATCTGGACTGGCTTTATTTTACTTATCCTTGTTTTATTAGGGATAGATCTTGGGGTTTTAAATAAAAATCCACATAATGTAAGTACAAAGGAGGCTTTACGATGGACTGGCTTATGGGTGAGTTTGTCTTTATTATTCAGTGTATTTATTTACTTTGCCTATACTAATAACTGGCTACCTCAAGGAAGCCATGCGTTAACGGGAAAAGAGGCGGTCATAACTTATTTAACAGGATATCTTGTCGAACAATCTCTGAGTATTGATAATATATTTGTCATAGCTATCATCTTTTCTTACTTTAACATACCACAGGCGAACCAACACCGGGTTTTATTCTGGGGTATTTTAGGTGCTATCATCTTTAGAGGATTAATGATAGGTGTTGGGGCTGTGCTGATGGAAAGTTTTACATGGATCGTCTATATTTTTGGTATTATTTTATTGTATGCCGCTTATAAAATGCTGAAGTCAGGAACTCATGAAAGCATCCACCCGGAAAACAATCCTACCATTAAATTGGTGAAACGCTTTTTTCCAGTGACGACGAAATTTCACGGAGATCATTTTTTTATTAAAGAGGGAAAGCTTTGGGTGGCAACGCCCCTGTTTATTGCCTTAATGGTGGTAGAGACTACAGACATAATGTTTGCATTCGATAGTATTCCAGCTATTTTTGCCATTACAACAGATCCATTTATTGTATTTACATCAAATATTTTCGCTATTTTAGGATTGCGTTCCTTATATTTTGTCCTGGCCGCTTTTATAGACAAATTTGAGTATTTAAAGTATAGCCTAGTAGCGATATTGGCATTTGTGGGAATAAAAATGCTTGTTTCTCATCAAATTCATCTGCCAGATTGGTTGTCTTTAGCCTTTATTGTGTTCGCTTTAACAGTGGGCGTTGTTTTATCTATATTGAAGGATAATAAGACAAAAATGGAATAAAATGATTATCTTAATGGTATGAAATGGGTTCCATGAAAACAATCTTATGCCTTACAGACTATACCCCTTCAAGTAAAATTGCTTTAGGTATAGCACTACGCTTTGCGGAAAGATTGAACTATAAAATAATATTGGTACATGTAGAACCCATAGACCGTATTGAATTTCAAGAAGATAGTAGGTCAAAACTATCTAAATTTTCAGAGGAGAATAAAAAAAATCAATCAGGAAATAGCGATAATTTAATTCAACATGAGCTCGTTTATGGGAATATCGTTGAGCAATGTGAGTTGTTGTCAGAAAAATACGCCCCATCTTTATTAATTATTGGAAAGAGGAAGAAGAAAATATTAGAAGGAATTTTTTGGGGAGAGTCAACACAAAAAATAATAGATCGAGTTGATTTTCCTGTAATAATTATACCTGAAGAAGCCAGTGAGGCGCCACTCACCTCTATTTACTACGCTACTGATTTTTCATCGGGAAGTATATCAACCTTAGACGTCCTCCTGCCATGGTGTTCAATATTAGGTATAAGATTACACCTTTTACATGTTTCAGAAACAGAAGAAGATGAGTACAAGGCCATAGTAAAGATGAAACAAATATTACATTCTTTCGCTGAAGACCATGAGGAGGTCGGCATGGATTTCAAAATTTTAAACGGGGAACCTTTTCCTGCCATCCTTGATTTCCTAAGCGAATATCCAGAGGTAATGTTGGCAGTAACTTTTCACGAAAGATCTTTTTGGGAAAGATTAATGGAGCATTCCTTTGTGCGGGAAATATCGGGGGTTATAAAAAATCCGATGTTAGTTTTTAAGCATTAATCAATCCTAGATTCCTTTTTTAGGTAGAGAGGCTTCGGCTGTTTTGGAGGAAAATTGCAATTTATCTTCCAGTTTCGACATTTCGGAAGGCGTGAAATATCTCCATGTATTAGATTCAATACCATCAATGGTAATGTCCATGATTCTAATTCTTTTTAAGGAATAAACCTCATAATCTAAGAAAGCACACATTCTACGAATTTGTCGGTTTAAGCCTTGCGTTAGAATAATTTTAAAGGAAAATGTATCTATTTGAACTACTTCACAAGGCTTAGTTACCGTTCCTAAGATGGGAATACCCGTTCTCATTTTCTGTAAAAAAGCATTATTAATTGGTTTGTTTAGCGATACGATGTATTCTTTTTCATGATTATTTCCAGCTCGAAGCACCTTATTCACAATGTCACCGTCATTAGTAAGAAAAATCAGACCATGGGAAGCTTTATCTAACCTTCCGATGGGAAAAAGACGTTGATTATGTTTTATCTGGCTAATTATATTTTGGGGTTCTTTTGGGTCGGTAGTGCACACAATACCTACGGGTTTATGATAAGCAATATAAAGTAAGGGCGGGTTTTCTTTTATGGGTTTTCCGTCTATATGCACCAGATCACCGGGAAAAACTCTGTTTCCCAGTTGGGTAGGAAGATTATTTATTGTGACTCTACCTGCTGAAATCCAGGTATCGGCCTCTCTGCGGGAACAAATCCCTGTAGAGGAAATAAATTTATTTAAGCTAATTGAACCGTCATTATTTGTTTCCAAGGGAATTAATTTTTTGTAAAAAAGAATATAAAAGTAGGAATTGATTAGCAAGCAATTTTTAAAACACAAAAAAAGATAAATCCATATAAAATTTTGATTATTTTGTGGTAGGATAGTAAAACATCCAGTTATTCAGAATGTAAATTTAAATTGGATTGATGAACAAAAATAGTGTACCATGTTAAGAAAACAACTTAGAAACATTTTTTTATTACCGGCCTTATTATTTTGTTTTGCCTTAAATGCGCAAACCATAGTAAGCGGTAAAATTACCGATTCAAAAGGTGAGCCATTGGTTGGCGCCAGTGTTGTGGTTGTAGGAACCTCAATAGGTGTCTCAGCCGATTTAGATGGAATGTACCGGTTAGAAACAAGTTCAAAACCACCTTTTAAAGTAGAATTTAGTTTTATTGGATACAATGCTAAAGTCCTTGATGTAACTTCAGGCAACGAAAAACTAGATGTTGTTCTTGACGAAAACATCAGCACATTAGATGAAATCGTGGTTTCTGCATCAAGAAGAGCGGAGAAAGTACAGGAGGCTCCTGCATCGGTTTCAGTTATTTCAGCTAAAACGATGCAAGCTGCATCTTCAGCAGTTGATCCAATCAGAGAATTGATAAACGTTCCTGGTGTTCAGATTCAACAGCAGTCAGCAGCGCGTATGAACATTGAAATGAGAGGTTCTGCCGGTTTATTTGGAACGGGTGTATTTCCCATTCTCGATTATAGAAGTTTGGTAGGCGCTGGTACTGGAACTTTTCAGTCTGATGCTGCTGGCTTAAACTCTATCGATTTACAGAGAATTGAGGTGGTTCGAGGAGCGGGAGGTGCGCTTTACGGTCCTGGCGTAACCGCAGGTGTAGTGCACTTTATCTCTAAAAGTCCGATAGACTTCCCTGGAACTACTGTTGAATTAATGGGTGGAGAAATGTCAACCTGGGGTATTTCTACCAGAGTGGCTGCCGCTTCAAAAAATAAAAAAATTGGTTTCAAAATCAATGCACACAATAAGAGAGGTGGAGAGTTTGTATTAGATGGTTCTGAAGGAACTACTTCAGCAGGTGTATTCACCAGGCAAACCAGTAGATTCAGAACGTCTATTATTGACCCTACAGTGGCTAATGGTGTTGTCTCTGCAAATCAATCTGCAGCAAAAGTATTATTGTCAAAAGCAGATCTTGATCCGGACGGAGATGGAAACATGATGCAGGATTTTTGGTCTAACAGCGCCATTAATGGTACCTTAGAAATGAGACCATCTGGAGATACTAAGGTAGTTCTTGCCGGTGGTATGAATGCCAATAGTTCCGTTTTTTACAATTCCCAGGGGGAAGGTCTTTCTCAGTCTATAGCTTACTGGGGACAGGCAAGAGTACAAAAGGGGGGCTTATTTGCTCAGGTATTTTATAATTACAACGACGGTGGTAGTCCTGAAAGACCAACATTCCTTTATCAGACAGGAAATAGGACGGCTATTGAAAGAAGTCAGTTAGAGGGTCAGATCCAATATAACTTCAATTTGGAAAAGTTTTTAAATGCCGATATTACTGTGGGTGCTGACTATCGTCAAGCGGGAAGTAATACCTATAATCAGGTATACGGTCGTAATGAGGATAATGACGATTATAATATTATGGGAGCTTATGCACAAGCATCTTTTGAATTAAGCGAGCGTTTCGAATTTGTTGCAGCAGGTCGTTTTGACCGTTTCAACTTTTTAGATGCACAGGCGGTTTCTCCAAGATTGGCTTTAGTGTATAAGGCATCTAAAAATCATACTTTTAGAGCTTCTTACAACCAAACGGCTGCGCCACCTGATGCCTTGGTAATGTATATTGACTTTCCTGTGGCAACACCCGCTGCTGGTCTCTTTGATGTTTGGTTAAAGGGAATGAAGGAAATAGCGCAGTTTCCAGCTAACCCGCTGATTGATTTTACCGCACCAGGATTCCCTAGTTTGCCTTACGGTACACCAGGTTTACCTTTGGCTATTCCTTATGGTGCAGTAACACCATCTATATTAACAGGTTTACAAGCAGCACTTCCTGCTACTATTTTCCCAATAGTACAAGCTATCTTAACAAACCCAGCTAACACACCAACAGGGGTAAGTGGTAAATTTACAGGATATAACCTATTTACAGGTTTACCATTAGCTCCAATAAATACCACCGCACCACAGATTAGAACGGAAAAAACATTGGAGCTTGGTTATAAAGGGGTTTTTAATAAAAAACTAATGGTTTCTGCTGACGTTTACAGAATTGCATCTTCAGGATTCATTAATTTCACGGCCATCAGCCCAACCATCAGTTATACAGGGCAAACTATTGCTGCTGATTTAAGTTCAAAAGTTGGCGCAACGGTTAGAACTCAATTGGAAGCTGCATTGATTGGTGCTGGTCTTCCAGCTGCTACTGCTGCAGCTACTGCTGCTCAAATTAGTGCTGCAGTTGCAGGCGCTTATGCTCAGGGTGGTGCTGCTTTTGCTGCACAAATTGCGCCGCTGTCTCCTATCTTTGGCGCTGTTGAAACGACTGGAGTTCCTCAGGACGGTATGGTACATAGTGCAGCAGGTTATAGAACGTTCGGTTCTCTTGCTTATGTAGGTATTGATTTAGGTTTTGGCTATATGATAAACAATGATTTGAGTGTTTTTGCTAACTTTTCTGCGGTAAATAAAACAGATTTTACTGAGGAAGACTTAGGTGAGGCAAAAGGTTCAGGCTTAATTTTCAACTTGGGAATACCTAAAAATAAATATCGTTTAGGTGCTATTTACGCACCTGAAACAGGTTGGAGGGGAAATATTGCTTTCCAACATGACGATTCATTCTACTCAAATGCAGGTCAATTTACAGGATTTTCAGATCCTAAAAATCTTGTTGACATAGGTGTAGGTTACAAATTGAAGAATGGTTTAGCGATTGACGCTACCTGCCAAAATTTATTTAACCAGCAATACAGAGCTTTACCTAATATGCCAATTATTGGCAGAAGGGCAGTAGCTAAAGTTACTTATAGCTTCTAATTAATTATCGGGTAACCTTTGTTCTTGTTTTTCTTTTTGCTTGAAAAGTAGAAGGAAAAACAAGGACAAAGCAATCCCAGCCACTGTAGGTAAAATCCAAATATTAGTCCAGTTGTACTCTCCCGAGGCAGTTATATTTCTCTCCACCATCCATCCGGCAAAATAAGTACCAAACAAGGTTCCCATTCCTTGCATAGCAAAAGTGATTATGCTTTGTGCTGTATTTCTTAAATGTCTCGGTGCTTTCTGATCAATATATAATTGTCCCGCCAATCCAGTAAATACGTAGGCGAAACCATGAACCAATATAGCAGGAAGCCAAACGAGCTGCATGGTTGGATTTTCAGCTGCGTAGGCGAAAATACCATATCTTGCACCCCATAAAAATAGTCCGGTAAAGACAACCCATTTAAATGAAAAATGACGAAGGAAAAAAGGCAGGAGTAACATAACAAGAATCTCTGTTAGTTGCCCAATGGACATCCAGCCAGCAGCATTTTTTACCTGAATGGTTGTTAAAAAATTATTTACAAAACTATAATAGTAGGCAATGGGAATAGCATACAATAGCGTAAGGCTCATCATGAATACTAAAAAATCTCTCTGTTTGAAAAGTTGAATTATTTCGACAGAGAAAAATTCTTTAATAGAATTAGCGCTTTTTCCCTCAATACTTGGAACCTTGGGTAAGAATAAGGCATAAATACCTAATAACATACTTAAACAGGCAGAAAGTAACAGCGGATTGGCTGTTTTTTCCCAACTTAACAAACCGACTATATTTCCCGCTATGATCCATCCAATGCTTCCCCATACCCTAACGCCAGGAAATTGTTTTGAAGGGTCTTCCAGTTGTTGAAGTACGTAAGAACTTGAAAGAGCAAATGTAGGTAGGTATAAAACGGCATAAAGTAAGGTGAGGGGATAGAAAACCTTAAAGTCCGTAAATGAATACATGGCAACTAAGCACATACTACCACCAATGTGAAGAAACGCCAGTACTTTTGAAGCTGAAAAATATTTATCTGTTATAAATCCTATAAAAATGGGTGAAATGAATGCTGCAACAGACATAGCTCCATAAACAAGTCCCACTTCTCTTCCTGAAAAATGAAGCGTTTGTATAAGGTACGTTCCAGTCGTAACATACCAGGATCCCCAAATCATAAATTGAAGCAATAATAAAATGGAGAGTTGAACGTATTTTTTATTTTTCATTTTCTGCTGTTAAGGAATAAACCATAGGTATTTTATCTTCCAGCCCTATGATTTGGTATTGCCCTGGTGAGGTTTCTTTAATTTGGCTAAAACAAGGATAAGGTGAATAGGCATACTCTTTGAAGTGCGTTAATGTTAATCCTACCTCCAATAAGGCACCTAACACCTCATCCAAGGAATGATTCCAGGTTATTTCCTGAAAAGTATCCATTTGAACGGCACTTTGATCCGTGTAAGTAGTGTTTTTTGTTTCTATGATGGGGTCTCCTTTGAAATAAGAATATTCAATACCTTTGAATTCGTCATCCAGCATCCATATCACAGGATGAAATTCTACAAGGATTAACTTACCGCCAGGTTTAAGCATGGTTTTCACCACTTTTGCCCATTCATTCATGTCAGGCAACCATCCTAATACCCCGTAGGTGGTAAAAACAATATCAAATTTTTCAGAAATGAGTTGGGGTGTTTCCAATACATTTCCACAAACAAAAGTTGCATTTAAACCAAGTTCTTTGGCTAAAGACGCTGCCTTATCTATGGCAACTTGTGAGAAATCAATACCAGTAACTTTAGCTCCCAATCGGGCTAAGGATAGGGTGTCTTGTCCAAAATGACATTGTAAGTGAAGGAGCGATTTTCCACTTAAATCACCTAATAATGCCAATTCAATGGGTTTTAACACTTCCTTCCCTTTCAAAAAGCCTGGGACATCATAAAAATCAGACTGAAAATGAATATCCACCCTTTGGTTCCAAGCCTGTTTATTTATCTCGAATGAATTCATCAGAAAAAATTTTGAAAAAAAAAGTAATTTAGATGGAACGCTTTTGATGTCTTGCGAAATTAATTATAAAACCAATTACTAAACGTTAAATTTCTAAATCATGAAAAAGAATCTTTTTTTAAATCTGTTGTCTCTTGGATTGTCCTTATTTGTATTTACGAATATGACAGCTCAAAAATGTGATGCCACCTTACGTGCCGCAGAACTTTCGCCTTACGGAACTAGATCATGCAGTGGAAAACCGGGAAATTACCTTCAGCGTACTGTTTGTAATGAATCATCAACTACATTTGACCCCTCAACTCATTCTATTTCTATCCCTAGAGGAAGGGAAGCATCTTGTTTTGTGATAGTGGGATATAGCGGTAGGCCAGATTGGAAAATTATAGATGAAGCTACCGGTGCAGTGGTCTTTGATCCGGTAATGCCTACGACAGCTCCTCGATTAGGTACTTTAAAATTGACCGCACCTACCGCTGATAAAGTCTATAAGATCGTGCTAAACAGGACAACTTCTATCAAAAGCTCTTGGATTACCCTGGGATTTGTGGATTATCAACCTTAATAAACCTCATAAATAAAACCATCATGAAAAATCTTTTTTATTTCGTATTAGCAGTTCTTTTCATTCAACTTGCTAACACTACTTCAACGCAAGCACAAGCTTGTACACCAACTACGAGGGTTACAGAAAAAGATCCCATAGGACCAAAAAGAAATTGCATGGGCGTACCTGGATTATATTTTAAACGATCCTTATGCAATGTACCAGCTTTCAGGACTTATGACCCTTTGAAAAATGAGATTATGGTTCCACGTGGGAGAACAGCCGGTTGTTTTACTATTCTGGCAACAGTAGGAGTCCCCGTTTGGAAAATTTATGACCCTAGTACAGGCGCCCTTTTGTATTCTTCAGGATCACCGATAGCAGGTTTAAGTCTTCCAGGGGGCGGTGTAGGAAAATTGTTTAAAATGGAAATGGATCCGACGGCTTCAACTCCCGGATCATCTGTAACGATCGCCTATATTGAATATTAAAAAGCCTGAATTTTCAGATTGGCCTTACCTCGGATAAAATAGGGGTAAGGCTAATTTATTTTATGGTATAACAGATAAATTGATTATTTTTCCAAAAGTAAATCCAATAATCAATAATATGACGTTGTGATACCTATCAGAACTTCCAGAAGAACTGCTGAAATTTCTTGGTTTGCCGACTTATGTGGTGGAGATACTTCCTTTTTGGGTCAGTTGGACGGACACAGGAGAAGTAATTTTTCACATTGTCAACGTATTGTTCAGCAAGCTGAAAAGTTGGGTTTCAATAATATTTTGCTTCCTTCATCCTATATGGTTGGACAAGACCCATTTACTTTTGCTGCGGCTGTTGCTCCCTCTATTCAACATATTTCCCTATTGGTTGCCCATCGGTTTGGCGAACTTCACCCGCCTATGTTGGCAAGAACTATAAGTACACTGGACCATTTGTTAAAAGGTCGGTTTACTTTAAATGTCATTAATTCTGATCTGCCGGGAATGAGGGAAGAAGGTAAAGTCCGATATCAAAGAACAAGAGAAATTATAGAGATTCTTCGTCAGGCATGGACGCAAGATGAAATTCATTTTAAGGGTGAAATGTACCAATTTGATTTATCTGCAGAACCTGTTAAGCCTTATCAGCAAAACGGAGGTCCCCTGCTATATTTTGGTGGTTTTTCGCCCGAGGCCAGAGACGTTTGTGCCCAATATTGTGATGTATTTCTTATGTGGCCAGACACAGAGGAAGGTTTGAAAAGTACAATGGAAGATGTATCAAAACGTGCGGCTACTTACAACAGAAAAATAGATTTTGGATTGCGAATTCATGTCATTGTTGAGGAAAATGAAGAACAGGCCAGGTTTTCAACTCAAAAACTGATTTCCAAACTGGAAGTTAAAAGAGGAGAGGAACTTAAAAACAGGGCTCAGGATGCAAAAAATATGGGGGTTCTTCAACAAGATAATTTGAGGGAAAATGCTGATAAAGATGGCTATGCTGAAGCATTGTTATGGACAGGTATCGGTCAGGCCCGAAGTGGATGTGGTGCCGCGCTTGTAGGTTCGCCTGAACAAATTATCGACAAAATAAATAAATACATGGATATGGGCATCAGGTCTTTTATTTTCTCGGGTTATCCTCTAATTGAATCGGCCATTAAATTTAAAAAGTACGTATTGGGCAGATTACCCAACGAGAAACTGGCAAAAATTCAAGGTAGAATGCCCGAAAATGAACCAGATACACCTTTGACTACGAAAACTTTACAATAAAAAGCATAAAATGAAACAAATTGAATTAACGCCCACATTCTCCCTCTCGCAAATAGTTTATGGGGTCTGGCGTTGGGATGAAAATAAGCAATCCTTAAAAGATATCTCTCATATTCTGGACACTTGTCTTTCATTGAGTATTGATTCGTTTGACCATGCTGATCTCTATAATGATTATGGCAATGAATTTTTCTTTGGCAAATTGTTAAAAGGAAATAACGCATTGAGAAGTCAAATTAAATTGATTTCTAAATGCGGTATTCAATTAGTAAGCCAGAAAAAGCCACTGACTAAAGTTAAACATTATGATTACAGCAGAGAACATATCATGTATTCTGTAGAAAATTCTCTCCGACATTTGAATACCGATTTTCTGGATGTTTTGTTACTGCACCGGCCAAGCCCCCTTTTAAATCCAGATGAAGTGGCGGAAACGCTTTCCGATTTGGTGCATTCCGGTAAAGTGAGGCATATTGGCGTTTCTAACTTTACTCCCCAACAATTTCAACTTTTACAATCCCGGTTAGATATTCCTTTAATTACCAATCAAATTGAGTTAAATCTGAATCATCCTTTTCCATTGACTGATGGTAGTATTGATTTTCTTTTTAAAGAGAAAATAAAACCTATGATTTGGAGTCCCCTGGGCGGTGGATCTATTTTTAATGAAAAAGGAAATGATTTAATTAAGAGTAAACTACAGGTTTTGGCGGATAAATACCAGGTTGGGGCCGATGTTTTGTCTCTTGCGTGGCTTTTGAAACATCCCGCACAATTGATTCCAGTGATCGGAACAAATCAGGTGGAACGCATTAAGACAGCTGTTAAATCTACTTCTTTGGCATTGGAATTGCAGGATTGGTTTTCCTTATATGAAGCATCATTAGGTAATGAAGTTCCGTAAATGAATAAACTAACCATTGACCATTTTGATTTTCTGCTGATTATAGCTCTAATTATCATTCAAATAGGGGTAGGTATTTTTTTTAGTCGAAAAGGTAAGGGAAGTGAGGATTATTTCATGGCGGGAAGGAAACTGCCTTGGTGGGTTGTGGGTGGTTCTGTTTTCAGTACCAATATCAGTGCCTCCCATTTGATTGGAATGTTAGGCATTGGCTATTCAGTAGGTTTTGCCCAAAGTCATTACGAAGTACTGGCCGTTTTTGCCATTCTTATACTGGCTTTTTTATTTATTCCTGTTTATCGACGATTGCCCTTATTTACCCTATCACAGTTTTTGGAAAAAAGGTTTGGAGATAAAGTCAGATTGACCTACGCTTTATTGGTATTATTGCTAATTATTGTTCAGTTAATTGGGCATTATTATATTGGCGCCCGGGCATTATCCATGCTTACTCAAGGTAGTCTGTTTGAAATAAATTACCCTCTCGCCCTCTTTTTATTATCCCTTATCATTTGCAGTTACACCTTTTTTGGTGGTTTAAGTGCGGTAGTATATACGGACACCCTTCAGGCCGTTTTCATCATTGTGGTGGCTATCATACTATGTTATTTTACTTTTTCATCACCTGAAATAAATGGTTTTTCAGGATTACTTACTTTGGACGGTCAACTGCCTGCAGAATCAAGAAAAATGAATCTTTATCTTCCGGCGAATCATCCTGACTTACCAGTTTCAGGCGTTTTCACGGGACTAATACTTTTGCATTTTTTTTATTGGATAACCAATCAATATTTAGTTCAACGCGTATTAGCTGCTAAAAGTGATGATGCGGCAAAATATGGTGTCATGGTTGCTGGGTTTTTAAAACTCGGAATTCCTTTTGTTACCATAGCTACTGGTGTGGCAGCAGCCCATTTGTTAAATATTAAATATGCCGGGCAAAAGATTTTACCTGACGATGCCTTTTTATATTTGGTGAATGCTGTAATTCCAGCAGGTTTTGGACTCATAGGTTTATTAATTTCAGGGGTACTGGCATCTACTTTTTCCACTATTGATTCCATGATGAATTCAGCAACAACCTTGTTTTGTGTTGACATTTATAAAAAATATTTTAAGAAAAATATTACGGACAAAGAATTGGTGGTTGTTGGCAGATTAGTAACGCTAACGATTACATTATTAGCTGCTATACTTGCCTATGCAACTTATAATCCTAAAAGTGCTGGAAACTTTTTTCTGAAAATATCTTCTCATGGGTCTTATTTTACTCCTGGCATCATTGTTGTTTTTTTTGCTGCGGTATTTGTCAGGAGAATACCATCCCAGGCAGCCTTATGGACGATGGTGTCAGCACCGTTTATTGCTATTTTACTTGAAGTATCCTACAGTAGCATCACTGCATTTTTCCCTGCAATCTCCTCAATATTTGGTGAAAAACTTAATTTTTTACACCGGGTGGCACTAACTTCCATAAGTTCCGTCTTTTTATTGTTCATTAGCCGTTTTTTCTTACTAAGAAAAGTCGGGGAATCCCTGCTTGTAAATGAAGATAATCAGCTGATGGCCATAGATTCGTTAACGGCTCATCGTTGGAGGATATATGGGTTTTTATTCATTCACGCTATCTCGGTAACTATTTTGTATTTGAATCTATCAGACGGAAAACAAATATCTTTCCTTATAGCTCCTTTATCGGGAAGTCTTTTTTTATTAAAGATTGGAAAGCCTTATTCCTTCTCGGGAACTAAAATGATGGCTGCCGTATTAATGTCTTTATGTATTTGGATTTTATATTATTTCTCCTAATCTTGAAAAATGATTAGATTCAACCTTTTTAAAAAATGTATATGTGGTTAATTATAATGCTTTTTGTCTCCCTAAATTATGCTAATCCTGTTCAGCATGGAGAATGGGATTCGTTGGTTAAAAAACATGTTGCCCAGGATGGAATGGTTGATTATGCAGGTTTTTTAAAGGATAAAAAAGCTTTACAACATTATGTAGATTATCTTTCTACTCATCAACCGACGGCTAAATGGAGTAAAAATGAAAAACTTGCTTATTGGATAAATGCCTACAATGCATTTACCGTAAAACTTATCGTGGATCATTACCCTATAAAAAGCATAAAGGATATTAAAAAGGGTATTCCTTTTGTTAATTCAGTTTGGGATATACCCTTTATTCCCATGGGGAAAGAAAAAGTAGATCTTAATTATATTGAACATTCCATTCTGAGGAAGGAATTTAAGGATCCAAGAATTCATGCAGCCATAAATTGTGCTTCCTTTTCATGTCCATTATTAAGAAATGAAGCTTATATTGCTCATGAGATAGATAGACAATTAGAAGATGCAATGCGCAAATTTATAAATGATCCACAGAGAAATCAGATAGAAAAATCGAGTGTTAAAATTTCAAAAATATTTAGTTGGTTCTCAGGAGATTTTAAATTAAATGGTGCTTCGGTCATTGATTACCTGAATAAATATGCAAAAAAATCAATAGATTATAATGCTAAAATGGATTATCTGGATTATGACTGGGATTTAAATGGGATAGAAAATAAGAGAAGACAGGCGGCAAAATCTTTTAAAAAATAGGTGTTTTATGGTTCAAGAAGAGATTGTTATTGGGGTTTTGCAGATGTCTGACAGAGCGAGTGCAGATTTAAATGCCTATAATGGTCTTTCTGGAGAGGCTATTATAAAGGTTATGAATGAGTATATTTCGTCGCCTTTTAAACCAATATTTAAGATTATCCCTGACGAATATGAATTTATTTTAGCTGCTTTTAAGCATCTGGCCGATAATGAAAAATGCTGCATTATTTTCACTACAGGCGGCACCGGACCAGCAAAAAGAGATGTTACCGTCGAAGCCACAGAGGCGTTTTGTCAAAAAATTCTCCCTGGATTTGGTGAACTGATGCGAATGGAGAGCTTAAAATATGTTCCTACAGCAATCCTCTCCCGACAAACAGCTGGTATTTATAATAATACCCTGATTGTAAATCTTCCTGGGAAACCCGCCTCTATTTCACAATGTTTACAAGCCGTTTTTCCTGCTATTCCATATTGCATTGACCTCATTGAAGGCCCTTTTATTGAAGTGAATGAAGACAAAATAAAAGCGTTCAGACCTAAGCAAGGTTAAAAAATTATGGCTTTTGTGTGGCAAATAGTATATCGGCTGCCATGAGTACTTTGTTTTTTAATCTGTATGGGAAATCTGGGTGCTCAATAAGGAATTTTTTAACGTAATAAGCAGCTGTAGGTGATTGGTGTCCACTGATGACCGCTGTTATAAATTGTCTTGGGAAAAATATATCTCCAGTTTTTTGAATTTCTTCCAGTAATTCAAGACTTGATATAATATAATGTGTTGATTCTTTCGCTCTTAAGGGATGATTTAAATAACGGACGGCATCTACTACCCAAGGCTCAACTCCCCTGTTTTCAGTTTCAAATAAGGATTCAAAAGCAGTATCTCTTACTTGAATATCGTCTGAAAGAAAGGGTTGAAGATACTTTAATCTTTTTTTTCTATCTGGATTTAAAGTTTTCATTAGTTGAGAATCGATAATTTCACCTGCCTGCTGTGGCAAAAGTAAAGCAAGCGAAGCTGCCAGGTCAATCATTTGTTGTTCTGAAACAGGAAGTCCAGAAATTTTATTTTTGCCAGTCCAAATATCATACAAAGTTTGAGTCGCTTCCTGAGATAAAGCTAGGTCTCTATAGGAAGAAAAATACGCTGCTTTTGCACTGACAGAGGTACTTTCATTCATAAGTTCCCATAGTAACTTTTCAATGTTAGGTGTGTAAATACTCCGTTGTTCATCGGAAAGGAAAGACCAGAAAACCTGATTAAGCTGGCTAAGCAACAACTGCCTGTTTAGTGATTCTTTTTCTTTTTCTAAAGAAATGAGCAGATAGCTAATGAAATCTTCGCCTGTGATTTTTTTATGGATTAATTCTTCCTGCAAAGCAATACGGATAGCTCCACGGATTAATTCATCTTTCACGGTTAATGAACCATGTAAAAAAGTGCTTAAAGAGGAAGTATCTAACTGGAAATAACCATAACCTATTGCGGAAGCATTAGGTAAAATAGCTAAAGGTTTTTTTAATTTTTGAGTAACAGGTATCTGCGTTTTTGAACCATTTAGTACAACGGGTATTTTGATTATCGTGTCGGAATAAAAGAGCACCATTTCCGTTTCTTGTTGCCAATATTGACCAGAATGAGAGGTTTTTAGTTGTTGAATCGTAAATTCCTTCATATAACCATCTTCATCTGTCGATACTGTCGATAAAATATGAGGCATACCGGGTTCTTTTACCCATACGTTAGACCATTCTTTAAGTGAAACAGGCGTTAATTCGTCTAAAATACCGATAAGATCATCCCAGGTGGCATTGGCATAAGAAAATTCTTTTAAGTATTGTTGAAGGCCTTTTTGGAAAGCTTCAGCACCCATCAATTTTTCTAATTGACGCATGACAATAGGGGCTTTTTGATAAATGATACCTCCATATAAGGACCCCGCATCTTTTAAGTTTTCTAAGGTTTGTTGAATGGGGTGGCTTCCTCCTGACCGGTCCTCACTGTAAGCGGTTGGATGATGAGAAAGCAGAAAACTCAATTCGTGATTTACTTCGGGAAAATCCGGATTTACTGCTTTTGCAGCCATGAAATTGGCAAAAACTTCTTTCAGCCAAACATCATTAAACCAGTTCATGGTAACCAAATCTCCAAACCAATAATGAGCGGTTTCGTGTGCTATCAGTCTGGCACGCGCTAATTTTTGATTATCGGTAGCACTTTCATCTAATATAAGGGCGCTTTCCTTGTAGAAAATATTTCCGACATGTTCCATCCCCCCATATTGAAATCCAGGAAGTAAGACAAAATCTAACTTTTCAAAAGGCATGGGTATTTGCGTATAATCCTCGAGCCATAACACTGAAGTAACATGGAGATCAAAAATTTTATCCATATTTTGAGCTACTTTTAAGGAATCGGTTTCCCTGTAAAGCATGCTCATTTTCCTGCCTTTTTTCTCCTTGGTAAGGCGTTGAAACTTTCCTGCTGCGAAGGCAAATAAATAAGTACTTATGGGTTGTGTTTCTTTATAAACCAAGGTCTTTTTAAGACCGTTAGGGGTACTTTTAATGAGCATTCCATTTCCAGAAGCATCCCAGTTTTTAGGAATCTGAAGCGTAAGCGAGAACCTTGCTTTTAAGTTAGGTTGATCGAAACAGGGGAAAAGGGTGGCAGCACGATCAGGAACCAATAAGGTATAAAGAAAGTCAGAATTTCTGTTAAGAGACTGATTTCCAGCAATAAATTCTATTTGAATTTTATTATTACCACTATTTAAATACATTGGATTTATGACAATGTGGCCCTCAATAAAATCAATGGGAATAACTTTTTGGTTCACCATTATTTTTTGAATATTTTCCTGGTAAACTTTGAAATCCAGTTGCAAAGGTGTTAAATTATCTTTTAGATGTAACGCTATTTCCACTTTGGCAGGAATAGGTTTATTCATTTCCTCGGGAATATCAAAAAACAATTGATAGGTTAACGCACTGATATTTTGAGCTCTTTCAGATGCTAAATCCCAGGTAACCCCCGCAACCACATCTGTTTTTTGCGCATGCATAAATGAAAATGGACCCATTATAAAAGGTAACAAAAAAGATAATTTTCTAAATAGCATCGTAATAAAATTTGAAAGCCTGTCAATAAGACAAAATAGGAATAATTCGCTTTAATTATTCCAAAGATTGGAGTGAGTATGGATATTTGGTAATCGTAGGAGCATCGTCATTGGTTAACAAATATTTAAAGGTAGGATCAAGAAGTAGATCTTCGTAATCATATTTTTTACCATCAACTTCTATGATTCTATATATAAACCGGGCGCCATGACTATAATCAACATAACTATCAATATGTCCTGTATAAATGGGTTGAATAGGTTTTCCGTCTAACTTGTGCCAGCCGTAGATAGCAACCCTATTAGTTTTCCCTTTAAAATATTTTTCGGAACAAATAATAAGATCTTTTTTTATACCTGCCACTAAGCCCTTTCCTTTATTTCGAAGTTGACCTTCAATCATCAAATGATGTTGCCAAAAGGTAGGGGTACTGTCCCGAAACGCAAACATTGGCAAAGGAGCAAGTTTGATTTTACTGTGCCGATAAATTTGATCCACAATCAGGGCAGTAGGTAAAAAGCAATTCATTTTATCAGCTAATACCTGAGCGGTAAAAGGAGAAACAGGTATCCTGGCATAATCTTTATCGGATCCAATCATTAGATAATCAGGGGAAACATAAAATTTTATCTGATGAAAAAGACCATTTTTATCTTGTAACCTCGTTTTAATGGGGACAAATTTTTGAAAAAAAGCAGGGATGTTACCATTAACCGCCGCCGCGATGCACAACGAATCTCTCTGATTTACCGAAAAGGAGGCGGCAATACGATAAAATTCTGAACCTGAAAATGGGATATTTTTCTCAGCTTTAAAAGCAACCTTTTTAAATTGGGTGCACGATAATGCAGAGACTATTAATCCCAAAGACCAACAAATTATTTTGGTCATAAATTTAGCATTGAACACGGCAAAATCCTATTTTTTAATTTCAACCAGTTTAGCTAAAAGTTCCGTTGTCTTTTCCGGATATTTTAACGCAACATTCTCCTTTTCCATCGGATCTGATTTCAGATTGTAAAGCTGTACCCTAGGCCCACCTGGTGTTGGATTTTCCTTATCGGGCGCAGTAAATCCGCCAGAGCCGAGCTGGTCAATAAGTTTCCAATCGCCTAAACGAATGCCAAAATATCCTTTTGAAGAACTGTGAATAATAGGTTTTTCCACATTTGAGGAATTGGTTTTACTTAGCAAATCGGGTAAAATGCTATAGCTATCTTTTCTGTCAAATTTTGGATCTTTATCAGACAACAAATCTCGCAGAGTACTGAGCAGACTTGTCTGGCAAGCGATAGCATCAGAAACAGTACCCTTTTTTATTTTTTCAGGCCAACGAACAATGAATGGAATTCTATGTCCTCCTTCATAAGCATCGCCCTTCATACCTCTAAAAGGGCCAGCTGCACGATGTTGAAATTGTTCAGTAAAGTTTTCCCTCCAGTAAGGACCATTATCACTGGTAAAAATGACCATGGTATTTTTTTCAATCCCTTTTTCTTTAAGCACTTTCAGTAATTCGCCCACTGCCGCATCTACCTGCCGGGTAAAATCACCATATTCTCCTGCTTTAGAAGAGCCAACGTATTCTTTTTTGGGTACCCAGGGAGTATGAGGTGCGGCAAGAGGAAGATAAAGAAAAAAGGGTTTCTCCTTCTTCTGACTCAAGATAAAGGCCTTCGCTTTATTTATGAAGGTTGGTAATACCTCATAAAAATCAAAATCAGGAGACATTTTTCCCGCACGCCAAAAAGGACCGGTGTAACCACTTTCCAGTTTATTTCCAGAGGTAAAAGAACTTGGCAGAGAGGTTAACTGATGATTTTCCAGATAACAATAAGGGGGCATATCTAAAGAAGCGGGAAGAATATAAGAATAATTGAAGCCCAGATTATTGGGTCCAAAAGTAGGTTTTTTGTCAAAATTAATGTCAGAGGTGTCCATTTCAGACTGAATACCATAGCCTGGGGCTTTTCCAAGACCTTTTTCAATGGCCTTATCAGATAAAATCCAATCGATGCCAAGGTGCCATTTTCCTACCACCGCCGTTTCATAATCGTATTTTTTAAGTAATTCTGCAACGGTTCCCTTTTCCGGATCTATAAGATTTCGGCTATAACCCCGTAAAACACCCACGGGTAATTTCGAGCGCCAGGGATATTCCCCGGTAATGATGCCATATCGGGTAGGTGTGCATACGCCGGATGGGCTGTGCATATCTGTAAATCGCATGCCTTCAGCGGCTAACAAATCGATATTTGGTGTGTGGATTTTTCCTGATGCCTGATAACAAGATACATCTCCGTATCCCAGATCGTCTGCCAAAATATAAATGATATTTGGATGCTTAGCGGCTGCTTTTTCAATGTTGAAACTGAAAAAGACCAAGGCAAGAGTAAAAAGGCTAAAAGCAATCATTAAGTATTTCAAAAATGGCTTCATTTATTTAGCAGTTAAGGTGGATAATTGGTTGAATAAAGCAGGATTTACTTCTTTAAAATAACGTTCCAACTCCTTATTTAAAGTTACTCGTTTTTCAGGTTCAATAGCAGCAAGATTCGTTTTTTTTTTTTTTTTTTTTTTTAAATTAAAAAGAAGTATTTCCCCTGTTTTCCAAAATTTCAACAGTTTAAAATCGCCAGAACGGATAGCAGAATGAGGATATCCGTTATTAAACCGATGGAAATATAGATTTCGGCTACCGGATGTGGTCTTAGGATTTGATAGAGAAGCTTTAAAACTATTTCCATCTAAAGAAAATGAATTTGGCTCTTTTGATCCGGCAATGTCGGCAAAGGTTGAGAGCAAATCATACCCTGTAACCAGCGTATTACTACTTGAATTTACGGGAATATCGGGCCCGGATACGAAAAAGGGCACTCTGATGCCACCTTCAAACAAAGTCCATTTTCCGCCTCTCAATGGCGCATTTCTCATTGGGGAAGGGAAAGAATCAGGATGATCCAAACGGTTTTTTACAGGAGCGATAAACTCCACTCCCCCATTATCGGACATAAAGAACAGATAAGTATTTTTTCGGGCACCCAATTGATCCAAATGAGAAATGAGTTCACCTATGGAAGCATCTAAATCGGCTAACATGGCAGCCCAGGCTGCATGGTGGTGTTTATCACCCTTTGGTATTTTTTCAAAACGAGCGATGGTTTCAGCCCTCGCTGTAATATTTGCGTGGGTAGCATAATGAGATAATTGAAGAAAAAACGGCTTATTCTGATTAACCTGGTCGCTGATAAATCTTTTGGTTCTATTTGTAAGAGTATCTATTTGCTTTGGATTATCTTCAGTAAAAAAAGTAGTCCATTTTTCATCTCCGTTATTGGAGGTATTTCCTTGCCCATTTCCATTATCTCCGTCCGAAAAATCGTAACCGAAAGAGCTAGGAGGAACGCCAATACGCAAATCCCATTTTCCATAATGTGCTGTCACATATTCAGGATTGATTTTTTTCAAAACCTGGGGAATGGTTAAAAAACTATTTTTTCCAGGTTCATATCTTCTGCCAAATGATTCATCATCCTGTCTCATTGGCGTATGGCCAAAAAGGATACTTCTTCTGGTCGGTGAGCAAATAGAGGCAGGCGCGTAACCTTGGGTAAACCGCATACCAGATTTTAATAATCTGTCTATATTAGGCGTAAGGTGATAATCGCTTTTTGAACCAGGCATGGCAGGATCCATTTGTTCGGAGAGGGAGCTCCATCCTAAATCATCCGCAAGAATGAAAATGATATTTGGGGGAATTGGATCTTTTGGAATCTGAGTGGTGCTATTCAGTAAAGAAAACAATAGGGAGAACCAAATGAAATATCTCATTTATTAATCTATTGAAGAATGAAAAAAAGGGAGGATAAAATACCCATGCCATCCATATTTCTTAAATAAAGTTGAGCAGGGAATAAGGTATGACCGGGTATTAATTTTTTCCAGGGCTTCCATTTCTCTTCGCATTTTAAGTAATAATTCTGTCATTTTTTAAAGGTAATACTTTTTATCTTAATGAGCAGTTTGATTAAAGGAGTATCATGTTATATGAAATACTTCATTTTCTGAAATTTTAAGACTGATGTTGGAAAATCTTCATATTCATTTATATATGGATAATGATGCATATTGAAAAAGACCTGATCTATAAGGAATAATGTGTATATTTAAAAAAATCTGATTTGAAAGAAAAAGTGCAAAACGAAACGCAATGAGAAATACCTACTTTAAGCAAGCTTTAATTTTTTTGGTTGTATTTAATTTTTGTGATAAGGTAGTCATTGGGCAGGTTAAAATTCCTGATTTGAAGTACACGCTTTCTTTTCCTACAGCGGAAACAAATAGTTATTTAGTTGAGCTCTCTTGTAACTTTTGGTCCATTGATTCGATAGAATTAAAGCTGCCAAGGTGGATGCCAGGGTATTACCAGTTAATGGATTATTCAAAATCAATTGAAAATATACAAGCTTCAGATTCGGATAAAAAAAACTTGTCGGTTATTCACCCAAATGATCATACCTGGGTAATTAAAGGGGTTAAGAATAAGGAATTTAAGATAAGTTATAAAGTAAAAACGTTTAGAAAATTTGTAGCAAATAGTTTTGTAGATAGTGCGCATGCATATATAGTTCCAGAAAATTCATTTTTATACATTCCTGGAAAGTTAAATATTCCGGTAACGGTAAGTGTGGTATTAAATAATAAAGATTTCACGGTAGCTACGGGTTTAGATCCTGTTAAAGGAAAAACGAACACCTTTGAAGCAAAAGATTTTGATATATTATACGATTGTCCTTTGTTGATTGGAAAACTTGAAGCGCTTCCCTCTTTTTATTTAAACGGGTTAGAACATGCCTTCATTGGCTATAACATAGGACAGTTTGACAGGGTTTTATTTATGGATAACCTGAAAAAAATTGTTTCTTCTTCCGTTGGCATAATAAATGACATTCCCTACAAGAAATATACTTTTATTGCCATTGGACCAGGAAGGGGTGGGATTGAACATTTAAACAACACAACCATTAGTTTTGATGGGAATGGTTTAAATAATGAGGCTGGCATGAATCGAATGATGAATTTTATTGCGCATGAATATTTTCATCATTTTAACGTCAAAAGAATTCGTCCAATGGAGTTAGGTCCGTTTAATTATGAAATGGGAAACAGGACCAACCAATTATGGATAAGTGAAGGATTAACGGTGTATTATGAATACCTGGTCGTAAAGAGAGCAGGATTAATGGATGCCAAAATGCTTTTATCTTATTTAAGTAACAATATAAATTCCGTTGAAAATAATCCTGGCCGATTTTTTCAATCTTTACAACAAGCCAGTTACAGTACCTGGAGTGATGGTCCATTCGGGACGCAGGGTAAAGAACCTGGAAAATCCATCTCATATTATGAAAAAGGACCGCTTATCGGTCTTTTATTGGATTTCGAGATACGAAAATCTACGAATAATACTAAATCTTTAGATGATGTCATGAGGTTGCTATACGACAAATATTATAAATTTGAAAAAAGAGGATTTACGGAAGCTGAATTTCAGGCTTCCTGCGAACAAATTGCTGGCGTATCGTTATCTGAATTTTTTGAGTACATATATACAACTAAAGCATTGGATTATGAAAAGCATCTGGCACATGCTGGGTTAAAAATGGAAAAGATAAAATCAAAAGAAGGAGATAATATTTTCAAGCATACCATTTCTAAGATCGATCAACCAAGTGCCCTGCAGCAAGCGATTTATAGCAGCTGGGCTGGAGAATAACAGGGATAAAGAATAAAATTAAGTATATCACCTATTTAAATGAGTAGTAAATGTGGCGGACTTCGATGTCTATATGGAAATTATTAATTATGGTGGTTCCGCGGATCAATTAGTGGATTATTTGCTTATTTTTTAATAGAAAAAGACTGTTCCAGGAAATCTTGAAGTAAGGTGGTTTATTTTCATTGTAATATACAACACCAGCAAGGTAAGCCCCCAAAGAGCCATTTCCCCATAGCCAACAGGTGACTTTTGTCATGTTTAGGCGTTTTCTCAAATAAACCTTGCAGGGGTAAATATTATTCATCTATCTTTGTGAGCGAACATTCACTTACTTTATAAATCTAAATATAATGAACGGTAAAAACAACATCGCGATTGGGTTCCTGACCATGGGACTTTTCATGGCTTACGGTTTTCTATTAATTTACCTCCGTGACTTTGCTCCGGGCAAAGAAGAATGGATTAATTCATACAGCATAGGAAAGCACTTTGAGAGCAGACTCGCTCACGTTCACGGTAACTTATTTGCCTTTTTAAATATTCTGATTGGCTACCTACTTCTTCACTTCAGAGACAAACTCCAAAACGTGAAAATTATTTCTTGGCTGGGACTTATTGGCTTATTCATGCCATTGGGTATTCTTGCTGAAATATACCTTGGGATGTCTCCCATATTCGTTTTACTGGGTGCAATAACTATGACCACTTCAGTAATTTGGCTTGGAGTAGCTTTTTTCAAAATGAATTCTTTAGCATAAAATAAATAGTATAAAAATGGAAGCGAACAACAAAAACTTAGAGACCTTAATTAAGTTAAGGCACTTATCTGAAGGTTTAAATTCAAACTGGGTTTTATTAAATTCTGCCAAAACTAAAGTAAACCAATTACTTGATGAAGCGAACAACATAGTAAAATTGTTTGGTAGCGACATTGGCAAAATCAACTTTCAAGAAGATGCAAATTCAATTAATTTGCTAAAAGATAAAATTAAATCTCATTTAGCGTATTTCAAAAACATGATTGAAAACCATTCAAGTACTGATAGTTCTGCGATGTTTAATGAGTTCCAATTGAGCACTGATTCTGTTTCCTCTTTATTTGCAAAAATTGGGAAGTATCCTGATGACCATTTTAAAGGGTTGAGTAGTGCTGATTGGTTTGGAATATGGGCAGTCATTCAGTCCAATATTTATACTGTACAAGGAATTGGTCATTCCGCTTTTATTCAGTTGCAAATATTCGAAAAATTCAATAAACAAGAAATAGACGCGCTTACCAAAGAAATAGTTAAATATATGCCGCAATCGTACCATATTGAGGATGCTATTCAATACAAGAAAGAGTACCTGACTGCTTTAGCCCAAATGCAAGAAGAGGCAAATAAAAAAGATAATCTTTGGGATAGGTTTTTAAATTTGTTGGCTGGTAATCTTCCTTTCAAACAAACTCCGCAAGAACGCGTAATGATGATGCGTTGGGTAAATGGAGAAAAAGGTGAACTTTAAAAAATTACATAATGACAGGCACTGTAAAAATTTCAGATAGACAACTTGAAATTATCGAGGCGGCAGGAAAAATACTT
>JAIYCH010000078.1 GCA_027488135.1 Saprospiraceae bacterium | reverse complement strand
TCACCAAACCGGCGAGTTGGACGCCTATTAATCGAATGCCCTGTCTTCTGTCATAAAGAAGGGTCAATAACCCAAAGGCCTCCCTTTCCAACGTACTATCGTTGCAGGTAGGCGTTATTTTTTTTTCCTTGCTGAAGGTATTAAAATCCGCGTAACGTATTTTAATCCGTAGTTTAGTACACAAGCACCTACGTTCACGTAATTGCTTGGAAAGTGTGCCCAGGCAGGCAACTAAATGCCTTTTAAGTATCACTAAATCCGTTATTTCCTTGTCTAACACTTGCTCCTTTTGAAGGGTATCTTGTTGAAGATGAGGCACAACAGGAGAATAATCCTCTGCATTTGCTTTTTTCCACAATTGTACCCCAGGTTTTCCAAATTCTCTCTCTAATAACCTTGGTGGTAATGCTGCCAAAAGACCAATCTGGCGAATCCCCATCAGATTTAATTTCCTGGAAATTATATCTCCAACACCGGGTAGTTTACGAACGGGTAGCGGAGATAAAAAAACCCTTTCCATGCCTTTTTCAATGAGTCTCGAACCGTTAGGTCTTGCTTCCAAAGTGCCTATCCTGGCTACTAACTTATTAATAGCCAAACCCATAGATAAAGGCAAGTGGGTTTCTCTAAAAATACGTTGTTTAAGTTCTTCTGACCAGCGCCAGCAGCCAAAATATTTATCCATCCCTGTGAGATCGGCATAAAAAGCGTCTAAAGCAGCTCGTTCACAAATAGGTACAGCCCCTTGAATTATTTCCTCAATAATACCTGATTCCCGTTGATAAGCCTCCATATCTCCCTGAATAATAATAGCTTCCGGGCACATTCTGCGAACCATTCGAATGGGCATACCGCTATGAATACCCCATTTACGAGCCTCAAAACTACAGGATGCCACGACACTTTGAACCCCATTTCCACTGACAACCAATGGCTTGTTTCTCAAACCAATATTACGTCGGATTTCAACAGATGCAAAGAAAGAATCCACATCCAAATGCAGGATAGCGCGTTCAAACATAATACAATAAAACTTTGTGCGATAAGGGTATAATAACAAGTACGCATCAAAGATAATAAAACAAATTGTTTTAAACAAATAATTTGTTTTAAATTTTATTATACCTCCATAAATTCATTGGGAATAACCTCAACATTGGGCTGAAGTGCTTTTCTATAACCAATATGTACACGATCCACCTGCATTTTACCTGCTTTAAAATAAAGGCTGACGGCTTCTCTATTGTGCGCACGCACTGTGGTAAGAAAATAGTACTGATATTTTTGTGAAAGCGCAGGACTGGCCATAAATTCAATAATGAGAGCGAATGCACCTTTTGTTTTAAAATCGGGATGAATGGCAAAACCTGTGCCTTTAATAAATAATTTTTTAGCTGTTTTCAATCGGAAAATCAATCCGGGAATTTTCCACCAGGACAGCTTACCACGTGCAGATTTAAGGAGGGGATTTATGTCGGGGAAAGTGGCGCAAAAAGCGGCAGGTTGACCGTTAATATAACAAATAGCCAGTAGTAATGGATCCAAAATAAGCTTTGATTCCTCTAATATAGCTTTAATTTTTTCAGGTTCAGCGGGTTTAAAATGTTCAAATCGTCCAAAAGCAGCATTAAAAATCTCACAAAAATCCTCCGCATATTTATCCTTTTTCTTTGGATCATAAAGCTCCACAACTACCTCATTACTTTGTCTTATTCTACCACAAACTGCTCTTAACCGACTGACGTCCAAATCATTTAAATCTCCTTTTATAGTAAGAATTTGCTCCCAGGCAATATATCCATTTGATTCAAAGTAGGAGGCATAATAAGCATGATTATAATTTTCCTGAAACAAAGGCGGGTAAAAGCCTTTGACCAGTAAACCCCAATATTTATCGCGGCCACCAAAGTTTACAGGACCGTCAACGGCTTGCATTCCTTTTTCCCTCAACCAAATTTCAGCGGTCTCAAACAAAAGATTAGCTGCTTCATTATTTTCAATACATTCAAAAAAGCCTATGCCACCGATAGGGTACTCGAGATGGCTGTTTGCCTCATGATCGATAAAAGCAGCTATTCTACCCATTGGCTTTCCCTGATCATCCAATAAAACAAAAATCCGGGATTCGCCGTGAGAAGCAATGGGATTTTTCTGAGGGTTAAAAACATCCTGCACATCACCTTGAAGATGTGAAATCCATTGCTTATCATTTGCATAAATGAGAAAAGGAACAGAATGGAATAACTGCCAACCTTTTGAATCCAGCACTTCTACACACTTCATGGGATACTTATTTTAAATAATTAAGTTTAAAAGAACAAATGAATATTAAAGTTAACAAAAAAATGGCACGGTTATTGGTTCTTAGGCTACTATTAAGCGAAATAATTTTCACAAAACAGGTCTCCTATTATCATTTGTTAAAAGAAAAAAGGCTGTCCCCCGACAGCCTTTTCTTTTTATCTTTAAAATTCAGCGTTACCTGGTGTTCTTGGAAAAGGAATGACATCGCGTATATTTCCCATCCCTGTAATGAATTGAACCATACGCTCAAACCCAAGACCGAATCCTGAGTGAGGCGCACCACCAAAGCGTCTTAAATCTAAGTACCAATCCATTTCCTCTGGGTGAATACCTGATTTTTCCATGCGATCGATTAGCACACTTTCTCTTTCTTCCCTCTGGGAACCGCCAATTACTTCGCCAATACCCGGGAATAGAACGTCCATTGCTGCGACGGTTCTGTCATCATCATTCATACGCATGTAGAATGCTTTGATATCTTTAGGATAATTACGAACGATCACTGGTTTTTTAAATTCCTTTTCTACCAAGTAGCGCTCATGTTCTGCCTGTAAGTCCCTGCCCCATTCTACGGGAAATTCGAATTGACCTTTTTTATATGGCTTTGATTGCATCAAAATAGCCACTGCTTCGTCATAAGTGATTCTGACAAAATCGTTATTTACTACAAATTCCAATTGTTCAAGCAGACCCAATTCACGGCGTTTATCAGCGGGAAGACTTTTCTCTTCTTCTTTTAAACGTTGATCGAGAAATGCCAGATCTGTTGCATTATGCTCCAGGACATAAGCAATGAGGTATTTACAAAAAGCCTCTGCCAGATCCATATTATCTATGATATCATAGAAGGCCATTTCGGGTTCAATCATCCAAAATTCTGCCAAATGTCTCGGCGTATTAGAATTTTCAGCTCTAAAAGTAGGTCCGAAAGTATATATTTTACCCAAAGCGAGTGCTGCGATTTCCCCTTGTAACTGACCAGAAACGGTTAAATTGGTTGCCTTACCAAAGAAATCCTTACTGAAATCAACTTTACCCTCCTCATTTAAAGGTGGTTTATCAGGACTTAACATGGTGACCCTGAACATTTCACCAGCTCCTTCTGCATCACTCCCTGTTATGATAGGTGCATGCAGATAGTAAAAACCACGATCATTATAAAACTTATGAACAGCAAAAGCCACCGCGTGTCTGATTCTAAAAACGGCGCTGAAAGTCTGGGTTCTCATTCTGAAATGAGCCTTTTGCCTTAAGAACTCCATCGTCTGCCTTTTGGGCTGCAGCGGATATTTTTCCAGGTCATTGTCCCCTAAAATCTCAACGGTATCTGCAAGAATCTCAAACTGTTGTCCCGCCCCCTGAGAGGATTGAAAACTTCCAGTCACCATGATACATGCATGAAAACCTATACGACGAGTGATGGTCGCAGCGATTTTTTCAGGATCAACAACTATTTGTAAAGTCCCGGCATCACTCCCATCATGGAGAGCAACAAACTGATTATTTCTAAAAGCACGCACCCAACCCATGACGGTAACCTTTTCACCAATAGGTTGATTTTTCAGTAGCGATGCTATTTCCGTTCTATTATACATATCCCTTCCTTTTTACAGAGGCAAAAGTAAAGATTTTCCCTATAATTTTATGTCTTTCTGCTTAGGTAATCCCTTATTTTCGTCAGGCACAACAAAATAGACTTTTCCAATAAGCCCTGACGAAGTTACATTCCACTTTTTAGCATTAAACGGTTGATAGCGGATATCCACTATATTAATATCATAAAAAGTCTTCCATTCAGGAGGTTCTGTATCCCTTTTCCTCATCAAATTGGCCGCATTATTCTGCACCACAATATTTATAATGTTATTCTTTTTTTTCAAAATACGAACAGGAACTTGCACTTCAAAGGGGAAAGACCAGGCTGTTCCGCAGTAAAATCCATTGATGGTGACTGCCGCTGTTTCCTTAACCTGATTGAACTTTAGCATTACATATTTATGCTGTTTCTGTAATTTGCCAAAATCAAAGGACGATGTATAAACTCCCTTTCCACAAAAATATTCCAGCTCTTTTGAACCAAAAGTTGTCCACGATGAAAGTGAATCCGTTTTCTTTGAAGGGATAACCGTATTTTCAAATAACCCGTTGAACGAAACATCCCACGTTTTTCCAATCTCTACGATTTTACCCTCTATTTTATCAAACCATTTTTCATTCGTTTCCCCAGAAAAATAAGTGTATAATAACATTGATTTGCCAGGCGCAAGATTCACCCATATTTTACCTTTTGACGATATGCGCCCTTGCTTACCTGTAAGCGGATCCATCCACTCATAATCTGAAGAAAAAATACCCGGAGAAATACTATCCCTTACCTCTGTTGAACCTTGATTCACTAGAAAGTAAACAAAGCCCTTCGATGTCTTTTTCCTGATAAAACCTATTCCGTGTTTCTTCCAGGGTTCCTGTGTTGGGCGTATTTTTTCCAGATCCAACAACAAATTATCAGTCATTTTTAATGGCCCATGATTAAGCTCTGACATTCTTATTCTGGATGAAAGACCAGAAAATTTCTCAGGTAATTTATCTACAAATAAAATAGTTGCACCAGCATTTGAGAGCGACTGAAGATGAAGAAAAGTAGGCTCCGAAATGTAGGTTGTTGCAGGAATGATCAGCGCGGCAACAGAAATATAGTCATTATATAAACGTCCTTTATCATCTATTTTCAGACTCATCAATTGTCTGTCAGAAATGTAATCAAAACTAATACCGTTATTCCAAAGCATCGTAGCCGTTTGTCCAAAAGGCGTTTGACCAAACCATTTAGCATATTTGTGCACATCGAGCTGAAGCAAATGAGAACCTTTATGTGTACTCCATAGATCGTGAATAGGGAAATACAACAATACATCCGAATCTGATATACTATTCTGCAATGCCATTTGAACATTCGTCACATACTTGTTCAATAAATGAAATTCATCTTTAAAATGAGATTGTAAACCTACATTTGAAGAGGCATAAAAAAGCCAGCCCGGATAAGGCACCTCTTTTGGTGAATACGTTGTACCGTGATAAAAGACATGATTAATTCCAGAAACAAATAATTCATCTATTTGTGGTTTTAATTGACTCAAATTCACTTTAAAATGATTTGCCAGCCAGGTGCCTGTTTCTGAACTAACCAATGATTTCCCAGTCACATTGGCTGCTGACGAGGCCATTTTTAGCATGAGTGGATTTGGGCGTCCGAATCGATCTTCTTCAAAATCTTCGTCACAAGCTAATCCCGGAATATCAAACTCACTGCATCCGAAAGATTCTGTTTCAGGAATATCAGATAGTGCATATAAATCGAGCAAATTACCCGGTGACCCATGTGCCTGAAATCTGGAAAGGCTATTATTATTTTTCACCCATTCTGTCCATTTGGAGCCAAAAGATTCATACAATAAATCAGATAAAACCTCTCTGATATCACACATTACATAAGGAAAATCTACATGAGAAGTATCCTTCAAAACCCCTAAATAAGGAAGTAATGAGTAATTTTTTCTTTCCTCAAATGCGTTCATCAAATTTTTTGTCCAATCTGCTCCAAAGACCTCATAAGAATCGTGGTAAATAGCACGAGGACTCAATATTCCAGGGTGTTTAATGATTACAGAGTCAAAATAATTCAAATAATGACTGACAGATTCCTCATTAAAATAATCCATCACCAGCCCTTCACCACCTGGCGCGGCACGTTTTACTTTTTGACCTGTGGGTTTTACACCCCAAACCGTTACTTTCCAATTTCCTTTTTGAACAATATGTAAGCTACCGTTTTTCTTTTCATTAAGGTCAAGCCATAATATTTCACCCTTTTCATTTTCTGCCTTTGCCCCGAGAACGCCCAAAGGGAAGGCTTTTATTTTAAGGCTATCCAAAGAAATGCGAAAAGAATCAGTAGCTAAATATATGAATTCTAATTTCTCCAGAGCCGCTGCGGCAAAGTTTTGATTAATCATTGGCCCGCCATAAGGCCAACCTGTTCCAAGGGTTATATCAACACCCAAGCCTAGTGAATGAGCTTGGTTTTGAGTAAAATGAACCAATTCCAGCCATTTTTCT
>JAIYCH010000084.1 GCA_027488135.1 Saprospiraceae bacterium | reverse complement strand
TGGGCGTGCTACTGCCTGTTCTGGGTTATTTTCGACGGTTTCTTTTGTGATGTATCTTACGTTAGCTAAGTAAAATAGCATAATTTTTTTAGCTATAATATGCTAACTTAGCGCCGCTTATTTATTTACAATGGTTTATTTTTATTGTTTTGGTTCGGAATTTTTATAAATCGATTGCGACTTATGAACAGCGAAGCATTATAATAAAATCAATAAATTAATATTTAATTAGTATGACCATGAATGTATTCCAATGTAGAATTTTTTTATTAATTATTATTGGGTTAACTTTAAGATTGACTATTTCTGCTCAGATATCTTCCAATGAAATGGACAAGATGATTCTTGTTAGCATAGAAAATGGATTCAGTGATTCTCAAATTTTGGAAGAACTTCGTTTAAAGGGTTTAACAGATAGTGAGGTTCAAATGGCAAAGGTTAAAATTTCAGGATTTAGGGAAAATAGGACAAAAGCACCCATCGTTCTTTCTAATAAACCACCTGATTCTGTGACGGAAAATCGGTTAGAAAATATAAAAGAATTAAAAAAAGTAGTGTATAGCGTATTTGGAAGAGAAATTTTTAGCAACAATCAGTTTAAATTCAATACAGAACTACAAATTCCCAGTCCATCCAATTATATCTTAGGCGCCGGTGATGGTTTAATACTGGATTTAAGTGGTGTTCAGGATAGGCAGGAATATTTAAAAGTATCTCCGGAAGGATTGGTTAGACTTAAGTATGCTGGACCGGTTTTTGTTTCTGGTTTAACTATATTGGAGGCTAGGGAAAAGATTAAAAATCTGATGTCTAAATATTATCCCCAACTTAGAAATGGTTCAACAAGCATAAGTTTAATATTAAAAGAAATCAGGTCTATAAATGTGACTATAACAGGAGAGGTAGTTAAGCCAGGCTTTTATAGCATTTCTTCTTTATCAACAACTCTTAATGCTTTATATGTAAGTGGAGGACCGAATGATAAGGGATCATTTCGGAACATTGAAGTTATACGAGGAAATAAATTATTTAAAAAAATAGATTTATATCCCTTGCTTACCACAGGTATTTTTCCTGATGATATTCGACTTGAATCAGGTGATATCATAAGAGTACCTTTTTCTGAAATGCCAATAACATTAAAAGGATCTGTCAGGAGGCCATTAAAATATGAATTGAATAATAATGAAACATTATTGGATTTATTAAAATATGGTGGTGGCTTATCAGAAGAAGCATACAAAGGAGGAATAAGGTTAGAAAGATTTAGCTTAAAGGAAAAAATGGTAATGGATATTCCTGATTCCATTTTTCATCATTTTAAACCTATAGCCGGAGATATTTTCATGGTGGATACTATTTTAAATAGATTTACAAATAGTATCACAATTACGGGCCCAGTATATAGACCTGGAATTTATTCGTGGAAGGATAGTCTATCCATATCAGGACTTATTAAGTTGGCTTCCGGGTTTTTACCTGACGCATATTTAGATAGAGTTGTTCTTTTTAGAACTGACTCAGAAGGTAGAAAATACGCTTTAAATATTAATTTAAAAACAATTTTAAACAAAGATAGTACAGATATATTGCTTCAGCCAAAAGATGAATTAATTGTAAAAAGCATATTTGATTTAGAAGAATCATTAAAAGTTACTATTGAGGGTGCTGTTCAAAACCAAGGAGAATTTCCATGGAAAAAGGATTTAAAAGTAAAGGATTTAATTTTTTTAGCTGGTGGGTTGAAAAATGAGGCATTTATGGAAAAAATTATAATTTACAGGTTAAATAAAAATCAATCTTTCAATATAATATCATTTGATTTAAATGATAATAAAATGGGTGAATATATTCTGGAAGCTAATGATAAAGTCATAATAAAATCAGAAAAAGACCTGAGCGTTCCTCAATTTGTTACTATTTATGGAGAAATAAAAGAACCTGGTGTTTTCCCTTATGCAGATAATTTAACTTTACAGGATATTATTTTACTTGGTAAAGGATATACAGAAGGGGCAACTCAAATGAATATTGAAATTACCAGAAGGAAAGGGGGTATAGACCCTTTCAATAAAATGGCAGAATTGTCAGAGAGTATTATTGTGGAAATACCTTCGACATCATTAAATAAAATGGAAAATGAAATTTTATTGAAACCATTTGATGTCATTACCATCAGGAAAAATCCATTGCTTCAGGCTCAAACCTTTGTCGAAATAAAAGGACAATTGCTATTTCCTGGGAAATATGCCATACAAAAAAAGGATGAAAGAATCAGTAGTTTATTTTTTAGAGCTGGAGGAAGTCTGCCTGAAGCAAATTTAAAAGGAGCTAAACTAATCAGAAAGTTTAAGGGTGATTTTTTATTAGACAATAATGAGGTAGAAAAAACTTCTGAAAATTTTGGTTTGGATACTTTATTTCAGCTCAATTTAGAAAAAAGGGAATTTATGGAGATTGCCATAGATTTATTAGCCGCTTTGAAAAATCCAGGCTCAAAAAATGACGTTTTTTTAGAACCGGAGGATATTTTAATTATTCCCAGACAAAGTAATTTAATCATTGTAGAGGGTGAGGTTTTTAATCCTGTTGGACTTACTTTTGAATCAGGAAGAAGAGCAAATTTTTTTATTAAGCAGGCTGGAGGATTTAAGGAGGAAGCATTGAGAAAAAAAACATTTGTTATTTTTCCTGATGGCAGTGCAAAATCAACTTCCAAGGTTTTAGGTCTGATTAATAAGTTTCCACGTGTTGAACCGGGTGCTTTTGTTGTTGTACCTAAAATGCCACCATCTGACGGTAGGAGGAAATTCAATATCACTGATCTTACTTTAGCATCCTCTACTATTGCTGGTATTTCTACCTTTATATTAGGAATTGTTCAATTATTAAAATAAAAATGACTAATAAAACAAATGACGACGATTTTTATCCGGGGGAAATAAGTATTCCTGAGTTTAAGGAGAAAATACAGATTAAATTCAATCAGGTAAAACGGTATTGGATTTATATACTAGTTTTTGCACTTCTTTCAGGTTCAGTGGGATGGTTCTATGCTAAACAACTACCTTCCTATTTTGCAGCTAATATTTTGTTCATCTTAAGTTCTGGGAACCAACAGGCTAGTCAGAATAATATCATTGCGCAGCAATTAGGCTTAGGTCAGAAGGATAATAACGATATTGGACTCTACACTGTTCAAAACTTTTTAGGATTGTTGACACATGGAAAAATGATTAGAGAAACCTTGCTATTACCTTATCAAGGTAATGAATCAATATCTTTTGCGTCAAAGTTTTTAGTTCTTGAGGGAGAAAAGGTAGCTGGTTTCCCATTGAAATCAATTCCTTATGAAGAATTGAATAAAGAACAGGTGAGCATATTAAGGGGCTTAGCAGACAGAATAAAACCACTTTTATCAGTCAAACCAGCGGAAGATGGAACAAATTTCACTCAATTTTCAGGAAAGTTTGAAAACGAAGAATTTGCCAAATATTTCACAGAAGCATTGTTGCAATATACTTTACAATTTTATTTGGAGGGGAAAACGAAGGAAATTAAAAACAATATTAACCAGATTGAACAACGCAAAGATAGTTTACTAGGGTTATTAATTAATAAATCAAAGCGTATTGCAAATCAGTCTGTACAATCTATCGATTTGAATCCAGCTTATAGCGCCACCATGGTAGAGGGGCAATTACTCAATAATGAAGGTGAATTTATTGGTAAATTATATTCAGAATCTATTGCCAGTCTGGAGATTGTAAGGAGTGAACTTAGGCAACAAACACCTCTTTTTACCATCATCGAAGGGGTTGAATATCCGCTAATTAAAGAAATTCAACCTTCGATGAGGTGGTTTTGGGCCTTGTTTGTTTTGGGTTTTCTGATTGGGGTAATTTATTTTGGGATACGGAGATGAGGAGAATTGCCTTTTTGTATCTACTTCCGCATAATATGTCTGGACTTTTGAATAAAATTAATAGTCAAGCAGAAGCGGTTTATGGTTTGGATAGGAATATTGAATTTATCATTTTTCATGAATTAGAAAAACCAGTATTAAATTCAATTTCACCTAATTTAGTTTTTGAAAAGTTACCTAAGTTCGTATTTAAAACAGGCTTTTTTTTTACAACCAAATATGTAGTAAATTATGTTAATCAAAAAAAATATGATTTAATATTTTCCAGAATTTATGGGTTTTCACCATTTTTCTTTTTCTTTTTTAAAAAAAGAAAATTTAAGTTTATTGTTGAATACCATACAAAAATTGTGAACGAATATCTTGCTTTAGGGAGACATGATTTAGCATTAACTTATTGGACATTTAAAAAACTATCTGATTTGGTAATAGATGGTAAAATTTGTGTAACAGGTGAAATTGCAAAAATAGAATCATTTAATAAACCAATTGTTACAATAACAAATGGATTTAATCATAAAAAATTAGATTTGCCAGCTTTTCAATATTTCAAAGGTAGTTCTTTAAGAATATTAATGATATGTTCAAAACTTCAGCCATGGCATGGAATTGAAAGATTCTTTGAATCTGTTGTTAAATGGGAAGTAAGTGATAGGCAATTAAATGTAAAAATAGATATAGTTGGTGAAATATTTAAAAATAGTTTTGATCATATAAAGCTGCCTAAGCATATTTTATTTCACGGTTCTAAAAATGAAAATGAAATAATTGAACTTGCGAAAAATGCAAATATGGGAGTATCCACCTTAGGCCTTTTTTTGAAAAATATGGATGAAGCTTGTCCTTTAAAATCTCGAGAGTATATTTCAATGGGACTTCCATTTATTTATGGATACAAAGATCAGGACATTAATTCAACAATTGACTTGTTAGGTTTTAATGTTCCAAATGATAACTCTTTACTAATCTTAGAAAATATTATGGAATGGCTTCATAAAATTGATACTAACAGAGATCAATATTTTCTTAATTGGTTAGAATTAAGGAAAAAAATATCATGGGAATCTAAGATGCAGCAATTTCTAAAATTCGCTGATGAAATTTAAACTTATGCATGGAAAACTATCAAAAATTCTTAAAGATTCAAAAGAAAATTCAAAAGAAATAATATTTATACTTGCACCTATGCTGGGTATGGTAGGTCAGGCGTCTGTCGCCTATTTTCTTCAAAATGCAATGAATAAAAAATACATTCCAATAATTATTGGATATTGTTCTCCGAGTGTAAAAAAAACAAATTTTAGTGGAATTGTATTGATACTTCCATGGGGATCTGATTATATGGGTTTAAGAAAGTTGTTTTATTTTGTAAGAATCTTTAAGTTTATATATTTAATTTGGGTTTTAAAGCCTAAGTTTATTATTTGTCAAGGAATGACAGGAATTTATTTCGGAATTATTGGGAAACTCTTCCATGCTAAATCAAAAATCATTGGGTCTATACATGAATCAGCTAATAAATATTTTAATAATAGCAGTTTAAATAAAAAAAATTTATACTTTTTAAGAAAATTAGACGCCATTCATTATGTTTCTCATGGAATCAAAAATCAGTATGAAAAAAGTATAGTTATCTCAAATAGCAAAGTAATTTATACCCCGACATGAAAATTTTATATGTAGGCCGTTTCGCTGCACCAAAAAACAATTTAGCAATTATTAAAATTTGTAGGATTTTAAAACAAGACGGAATTTCCTTTTCATTAGATTTTTATGGAGATGCTGAAAATGTTGATAATGAAGGAATTAATATCAAAAACTCTTTTCTTAATGATTTAGATGGATTAAATGAAAATATCAAGTATAGCGGATATGTGGATAAGATTGATATTTTTTCTTTAAATTATGATTTTTTGATTTTGCCATCATTTTGGGAAGGTTTTCCAGTAGTCATGTTGGAAGCTGCAAAAAATGGAATAATACCTATTTGTTCGGATATTCAAACTGGACCAAGAGAATTTATCGCAAACATCAATGAATACACATCAGAATTAGTTTATCCTTTTATTGGTCAAGGGGGTGTTTTGCTGAAATGCCCGGTTAATGATGTTGACTTTAAGGAATGGGCAAATTGTTTGGAATCTGTATATTCAAATAAGGAACTTTTGAATAAATTAAAGTACTCTGTTCAAGAAAATTGTATCAATTACTCAATTGAGAATTATCGACTAAACTGGGAGGATTTTTTGGATTCTCTTTTTCTTCCTTAATTTAATATAGAAAAGGAAATAAACTATTCTATGGAGGTTAATAACAAAGAATATGCAATTTGCAGATTATTTTAACATCTATGCGAAAGTAAATAGATAGGTTATCTACCATGCTAGTTGAAAGGCCCCAATATCGGATAGGGGGTAATTTTGTCGACTATGGACCCGTATTATTAATGAAGCCTCTCTCTTCAAAATTGAAATATACTCCACATACTTTTATTCATATGACAGGCAAATATGATTTGTACGGACGAAATTGATATATTCACAGGAATATGTGCATTTATGTGATTTGGGTTATGTGATGAAAACCACCTAAGTAAAGGCGTTTTAGGTAGGAACACGTGATAGCGGCATATCTAAAACCAGCGAAAATACGGGAATAAGATAGTTTTGGAGATAAGAAATAATTGTTTTAGGTAACAAAAATAAAAGGATAAATTGCAAAAATCAAAATTATATATTTGAGCAATTAATAACAAAAACGTGAATAGTTTTATGGTTAATAAAGTTACTATAGATATAATAATTGTATAAAGTTGAATAAAAATAGAATATTACACATAATTAGTGGCACAGGTATGGGAGGTGCAGAAAGAACTCTTTTTAATCTCTTAAATTCAAATTTAGCAGATAAACATGAGATGTTTGTAATATCCTTAACTCCTGAAGAGGAGTTTGGCCGTAGAATAAATAACTTAAAAATTCCAATTCATTTTTTAAATTTAAAAAGAGGAAGGATTGATGTTCTTTCTATATACAATTTGATAAAAATAGTTAGAAAAATTAAACCAAATATTATTCAAGGTTGGATGCATTTTGGCAATTTAGTAGCTCTTTTAGTTTATTTAATTTTGTTTGATAGGTCAATCAAGTTAATTTGGAATATTAGACAATCATTTTATGGTATTGAAATAGAAAAAAAATTAAATAAAATGGTGATTTATTTATGTGCCTTTTTTTCTAAAATACCGAATAAAATAATTTATAATTCATCGCTATCTTCTATACAACATACAGATTTTGGATTTAGTGATAAAAACAAGATTATTATTTTAAATGGTTTTGATACTAATTACTGGGAACCTAACCCATATAAAAAGGTTTCAACAAAAAAAAGTATGAATTTTTCAGAGGATAATTTTATTGTTGGGTATGTTGGAAGAGATGATAAATTTAAGGATATAATTACTTTGAGTAAGTCAATCGAAATAGTTGCTTCACTTAATCTAAATATTAAATTTGTTTTAATGGGTAATAAATTGGATAATGAAAATATAAAATTAAAAAAAATTTTACATGAATGGCCATCATCAATAAGACTACTAGGTGGTGGATTTGATAGTTATGAAATTATGCCTGTTTTTGATTTGTTAGTGCTTTCTTCTAAAAGTGAAGCTTTCCCAAATGTTGTAGGTGAAGGGATGTCTATGTCTATTCCATGTATTTCCACTAGTGTGGGTGAAATATCACAGTTAATTAATGATTGTGGCTGGCTTATTCCAGTCGGTGATTCAAATATTTTGTCTGATAAAATTGTTGAGGCATATAATTTGTTTCTAAATAATAAAAAATATTGGGATGAATTAAGGTTTAAAAGTAGGAATAGAATAATTAAGTATTTTAATATTGATTTAATGTTAAACAGATATAATAATTTATGGGAAAATTTTTAGTTCGCATAAGATGAATTTAGATACTAAAACTATTAATTCTTTTGGGGAAGAATGGCATTATTATAATCATATAAATCTTGAGGATGGATTTATTGAAAAATATTTTAATGATTATTTTGCAATTTTCCCATGGGATTTAATTTCCAAAAATTCTGTTGGATTTGATCTTGGATGTGGTTCGGGAAGATGGTCCAGATTCGTTGCGCCTAAAGTTGGAACATTACATTGTATAGATGCCAGCGAAAAGGCTTTAGAAATTGCAAAAATAAACTGTAAAAATTTAGATAATTGTGTTTTTCACCTTTGCTCAATTGAAAATATCACTTCAGAAGATAATTACTTTGATTTTGGTTTTTCTTTAGGCGTTCTTCACCATGTTCCAAATACTGCCTCTGCATTGAATATTGCTGTTAAAAAATTAAAAAAAGGAGCACCATTGTTGCTTTATTTATACTTTTCATTTGATAACAAACCTGTTTGGTATAAATTACTTTGGAAAGTATCTGATTTGTTTAGGAAAATTATTTCTAAGTTACCATTCAAAATTAAGTTGGTTACATGTAAAGTTATTGCAAGGTTTATTTACTTTCCATTTTCTAGATTGGCTAAATTTTTTGATTATCTTGAGTTTAATACGAATCATTTTCCTTTGGCATATTACAAAAATTCATCGCTATATACAATGGAAAATGATGCATTAGATCGTTTTGGAACCTCTATTGAACATAGATTTTCAAAAGTGGAAATTGAGAATATGATGAAAATAGCTGGCTTGTCTGATATTAAATTTTCTGACTATCCCCCCTTTTGGGTCTCCGTCGGATACAAAAATTAATATCTATGTGCGGTTTCGTAGGGGTTTTATCCTCAGCTTTTCTTAACGAAAGTACTTTACTCAAGATGACCAGGTCGTTGACGCATCGTGGTCCTGATGAATCTAATATTTGGCAAGATCATGTGAGCGGTATTTCTTTTGGTCACCAAAGGCTCTCTATTTTAGAGCTTAGCTCAGCAGGTAGCCAGCCAATGTTTTCCGCAAATGGTCGGTTCGCCATGGTATATAATGGCGAAATTTATAACCATTTAGCTTGTAGAAAGGTCTTAGCTGAAAGTGGGTTTGCAGTCTCCTGGAAGGGGAGTTCTGACACGGAAACGCTTATTGAAATGATTAGTGCTCTGGGTTTAGAAAAGACGTTGAAGTTAACTACGGGGATGTTTTCACTTGCCTTATGGGATAAAGTGGAGAAGAAATTATTCCTCGCCAGAGATCGTTTTGGTGAAAAGCCGTTATACTACGGCTGGCAAGGTGATTCTTTCCTTTTTGGCTCCGAACTTAAAGCGCTAAGAATTCACCCACATTTCTTAAAGATAATTGATCCTACGTCGCTTGGTCTTTATTTGCAATATAATTATGTGCCAACGCCTCTATCTATTTATAAGGGTATAAGTAAATTAACGCCAGGGAGCATTTTATCGGTTTCGTTGGATAATATGACGGTTTGTATTAGTACTTATTGGTCTGCCATCGATACCATGATTAGCGGGAAGAAGAATCCTTTCAGAGGTTCTGTTACTGAGGCCATCGATGAAACAGAAAATGTTCTTAAAAGGGCTGTTCAAAGTCAATTATTAGCGGATGTTCCATTGGGTGCTTTTCTTTCCGGTGGCATTGATTCGTCTTTGATCGTGTCTCTAATGAGTGCTGTTTCGAACTCGCCTGTAAATACATTTACCATTGGGTTCGATGAAAATGGATTTAATGAAGCCGTGTTTGCAAACAAAATAGCTAATCGTTTAGGTACAAATCATACGGAACTTTATATCAATCCAAAAGATTGTTTTGACGTAATTCCGTTGTTGGGTAGTATGTATGACGAACCTTTTGCTGATTCGTCTCAAATTCCGACCTATTTGGTAAGTAAATTAGCTGCTGGTACCGTAAAAGTTGCTCTTTCCGGCGATGGTGGCGATGAACTTTTTGGGGGCTATAACCGGTATTTTTTCGCTGAAAAATTATGGAATTATCTAAGATTTATCCCTAAGCCTCTTCGTTCAGGACTTTATTCGTCAATTAATAAATTAAATACCCAACAATGGGATGTTTTTTCGAGCTTACTACATTATGTTTTACCAAAAAAATATCATTTTTCTAATCTAACAGATAAACTGAAAAAAGCGTCATCATTATTGGCCGTGGAATCCTTTGACGATGTTTATTTTAGATTAGTTAAGCAATGGGAAAATCCCGTGGAAATTTTAAATTTTGACTATAGTCCACAAAGGAATAAGTTAATAGGTTCAGATTTATTCCAGGATAATATGGATAAAATGATGCTGAATGATCTACTTACTTATTTACCCGATGATATTTTATGTAAAGTAGATCGTGCAGGTATGGCGGTTTCCTTGGAAAGCAGAATTCCTTTTCTTGACCATGATGTTTTTGCATTTTCCTCCTCATTACCTCTATCATTTAAAATTAATAAAGGGACATCAAAATGGATTTTAAGAGAAATACTTAAAAAATATATTCCTAAAATTTTGATAAACAGACCCAAAATGGGTTTTGGGATTCCTTTGGAAGCTTGGTTAAAAGGTCCACTTAAAGAGTGGGCAGAAGATTTACTCGATGAAAATGTCATTATAGAGAGTGGTATGTTAAACCCAAAAGTAGTAAGGCAAAAATGGGAGGAACATATTTCGGGAAAAAGAAATTGGCATTATCAACTTTGGGCTATCCTCATGTTTCAGGCTTGGTATAAAGAAAATTATTAAAGTGGAAGCTGTTCTAGGCATAATAGGAATTTGCCTGTTATTGTTATTGATTTATGCAATGACCATAAGGTGGCCATTATTAAAAAGTATTATTTGGATAGGTGCCTTACTCCGAATATTGGCAGCGCTAATACATTTTTTTATTTTTCAGTTGCCAGATGGGAAAATAGATGCCGTAAAATTTGAGAATTATGCATGGTCTTTTTCTCAAATGCCTTTTAATGAATATTTACTGAGTTTTAAAACAAATAATTTAGCACTTACTTTTACCTGGGTCCTTTCATTGATTTACAGGCTCTTTGGGAGGAGTCCTTTACTGCTTCAGTGTATAAGTATATTTATTGGTGTTTTGTGTATTCTATTAGTATATAAATTATCCTTCTTGTTAAGTAATAATGAGAAAAAGGCTAAACAATCAGCTTGTATTCTAGCCGTTTTTCCTACCGTTATATTGTATAATTCTTTAATTTTAAGGGAAGTTTTTGTAATGTTTTTTTTACTTTTAGCCTTTATTTATTTTGCTAAATGGTATATAAGCAAGAATGTTATTTACGGTATATTGACATTAGTTTGTTTTATTCCCTTATACTATTTGCACAGTGCGCTTATTTTAGGAGGCATCACATTTTTTATAATATTTTTTATAGAAAGTATAGATTTTTTTAAAATTAGATACAGGCAAGATAAATTTAGCATTATCCAAGCAATTCTTTTAACGGTTACGCCACTTGGTACCTTATATTTATTTACTATTTTACCAGGTATAAAAATACCATATTTAGGTAATTTTGATGACATTTTCACCTTTTCAAGAATTTTGTTCCAAACTAAAGTAACCAATTTTGGAGGTTCTGTTTATCCTGATTGGCTTTCCCCCAAATCACCTTTAGATTTTTTTTTATTAATCATTCCCAGATTGGGTTACTTATTGTTTTCACCTTTTATTTGGGACCTTAGGGCAATAAACCACCTCCTCGGGTTCGTTGATGGTTTACTTTATTTGTTTGTTTTTTATTGGATTGCTAAAGGAATCTTGTTTGAAAAACATAAACAAATTATTACAATAATACTTATAATTTTGATACCTTTATTAGTAGTTTACTCCTGGGGAGTCGGAAATTTTGGGACAGCATTAAGGCACAGAGTTAAATTTATTCCTGTATTTATTGCAATATCAACAATTTACGTTCCAAAAATCACTTTGACAAAAAAAATCAGAGGTTCCAAAACCTAATGAGTAACTTTAATTATTTTTAACTTGGAGAGGTCTAGAAGGAGAATTCTTATTGTTGTCAACACCGATTGGGGGTTTCTAGCTTATAGGTTGCCTATAGCTTTAGAGGCTTTGAAGTTGGGATGGGAGGTCTTTGTGGCTACTCCTGATACGGGCGATGCTCACCTCATTAAAGCTGCCGGGTTAAATCATATCACGCTGGAGATGTCTAGAAAGGGGCTAAATCCTTTTAGGGAACTTAAAACAATGGTTGCGTTTTGGAGGCTTTACAGAGATTTATGTCCACAAATAATTCATCATGTTACCGTGAAACCTATTATTTACGGTTCTATTATGGCGTCTCTTTTAAATAAATCTTTCGTTGTCAACGCAATTAGTGGACTTGGTTATGTGTTTACTTCGTTACCTAAAAATAATATTGTTAGGATAATTACTACTTTTTTATATAAATTGGCACTGAATACATCCAATAGCAAAACTATTTTTCAAAATCCTGACGACTTGAATCTTTTTATTCAAGAGGGGATGATTGAAGAATCTAAAACAAGACTTATTCTTGGTTCTGGTGTAAATTGCTCCGTATTTTCTCCCATGCCAGCAAAAGTTGGAGACGTAATAGTGATGTTACCGGCAAGAATGCTTTTTGATAAAGGTATTTATGAGTTTGTCAATGCCGTTACGCTGCTAAAAGCTGACTATCCAAAGGTGAAATTTGTTCTCGTAGGCCGTGCCGACGATGGTAATCCTGCACTCATTCCAACAAAGCAGCTTAGAGCTTGGGAAATGGCAGGCCTAGTTGAATGGTGGGGTTATAAACGAAACATGAATGAGGTGCTAAATATGGCAACCATGGTGGTTCTACCTTCTTATAGGGAAGGCTTACCTAAGGTTCTTCTCGAAGCAGCCGCTTGTAGTAAACCTATTATTTCAACGAATGTTCCCGGCTGTAAAGAGATTGTGAGACATGAAGTTAACGGTCTACTCATCCCAGTAAAAGATGAGGTGGCTTTGGCTGAAGCTATTCGACGTTTACTTGATAATCCTGCATTCGCCAGGTTATTGGGTGAAAATGGTCGCAACATTGTTCAAAATGAATTTTCTGAAGCGTTGGTGGTGGAAAAAACATTTGAGGTGTATGAGCATTTGCTCGCAGGGAAATAATGGTTTAATTTATTACAGTGCCGTTCCCCGTGAATAGTAAATTTCCAGATTTTAATCAAAAGGATTTTCATACATTTCCTTTTCCTGTAAATAATCCTTCCTATTCAAGAAGAAAATGGGTTATTGATGCCTTTTTTGCTGCTTTTTTACTCGTTCTTTTGTTCCCTTTGTTGCTTTTTACTGTGCTCCTTCTTTTTGTATTGAATAGGCAGGTTTTGTACACAAAGCCTAGGATTGGATTTAATCTAAAGCCTTTTACTATTCTCAAATTTGTAACGATGATTCCCAATAGCCATAATATGACCTATGGCACCATGACTATTGGAAATGATCCGCGTATTACGCCCATTGGGAGAATTTTAAGAAAGTTTAAAATTGATGAATTACCACAACTTTGGAATGTACTCATAGGTAATATGAGCTTCGTTGGTCCAAGACCTTTGGATAAATCTGAGTTCGATTGTTATTCAGATGAAGTTAAAAATAAAATCTATTCAGTTAAACCTGGTATAACAGGTGTTGGTTCTATCGTTTTTAGAAATGAAGACAAAATTTTATCTGACCCAACCGTTTCCCCCATAAGTTTGTATAAACAAAAAATTGCTCCTCATAAAGGAGAACTTGAACTTTGGTATTTGGAAAATCAATCCTTTTATGTAGATTTTATGATTTTATTGCTTACTGGATTAGCTATATTTGTACCAAATAATCAACTTATTTACAGCGTGTTTCCAACGCTCCCCGTTAAAACATTTTAAAAAATTAGGTTAATGCCGAAAAGTATTATCACTATCGTGGGGGCCAGGCCCCAATTTGTTAAGGCTGCCGCTGTGTCAAGAGTGATTAAGGAAGAAGGCTGTTTTGAGGAAAAAATAGTACATACCGGTCAACATTTTGATGCAAATATGTCAGACATTTTCTTTTCGGAAATGTCTATCCCCAATCCTCATTTTCAACTGGCTATACATAGCCTTTCTCATGGGGCTATGACAGGTAGAATGCTGGAAGGCATAGAATCTCTGCTATTATCGGAAAAACCCGATGCCGTTATGGTATATGGCGATACTAATTCCACCCTGGCCGGTGCTTTAGCCGCTTCAAAATTAAGGATTCCATTGGTTCACGTGGAGGCTGGCTTGAGAAGTTTTAATATGGATATGCCGGAAGAAATTAATAGAATACTTACGGATAGAATAAGTAATTTGTTATTTTGTCCAACCCAAACCGCCATCGATAATTTAATGTCCGAGGGATTCAGTTCTTTACCCTCCCGCATGGAACTAACAGGAGATGTAATGCAGGATGCAGCCATTTTTTATGCGAAAATAGCTCATCAAAAATCTTCAGTTCTCGATAAACTGAAATTAAAAAGTGAACCCTATATATTGGTAACTTTTCATAGACAGGAAAATACCGATGTTCCTGAAAATCTATCCGCTATTGTTCAAGCTTTGAATGCCATTAATAAGGAAATAAAAGTAGTGGCTCCTCTTCACCCTAGGACAAAAAAAATAATGTCTGAAAGGAATCTAAAACCTGAGTTTGTTACCATTGATCCTGTTGGTTATTTTGATATGATTAAATTATTGGAAAATACTCAGCTGGTTCTTACCGATAGCGGTGGATTGCAAAAAGAGGCCTACTTTTTTAATAAATTTTGTGTGACCCTGAGGGATCAAACGGAATGGGTGGAATTAGTTAATGGCGGTTATAACCAACTCACAGGAGCTAATTTCAATACTATTATAAATGCCGTCCAATTAGCCCTTAATAAAAAATTTGAAAAAGTAAATGATTATTACGGCGGTGGAAATGCAGCATCTCTTATTACCCAATCCTTGAATCATTTTTTAGCCTAGCGCCCTTTTAATATTTGTTTTCCTTAATATTATATTAACTTTGAATTCTTTTTTTATACTCCGCTCCTAATGAATAATGTTTCGGTTTTTTTTCTGGTTCTTTTGTTGATAACTTCTTTTGCCTGTAACAGGCCTGTTTCAAGATTTAGCTGGGAGGGTAATACCGTAGCTCCGGGAGCAATTTATTTCAAAAATGATTCTAAAAAGGCAACCGATTTCCTTTGGGATTTTGGCGATGGAAGTATGTCAGTAGATTCAACACCTGTTCATAAGTTTTATAAGTCAGGTAGTTTTGTGGTCCGCCTGACAGCTCTTAATGGAAAGAAAAAACGAATAAGTATGGAAAATATTACGATTAAAGCTCCTGAAGATTGTTTGATTCATTTGTCAACTTCATTCGGTGATATGGTTATCAAGTTATATGACGAAACCCCGGCGCACCGCGATAATTTCATGAAGTTAGTAGAGGAGTCATTCTACGATAGCTTGCTTTTTCATAGAGTCATGGATGGATTTATGATTCAAGGGGGAGATCCGCAGTCAAGAAATGCAGCTAAAGGTGCTCGTTTAGGTATGGGCGGACCAGGTTATACCGTTCCAGCTGAATTTAATGACCAACTGGTACATGTGAAAGGTGCATTGGCAGCAGCACGAACTGGTGGTCCTTCAAATCCGGAAATGCGTTCCTCTGGTTCTCAGTTTTATATCGTTCATGGCGCTCCTGTAAGTGAGAATTCATTGAAAATAATGGAGTCTCGTAATGGTATCAAATATGGTGATAAACAAAAAGAAGAATATCTTGCCCTGGGCGGAACCCCGCAGTTAGACAATAATTATACCGTTTTTGGAAGGGTAATAGAAGGACTCGATGTCATTGATAAAATAGCAAAAGTTCAAAAGGATGGCGCAGATAGACCCGTTTCAGATGTATTGATGACTTTAAAATTGATTAAATAGCCAGCTTATGCCTAATGCTGATATTATATTAGGTGTCGATGTTGGAGCCTCAGGTATTAAAGGGGCTCTCGTTGATAGTACTAAGGGGATTCTTGTTTCAGATCGTATCAGGCTTGAAACGCCAAATCCTGCTACTCCCGAAGCCGTAGCAGAAACATTTAAAGAGTTAGTGCAGGCTTTTAAATGGAAAAAACGGATAGGTGTAGGCTTTCCTAGTATTATTAAAAAGGGTACAGCCTATTCCGCTGCCAATATTGACAAAGACTGGAATGGCCTGAATGTCAAAAAATTTCTTGAAAAATCTACCGAACTTCCGGTTCGTGTCATAAATGATGCTGATGCAGCTGGTTTGGCTGAAATGAATTATGGACACGGAAAAGACATGTTAGGAGTGGTTCTTCTCATTACCATTGGTTCTGGGTTGGGTAGCGCTCTGTTCCTTGACCGTAAGTTGCTGCCAAATACTGAGTTCGGTCACGTTCGTATGCATGGTATGATTGCAGAACATTATGCCTCCAGCCGTATTAGAAAAGAACTTAATCTTGATTGGGAAGAGTGGGGGAAGCGGTTCGATGAGTACCTGAACTATATGGATTTATTAGTAAATCCTGACCAAATTTTCCTGGGCGGTGGCATTAGTAAACATTTTGACCTGTTTAGCCCATTTTTAAACGTAAAAACAAAACTTAAACCCGCAAAATTGAGAAATAACGCGGGCATCATCGGTGCCGCTTGCTTTGCGCACTTAGATTGATTTTAATATAGGGAATAAGTATTCTTTAAAAAAGAATCCTGACTTCGCCAATGCGATACCCATTTTAAATTTTCTCGATACTTTGCCAATATTTTTCGTTATAAAGTAGTTTGAGTTGGTTGTGTTGTTTGGTTAAAAGTAAAGTGTGATAAATAGATTTGTTTTGTAAAGGCAATTTTATCTTAAGTGTTGTGATTGTTTTAGCGATGGCAAGCGCTTTATCAGCACTTAAATCGATACCTGACAGTTTTAACACCCTGTCAAGTTCTTTATGCATTTTATACGCAACAAAGCAAATGCAAACATGAGCCTCAATTCGACGTGGATTAAAGTGGAACATGGGCCTCATTTCAATAGTTCCCTTAGTTATCCGATACGCTCTTTCTATAACCCATAGGCCATTGTATTGGGCATATACCTCAGATGCTGAGAGCGTTGTATTCGTGATGTATCCCTTCAATCCATCCCACTTTTCATCTTCCTTAATCTTGTCCTGATTGATTTTCACCTGGATATTATCTGATATCTCCAAAAACTTATTATACCCACGCTTGTTAATGTTTTCTTTAGTTATATTGCCGTTCTTGTACTCTTTCTGGAGTCTTCTTATTCCTTTCTCACGGTTGTACTTATCATTTTTGGCTCTTTTATCGGTATAACCAACGATTAATCGATTCCCCCTTAACGATTGCTCGTAAAAAACACCTTCTTTCTTCTCCAGGGTGAGCAGCCACTGCTTGATTTCCTTTGATTCACTCTTGATTCTTGCTCCAATGATGTATTTATATCCACTTGATTCAAGCAATGCGATATTTGATTTATTCATTAATCCAGAATCTGCCACAACAACAAAATCGGACAAATCAAAGCGGCTGACAAAATCCTCAACAATCGGTATCATCGTCCTGCCTTCGTATTGAGAACCATTGAAAATCGAATAAGATAAAGGATATCCATCCTGGCTAACTAGTAAACCCAACACAATTTGGGGCTGACTATGTTTGCCATCTTTTGAAAACCCACTTTCACGAAGTTCATCCCGCTGATCAGTCTCAAAATAAAGGGTCGTGACATCATAAAACATCAACCCTATTCTTCCTCCTAAAATTCTTCGAGTGTGTTCTACGCTGATTTCCTGTACTTTTCCTTGCTGGGTATTGTAAAGGGTATCCAGGTATCGGTAAATTTTTGAAAGCGTTAAATCTTCATCAAAATGGGATTTCAAATATTCAACTGTAGACGCTTTACTCATAGGTTGGCTTAACCTGGCTACGGCTAAATGTTTCAAGACTTCATCATCAATCTGATCAAAACCAATTCGTTTATATATCTGATTTAAAATCAGTTGAGAACCATTTAAAAGGACATTCTCAATATTGGAAATAAAAGCATTTGTGCGAAGCTCTTCATTTCTTTCATCATCGAAGGACTTGAAAAGATCTATCTGGCCTTCGTAGGTATGTATAAATTCCCGAGCTTCGATGACAAACTTTTCAATTTCCTGTTCATCAGAGCTAATTCCAATGGTTTTTAGGTATTTTAACTTACCACTAGCTTTGCTAATAACAACAACGCTTGTGCTTCCAGACCGATTTTTTTTACGTGATATAAACATCCCATAAAAATAAAGATTTTTAGTCTTGCGATACCCATTTGGGTATCGCAAAAATTATAACACATTAATATTCAATATAATAAAAAATATCCTGAAAAAGTGTGGCGAAGTCAGGA
>JAIYCH010000062.1 GCA_027488135.1 Saprospiraceae bacterium | reverse complement strand
GGATTATAAACAGGGAAAGTCCTTTTCTCAGTACCTTTAGTCCATTGACCGTTGATATAGGCTTCCTGCTTAAATAAATCAGCGTTTTTTAAATCAATAGGTAAATGATTCATTTTTGTTGGCGTCTTTAAATGGATGGCAATAGTGTAAAAATAGCTAATTATGTTTTTATTGGGTGCTTTCTTGTGGGTTTGGCTATCTTTTTATGACCTGAATACAGAGAATGATCACGGCATTTACCTTTCAGTTTCCGAAGTAAGTTTATCAAAAGGTAAAAACCAAAGCCTTATTAAAATAAAAATTTTTTCAGACGATTTTGAGAATATACTCCGGCTATACAACAAAGGGAAATTATCCTCAACGGATATATGTGCCAAAGAAAGCCTTATTCTGTCCTATTTCACTAAAAATATGCCTATAAAAATCAATGATAAATACATTAAATTGCAGTGGTCAGGATGTGAAAAAATAGGGGATAGTTTAGCGTTACAATTTTCATTTGATAACCCGTCTGACGGGAAAGAATTAAAAATTAAAGCAACCTTTTTCACAGAACTATTTCCATCGCAACAAAATATAATACAGATTAAAAAATTAGGGTCGTCAGATAGGTTTTTAAAATTTAAAGAAGGGGATTCTTGGCAAACGGTATCATTTTTCAGCAAATAAATCGAGTAATGATTGCGAGGTCACCAAAATACCTGTTTCTAAGGATTTTTCAGGGTCTGGATAGTAAAATGGAGAATGCAATCCTGGTAAATCATTCTTTTTAATACGTTCTTCAGGAGCGGTTCCAAGCCAAAACAATACAGAGGGAACCTTATGAGAAGTCCTTCCATAAGCCGAGAAATCTTCAGCAACCATCTGAACCTCAGCATTTACTACCATGTTTTCACCTATACTTTTTTTTGCACTGCCCGACAGTTTATCTACTAATAGCTCATTATTGTAATTTGCCGCTATGTAAACAGGGGAAAATTCTATTTTCGGGTATTTTTCAGGAGGTAAACCAGCAGCCATAGCCGTACCATGACAAATTTCTGTTATTCTCTTGTGTATCATTGTTCTGACTTCTTCTTTGAAAGTTCGAAGGGTCAAACCTAGTTTAACTTCGTCGGGAATAATGTTACTGGCCGTACCCGCATGGATGGAACCCACCGTAACCACCGCCGATTCAATAGGTTTAAGACTTCTGCTGGTAATCGTTTGTAATTCCATAATCAACATACTGGAAAGAACAATGGGGTCAACAGACATGTGAGGAGAAGCGCCATGAGCTCCTTTTCCATATACCGTAATGGTCACCGACTCAGAGGCAGCCATGGTATAACCTTTGCCGTAGCCTACCTTTCCGGCGGGAATGGTGGGACTACAATGCAATCCCACAGCATAATTGGGAACACCGAAAGTTTCGTAAATTCCGCCTTCTAACAATGCTTTCGCGCCAGCGCCTATTTCTTCAGCAGGTTGTCCAATAAGCATGAGCGTACCTTTCCATTTATCTTTCATTTTTATGAGCGCTCTGGCGGTGCCTAACCAGGTAGTCATGTGCATATCGTGACCACAGGAATGCATTACACCCGATGTCGTGCCATTTGTACTGTATGTTTTAGTACTGGCATAGGGTAAGCCCGTTTTTTCTGTCATAGGCAGCGCGTCCATATCGGTGCGATATAAAATAGTTGGGCCTTCACCATTTTTAAAAATTCCAACAATGCCATAAGAATTTCCCACATTCTCTGTCACTGAAACGCCAATTTTCCTTAACTCTGAGGCTAATAAAGCAGAAGTCTCCTTCTCCTGTAATGAAACCTCTGGCATTTGATGTAATTTTTTGTAAAATGGAATCAAATAGGGCAAATCTTCTTTAATGCCTTGTTTATCGACTTCCACAGGGTCAACATTATTCACTTGACCATTAAAAAGGAACAAAAAAGGGAAAAGGGAAAAAATTATCTGCATAACTTTAAAATTATTTGTTAGGCAAATTATTAAATTATATTGTTATCATTGTTTTTTTTTGATTTTAAAATTTTTATTTCTTCAAATGCAATTGTTATGAAAGCTTATCACGACTTACTCCAGCACATTTTAAAGGAAGGCGTTGAAAAAATGGATAGGACGGGAACAGGTACGAAAAGTATTTTTGGGTACCAAATGAAGATAAATCTTGAGGAGGGTTTTCCCTTACTAACGACTAAAAGAGTTGCTTTTAGGTGGTTGGCAGAAGAACTGCTTTGGTTCATAAAAGGGGAAACTAATATAAGACCGCTCGTTCAAAAGGGAATAAGTATCTGGAATGAATGGCCATTTCAGTATTGGATTGAAAAAAATGGTTGGGCGTCTGATTTTCCTAAATATTCAACAAAATGGAAAGATAAAATGAGCGAATTCGTTCAGCTTATTTTGGATAATAAGGATTTTGCAGACCAATGGGGCGACCTTGGACCAGTGTATGGAAAACAATGGCGAAATTTTGGTGGCATAGATCAGCTATCTCAGGTTATAGCTGATATTAAGTCCAATCCAGATTCCAGAAGACTTATAGTTTCTGCTTGGAATCCTGTTGATATACCCGGAATGATAAAAAGTGGATTACCTCCCTGCCATACCTTATTTCAGTTTTATGTGTCAGAAGGTAAGTTAAGTTGTCAGCTTTATCAGCGATCTGCCGATGTGTTTTTAGGTGTACCTTTTAATATTGCCTCTTATGCGTTACTAACTCATCTCATCGCTCATGTTACACAGTTGCGGCCAGGTAATTTCATTCATACCTTTGGCGATGCACATATATATAATAACCACCTCCTCCAGATTGAGGAACAACTGTCCAGAACACCCAAGGAATTACCCACCATTTCACTAAATGAAAAGGTAAATGACTTGTTCCAGTTTGATTTTTCTGATATAACTTTAGAAGGTTATCACCCACATGCAGCGATAAAAGCAGATGTATCTGTGTAAAACTATGATAGACAATTAAATACATATATAATTTATTATTATAAAATAATATTTCGTATATATTATTATTTCAAAATATTATAGTCCAAAGAGGTGTTTATTTTGATGATTAGCTATTAATTTGGCTGTTTTACCATATATAATTTATTAAAAGGATAAAAATCATCATTAATTATTTAGAATTTATCTAAATAGTGAATAGTTCTTAAAAAAGCATGGTAAAACAAGTTAGGCTTAATATATTTGCGGTGACAAAAAAATGACATTTCATTTCACTTAGAAACAATTCTGAATTCCAAACTGTGAATAAAATGATTTTTAAATCGATGTTGCGTGTTTTCTTTCTGACAGGTGTATTACTGTTACAATATTTTCCTGTATCCTCCCAGGATGCAGCTATGCCTGCCGCCGCGGCTACTGCGGCTGCGCCTGCGAGTGTTGATATTGCTGCAGGTAAAACCTTATTTAAAAACCAATGTGCTTCCTGTCATAATAAAAATATGAAGGATAAGCTTACTGGTCCAGCTTTGGGTGGTGTTCAAGAACGTTGGGCTGCTTATCCCAAAGAAGATTTGTATTCCTGGATAAGAAATTCTCAGGCGATGATTAATAGTGGTCACCCCAGAGCGGTTGAGCTTTGGAACGAATGGAAGCCTACTATTATGACTAGTTTTACTTCACTAACTGATAGTGAAATTGACAATATCTTAGGTTACATACAGGATGTTCACGTTAATGGTGCAAATCCAGTGTCAACAGCAGGAGGAACGACTGGAACAACGGCGGCGGTGGAACCTGCTGATAACACCAATCTATATATTCTTCTTACGGGTATTTTAATTTTATTGGCAGTTATTCTCTCGAGAATCTTATCCAATCTTAATTTTATGGTTCAAGTTAGCGAAGGTAATACCGACGCTAAAAGGAAAACCCTGATGGAGATTGTTACGGGTAAAGGTGTCATCGGATTTGTTCTGTTTGCTCTTGTTGTCTTAGGTGGTTATACTACGGTAAATAACGCTATCAATCTGGGAAGACAACAAGGTTACCAGCCAACACAACCCATCAAGTTTTCTCATGCTACGCACTCTGGTTTACATAAAATAGATTGTCAATATTGTCATGACGGTGCAAGAAGAAGTAAGCAGAGTGTGATTCCAGCAGCTAATACTTGTATGAATTGTCATAAGGCAATTAAAGTAGGTTCACAATATGGGACAGCTGAAATTTCAAAAATATATGCTTCCATTGGTTATAACCCTAATACAGATCAGTATATAGAAAATTATGACAATTTAAGCAAAGCTAAAATTGAGCGAATTTTCAAAAAATGGTTCGCTGACTCTTATGTACAAGAAAAAGGAACTATAGATGAAGAGGGTGAGTCATTAATAGAAAATCAGTGGGATGCTATCGTCACTTCTTTAACAGATAAAAAGACCGGGGATTATAAAGTTCAGGGTCCTATCGAATGGGTGAGAATCCATAATTTACCTGACCATGCTTATTTCAATCATGCTCAACACGTTACCGTTGGTAAAGTAGCTTGTCAAAATTGCCATGGACCCGTGCAGACAATGGATGAGGTTCACCAGTTTTCTCCTTTATCTATGGGTTGGTGTATCAATTGCCACAGAAAAACGGAAGTGAAATTTGCTGATAATCCTTACTACCAATCTTATGAGCGCATGCACAAGCAAATGGCCAAAGGTGAAAGAGATAAGGTGACAGTAGAGGAGATAGGTGGCCTGGAGTGCCAGAAATGCCACTACTAAAATCAAATTGTCCTAAAAAATTATTTCTCCAAATGCTTATTTTCCGCATAAAATGAAGAATAAATCGAATGAAGTCTGGATTGGTGATGCTCAAATAGCAAACGATCCTGCATACCTAAGCGAATCAAATCAAGAATTTCATAGTCTAACTGTGGTTCAACAGTTGGAAGACCCAAGTCAGGTAGATTTGAATAGTAATCGTCGTGATTTCTTGAAATATCTTGGTTTTGGTCTTGGTGCGGCTACCGTGGCTGCAAGTTGTGAAATTCCTGTAAGAAAGGCCATTCCGTATGTTATTAAACCGGATGCCATCGTACCAGGTATAGCTACCTATTATGCCTCATCCTTTGCTCAAGGTGGGGATTATTGCTCCATTTTAGTTAAAACAAGAGAAGGTCGTCCTATTAAAATTGAGGGCAACTCTCTTTCATCTGTATCTAAAGGAGGAACAAGTGCCAGAGCACAAGCCAGTGTGCTAAGTCTCTATGACACAAGTAGAATTGCCAGTGCATTCAGAGTGAAGAATGGTCAGATTGAAAAGCCTGCATCCAGGAATAAAAAAGGTCCAGGCTGGGAGGTGATTGATGCGGAAATTATGGCCGCCCTGAATACAACAAGTCAAATAAGGATTGTTTCTCCAACCATTCAAAGCCCAACAACAAAAAAAGCGATAGCTGATTTTACTATCGCATTTCCGAACACTCGTGTAGTAACTTATGATGCTATTTCTGCATCTGCTTTAATTCAGGCTAACGAAGCTTGTTTCGGTGAGGCTGTAGTGCCTAATTATCAGTTTCAAAATGCAGAGGTTATTGTCTCTTTTGAAGCTGATTTCCTTGGTACCTGGGTTTCTCCTATCGAGTTTGCTACCCAATATGTAAAAAATAGACGAATTGAGGATTTGAAAAATCCTAAAATGTCCAAACATATTCAGGTGGAAAGCCACATGAGCTTGACTGGTTCTAATGCAGATAATAGAATTATGGTTAAACCTTCTGAACAGGGTGCAGCCATTCTTTCTCTATATAATGCCTTGGCTGTTTTGGCAGGATTACCTTCTCAGAGTGGTCCATCATTAGCCGCTGAAAAGGCAAAGAAATTCAAAACACTGGCAACGACTCTTTTCAATGCAAAGGGTAAATCGTTGGTTGTGTCTGGTTCAAACAATGTAGGTGAACAAACCTTAGTTAATGCAATCAATTATTTGTTGGGAAATTATGGTGCAACCATTGATTTTGCCAATGCTTCATTGCAAAGACAAGGTATTGATAAATCAGTGAATGATCTGATTTCAGAAATGAAATCTGGCAAGGTGGATGCTCTCTTCTTTATGGACGGTGCTAATCCTGCCTGGGATATACCTCGCGCTGAGGAATTTGCCACTCTGTCTAAGAAAGTTAAATTAAAAGTATCATTCTCTACTGTTCCTAATGAAACAGCGGCTATATGTGATTATGTCACGCCAACGCATCATTTCTTAGAGAGTTGGGGAGATGCTCAACCTAAAAAAGGTCATTACAGTCTAATTCAACCTACAATATCTCCATTGTTTGACACACGTCAAACAGAGGTATCTTTGCTTACCTGGGCAAAAAGTGCTGCAATAGATGCAGCGTCGGAACAACCTGCATTAGATTATCTGATGAAGCATTGGGAAACATCTGTTTTTCCAACACAAAGCAGGTTTGCTATTTTCCGGGCTTTTTGGGACAATTGTCTTCATGACGGTATTTATGAAGCACCTTTGGCTTTGACCTCAGTACCTTCATTTAACGGAGATGTTCAAAAGGCGGCTTCTCAAGTAAGAAAACCAGTTCAAAACGCTTTAGAAATTTCGTTTTTTGAAACAGTAAATATGGGTGGTGGGCAATATGCAAACAACCCTTGGCTTTCTGAATTAGCAGATCCCGTTTCCAGGACTTCCTGGGGAAATTATCTTGCCGTTCCCGTTAAGTGGGAGGGTGGAAATAAAATTTCTTCCTTAAATAATATTAATCCCCGTGAAATTTACGGTGAAGCTGATATTGTCGATTTAGAGGTAAATGGAACTAAACAAGCTGTAACTGCCGTAAGACAATTTGGACAATTAGAAGATACTGTTGGACTTGCTATAGGTTATGGTCGTACCGTAACAGGTTACATGGGAAAAGCCCTGGGCAATAATGTTGGCACAAATGTTTATCCTTGGTTATCTGTAGATGCGCAGGGAAATACTCAGTATTATGCAACAAAAACTAAAGTAAGTGATCCTGTAGATAAAGAAGATTTATTTGCGTGCGTACAATATCATCACGCGATGGGGGTTACCGGTAAGGATCCTAAATCAGGTGAAACCTTAAATGTAGATGAAAAGACTTCTATGACCATTGGCTCTGGATATCAGGGTGGTATCGTAGATAGATCTATTATTTATAAAGGTAATTTAGATGAATTAAGTGAGTTGGTTCATCATGTAGAAGAGAAGAGAGCAGAGGCTGCGGAATTAAATAGCAAAACGCTCTATCCAATCAATGAATTTGTTGATAATGTTTATTCTCAAGGGCATTGGTGGGCTATGCATATCGATTTAAATGCATGCATCGGATGTGGAGCTTGTTCAGTAGCTTGTATGGCTGAAAACAATGTTCCCGTTGTAGGTAAAAGAGAGGTAGGAAGGCATCATGAGATGAGTTGGTTGCGCATTGACAGATATTTCTTTGGTGAGTATGAAAACCCAAATACGGTGTATCAACCCATGATGTGTCAACATTGTGATAATGCGCCTTGCGAAAATGTTTGTCCTGTTGCTGCTACGCCTCATAGTTCTGAGGGTCTTAATCAGATGACTTACAATCGTTGTATTGGTACTCGTTATTGTGCTAACAATTGTCCTTATAAGGTAAGACGCTTTAATTGGCTGGATTATACTAAGGCGGATATGTTTGCCATAAATGAGCCTACGATTGGTAATGAATCACTTCCGTTTGGCGCTGACAACTTAACAAGGATGGTGTTAAATCCTGATGTAACCGTGCGTTCAAGAGGTGTTATTGAAAAATGTAGCTTCTGTGTTCAAAGATTACAAGAGGGTAAATTGACAGCTAAAAAAGAAGGTCGTGCCTTACAAGATAACGATGTAAGAACGGCTTGTCAAACAGCTTGTCCTACAGGAGCTATTGTTTTTGGTGACAGAAATAATAAGTCAGGTGATTTATCTAAGAAATTAGATAATCCACTAAACTATATTGTGTTGGAAGAAATTGGCGTTCGTTCTTCTGTAAATTATACTGCTAAGGTTATTAACCGCAGCGAAAATTTAGACGCTTAATATAAATGGTTAGCCATCATATGTTGATTACTTTAAAATATAACTCATGAGTGCACCTATTTCTGCGATTAGGGAACCTTTAATTACTGGGAGCAAGACCTACCATACCATCACCGAAGATATATGTGGGCCTACGGAAAGGACCCCAACGACTGCTTGGGTCATTGCTTTTATTGTAGCCGTAACAGGATTAGCGTTATATGTTTTTAGCGTTACCTGGACAATTTGGGTAGGTATTGGTTCCTGGAACTTGAATAGAACGATAAATTGGGGTTGGGATATTACCAACTTTGTTTGGTGGGTTGGTATCGGTCACGCTGGTACGCTCATTTCTGCCATCTTATTACTTTTTAGACAAAAGTGGCGTACAGGTGTAAACAGAGCTGCTGAAGCAATGACTATTTTTGCCGTCATGTGTGCGGGTCAGTTTCCGCTGATTCACATGGGTAGATTATGGCTTGGTTTTTTCATCTTCCCTTATCCAAATACAAGAGGCCCGTTATGGGTTAACTTTAATTCACCTCTTCTATGGGACGTATTCGCTATATCCACTTATTTCACTGTTTCATTACTTTTCTGGTACACTGGACTTGTTCCGGACTTCGCAACCGTTAGAGACCGGGCTAAGGGACTAAGGAGAAAAATTTATAGTTTTGTATCTTTCGGATGGACTGGCTCGGCAAAACACTGGCAAAGATGGGAAGCATTATCTTTGGTATTAGCTGGATTAGCAACTCCGTTGGTACTATCAGTTCATACCATAGTATCCTTCGACTTCGCAACCTCCGTTATTCCTGGTTGGCATACCACTATATTTCCTCCTTATTTCGTTGCAGGTGCAATCTTTTCAGGATTTGCTATGGTGCAAACCCTAATGATAATGACCAGAAAGGTGCTAAAACTGGAAGACTATATTACTTTAGAACATATTGATAGTATGAATAAGGTTATTTTGGCAACGGGTAGCATCGTTGGTGTTGCTTACCTGACAGAGTTGTTTATCGCCTGGTATTCTGGCTATATTTATGAGCAATTTGCCTTTTATAACAGGGTAATGGGTCCTTACTTCTGGTCTTACATAGGTATGATGGGTTGTAATGTTATCTCTCCTCAAATCTTCTGGAGTAAGAAAATGAGAAGAAGTATTCTGGTTACTTTCTTTATGTCTATATTCATCAACATCGGTATGTGGTTCGAGCGTTTTGTTATCATCGCATCCACGTTGGCCAGAGATTACCTGCCTTCCAGCTGGAGTTACTATTCTCCATCTTGGGTTGAGGTTTGTTTGTTCATTGGTACATTGGGTCTATTCTCTACGTTGTATCTTGTTTTCATGAGAGTGGCTCCCGTAGTTGCTGTAGCTGAAATCAAGGGAATTCTTAAAACGGGAGGGGATCAGTATGTAGGTCCAAACATTAAACATGATAACGCTCACAAAGAATCTACACATCATTAAGCATTGTCTGCGCTAAAAAGAAATTTTAAATGAAACAAGAATCAACCCAAGTACTCTACGGTTTATATAACGATGAGGAAATACTGCTTCACGCAGTTAAAAAAGCTAAGGAAGATCATTTAGAGATAATGGATGTTTATTCACCTTTTCCGGTTCACGGTCTTGATAATATTTTAGGCTTGACAGAAAGCCGTATCCATATTGCAGGTTTTATATATGGTTTGATTGGCTGTTTAAGTGCCTTTTTATTCATGACCTGGGTGTTTACCAGAGATTGGCCAATTATATTCGGTGGTAAGCCTTATTTTTCCGCGCTTGCATTCATACCTATTACCTTCGAAGTAACAGTTCTTTTTGCCTCCGTAGGTATGGTGGTTACGTTCTACACTATTTGTGGTATGGGTCCTGGTGTAGATAATCCAACGCTGGATGACAGAATTACAGATGATAAGTTTTGTATTGCTTTTGATGTCGATAATGCTGATGAATCAAAGCAGGCAGCGCTAAGACAGTTTTTAACCGATACAGGTGCTGAAGAAGTTAATGTTAAATCGATCTGATAAACCTGATTATTATCTTCTAAAAAAGAAGTATATGATACCAATAAGAAAATTTGTTGTTTTGATATTGTCTCTTTCTGTTTTCATGGTGAGTTGTTCACCCGCTGGTAAGAATAAGACTGGTCATGAATATATGCCTGATATGGCTCATGTAATTGCTTATGAGGCCAATGTGTATGGTTATTCATCTAATAATACCTGGGATAAAGAGAGTTCCAAATCAAGAAGAGCACTTTCTGTTCCTGGAAAACCAGTAAATGGAACAGTCCCTCGCGGATATAGTGGTGCTATGTCGAATGGTGAAATAGACCAGTCAAAAATTGATATGATTCGTGGAAAGAATCAGTTGAATGCTCAGGCAACTACTGTAAATGGTCATGTTGGTTTTTATTATGCTGATAATGAAGATGAAAGACTTCGTGCCATAGCAGAAATTAAATCTAACCCTTTCCCTATTACTAAAAAAGGATTGGAAGTAGGTAAGAATTTATACGAAATTAATTGTGGTATCTGTCATGGGGAAGCCGGGGATGGCGCTGGTTATTTAGTTCGTGATGCTGATCCTGCCACAGGCGATCCAGGGGGTAAATATCCTGCGGCACCTGCCAATTTTTTGTTGGACGATTTGATTAACTCTTCCAATGGTCGGTATTACTTCAGTATCATTTATGGTAAAAATGTTATGGGTGGTTATGCTGACAAATTAAGTTTCGAAGAACGCTGGCAGGTAATTCACTATATCAGGTCTTTACAGGCAGCTTCTAAAACATTAATTTACAACGAGAAAATGAATACTTTAAATGCTGAATTTGGTGTGCCATTGAAAATGAAAAATCAATTGGCTTCTGTTTCAGTTAAATAGTTTTCTATAATTAAATCTGCTTTCTTAAATGGCAAATGTGATGAATCAATTTACTTTTACATCCAAACAAAAAAACGTATTATTTGCTTTCATGGGTCTTGGATTACTTTGTCTTATTTTGACTTGGTTCTCCGATGATGCATTGCACACGCGTTTTTGGAGTAATTTCCTACATAATGCTACCTTCTTTACAGGTATTTCATTCGTTTCACTATTCGTTATTACTGCTTTTACTACAGCATGGGCTGGATGGTATGTGGGTATGAAAAGAATTTGGGAAGCGAATATGCAGTTTATTTTGGTTGGTCTAGGATTAATGCTTATCGTAGCTTTAGGTCTTTGGGGACATTTCCATCATTTATACCATTGGTCAGACGATGCTGAAGTGGCTAAAGATGCTGTAATGAAAGGAAAAGCATCCTTTTTAAATAAGTATTGGTATACGCTTAGTACCTTAATTATCCTAGGTATGTGGGCATTTTTTGCTTACAATATTCGCAAAATTTCTTTGGACGAAGATATAAATGGTAAAGGGCAGGCTGATAATTTCAAACATCACAGGAAAATCAGGGTTTGGTCTGTTATTTTCATGCCTTTGGCAGGATTTTCAAGTGCGGCTATCATTTGGCAATGGATAATGTCTGTAGATGCTCATTGGTATAGCACGCTTTTTGCCTGGTATTCAGGAGTTAGTTGGTTTGTGAGTATGATTGCAATAACCATTTTGACCTTGATTTACCTTAAAAGTTTAGGCTATTTTTCTCATATTACAGCTGATCACATGCATGATCTTGGTAAACTCCTGTTTGCATTTAGTATTTTCTGGACTTACATGTGGTTTTCTCAATATATGCTTATTTGGTATGCAAACGTTGGTGAAGAAACCGTTTATTTTTATGAAAGATTACAAAATTACAAACCTTTGTTTTATGCTAATCTTTTAATAAACTTCCTATTACCTTTCTTCGTATTGATGCGTAATGATAATAAAAGAAAATTTGGGCCTCTTGCCTTTGCGGCTATCATGGTCTTTATAGGTCATTGGCTCGATTTCTTTCTTATGATTAAACCAGGAGTTAGACATACCGCTTTAGAAGCACTTGGGCATCATCATGCTGCTGGTCATGATACCACACTTCCTTTTCAAATGGGTTTTACAATGCCTGGTTTTCTGGAGGTAGGTACTATGTTAGGTTTCTTGGCACTTTACCTATTCATTACGCTTAGAAGTTTAAGTAAAGCTGCTTTATTCCCTAAGAATGACCCCTATGCAGAAGAGGCAACTCATCATCATGTTTGGCCTTATGTATAATCATTCTAAATAAAAAACCATTGTGGACGAATTTTGTTTAATAAGTTAATTAAAACCTAATTTTGTTGCTCACATTTTTACATAAACAATAAATCATCATGACTATTCTTCTTGTAATAATTAGTATAATTCTTATCGCTGTTATTATTGTACAAATAGGGAAGGTAACTGAACTTGCTGCAAAAATAAGAGGAGAAGAAGAAATGCAGTATGAAGTTAATCGCAGTCAAGGCGGCTACATGATTATCTTTCTCGTTGTTTTCTTAGTTGGATGTGTTGCGTCTGCCCTTTATTTTAAGAATTACATGTTAGGCTACGGTCCTCACACTTCAGCTTCACAACACGGACCTATCATTGATAAAGTGTTTAATATCACTTTGTTTTTCACAGGCATTGTTTTCGTTATCACACACATATTATTGTTTTATTTCGGTTGGAAATATAGCGCCAAAAAGGGAAGAAAGGCTCTTTTTATACCTCACGACAATAAGTTAGAAATTATTTGGACTGCTATTCCTGCTGTAGTAATGACCTTTTTAGTTGTAGGTGGTTTAGATGCCTGGAATGAGATTATGGCAGATGTAAATGAAGGTGACGATTATATGGAAATTGAGGCTACTGGTTTTCAATTTGGATGGAATTTGAGATATCCTGGCGCTGATGGTTTGATTGGTGAGAAGAACTATAAAATGATCACAAGTGAGAATCCATTAGGTCAGAATTGGAAAGATGAGAAAAATCTGGATGATTTTCTTGCCACCGAACTTGTTCTTCCTGTGGGTCAAAAAGTGAGAGTTAGAATTACAGCACAAGATGTACTTCATAATTTTTATCTACCTCATTTCAGAGTTAAAATGGATGCCATTCCTGGTATGCCTACCTATTTTGTATTTACACCATCGAAAACTACTGAAGAATACCGTCAGGAACTTAAAAAATACCCTGAGTACAATGTGCCAGATCCTGCAGATCCTTTGAAAATGCTTTGGGAAACTTTTGAGTATGAGTTAGCTTGTGCTGAATTGTGTGGTCGTGGCCATTATAGTATGAAGCGTCCTGTCAAAATTGTTTCTCAAGAAGAATATGACACTTGGTTAGCTTCACAATCTTCTTATTATCTTTCTAATATTCGGTATAAAGAAAGTGATCCTTGGACGGATAAATTGTTTGATGCAGAAGTGTCTTCAAAAAAAGAAGCGTTTAATGCAGCTTTTGTAGCCGATAACATTGGAAAAGATTTACCAGTAGATGCCCTTAGTTTTAAGGGTGATAAAGAATTCAGTCTTAATGGCTTTTCTAAAGAGCAGTTGGTCTTGTTAGCTGATGCTTTAAAAACCAGACAAGGTAGTCGTATTAAATTATCGGTTACCATCCCTACTGAGAGCGACAATATGGTGGCAGAAGCAAAAACTAAGTTGATTTTAGATGTCTTATATGCTAATGGCGTGAATGCATCTCAAGTTGAGTTATCACCAGCTTCTATAGCTACTGAAGATAATACGACAACTAAATGGGTATTTACTCTGTTAGGTGCTGGACTTTCATTATAATCAAAACAAACAAAAAAAATCAGAACTAATGGCAAATGTTTTAACTGCTGCTCCACATTCAGAAGAAGATGTTTTGATTGAACAAATGGGATATGATGATCATTTCCATGAGCACCATGATGGTGACAAGTTTCAATCTAATTTTATTACTACCTATATCTTTAGTCAGGATCACAAAATGATCGCTAAACAATTCCTTATCACAGGTATGTTTTGGGGTGTCATTGGTGGTTTAATGTCTCTCGTATTTAGGCTTCAACTTGGCTTTCCTGAGGAAAGTATGGCTTGGCTAAAACCTGTTTTAGGCAGATGGATTGAAATTAATGCAGAAACTGGAATGGGGGCACTATCGCCTGATTTCTATTATGCTTTGGTTACAATGCACGGTACTATTTTAGTGTTTTTTGTACTTACTGCCGGATTAAGTGGTACTTTTAGTAATCTCTTAATTCCCCTTCAGTTAGGGGCTCGTGATATGGCCTCTCCATTATTGAATATGATGTCTTATTGGTTTTTCTTCCTTGCTGGACTCATTATGTTCATATCTTTATTCCTAAATACGGGACCTTTTTCTGGTGGTTGGACAGCTTATCCTCCATTAAGCGCCTTGCCACAGGCGAGCTCTGGTTCCGGTGCAGGTATGACTTTATGGTTAATAAGTTTGGTTTTCTTTGTAGTATCAGTGCTTTTAGGTGGTATAAATTATATTACTACCGTTTTAAACCTTAGAACCAAAGGAATGAATATGTGGAGAATGCCACTTACTATATGGGCATTTTTTGTTACAGCTATTTTGGGTCTGTTATCTTTCCCCGTATTAGCATCAGCATTCTTTTTAGTGATGTGTGATAGAGGTTTAGGAACTAGTTTCTTTTTAAATGAAATTTTTATTGGTGGTCAGGCATTAGATCATGTGGGTGGAAGCCCTGTTTTATATCAGCATTTATTTTGGTTCTTAGGTCACCCTGAAGTATATATTATTATATTACCTGCCATGGGCATTGTGTCTGAAGTACTTGCTGTTCACAGCCGCAAGCCAGTGTTCGGTTATAAGGCCATGGTCTTTTCTATATTAGCTATTGGATTTTTATCCTTCATAGTGTGGGCTCACCACATGTTTATGTCTGGTGTGAATCCTTTTATATCTAATTTCTTCGTGGTATTCACTTTAATTATTGCTGTACCCTCGGCGGTTAAGGTGTTTAACTGGATTGCCACTTTATTTGGTGGAAATATCAGGTTTACAGCGGCCAGTCTATTTGGTATTGGCTTCGTTTCTATGTTCATTTCAGGTGGATTGACAGGTATATTTTTAGGAAATTCAGCGATTGATATTCAGATGCACGATACTTATTTTGTGGTTGCACACTTTCACATCGTAATGGGTGTAGCTGCATTTTTTGGTATGTTTGCTGGTGTTTATCATTGGTTTCCTAAAATGTATGGTAGATTTATGAATGAAACGCTGGGTAAATTACATTTCTGGGGTACCATGATTGGTGCATATCTTATATTTTGGCCTATGCATTATATAGGTATGGCGGGTGTTCCAAGAAGATATTATCGTTTTGATACCTTCCAATCTTTTTCCCAGTTCGATGATATGAATAAGTTCATTACTATTGCAGCTATCATTACCTTTGGATTTCAGTTAATTCTTATCATTAATTTCTTTTATAGTATTTGGTATGGTAAAAAAGTTACTGAAAAAAATCCATGGGGTGCAACTACTTTGGAATGGACTACGGAAGTAGATCCTGGACACGGCAATTGGGCTGGTAAACTTCCTGTTGTTCACAGATGGGCTTATGATTATGCAAAAGATGGGCAGGAGTTCATTTCTCAGATAACTCCTTTGAAAGAAGGTGAGTCAGAAACGCATTAATTTTGTATTGGTTTTTATTTAGTTGAACTAAATTTAAATAAAGAATGAACCTGCAATCAGGTGCTCTTAAAAGAGAGAAAAAACAATGGGTTTTAGCCATCATCGATTTTACCCAATTGGTAAAACTTCGTTTAACTTTGACCGTTGTTTTTTCTGCTCTTATGGCTTATTGGATAGCCTTGCCTGTTGATCGTTCTTTGACCTATAAATTATTTTCTATTTTCATTGGTGGATTCTTAATTACCGGCGCTGCCAATGCCTTAAATCAGGCACTGGAAAAAGGATACGACGCCAAAATGTCAAGAACTGTAAACAGGCCCTTGCCAGCAGGCAGAATGGATGAATCTACTGCCGTTTTAATTGCTGGTCTGATGAGTGTTTTTGGTCTTATCATATTAGCTAATTTAAGTCTTTGGTCTGCTTTATTAGGAGCTATTTCTTTATTGCTTTACGCTTTTGTATATACCCCATTAAAGAGAGTTTCTTCTGTTGCGGTCTTTGTCGGTGCTATTCCAGGTGCATTACCCGTTCTTATAGGAACAGTTTCTGCTCAAGGTGAATTAACAACATTAGGATTATGTTTATTTGCTATTCAGTTCTTTTGGCAATTTCCCCATTTTTGGGCTATTTCCTGGTTAGGTCATCAGGATTACATTAAAGCAGGATTCAAGATTACACCTAGTTTAGGTGAAATGCCAACAAATACTACTGGTTTTCAAGCGTTTATTTATTCTTTATTCCTTGTTCCAGTGTATCTTCTAAGTCAGTATTTTAAAATCTCTGGGTATTTCTCATTAATTTTATTTATGTTATTCTCATTGGTTTATATTGTATTGAGTTTCAGGTTATATTCTTCGAACAATAAGAAAGCTGCTTTAACTTTATTGTTCTTTTCGTTTTTTTATATTCCAGTCGTTTTGGGTGTATTTTTAATGGATAAATTAAACTAAAAGGTTACTAAATGTCAACATTAGAAAATACAGTTTATAGCAGGAATAAGATTCATCCTCAAAAATTTGCACTCCTAGTGAGTTGTGCAAGTGTTGTAATGTTGTTTGCAGCATTGACAAGTGCTTATGTAGTTCGTCAAGCTGCTGGTAATTGGCTTGAGTTTCCAATGCCTGTTTTGTTTTTGTATAGCACGCTTACATTAATTGTCAGTAGTTTTACTTTGCATTTTTCTTATAAAGGTTTCTTGGCGGGTAATGTTAAGTTATATAAATATTTATTACTTCTTACTTTTGTACTGGGTATTCTATTTATTTACTTACAGTATCAAGGATGGATGGCTTTAGTATCTTTGGGTGTCGAATTAGGTACCAATCCTTCTGGATCGTTCTTATATGTGTTGTCGGGTTTACATGCTGCCCATATATTAGGTGGTCTTGCTGCTGTTTTTGTAGCTATTTTACATGCTTTTATTTTACCTTATGAGGTTTCTGCAAAACGAAAATTGCGCTTTGAAATGACACAAATATATTGGCATTTTGTTGATGTATTATGGATATACTTAATCGTTTTCTTATGGTTACAACAGCAATCATAGGAAATCATTTTAATTTTTAAAATTTTAGGAATGGAGACAACTGAAAATGTGCTACATCAGCATAGTGAAAATCATGGCGGTTCTTGGGAAGGAGCTGCTGCACCCTTTAACATCAGTTATGGTAAATTGATGATGTGGTATTTCTTGCTTTCTGATGCATTTACTTTTGCTGGTTTTTTAATTGCTTATGGTGCACTTCGCTTTAGTAGCCCAAGTTGGCCGGTGCCTGATTTCGTTTTTTCGACGGCTCCTTTTGGTATTCATGATGCGCCTTTGATTTTCGTGACTATCATGTCCTTTCTCTTGATTATTTCTTCTGTTACTATGGTAAGAGCCGTACAGGAGGGTCATAGGGAAAACAAAAGGGGTGTTGTTTTTTGGATGTTCCTTACTATTATAGGTGGAGCTGGATTTTTGGGTTGCCAGGCTTGGGAATGGTCAAATTTGATTGGTAAAGAAAATATGTCTGTTACCACTAATCCTTTTGGTAGTCATATTGATGCAGGTACATATCTTGATGAAAAAGGTAATTCTACAGGTGAAACCTTCAAAGCAGGAGCCTCGTATCTTTTGCATAAGTCTGAAGAGGGCGGTCATGATGAAAGTCATGCTGAAGGTCATCATGCTATGGCTAAAGGTGATCATCCCAATGCTTTTGTAGATAATGATGGATTCATACATAAGAAATTTAAAGTTACTTCGGGGCCTGCTGCAGGTAAAGTCCAAATGGAGGAATTTGGGCCTAAAGCTTTTGGCGCCTTATTCTTTTTTATTACCGGTTTTCATGGTTTTCACGTGTTATCTGGGGTTGCATTTTTATTGATTATTATGATTAATGTGGCTAGTGGTGTGTATGCGTCTAGGAAAAATGGATATGAGATGGTTGAGAAAATTGGCTTATATTGGCATTTCGTCGATCTAGTTTGGGTTTTCGTTTTTCTTGTTTTCTATCTGTTTTAATTTTAAATCTTGTTCATTTCTAAATTTTGAATTATGAGTCATAAAACATACGAAGAAAGCAAAAAAGCTGTAGTTAAAGGTTTGTTTCTATTGGGCTTTGTTACTTTAATTGAGGTTTTTATTTCGCTCTTTGGTAAAGGTCACATTATTCCTGGCATTAATGATATTGCTTGGATTGCCTATCCTGTTGGTTTTATTATTGCTGTGCTTTCTATATACAAAGCGTATTTTATTATTTATGAATTTATGCACATGGCTTACGAGGTAAAGGGCTTAGCATTAACGGTTCTATTACCAACTTCCTTGTTGATTTGGGCACTCTTTGCCTTTTTTCAAGAAGGAACAGCATGGAAGGCAAGAAGAGAGTTTGTTAAGGAAAAAAATGCTAAAACAGTTGAACCTTTAAAGGGTAAACAGGGTTACGTTGAAGATACAAGCCTTTTTAGACTTTAACATAATATATGACCAGTAAATCGATTTGGCAGTTTATTTTTCTATTAGGAATTTTCGGAGGTGTACCAGTGGTTAGTTGGTATTACCTTCAAACTGGGTTAGATTATAGGTTAAAGGCATTAGCTGAATTGGGTGATTTAGGTCCAATGGAAAAAGAAACAAGAGTTTCTTTTGATAAAATTGTTTTCTCTGCTGATAATACTAAAGGTAAGGTTCACCTGGGTATTTGGTATCCTGATGGTCTTGAAAATGAAAATGGTTCTATGAAGTATCTTGATGAACTTCATGATCAATTTAAAAGTAGGTCTGATATTTCTTTTTATATTTTTTCAAATTCTACCCAGCCTGATTCTCTTATTGCTTTTGTTAAACGTCATAAATTGTTCCCTTCTCCTATTATGTCCTATTTTCCTGATCTCGGTGTTCAGCGTATGTATTTTTTTATGAAACCTGCTGTAGGTGAAATTCCTGTTGCTCTCGTAGATACTTCTGGTACTGTCAGGAAACATTACAATCTTGCCTCGGGTAAAGAATTAACAAGGTTAACGGAACATCTTGCTATGTTGCTTCCAATAGAATCAACAAGAGATGAATTAATATTCAAAAGGGATAAAGAAAAGTAATTATGAATAAAGATCTTGTACTTGAAAAGAAGCTAAATATAGTTGCTTATATCTTAACTTTTGTTGTTCTTATTCTTGTGGGTCTTATGAGGCGCTTCAAATTCGACGTTGGTATAGATTTTGGTTTCTTGGCTCCTTTTCACGCTTCTGTAAATGCTTTAACTGCTTTAGTTCTTATTTTAGGTCTTTATTTCATAAAGTCTAAAAACATGGAGATGCACAGAAGAGCAATGATAACAGCCCTTGGATTGTCAGTTCTTTTCCTTTTGTCCTATGTTATTTATCATTTCACCACGCCTGAAACGCTCTTTGGTGATGCTAATCATGATGGAGTGTTAGATACTCAGGAGCTTTCTCTTGTTTCGGGTAGTCGTACAGCTTATTTAACGTTGCTTTTTAGTCATATTGTTTTAGCTGCCTTGAGTTTACCTTTTATTTTATTGACTTTTATAAGGTCTTATACAAATCAGTTTGAAAGACACAAAAAGTTAGCAAGGTATGTTTTTCCTGTTTGGTTATATGTTGCCATTACAGGGCCCATTTGTTACTATTTTTTAATGCCTTATTATAAATAATTAGTTTGTTATGAAAAAATTAGTTGTATTTTTTATTGTAATGTTTTTGTTTTTGAATATAGATTTAGTTGCACAATGTCCAATGTGTAAAATGGCTGCTGAAAGTAACTTGAAAAATGGTGGGACGGCTGGTAAGGGTCTGAATGCTGGTATCCTATATATGCTGCTGACTCCTTATTTATTAGTGGGCGGACTAGCTTTTTGGTGGTTTAAAAATAGGAAAAAGGTTATTGAATAATTTTTTTTTAATTTCCTTTACTTATGAATCCTTCTTCTAGATTTCACATTCTTTGTGGATTATCCTTCGCTTGTTTAGGGGTCCTCATTGGTGCTTTTGCAGCACATGGATTAAAACCTTTATTATCTCTTAAAGAAATTAATAATTTCGAGACAGGCGTTAAATATCAATTTTATCATGCCTTTGCACTTATTATGCTTGGGCTTCTAGGTTCCCATTTTCCTAATGTTGAAAAATGGGCATTTAAAGTAGCTGGTTTTCTATTTTTTATAGGTATAATCCTTTTTTCAGGGTCTCTTTACTTGTTATCTACTCAATCATTATTTAATATAAGTACTCCTTTGTTGGGTCCAATTACCCCTTTAGGTGGTTCATTGCTAATTTTTGGTTGGGTGTTTACCGCATGGGGAATATTCAAAAAATGATTAGGTTCTTATTTTATTTCTCTTCTTCCATTTGAAATACTTCTTCCACCGTTTTGTTGAAAAATTTAGCAATGCTCATTCCTAAAGTTAAGGATGGCGCATATTTATTGTTTTCTATCGCATGAATGGTTTGTCTGCTTACGCCCATTTGATTCGCTAGTTCCTCTTGCGATATATTGAGCTCAGCTCTAAATACTCTTATTCTATTCTTCATCCGTTCCGCTTTTGTAATATGACCTTAATTTTAATTGAAATCTCAAATTAAATAAAATAATGAGGGAAAATAAATGGATAATCATTACATGAAAATAAGCCATTCCAAAAATTAAAAGGGTGGCTAATAATACTAAACTATAATTAACATAGATGGACCAGGTTAATGCTTGTAGCCGGATACTGGATATATATTCATCTTCCATTTTTTCTTTTGAAAATGAATGTATGACACCTGATATAATTAATATTACGGTGATTAGCTCATCCAAAATGCCGTTTTCAATCCATATTCCTTTGTTGTTTGTGAAAATTGGCTCGTTTATGATTGCAGGTACCTTCATAACCAATAATTCATCCATACTTACTCCAGAAAAATAGATAATCGCTCCAATAATAGTGGTTAGATAAAAAATTAATCCAGAGATATTTTTAAATCTGGATGGAAATAAATAGTTCTTCATTTGCTTTTTTTTACAAATGTAAAATATATTATACTTATTGTCAAGTATATTTTACAAATATTTTCACTTCTATCTTGTACCTCTTTAATCTACTGAATTATAATAAGCATTCCTTTTCTGTATAAGGCTTTTAATATCTTTATTTGGCAAAGTTTCTAAAATACTTAATTTATGACCTCGAACCAATTCGTATGTTTTAAAGCCTTTTACTACCATATTTCTGGTATGGAAATAGCCCACTACATTTTGATTGTCAAACAATAGGGTAATTCTGTCTAAGGGTGATAAATCTACGACCGTACTTTCATAAATGAAATATTGTGAAAATTTTAACTTATTATCTTCTTGATATTCAGTAAATCCAAATTTTTTCATAAACGGTTCAAGGGCTTTCTTTTGGTAATTTCCCATGGCTAATATTTTCATTAATTGTACTTCAGGGTTAAATCCCATGTTTATGTTATCCTGATGTGTGTATGCTTCTATGTATCCCATTTCTTCTTCAATCATAGATATTTCTACCTGGCTAATCGTTTTTCCAATGGTTTTTCCATCTTCATTAATTAAGGATATGTTTTTTTCAAGTTTGAAGGCTTCAATCTGTTTACCTGTGAGTTTTACATAAACGCCTATTTTAACCCACTTATTTATAGCAGGCGATGTTTCAATGATGACTCCGTCATTTAAAGAAAATAGTATTTTACCGTTGACCGTATCCCTAATATTAGCCGGTCCATTTATTCTTTCTCCTACTTCAAGTCTGGTTTGACTTTGTACATCTTTTAGGATGCAAAAAAAAATAAAGAATGTTAGGGTTTTTAAAATAACATTTGAATAAAACATTGTTCTGATATGTTTAAATTTAGGAAATCTTTATAGTATGCATCATCTTACCAAGTTAATCTTATTTTTTATTGTTTTTGCTCCAGTGAACAATATTTTTGGACAATTTACCAGCACTAAATTTTTAGATGAATTACCTATCAAAACTTATTCTGATGGTATTCAATCGGTTGTTGCTAATGTTAATCAAAAGGGAAACCCTATTTCAATAGCAGGTAAAATATACAAGAAAGGCATTGGTTTGGAATCTACCAGCGTAATGGCTTTTTTACTCGATGATAAAGGGGTTCGTTTTTCTGCGGAAGTGGGCGTTGATGATATGGGTAATGATTCTATTCCGCTTCGATTTTTTGTATTGGCAGATAGGAAAATAATATTCGATAGCGGTGAAATGTTACCTGGGGATAAACCTAAACTGGTGGATGTATCCATTGGAATGGTTAGAAGATTAGGCCTGTTAGTATTAGGAAAAGGGGCAGGTTATCCTAAAAATATTGGCGCTTGGGCGAATGCTTCCATAATGGTAAATCATGCCGATTATCCTAAAACCATTCCTAATGTTGGGGAAAAATATTTGTTGACGCCTCTGCCTTCTCCATTGCCCAAAATAAATTCACCTAAGATTTTTGGTGCAAAACCTGGAAATCCTTTTTTGTATTTTATAGCAGCATCAGGGGAGAGACCCATGATTTTTAAAGCCAGTAATTTACCTGCGGGATTAAAGCTTGATTCAATTTCAGGACATATTTCAGGTGTTTTACCTGCTAAAGGAAATTTTCCTGTTGAATTAGTAGCTCAAAATCGATTAGGTATTCATAAGCAAAAGGTTGTTTTTAAAATATCAGATACCATTGCTTTAACTCCACCTATGGGTTGGAATGGCTGGAATTCCTGGGCAAGAGAAATTGATCAGAAAAAGGTTATTGCTTCTTCCAAAGCTTTATTAAATAACAGATTAATAGATTACGGATGGCATTACATCAATATTGATGACGCCTGGCAAGGTCCACGTGGGGGTGAATTTGGTGGATTGCTTGCGAATGAAAAATTTCCTTCGTTTGATAAAATGATTGATACCTTACATCAATGGGGATTAAAAGTGGGCGTGTATTCGACCCCTTGGATTAGCAGTTATGCTGGTTATCCTGGAGGTTCTTCTAATGAGGAAAATGGTTTTTATTCGGATGAAGTGCGCTTAAATAAACGAAATTTTCGATATATTGGTAAATATAGATTTGAAGAAGAAGATGCAAAACAATGGGCAAAATGGGGCGTTGATTATTTGAAATATGATTGGCGTATAGAAACTTCCTCTGCTGAGAGAATGAGAAATGCCTTGGATAAAGTAAAAAGAGACATTGTCTATAGTATTTCAAATTCCGCTCCGCTAAAAAAAGGAACCGATTGGGTGCGTTTAACCAATGTTTTTCGCTCTGGTCCAGATATTAGAGATTCCTGGACAAGTGTCTATCTTTCTACCTTTGAATTGGCTGATTGGACCCCTTTTGGAGGTCCAGGTCATTGGATTGACCCCGATATGCTGGTTATCGGAAATGTAACAACGGGCTCTCCTATGCATCCTACCAGACTTACGCCTGATGAGCAATATAGCCATTTTTCTATGCACTGTTTGTTGGCCGCTCCTTTGTTAATTGGTTGTCCTATGGATCAACTGGATTCATTTACCCTTAATTTATTAACAAATATCGAGGTTATTGAGGTGAATCAGGATCCAATCGGTAAACCTGCTTCCCTTATTAAATTGGAAAATAATTATCAGATCTGGAAGAAACCATTGGAAGACGGCTCCTTTGCCGTTGGAATTTTTAATGCCAATCCACTGGGAGATATTCCATACGAATATTTCCGCTGGGGTGATGAGCAGGCTTTGAATATCGAATTAGATGTAAAGGATTTACAAATGAATGGTCCCGTTAACGTCAGAGATTTATGGCGACAGGAAGATATAGGGCCTTGGGAAGGTAAAAAATTATTGCGTATTCCTCATCATGGCGTTTATCTTTTTAAAATAACTCCGCTAACCACGAAATAAATCATGAGACATTCCCTTTTTGCCTTATTCATTGTTTCGTTTATATTTTCTTCAACCAACGTATGGTGTCAATCCCAATCAGATGATTTGATTATTCATTATGACCAGCCTGCAAAGCGGTGGAATGAAGCTATTCCCATTGGTAATGGTTTTATGGGGGCTATGATTTTTGGTGATGTCGTACGTGAGAGGATTCAGTTGAATGAGGGCACCTTGTATTCCGGTGATCCACTAAAAACATTTGATAATATAAAGGTAGGTAAATATTTAGATTCAGTAACCCAACTCATCGATCAGCAAAAATTTATAGACGCTCAAAAAATTATAAGCAAAGAATGGCTGGGAAGGAATCATCAGATGTTTCAACCTATGGCTGACTTATGGATGGATTTTAAACGTGATTCCCAACAAGTAAAGGATTATAGCCGAACCTTGAATCTTGCTGATGCCTCGGTGGTCACACAGTATAAAATAGGGGATAATAGATTTAAACACACTTATTTTGCCAGTTATCCAGATCACATCATGGTTTTTAGATTGGAAGCATTGGATGAAGAGGTGTTACACTGCAAACTTTATCTCACTACTCCACACAAACCCACTGAAACACTATCTTTAAAGCATAATTTCCTTCGTTTGGAAGGAAAAGCTCCCTCCTTTGCCTTGCGAAGGGAATTTTCCATGGTTGAAAGTATAAATGACCAGTACAAATATCCGGAGGTATATGACGAATTTGGAAATCTTCGACCCAATGCCAATAGAATTTTATATGACCTGAAAGAATCAGGGGAAGGTCTGTCTTTTGAAGTGAGACTTGAAGTCAGAAACGTAGGTGGGACAGTTAATTATCATGAGGATCATATTCAAGTGGACAATGCGAAGGACATAATTGTTATTCTCGCTGCAGCGACTAATTTCAATGGATTTGATAAAAGCCCTGCCATAGATGGACTTAATTTGGATTCTATATTGAATTTGTATTTAACAAAAGTACAAAAGGTATCTTTTGACTCCCTGAAAGTAAGGCAAGAGAAGGATTATAAAACTTTATTTCATCGGGTTTCCTTAAATCTTGCGGCAAAAACTGAACAATCTTTACTCCCAACGGACAAAAGAGTTGAACTTTTTTCAAATGGGAAGGATCCCTCTTTTGTGTCTTTATATTTTCAATTTGGAAGATATTTGATGATTTCAGGATCCAGACCCGGTGGTCAACCCCTTAATTTGCAAGGCATTTGGAATGAATTATTAGTACCTCCCTGGAATGGTGCTTATACAATTAACATTAATGCCCAGATGAATTATTGGCCTGCGGAATTAACTAATTTATCAGAATGCCATGAACCTTTTTTTACTGCCATTAAAGAGTTAGCTATTAATGGTAAGAAAACAGCAAAAAACATGTATGGGGCAAATGGTTGGGTTGCCCATCACAATATGGATATCTGGCGACATGCAGAACCCGTAGATAAATGTACCTGTTCCTTTTGGCCAATGGCTGCTGGTTGGTTAACCAGTCATCTTTGGGAAAGATATCTGTTCTCTGGCGATTTGTTGTTTCTTCGTAAGGAAGTTTTTCCTCTTTTAAATGGTGCCGTAGCTTTTTATAAGGATTGGCTCATTAAAAATAAAATGGGGTATTGGGTAACACCTGTTGGGCATTCCCCGGAACATGATTTTATTTATGATGGAAATAAAAGAGCTACTTTTAGCCAAGGTCCTACGATGGATATGGCTATCATCAGAGAATCTTTAGACAGGTATCTGCAAGCTTGCCAGGTTTTAAAAATTCCGGATGATTTGAATGTTAAAGCTTTATTAAAAGATTTATTGCCTTATCAAATAGGTAAGTTCGGACAACTCCAGGAATGGCAAACTGACTTTGTGGATAGTGAAGTGCAGCACAGGCATTTTTCACATTTGTATCCTATTTATCCAGGTGATCAGGTAAATGAGAAACATACCCCTGAAATGATGGCAGCGGTGAAAAAAGTGCTGGAGAGGAGAGGAGATGAGGCCACCGGTTGGTCTATGGGTTGGAAAGTGAATATCTGGGCTCGATTGAAAGATGGAGATAAGGCTTTAGATATTTTATCTAATCTGTTCACCTTGGTAAGAGTGGACGGTGTCAATATGAGTGGGGGAGGTACTTATCCTAATCTTTTTGATGCGCATCCTCCTTTTCAAATCGATGGTAATTTTGGCGCTACAGCTGGGATTGCTGAAATGCTGGTTCAAAGTCATGAGGGTGAAATACATCTTTTACCTGCTTTGCCCACTTCCTGGCAAACTGGGAAAGTAACTGGTCTGAAAGCCAGAGGTGGTGTAACAGTGGATATGGAATGGGAAAATGGTCATCTAAAACGGGCAAAAATTCATAGTGCAGTGGGCGGGTTAATAAAAATCAGAACCAATGAACAGGTTTTTTGTGCCGATGAGGCTGAAGGTACCATTGATGTAAACTCAAACGATTTATTTCAATGGGTTAATCCGGGTTTACCCATCATTCATAATCCAAAGGCAACAGCTATCTGGCAAGATAAAAAGTCGTTTAATTTGACGTTGAATACTACCTCAGGGGGTAATTACCATATTTTAGCCAGGAAGTAAGTTATTTTTTATTGGTTTTTAAATATTCCGAAACACGGATTGGCTGGTCTGTATTGATGAAATCAATGCCAAGTTCAGGTAACATTTTCCAGGCTTCCGGGGTATCAGGCGTAGCCCAAAATCTAAAAGGAACCTTATATTTATGAACGGATTGGGTTATTTTTAACACTTTTTCTCTTTCCAATGCTGGAATAGTATCCTTCCCATTCCATCTTACAAATTTGTAAAATGGCAGAGATACCATACCTATTTTTTCAAAAGAAATTTTATCCAGATCGTCAATAGATTGGTGGTCAAAAAACAGATAAGGTGGGCTGTTATTATAATCTGATGCAGGAGGCCTGTTTCCAGAAATGATAATCTTAACCCCTTTCCCCGTTTCAGGTTGGTAAAGGAATTTCTTGAAAGCTTCACATTTTTTAATAATTAATGCTAGGGTGGAGAGGGCCTCCGTTTTACAATCAACCAATAATTGTAATGATGGGTGCAAGGAAAAGGACAAGTCAGCGCTCTGTCTTAAAGGTTCCAGATATAAATTTTCAAAGGTCCTATTCGATCTAATGGATTCTTTTTCATGCGCTACAAACAAAGTATCTCTTAGCAGAATGACATCTACTTCAATAGACATGGCATTGGCTGAAGCAGCTTCCCAAAAAGGAATATGTCTCAAATAATCATTGTGACTATGAATATTTAAATCCTGTCCAAAAGCATTTACAAGAATTAAAGTGCAAAAAAAGGTCCATTTAACTTGTTTCATGAGCGTTGAATGTGGCGTTTTTAATTTTTTGGTGTGATTACCTGTCTTTTTTGTAAATCGTACTTATCTCCTTTTTTTAAAAAATAAAAAGGGTGTTCTGTACTTTTATCGTATATAAGAACATAACTATCGCCAATGACCCTGAAAGTATCCTTTTTCACGACAATAGCCGTATTTTCATCTAATCCAATGCCAAGAGAGGTGGGTAATTTTTCCAAAACTTTTGGCAAATCAAAAGACCTGTTTCTCGCTAAAACATGTTGATCAATGATTACGTTTTTTAAAAAGGAAAAACCTTTTTCATGGTCACCCATCAGGATGGCATTATTTTTAGTATCTCCTCTGATGAGATAATCACCTTGTATGGATGCGCCAGCAGAAGTGCCACCAATGACACCATCATTTTCCAGGACCTCCCAAAATGCTTTTTCAGAAGCGGTTCCGGCATAAGAATCAACCAATCTCCATTGTCTGCCGCCGGTAAACCAAATACCTTTAGCATTCCTGATTGGATTTACAAAAGAATCGGAATCAGCCATCGATTTATTATCTGTATGCCAGACCTTTACATTTTTAGCTCCTAATCTCCTCAAAAAATCACCTTCTTTTTCCTCATAAGTTGTTAAGCCCAATGCAGTGGGAATAACCAAAATAGGTGCTTCAACACCTCCTGCTGCAGCAATAAAATTCATTAGAATAGTATCGGATAATTTTCCACCACCCGCGATAATGAGGGTACCTTTTTCAGGACCAACGATTTGTCCATTCAGTCTGAGTGAGAATAAAAATAATAGCAAGAAGAAATATTTATTCATTTGTACATTTTGCTTTAGAAAATTACGAATATAATTAATTAAAAAGCTAACTTAGAATTATTGTTTTAAATCCATTTTTTTTTTTTTTTTTTTTTAGAACATTTTCCCAGACAAATGACATACTTGATTATATTTCTCCACTAAAATTTAATCAATATGTTTATGAAATCTTTTAAAAGTGCTTTTTGCAAAAACAGTCAGTTTGGATTAGTTTTTAGCATGCTTTTATTCCTTTTTTCCAGTTTCATTGGAAAAGCAGAAGGTGAATTTGTATTGACAAATGATCAGCTACAACGATTATTAGGTCCAACACTTACTTCCACATCAGTAGAATTAAGTTCTACCAGTGGTGCCATTCAAATCAGACTCCCCAATGGTCTATTTATTTCCAGACCCATTTCAGTTCCACCTTTTGAAGTGAATGTAGCGGGTGGCATTAACTGTACCTTACAAGCTATTCGTAATTCGGGAATGCCAACATTAGTTTACAGGGATGGTTTTTTCCGTTTTTCCATCACGCTTAGGCCAGCGGTCGGCAGGACTTTAATAGTTACAAGTGGGTGGTGGCCCAATATCACAGCCACAGCTATTCAAGTAGATATTAGCTTTCGACTTAAACTTGAAAATGGAAGGCCTGTAGTAGATGCTATGACCACTTCTGTAACAGGAGATATCGATTTGACAGGCATTTTTAGTCCATTGAGTCCTATCATGCGGCCAAGGATTCAACAGGAGATAGCAACTCGGATTGAGAGAGAGATTAAACCTCAGCTTAATTTGGTTTTGGGTATTATTCTTCCTGCCCACATAGCTCAGGCAACAGGATATGGTGCCTCCTTATTATTTAGTGGAGCCATTTTACATGAAAGGGACAGAATCCTTTTTACTATAACAGGTAGAAATCAAACCCCTCCGCGGCCAGCTATTGTTCTTACTGGCATTGACCCTTCACAGGTAGATCCAACTATTCTACAATTGGCAGCAACATGGCCCTTGCCCATTAGAACCTCTACGAAAGCTGCTTCTTCTTCCTTTACTCCTGCTCAACTAAAAGAAAATGCTGGCACTCCTTTAGGTTCGGTTGCACAAAATAATGATTGGAGTTTTAAGGTAGTTAAAATGGATTACTCGGATAAAACAGGTTTAGGATTCGCTGTAAGTATTGAAATCGCGAATGCTTCCAAGCTGAAAAGATCATTGAGTGAAACAGGATTCACCAATAACCCCTCGTTCTTAGATGCGAATGGAAATCCAGCCCCAATGGTTGATGCCCAACAGGCAGGTATGAACTTCTTTGGATATACATTCGCGCCTGGTCAAACAGCCACACTGGTATTGTATTTTAATTATCCAAGTGGTGCTAATCCTAAAAATGTAGCGCCGGATTTGTTGACTTTGGTTAATAAGATGTCTGGAATTTCTGTTAATCTGAGATTAAAATAATTCTTTATTTAAATCAAGCCAATTAAACATGAGCTTATGTTTAATTGGCTTGATTTATTTTATAGCAGTAATATGAAATTTGAGTATTTATACTTAGCCTAATCTATTTTAATGATATAAAAAATCACTACCTTTTCATAATTTGAAGCAAGTCCTGATTAATATTTTAAATAAGGGTAAAAAACATTAATAGCTTTTTAATCCTTATTTCTTAATCTGAACTTATTCTTGTTTTCAATGTTTCCTAAAAAAATGTAAAACATGATGGCTTCCACTTTAGGGCAATTAAAATCGACAGGGTATCAACCTATTTCTATAAAAGACGAATTACGCAGAAATCTTAGATCAAGATTGCAAAAGGGGGAACCTATCCTTGCTGGAATCCTTGGTTTTGAAAATACGGTCATTCCTGATCTGGAGAGAGCTATTCTTTCCAGACACCATGTCTTATTTTTAGGATTAAGAGGACAGGCGAAGACCAGAATGGCTCGTTTATTAGTCAATTTGTTAGATGAGTATATTCCTATCGTGTCGGGCAGTGAGTTAAATGACGATCCAATGCAACCGCTCTCCAGATTTGCCAGAGATTTAGTGGCTGAAATGGGAGATGAAACGCCTGTAACCTGGCTTCATAGAAGTGATAGATACGTTGAAAAATTGGCTACGCCCGACGTAAGTATTGCTGACTTAATAGGTGATGTCGATCCAATTAAAGCAGCAAATTTAAAATTACCTTATGCGGATGAAAGAGTCATTCATTTTGGACTTATTCCTCGCTCTCACCGCTGTATATTTGTTATCAATGAATTACCCGATTTACAACCACGAATTCAGGTAGCTTTATTTAATATTTTGCAGGAGGGGGACATTCAAATCAGAGGGTTTAAACTTAGACTTCCATTGGATATTTCTTTTGTTTTTACCGCCAATCCTGAAGATTATACTAACAGGGGAAGTATTATAACCCCACTAAAAGACAGGATTCAAAGTCAGATTTTAACCCACTATCCTAAAACAATTGACATAGCCAGGCAGATAACCTTAGCAGAAGCTAAAATTTCTCCGGATATGGAAAATGTAGTGGAAATACCCGATATTTTAACCTATTTATTGGAGGATATTGCTTTTCAAGCTCGCGAAAGTGAATTTGTAGATGCAAAAAGTGGTGTTTCGGCGCGTTTATCTATTAGTGCTTATGAAAATCTGGTAAGTACCGTCGAAAGAAGATTATTGTTAAATAAGGAATCAAAAGGCATAGCAAGAATCAGTGATTTCTGGGGAATTATTCCCGCCATTACAGGTAAAATTGAACTCGTATATGAAGGGGAACAGGAAGGTCCTCAAGCTGTGGCTATGTCTCTTTTTGGAAAGGCTATAAAAAATTATTTCCTGAAACTTTTTCCTAATCCAGATGCGCTCTCCAAAGGGAATGAAAGAGATCCTTATGGGACGCTAAAAGCTTATTTTTCAGATGCTAACGTTCTGGAGTTGCCTTTGGATTTACCAGAAAATGAATATGTAAAACGTTTGGAGAAAGTGGCAGGGCTTAAAAAACTAGCTGAAAAATATGCCGGCGGTGAAAAAGAAAATACCCTTATTTTCATGGAACTGATTATTCATGCGCTTGTCGAGTTTAATTTGCTTTCAAGAGATCCTTTAGAGAATGGAATATCTTTCAAAGATCCATTGTCAGATGTTTTTTAAGCCATAAATTATTGTTATATTGATTAAAAATTATGAACATGAATCATTTTGCTCGTTGTCTGTTTTTAATCAATATATTTTTTACCCATTTTTCCTTTGGACAAATAATGGATAATGCTTCTATAGTAAAAAATGAAGCCAAACTTGTAAAAATTGGGAGTGGCTTTATTTTTACTGAAGGTCCGGCCGTCGATAAAATGGGGAATGTCTTTTTCACAGACCAGCCAAACAATACGATTGTGAAATGGTCTGCCAAATCAGGTCAATTAAATATTTTTTCTGATGATTCGGGTAGAGCCAATGGCCTCTATTTTGATCAAAACGGAAATTTACTTGCCTGCGCCGATATGGATAATCAGATCTGGACTTTTTCTCCCGATGGGAAACATAAGGTTCTGCTCGATTTGTATGATGGCAAAAAATTGAATGGACCTAATGATTTGTGGGTTCATCCAAATGGTGGTATTTTCTTCACCGACCCGCTTTATAAAAGAAATTATTGGACAAGGAATCCTGACAGACAACAAGATGGGGAACATGTATATTTCATGTCCCAAGATGGAAAAAAGGTAGAAAGAGTTGAAACTACCCTCGTAAAACCCAATGGAATAGTGGGTTCGGCTAATGGAAAGCTACTTTATGTAGCTGATATTGGAGGCAAGAAAACCTATTCTTACCGTATTAACAAAAATAATCAATTGATTGATAAAAAATTATTTGCAGAAATGGGGTCTGATGGAATGACCCTTGACCAAAAGGGAAATGTTTATTTGACAGGCGATGGCGTGACTGTTTTTAACAAGAAAGGAATCAAAATTGCTCATATTCCGGTAAACGCCAGATGGACTGCCAATGTTTGTTTTGGTGGTTCTGATAAATCTACCCTGTTTGTAACCGCAATGGATGGACTTTATACCTTAGACATGAACGTTAAAGGATTGTAAGCCCTTTTCTTTTAGCCAATATACCCCACCTTGATGAATAAAATTTTATATTTCCTTTTTCCTGTCGGAATGGCCTGGGCACTTTTATCTAACTCGGGTGGAGCAGCTGCCGTTCAAAATGTTGATAGGACGAGTTCTCCACTTGGTGTGGGAAGTTGTGGTTCTTGTCATAGCGGGGGTAATTATTCTCCTGTTATTTCTGTTGAATTATTGGATAATAACACCGTGGTTAATAAATATTCTCCAGGCAAATTATATCAGATTAAAGTTTCCATAGCAGCGGGAAATAATCCGCGTGGTTATGGGTTTCAATTGGTTTCTCTTTCTGGAAATAATAATGTACAAGGGGGATCCTTTGGTACTGCACCTGCAGGTTTTAATAAAGTTACGCTTGATAATAGGGTTTATGTAGAACAATCATCTACAAGATCATCAGGAACCTTTGTCATTCCCTGGACAGCACCCTCTGTTGGAACGGGTAATATTAGGTTTTATAGTGCGGGTGTGGCAGTGAATAACAGTGGTGGATCTGGAGGTGATTCACATGTTCAGGCTGCCCTTCCTGTGATCATTGCCGAAGATTTGGCTACGCTGGCCGTTTCCAACGCCTCCATTAACTTTTCGGCATCTGGTGGGTCGCAAAATGTCGATATTACCTCAAATACCTCCTGGACGGCTACAGAATCTTTGACTTACCTTTCAGTAAGCCCAACCTCAGGCACAAATAATGGTACAGTAACTATTAAATGTGATCCAAATACAAGCACCGTTGCAAGAACAGGCAGCATTACTATTTCTGGTATTGGTGCCGCAAGTAAAACGATTAATTTTACCCAGGCTGGTTTAGCTCCCGTATTAAATGTAACACCTTCTGCACTTACCTTTCAAGATACTGGAGGAACACAACAGATTTCTATTGAATCAAATATGACGTGGACTCTATCGGAGTCTCTTACTTTTTTATCCTTAAATGCTACGTCTGGATCGAATAATAAAACGGTTGATGTCATCTGTCAGCCAAATACTTCTTCTTTAAAAAGAACAGGTACCATTACGCTCTCTGGTACGGGTGTTCCAACAAAAACGATAAATATTACTCAAAATGCGGCCGTCCCACAACTTTTAGTTTCACCTAAAGAGCTAATTTTTGATCAATCTGGTGGAAATCAAAGTCTGTCTATTTCTTCAAATACTTCTTGGACAATTATTGAAAACCTGTCTTATTTGTCTGTTAATCAATCAAGTGGATCAAATAATGTGAATGTTACAGTTTCTTGTCAGTCCAATACTTCATCAACTGCCAGGTCAGGTATTATCAAAGTTGCCGCTTTGGGTTTAGACACTCAGATAATTAATATCTCCCAGACAGGTGCAACTACTTTGTTAAATGTTACCCCAGCTTCAATGACTTTTAATTCCTCAGGGGGTACTCAAAAAGGGTTGATTACGTCAAATACCACTTGGGAAGTTCAGGAAAATCTTCCATACATAAAAGTAGATTCATTATCCGGTCTGAATAACGGGGGAATTAATATTACCTGTGATTCAAATTTCTCCGCAGTAACAAGAACTGGGGTGATCACCATTTTAGGTAAAGGTGCTGTTTCTAAATCGATTAATATTTCTCAAACAGGGGTAGCAGGTTTTATGAATATTTCCCCCGCGTCTCTTGATTTTAATGCAGCAGGAGGGAAACTATTTTTTCTGGTGAACTCCAATACCAATTGGACGGTAACGGAAGCGCTTACTCATATTTCCTTAAATAAAACGACAGGAAGTTTTACTGATACCGTTTGGGTTACCTGCATACCAAATACCACAACAATAAGCAGGTCTGGTTTGATAACCATTTCGGGGGTTGGAGTTCAGAATAAAACATTGGCGGTGAATCAATTAGGTGAACAACCCAGATTAACAGTCAATCCGACCAATCTGTCATTTACATCAACAGCTGGTACTAAAACCATTACCATAACGTCAAATATCCCCTGGACTATTTCTGATTCTGCAGCTTATCTTACCTCAAATGTGGCAACTGGGTCAAATAACGCGACCCTAACCATTACTTGTAATGCAAATACGTCCGCTTTATCCAGAAATACTGTTTTGTATATCACAGGAACTGGTGTTTCAACAATATCTATACCTGTTACGCAAAGTGGGGCAACGGCTACAATGACTTTAAGTCCTTTAAGTCTTCTTTTTCCTGCAACCGGAGGTGAAAAGACCTTTAATATTACGTCAAATACTAGTTGGAATATCATTGATACATTTCCAAATTTAAGGTTTATACCTGAAAGTGGATTAAATAATGGGACAGTTAAAGTGGTATGTGATAGCAACACTGCTACTTCTCTTCGGTCGTTTTCTATTCCTGTAGATGGATTCGGATTGACTGCGAGGACAATCACGGTATCACAAAGCGGGGCAGATGAAATCTTTAATGCTTCGCCCAATGTACTTAATTTCACCTCTTCTGGTGGTGAGAAAACTTTTAATATTTTTTCAAATACTTCCTGGGCTTTATCAGAGTCAAGTAGCTTTATTTCCGTTAATCCATCTTTTGGTGATTTGAATAAAGGTATTACCGTTATATGTGATCCAAATATTTCAGCAATAACAAGAAAGGGGAAAATAACCTTTACAGGAAAAAGCGATGCTTCCATCTCTATTGATATTGTTCAAACGGGGGTTGCCCCCTTGTTTAAAGTTCTTTCCGATTCCATTATTCTCGATTCTTCCGCTGCGCAATCGTCTATTAAAATTCAAAGTAATACCGCGTGGTCACTGACTAAAGATGCGGACTGGATTAGCATTAATACATTCTCAGGGTCAGGAAATTATAGTGTGTTACTTTCCGTTGCTGAAAATCCGGTGATGCAGGAACGTATAGGTCGTTTACAAATCAAAAGTACCCAGACCGATTCGGTAAAAACAGTCCTTGTGCGCCAAAAAGGAAGAAAATTACAACTACCCTCTAACTGGCAGGTAAAGCCTTCGAATTTAATACATACCATCATTTTACCAGCTAACTTATTATCTTCTTTAGACGGTCAACCTCTGTCAATAGGTGATTTTATCGGCGTTTTTTATAAGCAACAGGATAAAGAAATGATGGCGGGGTATGGTGCCTGGACAGGTTCATCTTCTAATTTCAAGGTTTTTGGTGATGATTTGTTAACCACAAATATTAAAGAAGGTCTTAGTGTTGGCGAACCTTTTGTTGTTAAAATTTGGTCAGTAAAATTAAAAAAGGAAATAATGGTTCGAGCCGATTTCGCTACCATTGGTACGCAAGGTTTGGTTATTTCAACGGACAAATTTACCAATGGAGGAATTTCAATGATTTCAAAAATAACAGGAACCAGTACCTCTTTACTTACTTTAATAGATGAAAATAAAGTAAAAGTTTTTCCAAATCCAAGTAACCAATTCGTTCAAATACAATCGAATATCGAATTTTTGGGTCAAACCTTTCTTGAAATTTATAATGCAAAAGGAGAGCGCATTCAGCAACAAAATTTTCCCGACGGTTGGTCTGTTGGAAAAAATATAACGCTCGATTTTTCTGATCACCCACAGGGTATATACCAGCTAAGATGGTATAACCACCAATTTTATTGGCACGGAAAAGTAGCTATTATAAGGTGAGTTTCTTTATTTAACTACCTTTGGGTTAAATTTTATGTATGTACTTAAATATTCATCCGCAGAACCCAGAACCCAGAAAGTTAGAGCAAGCGGTGAAATGCCTGGAAAAAAATGGGGTCATCATCTATCCTACCGATTCGGTGTATGCTATTGGCTGCGACATGAGAAATCCAAAAGCTATTGAAAAATTAGGGAATATCCGTAAAATTGATGCTAGAGATGCTCTTTTTTCATTGGTTTGTAAGGATATGAGTCAAGCCTCGGCATTTCTTGCTCCCATTTCAACGGTTATCTTTAGATCTATAAAACAACACACTCCTGGTCCGTTTACCTTTATATTGCCTGCCAGTCCTGCTATTACAAAATTGTTCGATAAGAAAAGAAAAACCATTGGTATTCGATTTCCTGATAATCCCATCGTTTTAGCTTTGCTGGATCGTTTGGGAAGCCCCCTTTTAACCACTTCCCTTCATTCCGAGACGGATGAAATTCAAGAATATTATGTTGATCCTGAGGATATAAAAAAGGATTTTCAACATAAGGTAGATTTAATTATTGATGGTGGCGTAGGTGGCAATATTCCTTCCACTTTGGTGGACTGCTCGGCAGATGAAATAATTATTTTAAGACAAGGTCTGGGTGTTTGGACAGATTAATTTCAAAAATGTAGGATCAATGCTCATGAAAATAGTTATCTCTTTTTTAACCTTTCTTTTCTTCGCCTTTATTTCTTTTGGCCAAACAGGTACACTGAGAGGTCATATTTATGATGCTGAATCAGGTGAACCCATTCCTTTTGCTTCCGTCCAACTTCTTAATTCTGATGCCGGCGTGATTTCAGATATAGACGGTTTTTTTCAACTCAGTGAGGTTCCTTCTGGTTTACAAAAAATTCAGGTTTCCTATCTTGGTTATTTAGACACATTAGTAGTAATGGAAATAATTTCCAATAAGATTAAATATCAAATAATTTATTTAAATAGGTCAACCATTGAATTACAAACGGTTGATATTTCAGCTTCAAAGGAAAGGGCACGAACAGAAATTCAAATTGGTCAGATTCAATTAAGTAGAGAAAATATAAAATCCTTGCCTTCTGTTGGCGGAGAATCAGATATTGCTCAATACCTGACTGCTTTACCCGGGGTAGTGCTTTCCGGAGATCAGGGTGGGCAAATATTTATCCGTGGGGGTTCTCCAGTCCAAAACAGGGTTTTGCTCGATGGACAGCTGATCTATAATCCATTTCATTCCATTGGTCTTTTTTCTGTTTTTGAAACCGAAATTATAAGATCTGTTGATGTCCTAAGTGCTGGATTTAATGCGGAACATGGCGGCAGAATTTCGGCTGTTATGGATATAAAAACCAGAGAGGGTAATAAAAACAGGATTTCAGGATTGGCTTCAATAAGTCCATTTCAAGGAAAAATCTTGGTAGAAGGACCCATAAAACCCCTTAAAAAGGAAAATGGAACGGCTATTTCTTTTTTGGTTACAGGAAAATATGGATGGCTTGACAAAACTTCTCCCCATTTGTATCGGTATGCCGTAGATTCAAATTTTTATTCTTTTGCAAAAAATGATACGGCTCTTTCTTCTTTTAAAGAACTCGGTTTACCTTATCAATATCAGGATTTATACGGAAAGATTTCTTTTATGGGTGAAAATGGTAGTAAGGTAAATCTATTTGGTTTTTCCTTCACCGATCAATTTAAATTGCCCAATATTGCCAGCCAAAAATGGGAAACTTTTGGCGGAGGAATGTATTTTTTACTTTCACCGCTACAATCCCCCGTAAGAATTGAGGGAAATATTGGCTATAGCAGATACAATCTTTCCTTAACCGAAAAAAATATTGGGCCAAGAACAAGTTCTTTGGAATCCTATACAGCAAGACTTGATTTCATGCAGGTTACAAAGCGGACAGCTTTAGAATATGGTTTAGAATTAATCAGCTTAAATACCGGTTTTCAATTTGAAAATCCTTTTAATTTGACGATAAGCCAAAACGATTTCACTACGGAAATGGCTGCATTCGTTAGATTTAAATACCAAATCAACAAATTTATCTTTCAGCCAGGGTTTCGATTACACTATTATGCTTCGCAAGGTCAATTTTCCCCTGAACCCCGTCTTGGATTAAAATATCTCTGGTCAGACAATTTCAGACTTAAAATGGGAGCTGGATTATATTCTCAAAATTTAATTAGTCTGGCAAATAATCAAGATGTAGTTCAACTTTTCTCTGGATTTTTAGTAGGACCTGAAACGACCCTATATCGGGGAGATTCAAATATTCCTGTAAAATCAAGACTTCAGAAGGCAAATCATATAGTAGCTGGTTTTGAATGGGAGCCATTTAAATTGTTTTCCGTCTCTGTGGAAGGGTATCAAAAAACGTTTAACCAGCTCATTTCCCTAAACAGAAATAAAAGGAAGGCGACAGATCCTGATTTTTTGGTGGAAGAGGGGAGAGCCATGGGATTAGATTTTGCCTTTGCCTATAAACCGTCTTCGTTTGACATAGGCTTGTCCTATTCCCTTGCTTCGGTATATGAAACAAGTAATATGGTTCGATTTCCTACTATTTTTGATAGGAGGCATAGCTTAAACTTTTTATTTTCCTATTTATCCGGTAAATCAAAACAATGGAAATGGGGAGCTCATTGGTATGTCGGTTCAGGATTTCCTTTTACACAAACGCAAGGATTCTTTGAAGATAATAAACTAACTGATTTATTACAAACGGATATCGTAAGAGGGAATTATCCTTTAGGAACACTGCTTGCTGATGAAATAAATGGCGGAAGATTATCTTATTATCACCGGCTAGACCTCAGTATTCAATACATGCATAAATTAAATAAAATTATTTATATTGAATCTACATTTGCTGTAACAAATGTGTATAACAGGCAGAATGTCTTTTATTTAGAACGAATTTCTAATCAGCGGGTAAATCAGTTACCTGTCATTCCTTCTATAAATTTCACTGTAGGATTTTAATACTTAGGTTAAAATGTGACTAATATGTTCCGGAAATTAATTTTTTGTTGTCTTTTTTATATCGCAATATGGCCATTATCTGCCCAGATTTCAAAGGATAAATATTGGAAAGGGGTAGAAAAGGAAATGGATAAATTATTATTCGAAAATATGCTTCCTGTATGGTATCCTCGTGTGCTGGATATTGAAAAAGGGGGTTATTTTAGTGATTTTACCTATGATTGGAAGCCTGAAGGGGAACAACAAAAGATGATTGTAACTCAGGCAAGGCATGTTTGGTCCTGTGCTCAGCTAATGATGTTAACTAAGGAGGATGTTTATGCAACAAATGCTTACCATGGATATCTGTTTTTAACTAACATTATGTGGGATAAGGTTAATGGTGGTTTTTACAATCTGGTAGAAAGAAATGGAGTACCGGTGAAAGAAAAGGATGCTGGTATCATTTTGAAAAATGCTTATGGTAATGCCTTTGGATTATATGCTTTGGCTACTTTGTATGAGGCAACGAAAGAAGAAGAAGTGTTAGCATTTGCAAAAAAGGTCTTCTTATGGCTGGAAAGTAATAGTTATGATCCCGTTTACGGAGGATATTACCAGTTTTTAACAGAAGAAGGTAAAGCAATTACCTCAGGTTGGGGCGGAGTACCGCCTAAAGATCAAAATAGTTCTATCCATCTCATGGAAGCATTTACTCAGCTTTATGCTGTTTGGCCAGATCCGTTGGTTAAAAAGCGTTTATCTGAAATGATATATTTAATCAGGGATAAAATGACCCATGAAAAAGGATTTTTACAATTATTCTTTGAGAATGATTTTACGCCATTCTCCTTACTAGATTCTCTGCCGGAAGTTCAACAGAAAAGATGGCATCTGGATCATGTTTCTTATGGGCACGACATTGAAACAGCTTATTTATTGATGGATGCATCCTTGAAATTAATGAAAAAAGAACCTAAAGATGAATTATTGAAAAAGGAGCATCAAAAAACCTTGGATATGGGTAAAAAAATGGTGGATCACGGATTAAAATGGGGTTGGGATAATAAAACGGCAGGCGTTTATGATGCAGGGTATTATTATAAATTAAATGATTCTCCGGGGATCATAAAGGATACTAAAAATTGGTGGGCACAATCTGAAATCTTAAATACCTTATGGTATTTTCATCAATTATATCCCAATGATCCAATGAATTATCGAAAATTGTTTGTTGAACAATGGAATTTCATAAAAAAATATTTGATTGACTGGGAAAATGGCGATTGGTACTCCAGTTCTTTGGACAAAGATCCCCAAGCAAAATTTGGCCGTAAATCCAACATCTGGAAAGGGAATTATCATACCATTAGAACATTAATAAATGTAATGAACGGCATAAAAAATCAACCGTAGAGACGCGATGCTTCGCATCTTCTCCACGACAGGTTTCAATGTAAATTTACCCGCTATCACCTGGTTCTGAATCAGGATTTACAGGATTTATAGGATTACAGCGGACGTCTTCGTTGTAGAGACGCGATGCTTCGCGTCTTCTCCCCAATAGGTTTCAATGTAAATTTACCCGCTATCACCTGGCTCTGAATAAGGATTTACAAGATTTCGAGGATTACAGTGGATGTCTTCGGTACGAAAGTAAAGTTTATTCGTAGAAGGTTACTTTCTCGTTGAGTTATACATCACATAGGGGCGTAGCCCCGCCATCTTCGTATATCAAAAACCATAAACTGCTGCGCACTCAATGCCTAACCAACGCCTCAACTTGATTGCACATTCCACGCTGAAAAGGCGTATCTTCGGAAAATGAAAAGATTCTTTAATACCACGGGATTGTGTAATGCAGAAGATCACTACATGGTAGATCCGTTTAGGAACATGTATGATAACATATTGCACTTGATACATTCGAAGCAATACTTTCTCATTCATGCGCCCCGTCAAACAGGTAAAACCACTTTTTTGCACGCTCTGGCTCATCGCCTGAACAAGGAAGGGAATTATGTGTCTGTGGTATGTTCTTTGGAATCTGCGGGTTATAACAGTATCTCCGTGGAAACGGCAAATGAGGTGTTTATACAATCTTTGTATTTGACATCTAAAATATTTTTATCGCCCAATGCTTTACCGCCTAATCCGGATGGTTATTCACCAGGTAACTTATTACTAAGAAATTATCTAACCGACTGGTGCGATACACTAGATAAACCTTTGGTTTTATTGCTTGATGAGGTGGATGCGCTTTATGACGACGTGCACATATCTACTTTACGTCAATTAAGGGATGGCTTTCAAACCCGCCCTAAACATTTCCCTCAATCTATTGCGTTGGTTGGCCTGCGAGATATCCGTGATTTTCGCATGCGGGCCCGGGCCGATAATCCATCGATAGGTTCAGGGTCGCCCTTTAATATAAAAGCAGAATCTTTTTTTCTACCTGTGTTTTCTAAGGAGGAAGTACGTGGATTATTGGACCAACATACGCAGGATACTGGCCAGGTTTTTTCGGAGGAAGTATTACAAAAGTTATACGCCTATTCAGGTGGACAGCCCTGGTTGACGAACGCGCTGGCCAATGAGGTGGTAAGGAAAATTTTAAAGAATGATTATACCCTTGAGATTACCTTATACTTGATTGAGCAGGCCAAAGAAAGACTCATAGAACAACGTCAAACTCATTTAGATAGTTTAGCTGACAAGATAGACGATCCACGGGTACGACCCATTATCATGAGTATCATCACGGGTGATTCTCCCGCTTTTGATGGGGCAGATGATGCCATCCGTTATTGTCGCGATTTAGGGCTTATCAGTACCGGAAATCCCATCCAATTTGCTAATCCGATATACAGAGAAATTATAACGCGTATTCTAACCATAGGCTTTTCTGTTAGTATTAATCAGGATATCGCCCAAACGATTTGGTATTTAAATGCTGATGGTACGCTGAATATGGACAAATTACTGGATGCATTTACTGATTTTTACCGATGGAATTCAGAATCATGGATTGACAGATATAAATATAAAGAAGCGGGACATCAATTATTTTTAATGGCTTTTTTGCAACGGATTATCAATGGGGGAGGACGCATAGAACGTGAAATGGCCACAGGGAATGGAAGGACAGATCTGGTCATATTCTGGAAATCACAGGTCATTACGATAGAGATAAAAATGCATCACGACGCTCGTTCCGAACCTCAGGGCATTCAGCAATTAGCCCGTTACCTGGATCGACTGGGTCAAAAAACAGGATATATGGTATTATTCGAGAAGAAAAGCGTGTTAGAATTATCATGGGAAGACCGCATTCGTCGGGAGGTTCATGTAGTTGACTACAAAGAAATCATATTTTATGCCATGTAGGGCTGCATCGCATTCGCTCTTTCAAGATAAAGATGCATTTCTCTATTTACGGAACAATGCTGCCCCACCGTCAGGTAACCCAAATCCAACAGGTTTCCATGTAAATTTACCCTATACCAACAGAGAAGAAACAATTAGATGTTAATAGAAAGAGAAACCAATCCGGTCGGCAAAAAAAAATACCCTAGGACGCGAAATATCAGAATGAATAGCTTATGAATAATGAAATTATTTTGTAACGTCCAAACGAACTTGCTGAGCACATAGAGGTTAGGTTAGAAGACGAAACCGTTTGGCTAAATAGGCAACAGTTAACTATATTGTTTGGCAGGGATGTGAAGACTATTGGCAAACACATTAATAATGTATTTGATGATGGAGAATTACAAAAAAGTTCAACTGTCGCAAATTTTGCGACAGTTCAAAATGAAGGTGGAAGAACAATTGAACGGCAGATAGAATACTACAATCTTGATGTTATTATTTCGGTTGGCTATCGGGTTAAGTCAAAACAGGGTACGCAATTCAGAATATGGGCAACAAATGTTCTAAGAGATTATTTGCTGAAAGGTTATGCTTTAAACCAGCGTATGAACCGTATTGAGAATAATATGGATCATTTGATTAAAAAAGTAGATGCCATTTCTTTACATATCAGTTCTCATTTAATTCCTAACCAAGGTGTATTCTTTGAAGGACAAGTATTTGATGCTTACGAACTGGCTTCCAGAATCATTCGCTCGGCTAAAAGCCATATTATATTAATTGACAATTACATAGACGAAAGTACGCTTACGCATTTAACCAAAAAAGCAAAAGAAGTAAAGGTTCTTTTATTAACCAAAACTATTTCAGATCAATCTGCTTTAGATGTAAAAAAAGCTAACGAACAATTCAGCCACATTGAAATTAAATCCTTTGCAAAAAGCCACGATCGCTTTTTGATTATTGACAACACGGAGGTATATCATCTGGGTGCATCCCTGAAAGATTTGGGTAAAAAATGGTTTGCTTTTTCTAAAATGGATAAAAGTTCGGTGGCTAACATTTTAATGCATGTTCCAATTTAAATAATTAGGGATCTGTCCTAAAAAAGGTTTATAGATTTCATAATTCTTTAAAGATAGTCCTGATATAAATGTACACCTTAACGCTCAACTGTCTGTTCAATCCGTCTCATCATGTTTCTACACGAAATTTACTTCTTAACACTTGGTTTTGAATCACTGATTTTAAGGATTATAGGATTTCACTGATTTTCATGCCTCACCCCAGAGGGGTCACATGTATCTAACCATTATGCCCCTGGCGGCCTAATTTCCCAACATATCACACATGGGCATAGCCCCGACCTCTTCATAACAAAAAAAAAGGCTATCCGAAGATAGCCTTTCAAAAAAGTACCCAGAGCGGGAATCGAACCCGCACGGCCGTTATGGCCACAGGATTTTAAGTCCTGCGTGTCTACCTATTCCACCATCTGGGCAGAAGAATAAATTCGAGCGGATGACAAGATTCGAACCTGCGACCTCAACCTTGGCAAGGTTGCGCTCTACCAACTGAGCTACATCCGCGAATTATTTAGAACGCTTTTGTTCTAAGAGAGTGCAAATATAAAACATTTTTTGAGCTGCAAAAACTTTTCTAATAAAATTATTGCAAATTTTCTGTGTTTCTCCTCGCATAATAATAAGCCTCTAATTGTGATCGGATACTTAAATCGCTCTCCGTTTTCCGATATTCATTCAAAAAGTTTATATCTATGATCCTAGCCTTCACATTATCATTTAGTTGTATCCTTAAGTAATTAACTATTTCCTTCTTTAAGGTCTCATTATAAACAGGTATAGCCGTTTCAATTCTATGACTTAAATTTCTTAACATCCAGTCAGCTGACGATAAATAAACTGCTTCTTTGCCTCCCTGATGAAAAACAAATACCCGGGCATGTTCCAAAAATCTATCTACTATACTTATCGCTTCTATATTTTGACTCAAGCCTGGAACTCCCGGTACTAAACAACAAATACCCCGGACTATTAACTTTATCTTTACACCACATTGTGAAGCCTGATATAATTTAGTGATCATAGCAAGGTCTTGGATGCTATTTACTTTTAATATTATTTGTGCCTCTTCTCCTCTCATCGCTGCGTCAATTTCCGCATCGATAAATTGCTCTAACTTTTCCCTGAGATTAAATTTTCCAACCAAAATATGATGGAAAGCCTGTTGCGGTAGTTTAGCCGTTTCTAAATAAGAGAATATTCTGGCTAATTCTTTAGTTAATCTTTCATCGGCAGTAAATAATCCAAAATCACTGTAGGTACGTGCCGTTTCTTCATGGAAATTTCCCGTGGCTGTGTAAGCGTATAATTTGGCCGTTTCACCTTCCTGTCTTCTGACTAAGGCAATTTTTGCATGTACTTTAAGTCCTGGAAAGCTGTAATGTACCGTAACTCCTTCCTTTTCCAGCTTTTCTCCCCAGTTCAAATTAGCTTCTTCATCAAATCTTGCCTTTACTTCAATAAAAACAGACACTTGCTTACCTGCTGACACCGCAGCGGTTAAGGCTTGCATAATGCGTGAATTTTTGGCCACGCGATAATGGGTGATTTTTATATGGGTTACCGCCGGATCAACCGCCGCAGCTTCAAAAAAATGAATGACCGATTCATAAGACTGATAGGGATAATGAAGCAGATGATCTCTCGTTCTTATGGTTTCAAATATATTGACGCTTTTTTCTATCAGCGGATAGGCCATGGGAGGTAAAGCGTTATTCTTCAAATGGACTAATCCGAAATCAGGGAATTTGAAAAAATCAAAATTATTATGATATCTACCTTCTCTTAATGTGTCATTTTTCTCAAGGGCAAATACCTTACACAAAAATTCAAACATTTGTGGTGGCATCTCTCTATCGTAAACAAATCTGGCTGCTGGTCCAACCTGCCTTTTTGATAAACTCTCTTTAATTTTTTGAATTAAATCGCCCGAAAATTCGTCATCAATATATAATTCTGCATCTCGGGTCAATTTTACTGAAAATGTGTCTATAATGGCGTACCCTGGGAACATCCAGGATACGGAATGCCTCACTATGTCGTCCAGCATAATCAATTCATGCTTTCCAGAGGAAGATGGTAACTCGATAAATCTGGGTAAATGATCCGATGGTATTTTAACTAAAGCATATTCATCGTCGGCATGTAAATCGTGAATGGGCTTCATTTGTAACGTTAAATACAAAGCGGCATTATTCAAAAAAGGTCTGACTTTTTCACCCACTAACAACACCGGTTGAACAAATGGAAGCATGTGGTCGTGGAAATAATTTTCTACAAATTCTCTCTGTTTGTTGTTTAAATCCAATCGTCGTCGCAGATAAATACTATGTTTTTTCAACCCGGGAACGATTCGTTCCAAAAAAACACTACTGAATTCCTCCTGCTGTAAATTTACTATGCGCCGGATTTCTTTTATGGTCATTTTGGGATCGTGTTCCAATTCTCTTTTCGCCTTTTTTCCCGCACGAACCAGATACCTGTGATAGGCCATTCGTACTTTAAAAAATTCGTCCAGATTTGAACTGTAAATGGCCAAAAATTTGATCCGCTCGAACAAGGGAACCGATAAATCCATGGCCTCTTGTAAAACTCTATAGTTAAAACTCAACCAACTTAGGTCTCTATGTATAAAAGGTATCCCCGATTCGGTTTCCAGTAATTCCTGAATTGGCTTGAATGGATGTGTATTCACAGTAGTATTTTTTGCTAATATAAACGTATGCCACCTAAACAATGGTGCTTTTATGTTATTTTATCATTAAAATAATTTTAATTGCCTCGCTGCAGGTTCTTCATTAGCTGGTTTTAGTTCTCGCATGTTTAGAAAATTCCCTTTGGCTGTTTGAAGACCCTTAATAAATTCGTACATAGGAAGAATAGCTTTCGCTTGCGGTTGATGTAGGAAAAAATATATTTCCTGAATGCCCGAATCAACCCATTCACTCAAAGTAATTACCCACTGTTTTAATCTTTCTCCATCGCTGGGATGTCCTGTATTTCCAACAAATCTGACAAATATAACGTTGGTAGTAGCGCCAATGGTCAACACATCTCTTCTTCCAGCAACATCGGTCATGACTATCCCTTTTTGATGAACTGTCAAAAGTTCGCTAAGTTTATCCATAATGGGTGGTAAATACCAGTCCTCATGGCGAAATTCAATGTGTAAAGCTATTTCTTTTGGCCATACCTTAAAAAATGTTTCTAAAATGTCTAGGTTATCAGGACTAAAATAGGGAGGAAGTTGAAGAAAACAGGGTCCTAGTTTTTCTTTTAAGCCTGAAATAGATTGACAAAATAAAAGCACATTTTCAGTCCCATTGCCCAATCCTTTATGGTGGCTGATGGCTCTTGGTAACTTTGGGCTAAATTTGAAATCAGACGCACTTGCATCATACCATCTTTCTATTTTTAAGGGATCAGGTATCTGGTAATGCGTAGTGTTTAATTCTATGGTGTCAAAAACCTTAGCATATTGACATAGGTAATCAGCTGGTTTTGTTCCTTTAGGATAAATACTTCCCACCCATTCCTTTTCAGCCCATCCAGTAGTTCCAATATGAAAATGAATAGGTTTTGAATTTTTAACGGCCCCTATATTTGGTTTTGGGGGTAAATTCCATAAAATATTATCAAGTTGGGCTACCTTTCCAAATTCCATCTAATTGATTTTGTTTTTGTAAAATTAGTTTTGTTTTTATATTCTTTCCCCATTACCTTCGCACATCGAAAAAAAAGTTTTATCACTATAAAAATGTATGTTCTATGGGAAAAAGAAATAAGTGGGTAGCCGGAAACTGGAAAATGAATCTGGATTATTCTTCTGCGATCGAATTGACTAATAATCTGGTAACAAATTTACCTGGGTTGAATGGTACGTCTGTTACTTTATGTGTACCTGCCGTTTATTTAGATGCGCTCAAACCTCTGGTAAACAAAAATGGTTTAATCCAGTTGGCTGCTCAAAATTGCCATTCAGAGGATAAAGGTGCTTTCACTGGTGAAATTTCCGCTGCTATGCTTAAAAGTATGGATATTAAACAGGTGGTCCTCGGTCATTCTGAACGCAGAGAATACTTTAATGAATCCAATAAATTTTTGAGTGAAAAAGTTTCTAAGGTACTGAGTCATGGCTTGACGCCTATATTTTGTTGCGGTGAGCCACTGTCGGTCAGAGAGGATAATCAACAAAATGCATTCGTTACCAATCAATTAGAAGAAAGTATTTTTCATCTCAATGCCGAAGAAGTAGCCAAGGTGGTGTTTGCCTACGAACCTATCTGGGCTATAGGCACAGGTCGTACAGCAAGTGCTGAACAAGCTCAGGAAATGCATGAGGTTATTCGCCATTTCTTTGAAAAAAAATATGGTGCGGCCGTCGCTGAGAAATTAATCATTCTTTACGGAGGGAGTGTAAATGCTGCTAATGCTGCCGCTTTGTTTTCTATGCCCGATGTAGATGGCGGTCTGGTAGGGGGCGCAAGCTTGCAGGCTAATGATTTTCTCCAGATTATTTCAGCAGCAGTTAATAGTTGAATTAAATTACATATAAATAAAATTTAATGTAAATTATGTTGAATAATAGCATTAAATAGTTTACAAATAAGTTATATTTGTGTAGGAAAACGAGAAAACTACATGAATACAATGGTCACAGATAGGTTCATCTTTTGTCATGATGAACTTAAACGTCTAAGAAAGGTACGTTCGAGTCGGCAGTTCGCCCTGACGCTGGACTACCTTCCTCAGTCGCTCAGCGAAATACTAAAGGGTAGAAGAGATGTTACCTTGGAACTCCTCAGAAAGGGGGTAGAAAAATATGAAATGAACCCGGTCTTTTTATTAACAGGAAAAGGCAGTCATTTTTCTCAACCCGAGGAATGGCTTCCATCAAAAAGTTTTGTAGATGCTCCTGTTGACTCGGATGTTATCTATTTTGTTCCTCAAATGATAGGAAAAAAATATGCCTCTGAAAGAAGAAATAGTCAGTTTTTAGCTTCATTGGAATGTTTGAAACTTCCGGGTGCTCATTTGAAGGGTCATAACCTTCGTGCTTTTGAAGTGCAAACGGATAGTGGCTATCCCTCTTTTTTACCAGGTGATGTCCTCATTGCTGAAAAATTAGATCCAGCGTCGGGCGTTAAATCCATTTCTAATGATAAATTTTATGTGGTTGTTACTAAAAATAATATCCTCATTCATAAAATTGATCTAAATTCACTGTCTAAGGGGTACGTAAACCTTTATTTGGGTTATAAAGAGGAAAAGATTACACCCATAAAGCTAGCAGAAATACTTGAATTTTGGGAGGTAAGATTAAAAATTACCAGAAATATCGAAAATGAAAATATGACGTTAAATGCTTTATTATCAGAAATAAAGGATATCAGACAGTTGCTTTTTAATTCTTCCAATGCTTTAGTATAAAAGGATATGTCAAAAAAAGTGTATAGTAATGTATCGGTTCATCTCAGTTACTATGATTTCGAAGGTGGTTTCTGGGGAATGACCGATAAAAACGGAAATCAATGGTTACCCTTGAACCTTGAAGATGACTGGATTTCTCAGGGTAACATAGAAGTCGTGGTTTCATTTGCCGTGGACGAAAATATTTTTTCCCTGGTAAATTGGGGCACTCCCGTGATGATTGGTGACATTAAGCACCTATAAATTTCACCTTTTCTTTGTCTTGTAAAAATAAGTTTAATGCTATTTTACTTGCCAATAATGCGTCCTCCGCGTAGGTTTCCTTGATTAGTTCCTGGGTAAAATATTTTTCGATAAAATGGGTGTCAAATTCACCTGAAATAAAATTTTGGTGTTCGCAGACAAACTTTCCAAAGGGAAGGGTAGTCTCGATACCTGTTATGTCGAATTGCTTTATTGCTTCTAAAAGAGTTTTTATGGCAGCATTTCGGTTATCACCAAAGGCTATTAATTTGCCAATTAAAGGATCATAAAAGATGGAAACCTCCATTCCAGCTATAAAGGCATCATCGAGTCGCACGTTTTCCATCACGGGCGGGCTATAGGTTTTTAGGACACCCGTACATGGCAAAAATTGATTAAATGGATCTTCGGCGCAAATCCTTAGTTCAACGGCATGACCTTTCATAGATACTTCCTCTTGGGTAAATGGTAACTTTTCTCCCTCTGCAACGGCTATTTGTAAAGCCACCAAATCGAGACCAGTAATGAGTTCAGTAACCGGATGTTCTACTTGTAACCGGGTATTCATTTCTAAGAAATAAAACTGTAGATTTTCATCCACAATAAATTCTATGGTACCTGCTCCCCGGTATTGGCAACTTTTAGCTACCTGCACCGCCGCATTTCCCATTTCTTCCCGTAATTTTTCTGATAAAACTACACTGGGAGCTTCTTCAATAAGTTTTTGATGCCTTCTTTGAATACTGCACTCTCTTTCAAAAAGGTGAACAACATTTCCATGATGATCAGCCATAATCTGAAATTCAATATGACGGGGAGAGCTTACATATTTTTCAACAAAAACGGCATCATCACCAAAAGAAGCTAAAGCTTCACTTTGAGCTCTTTCCATTTGGCTTTCAAGCTCTTCCATAAACATAACCTTTCTCATTCCTTTGCCCCCACCCCCTGCAGCCGCTTTTATTAAAATGGGAAAACCTATGTCAGCAGCAATGATTCTGGCCTGGTCAATGGAGGTTAAGGTATTCTTATTACCAGGAACCAGCGGAACCCCCTGCTTTCTTACCGTTTCTCTGGCAGCAATTTTGTTGCCCATCAAATCGATACTTTCTGCCGTTGGTCCAATAAATATAATACCTGCTTCCGCGACCTGAAAAGCAAAGTCTGCGTTTTCACTTAAAAATCCGTAACCCGGATGTATACCATCTACGCCAGCCTTTAGAGCTGTTTCAATGATGATATCTCCCCTTAAATAGGAAGAAGAGGAAGAAGCCGGTCCAATACAATAGGCTTCATCTGCATATTTGACATGTAAACTATTTATGTCAGCTTCCGAGTAAACGGCCACTGCCTTTTTACCTAATTTTTTAATGGTTCTTATAATTCTAAGAGCAATTTCTCCCCGATTGGCAACTAATATTTTTTCCATTTTAACTACTTATGTGCTCAAATATAAATGATTTGACCGCCACTTTTTACTATTTTTAAAGTAATAATTGGGTCAACCTTTAAATAGGTAGATTTGTTTTAACGAAAAATACAGAACCTTGGAGTCAAAATGCATTGAACTGAAAATTGAAGGGATGGATTGTGCTCAATGTGCAGTAGGTATCACTCGTTTTCTTGAAAAAAAAGGGCTGGAAGAGGTTAGTGTAGATTTTCAAACGGGTGAAGCTCAGTTTGTTATATCTAATGCTTCCATGACAGTAGAAGAGGTCAAAAAGGGCATTGGCAAACTAGGTTATACCGTAAGTAAAGCATCAGATAATTCATTAAAGAGTGCATCAGTCAAATTGTGGATTAGTTTGGTTTTTACCTCTCCCTTATTGTTTTTTCATGTGCTTATGGCCTTCGACATTCACTATCCATTTATGCATAATATCTGGATTTCCTTTTTTCTAGCCTTACCTGCTATGAGTATAGGTTTATTCCACTTTGGAAATTCTGCTTTTCAATCGTTGAAATTAAGAGTTCCCAATATGGATGTTCTTATTTTTACAGGAGGTGCTGCAGCCACCATTTATAGTGTTGTTGGTCTGATTAAAATGGATGAGAACCTAAACTTTTTCGAAACGGCATCAGGTATTTTTACGCTGGTTTTATTAGGGAACTGGCTGGAGAAAAAAGCGGTAAATCAAACTACCTCGGCTATAAAGTCTTTGGCAAATTTGCAAAAAGGGTCGGCAAGAAGACAGTTACCCGACGGTCGTATAGAAGATGTAGATGCCTCTCAGGTTAATTTAAACGATTTATTACTGGTTTCTGCGGGCGAAATAGTTCCCGCCGATGTGATTATTACCTCCGGAGAGGTCCTTTTGGATGAGTCGCTAATTACCGGTGAATCTATGCCTGTGCTTAAAAAAATAGGGGAGTTGGCTATTGGCGGAACCAGATTATTCGATGGAATTTTGGTGGGTAAAGTTAAGGCAAAAGGAAGAGATGCTGTGGTGGGTAATATGATTGCGCTGGTAAAAATGGCAAGGAATGATAAGCCTGCTTTGCAACGCTTTGCCGATAAAATGAGCGCCATTTTTGTGCCCGTTGTCTTGCTTCTATCGTTAGGTACCTTTTTAGTAGCCGCCTTTTTATTTGATATTTCTTATCAGGATGCTCTGCTCAGGGCTATTGCCGTACTCGTTATTTCCTGCCCATGTGCCTTGGGTCTTGCAACGCCAACGGCTGTAATGGTTGGGGTAGGTCGATTGGCAAAAAGTGGGGTAATCATAAAAGGGGGTGCCACCCTGGAGGCTTTGGGTAACCTGAAAACCATGGTTTTTGATAAAACAGGTACCTTGACCACCGGAGAATTTACCATTTCAGAACCTCTTAATACGCTTCCAGATGATGCCGCTTATGTGAAAGCACTTTGCTATCATTTGGAAAAAATTTCTGCTCATCCTATTGCTAAATCCATTCTTACTTCCTTTGAACCTTTCAATAACCCCGATGAATTACCCGTTTTTTCTAAAGTTTGGGAAGATAAAGGCGTCGGAGTCAGCGGTATTGATGATAATGGAAATGTATATTTTCTCGGAAATTGGCCGCTGGGTAAACCAAATAAGCCCGATGCCGATCTTTTTTTACTTATAAATAATGAAATCAGGGCTTCTTTTATCATTTCAGACAAGGTACGTCCGGAAGCTGCTGCGGTAATTAGTGGCCTTAAGGTAAGAAATATTTCAACCTTGATTCTCTCCGGAGATAATGAAAGTAAAACTAAAAAAGTCGCCAGCTTACTGGGTATCGATCATTATTACGCAAGTAAATTACCCGCTGAAAAATTAGATATTATCTCCCGATATTCCAACGAAAATATTACCGCAATGATTGGTGATGGGGTAAATGATGCCCCTTCTCTTACGCGTGCGTCAGTAGGAATATCAATTAGTAATGCCTCTCAAATGGCGGTACAATCGGCTCAGGTGATTTTAATGAATGGTAACCTAAGTAAATTACTTGAGGCAATAGATATTTCAAAATTGACGGTTAATACGCTGAAAAACAGTATATTTTGGGCTTTTTCCTACAATATAATTGCCATCCCATTAGCAATGGGCGGTTTCCTTAACCCCACCTGGGGAGCCCTTTTTATGGCTTTCTCTGACCTTATCGTTATTGGAAATGCCCTGTTTCTTAATTACAGGAAACTTTTTTAAACCTCTACCTTCCTTTTATTGTTGCCTTATAAATTTAATCAATGATTATGAGGTATCCCATAGTGAAGTTTTTACTTCCTTTTTCTCTTTTGTTATCTTCTTGTGAAGAACCTTTTATTCCAGAAAATTTACAGCAAGAACCACAAATGGTGGTCGAAGGGTTTATTGAGGCTGGTGATAATGCTAATCCTGCCTTTTTGGTGATTACCAAAACGCTCCCTTTTTTATCAAGTATATCAACAGAAACGCTGAATAATAATTATGTTTCAGGAGCAAAAGTTACCCTCACAGAGGGTGATCGAAAGATCTCTCTAACAGAGGTTTGTTTTAAAGATTTACCAGCTAACTTAAAAGCGCAGGCGGCAAAAATTTTAGGATTTAACGTTGAAAATAATAGCTTCATTCCCAATGTTTGCTTTTATGCAGACCTAGCTCAGGCTATGCCTGGACAGGCAGGTAAAAGGTATCAAATTGAGATACTTGCTGAAGGAAAAAAGATTACTGCTTCAACCACTATCCCTCTTCCCGTTCCGTTAGATTCTCTTCGGTTTATTTCGAATCCAGGGGCTAATCAAGATTCATTTTTATTGCTTACCTCTAAATTAGCTGATCCTAAAACACAGCAGAATTTTTATAGGTATCAAGTGAGAATGGGCGATGGACCATTTATTACGCCAGGGGGCGGTTCCCTTTTTGATGATAGATTATTTAATGGGCAAAATTTTAAACTCAATCTTCCCCGACCTGGCGCCGATGGTGAATCATTTAATTTTACTACTTTTGGCCTTTATCCTGTAGGAAAGGAAACAACGATTAGATGGGTAACGATGGATCAATCTTTATTCGATTTTTGGAATACCCTCGAATTTAGTATCAATAATCAAGGTCCCTTTTCTACCTATACCCGAGTAAAAACCAATGTGTCGGGAGCGCTCGGTGTCTGGGGCGGTCTCTATGTAAAGAACTATAAGCTCATTGTAAAACAATAAAATAAACGGTCTATGCAAAACCCTAAAGTTGCCCACACTAATGAAATAAGTATTAAAGTAGGCCTTGATGAAAACAAGGTGCCAATCGATATTTTATGGACCGCCGATAAAAATGATGGAACCGCTGAACATCAAACGTGTAAAGCTATTTTGTTATCTCTGTTTGATGGCGTTCACCAGGAAACACTTAAAATAGACCTGTGGACAAAAGATATGATGGTCAGTGAAATGGATCGATTTATGTTCCAAACGCTGAGGGCACTTTCAGAAACCTATTTTAAAGCCTCGCAAAATGCAGCGCTGGCTAATGAAATGCAACGGTTCGTTCAGTATTTTGGTGAAAAAACAGAGGTCATTTCCCCAGAAAAATAAAATATGATGTGACTTTTTGTAAAAATTAGTTATATTTGCAGTCCGGTGGGCGCACTTGGTGCTGCTCCTTCTAATCCCCCAGGGTGGAAACGCAGCAAGGGTACGAAGTTGAGCGCTCGTTGTGTTGCTCACCTTATTTTTTTTCCTCCTTTCCATCCCCTTTTTACCATTATACCTAAAAAATTTATTCGGTTCGATAAATTTTTTAAACCATTGTATATCATTTTGTTATATGGTATATAATCAAATTATTGAAATATTTTTTTAATATATTAATTATATATAAGGATAGATTACTATATTTGAACTGTTTATGATTAACGAGATATAGATATTCTTTATAAATGCTCATTTTGTAACCAAAATAATAGCATTTTAATCCCGTTATAGTATTATTTGTTATACTAATCATAGCACATACATCGGAGAGAGGTTATCTAACATACCATTTAGCGGGACAAGGAGTCTGATTCTTGTCCCTTTTTTATGTCCTATTCTTCTTTTATCAAACGGGCGAGTACCAAATCGATTAATTTTTCTATGCTTTCATTTGCTTTCTGACTAAAAATGTTCAGGGGTCTGTTGGCAAGAATGACATTACAGCTTACAGCCTTGTGGTTTAAAAGGGTACTCAATCCATAGATGCCACTTGTTTCCATTTCGAAATTCGTAATGCTCGTTTCCTCTCTCTCTTCGCTGGCTATCGTTTCCAAAAAATTTCTCATGCGACTCTTTATGCGTAATTGCCGACCTTGAGCACCGTAAAATCCCGGAGCTGTCAAGGTTATTCCCGTTTGCATTTCATTTTTAAAAAATTGAATTAAAGATTCATCGGCGGCAGTTAAATAGGGCTTTACAGGCAATAAAGCTAATGCTGGGTATTTTACCTGTATTTTAACATTAAATGCCTCTAATGCCTGATTGTTTTCTACATCATAAAAGGATAACAAGTTATCTAAGCCGAGACTATGGGTATTTAATAGAAAACTATCAATGGGAATAGATGCATGCAGTGAACCTGAGGTGCCTATTCTTATAAAAGTTAAGGTGGTATGCGTATCCTTCGGCTTTCCGGTAGCAAAATCAATATTCACTAAGGCATCCAGTTCATTGATAACTATATCAATATTATCGGTACCAATGCCAGTGCTTACGACAGAAACCGGCGTTTTTCCTATAATGCCTGTATGTGTAATAAATTCCCTGTGGATTCTTTGCACGAACACTTTGTCAAATTTTTTGGATACCTGGCTAACACGACCAGGGTCTCCAACCAATATAATGGTAGCGCTTATTTCACTTGGCAATAAATCGAGATGATAAATTCTACCATTTGGGCTTAAAATTAATTCTGCTGACGCCATTTTAGTATTTTTGTGTTTTGCCTGAGTAATGTACAAATTTTATAGGCTATACCTAAATGACAAACCATATTATGATTCCTATTAGTAACTATTTTAAGTCCTTACAAGAAGATATTTGCCAACAATTATCTGCTGCTGATGGCGGTACTCCTTTTTTAGTCGACGCCTGGAAAAGACCTGAAGGTGGCGGCGGTACCAGTATGGTCTTAAACGGTAAAAAGATTGAGAAAGGGGGCGTTATGTTTTCTGCTGTCGAAGGTGTCTTAAATGAAAAGGCAGCAAAAGGTTTAAATATTCCTGCAGGTGATTTTTTCGCTACAGGCGTTTCTATCGTTTTGCACCCATCTAATCCCTTTTCACCTATAATTCACATGAATGTTCGTTATTTTGAAATGGATAACGGGTTGTGGTGGTTTGGAGGTGGTATTGATTTGACTCCTCATTATATCGATCCTGAAGATGCTGTCTTTTTTCATACAGGTCTGAAGAATGTGTGTGATTTGCATGATCTTTCTTTTTATCCTACCTTTAAAAATTGGGCAGATGATTACTTTTTTCTTCCCCACAGAAAGGAAACAAGGGGCGTTGGGGGTATTTTTTTTGACAGGTTGGTAGCTGCTAAAAGAGAGGATAAAGAGGCTTCTTTTGATTTTGTTAAAGGGGTGGGGGAATCTTTTTGCTCGCTTTATATCCCCATACTTCAACGCACTTATGATCGTCCTTTTAATGACCTAAATAAGAAATGGCAGTATGTCAGGCGCGGTAGATATGTCGAATTTAATCTGGTTTGGGATAAAGGAACTAAATTTGGACTGGAAACCAATGGAAGAACGGAGTCTATTCTTGTAAGCATGCCGCCTATGGCTTCCTGGGAATATGACCATCAGGTGGATAATGGTTCGCCTGAGGAATTTACCTTGTCCCATTTGAAGAAAGGTATCAATTGGATTTAACGCACTATTGACATAAAATGGTGATATTTTCTGTCTTGATAGTATTACTCCAATTTCCAGCCCTATCCTTTATTTTTATGCTGTAGAATAAGGAATCTTTGGGAAAGCTGTTGCTGGCTATGCAGGTCAGGCGCGTGTTTGGGAAAGTGCAACAAAAATATCGGGTATCAGATCTATTCGTTAACGAGAGCTTTATATTTCCTTGTATCCCTCTGCCTGCACCTAATTGTGGTATTTCACCTATTTTAAATAGGTGGTTAAACCCGTCCCGGCTATCAGTTAATAAAATATTTACGCTGTCCGCATTGCCTAAATTTCCATCTCCGTCAGTAAATTTGAAGCTTATTTCAATGGTATCTTGAGGTAATTGACTACTTCTACTTTGAATAATTGTATTTTTGCTTAATCCTATGTATTCGATAACAGGTTCATTGGGGAATTCTGGCGGGCGCGAACAACTCTCTGTTAAAATAAGAGTTATAGCTAATATCCAGTACGCAAAGCTTGTGAATGACATCGATTTCATGATTGAAAATTTATAAACAAAAACGATTAAATGGCTAATGATAACACGAAATACCGTCATATCGTTGCGAACAATACGAAGGATTTTAATGACCGAGCCTGGGAAATATTTCAATTCCAGTCAAAAAATAATACTTTATATCAGAAATTCCTTGAACTTCTCCCAAATTGTTTGCCTAATCAGGAAAATTTATTTTCCATACCTTATTTACCCGTTCACTTTTTCAAACATCAATTGATTCAAACAGGTTCCTGGGAACCAGAAATTATTTTTTCAAGCAGTGGTACTTCTGGTTCCACACAAAGTAATCACGCCGTTCGTTCCCTAAATAATTATTTGGAAAACACAGAGCGTTGCTTTGAAGAAAGGTATGGCCCGGTGGAAAATTATGCCTTTATGGCCCTTTTACCTCATTATTTAGAAAGGAAAGGCTCTTCTTTAGTGGATATGGCAGGGTATTTTATTGGGAAAAGTAAATTTCAAGATTATTCGGGTTTTTTTCTACATCATAAGGAGAGCTTGATTACCCTGCTGGCAAAAGCTAAATCAGAAAATATACCTGTCGTTTTATTAGGTGTTTCCTTCGCTCTTTTATCGCTTGCCATTGATTTTACCTTTCAATTTCCAGAACTCATCGTTATGGAAACAGGAGGAATGAAAGGGCAGGGTAGAGAGCTTCCCAGATCAGAACTCCATGATATTTTAAAAACGGCCTTTGGTGTTAATCATATTCACTCGGAATATGGAATGACTGAATTACTATCACAAGCCTACGCTCCCGCCGATGGCTATTTCTACGAATCTTCCTCTCTTAAAGTTTTAATCAGAGATATCACAGATCCCTTTCGTGAAGTGCCCAATGGTAAGGTTGGTGCCGTAAATATTATTGATTTAGCCAATAAAGATTCTATCTCCTTTATTGCAACAGACGATTTAGGTAGAAAATGTGAGGACGGTACCTTTGAAATTTTGGGTAGGCTGGATAATGCTGAAATCAGGGGGTGTAATTTACTCGTCCACCACCTGAGTTAGTCTTTCCTACTTACCTGAAAAATTGGTTTGGCCCAGATAAGTTAATATAAAGCCAATCATTATTATTAATAATTTTAGGACGAAGCCTACCAATGAACCCCAACTTTCCAAAAATAACAGAAAGGAAAATTTTAATCCAACAACTCTTACTATCATACTTAAGAACCCTGTTACTACCAGTAAAAATCCTAAGATGGTTAATAGATTTTTATATTTACTCATTCTTTACTTATTTGAACACAATATAGATACTTATGCGTTTTATTAATAGTTCAAGGGTTTATAAAAAACAAATTTATACGTAATGCTGCGATTAATCGAGTGTCCAAGAGATGCCATGCAGGGTTTAAAGCATTTTATTCCTACGGAAAAGAAAATTAATTTTTTGAATCTTCTCCTGGATATTGGCTTTGATACCTTAGATTTTGGAAGTTTTGTGTCTCCCAAAGCCATCCCGCAAATGGCTGATACGGCTGATATTGTGCCTCACTTAAACAAAAATAATACCAAATTACTTGCTATTGTAGCCAATTATAAAGGAGCCTTGCAGGCCTCACAATTCGATAAAATTGACCTTATTGGTTTCCCATTTTCAATCTCTGAAACTTTTCAAATCAGAAATACTCACGCCACTTTAAATGAGGCTTTTGAACGGGTAGCTGAAATTCAAAATCTTTGCGAAGAGTCAGGAAAAAATTTAATTCTCTACCTCTCCATGGGTTTTGGAAACCCTTATAATGATCCCTGGAGTATTGACATTATAGATTATTGGTTAGGTAGAATGCTGCCTCTGGGTATTCGTTCTCTTCAACTTTCTGATACCATCGGTATAGCTTCTCCAGAAAAAATCACAGAGGTTTTTGAGTTTACTTCCAATCAATTTCCTACACTTGACATCGGTGTTCACCTTCATACCAGACCGGAAGACTGGCTCGGCAAAATGGATGCAGCCTATAAAGCGGGTTGCAGGAAATTTGATGGTGCTTTGCTAGGTTTCGGTGGGTGCCCAATGGCTAAAGATGATCTGGTAGGTAATATGCCTATGGAAAATATGATTAAATATGTGGAGGGTCTGAATGATCCAACTTTTTTCAACCTCGATAAACTAGAAAAAGCTTTAGAAATGGCCCGAAGGTTATATAATGAAACCTCGGTTTAGTCCTGATACTGCTTTTTATAATACTCCTGATAACTTCCAGAAGTTACAGAATCAAGCCATTCGGCATTACCAACATACCAATCGACGGTTTTTACCATGCCTTCTTCAGGGCTTATTTGGGGTTCCCACCCAAGTTTTTCCTTAAGTTTGGTTGCATCAATGGCATACCTGCGATCATGTCCTTTTCTGTCTGTAACAAATGTTATTAATTTCTCTGAAGTACCTTCCTCTCTTCCCAATTTCTTATCGATAGACTGACATAAAAATTGGACAAGAGCCAGGTTTTGCCATTCATTATGGCCACCTATGGCATACGTTTCACCCTTTTCTCCACGGTGGAATATTAAATCTATGGCCGAAACATGATCGCCAACCCAAAGCCAGTCTCTGGTGTTTTTGCCATCGCCATAAACAGGCAAGTTCTTCATTCCAATAATGTTCCTTATCATGAGGGGAATTAACTTTTCAGGAAATTGATAAGGTCCATAATTATTGGAACAATTTGAAATGACAACAGGCAAATGATAAGTGTGAAAATACGCACGTACCAGGTGATCAGATGCCGCCTTCGATGCTGAATAGGGTGAACGCGGATCGTATGCAGTCTCCTCTGTAAAATAGCCTTCTTCTCCTAATGATCCAAATACCTCGTCCGTTGAAACGTGGTAAAATAGTTTTCCATCCGTTTGGTCCTTCCACGCATTTTTACAGGCATTTAAAAGCTGAAAAGTACCCAGAATATTGGTTTCCAAAAACGATTGAGGGTCAGTTATGGATCGGTCAACATGCGATTCTGCCGCTAAATGGATAACGGAATCAATGGGATAATCTATAAAAAGTTGTGAAAGAAAATCAGCGTCCCGAATATCCCCCTTGATAAACTTATAATTTTCGCTATTTTCAATGTCCCTTAAATTTTCTAAATTGCCTGCGTAGGTCAATAAATCTACATTGATAACCAATTGGTTAGGGTAGGTTTTTACCCAGTGTTTTACCAGATGAGTGCCTATAAAACCGGCGCCTCCGGTAATCAATACGACGGTAGAAAAATTCATTATTATGGATTTACAACTTCTTTAAAATAATTATAGGTAGTTTCTAAACCGTCCCGCCTATTTACCTTAGGTTCCCAGTCCAGTAATTTTTTAGCTAAAGTAATATTTGGTTGTCTAACCTTAGGGTCATCCTGAGGCAGCGGAAGGAAATCGATGAATGCCGTTGGATTATTCACGAGGGCAAGTATTTCATGGGCAAACGCCAATATACTTACCTCGTCTGGATTGCCAATATTTACAGGTAAGGCATAGTCACTCAATAATAACCTGTAAATGCCCTCCACTAAATCATCTACATAACAAAAAGATCTTGTCTGCGATCCGTCACCAAATACTGGTAAGCCTTTTCCTTTAATGGCTTGTGCGAAAAAAGCCGGCAGTGCCCGTCCGTCTTCAACACGCATTCTTGGACCATAAGTGTTAAAAATTCTAATTATCCTGGTTTCTACCTGATGGAAATTATGGTAAGCCATGGTAATGGCCTCTAAAAACCTTTTGGCTTCATCATAAACCCCTCTCGGACCCACTGGATTTACATTTCCCCAGTAATCTTCTGATTGCGGATGCACTAATGGATCTCCATATACCTCCGATGTAGAAGCAACTAATATTCTCGCATTTTTTTCACGGGCTAAACCCAATAAGTTATGTGTACCTAATGCACCTACTTTCAATGTTTGAATAGGCATTTTCAGGTAATCAATGGGACTGGCAGGGGAGGCAAAATGGAGTATATAGTCCAAGTCTCCAGCTATATGTACAAATTTTGTTATATCATGATAATAAAAGGTAAATTGCTTTAATGGAAATAAGTGTTCTATATTCGCTAAACTTCCAGTCAATAAATTATCTATAGCAATAACTTCATAACCCTCTTTTATAAATCGGTCGCATAAGTGAGATCCAAGGAAACCCGCAGCTCCTGCAATTAGTATTCTTTTCAATGTTAAATATGTTTAATTTTGTCACAAGATAAGCGTTCTTTTTTATTTAAACTTCCTTTTGAAAGTATTAAAATGAGATTATTTACTACCTTTTCATTCTTACTGTTTTATGGTTTTCTTTCTGCTCAAAATGAAGAACCAACCCTATTCTTAAATATTCATTATGGCGCTCAATCGCCTGTTTTGGATATGAAAAATCGATTTGGTCCTTCCCTTCGTACCACGGCTGTTTTTGCTTATCAACCACCCAAAAAACGATTCGTTTGGAGTGCCGTTGGGTTTTTTCAATTCGGTGCATTGGTGAAGGAGAATATTTTTTCTAATTTAATCACCCCAGAAGGATATCTCATTGGAAATGATAAAAATCCGGCAGTTATTCAACTGAGGCAGAGAGCCTGGTTTTTAGGATTTGGCAGAGGTTGGCGCTTTAATAATACTTCTGTCTTCCTCAAAAGGCTTAATGTCGATGTGTATGGAGGCTTTTTTCAACACAAAATCAGAATTCAGGACGATCCGTCCCGTGTGGTTCCTCAGATAAGTGGTGAGTACAGAAAAGGGTATGACAGATTATCAAACGGACCAGGCGCTTTAGTGAATTTCTCCTATAATCCTACGGCTAAACCACAGTTAACCCGATTTGTTGTTGGCATAGATTTGTTTGCCGCACCAACCTGGAATAGGAGACCTGTAAATTTTAATACTGGCGCAAAGGATGAAGCTGTTTTTTGGGTTTTTCAACCCGGAATTCACCTGGGTTACCATTTCCCAAGGATTTTTAAAAACCCGGCTTCTCTGAAATATTAATGCGGAAATATGCTTCTTTTGTATAACTTCCTCCTTTTTATTGTTCATTTGTGTTCACCTGTTGTAGCTCTTTTTTCAAAAAAATGGGGTTTGTGGACTGAGGGTCAAAAACGAACGAAAAACGCGATAAATTCAATAGACGTCTTATGTTCCAACTCAAAATGTGTTTGGGTGCATTGTGCCTCCCTCGGTGAATATGAGCAAGTGAAACCTATTCTTCTGGAAATCAAGGGTAGGTTCCCCGAATATTTGATTATCCTAACTTTTTTCTCTCCTTCTGGATTTAATCGTCCCTCTTCCTTTTTTCAAGCAGATGCTGTTTTTCCGCTTCCTTTAGATGGACAAAAAATGGCCAAAACATGGATTAATGCGCTTCGCCCAAGCTTGGTTTTATTTGTGAAACAGGAATTGTGGTTCCATTATTTAAATGAGTTGAACCTTCAAAAAATACCGGTTTTTCTTGTTTCAGGTACCATTTCCCCCTCTTTATTAAAAATGCCTGTCTATACATCGTGGTATGTAAAAATGTGTCGTCTTTTCACTGTTCTTTTTCTTCAAAATACAAAGGACATCGATATGGCCAGAAAATTTAACCTTCGTAAAACCGTCCTGGCAGGTAACAGTAGGGTAGATAGTGTGAAAAATAATAAAGAAGAACCTTGGAAAAATAAAATCATTGAGGCATTTACTTTAGGCTCAGAAACTATAATATTTGGCAGTACCTGGCCTGTGGATATTCCTTTTTTACAGCATTTTTTATCTAATCCTGCTTATAAAAATTGGAAAATAATATGGGCACCACATGAAATATCATCCCTTCAAATAAATCTGTTATTCTCCGCCGTAAAGGATGAAAATAGTATCAAACGCTTTACAAATGCGTCCGAATATACTGGAAATGAACGTATTTTATTGTTGGATACCCTAGGAATCCTTAAATATGCTTACCGATATGCGCAGCTGGCTTATGTTGGCGGTGGTTTTGGAAAGGGTATTCACAATCTTTTGGAACCTATCGTTTATGAAATACCCGTTATTTTTGGCCCTAAATTTAAGGCTTTCCCAGAGGCTCATTTTTTGGTGGAGAACGGAGGGGGCTTTTCTATTAAAAATGTGAAAGATTGGCAGCGTATTTTGGAAAAATTAATCGAACCAGATTATAGGAATAATGTAGGTATGATTGCTTCGTCGTATATTGTCCAAAATATGGGTACAATGGATAAGATTTTACCTTATATATCTGAAGTTTTAGATTATGATAGTCAATGGTAATTTGACAGAAGTCAATCAGGTCGTTTTTGTTGTCGGAGATGTTATGCTGGATAAATACATACTGGGTGTAGTTAACAGAATTTCTCCCGAAGCACCTGTGCCCGTTCTCGATGTGAGCAAAAAATCGGAGAGACCTGGTGGCGCTGCTAATGTAGCCTTGAATTTGTTTGGTTTGCAACTCCATACCATACTTTTTTCTGTTATTGGAAATGATGCTCCTGCCGTTTCTTTGTTAAATTACTTTGAAAAAGAAGGTCTTTCTTCAGAAGGAATTTTAAAAAGTTCGTCTCGGAGAACTTCCAAAAAAATAAGAGTTATGTCTAACGGGCAACATCTCTTAAGAATTGATGAAGAAGATGCTCATTCTTTGTCATCTGAGGAAGAAAAAAACTTTTTAGCGCATATTCTAAGTCTTTGGAGTATATACAAGCCCATTGGAATCGTTTTGCAAGATTATAATAAGGGTGTACTAACGCCTTTTATTATCAAATCACTTATTTCAATGGCACAGGAAATGGCTATTCCTGTCGTAGTTGATCCAAAAGATGTACATTTTTGGGACTATCAGGGGGTGACTATTTTTAAACCAAATAAAAAGGAAATTCAGAAAAAAATTCCTTTTTTATTTGAAAATAACGTGTCGGACCTAAAAAGGGTATCAGATTATATATTTTCTAAACTAGATTGCGAAATTTCAGTTATAACCCTAGGGGAAGATGGTCTTTGGATTGCAAATCGTTCTTCGTGTTTTTGGATTAAAGGGATTAAACAGGAAATTAGTGATGTTAGCGGAGCGGGCGACGCAGTCATTTCCAGTCTTGTCTGGTCCCTGATTAAACAAGTTGATCTGGAAACAATGGGAAATATAGCCAATGCGGCAGGTGCTCAGGTTTGTGCCCGTTCCGGAGTAGTTTCCCTGGAGCTGCATTCTTTTACAACCTATTACTTAAATTTATATACCGTACTAAACAAATAAATATGAACAACATGAAAAAATACATGCGCATTTTGCCCTTTTTTTTTCTGAATCTCCTCCTCATTTCAATGGTTGGTTACAGTCAGACTATATCACCATTTTATAGTGAAACATTTGCTTCTGCAGCTGATTTTACGGCTAAATGGGTCTCCGGCGGAACCAATGCAGGGCCTGAAAAATGGAAATGGAGCGATAATCCTAAAAGTTTATTCGAAGGACAACCCGATTTTACTTCAAAAACAGCAGCTAACGGTTTTGCCATTTTCAATTCTGAAGATAACGGTGAGGTTCCCCATGATGTTTTTTTGACTACCATTACCCCTATAAATTGTGTAGGTAAGAAAAATATTTTCTTAAGATTTGAAAATCAATACGCTTTTTATTCTCCACCAAGTCAGTCCATTGCACAGGTGGGGATTAGTTATGATGGCACGGCGTTTGTTTATTCTACCATTCTGACGGATGTAACTGCAAATAATGTGAGTGCCTCCCGTCAAATTGTTACCCTTGAGTTACCTGATGCCGCAGGAAAAGAAAAGGTTTTTATTCGTTTTCGTTGGAAAGGTAATTACGAATATGCCTGGCGTATAGATGACGTGGCTCTTTTTGAAGGTAATCCACAACCTGCCCGCGATCTCGTGGTTTCCGCTCCCATTCTTCCCGAAAGTTTTGGCGTTCCCGTGTCTCAGGTGCAAGAAGTACCCTTCGTAGCTACCGTAAGTAATAAAGGAACACTGGCTCAACCTAAAGTTAAGTTTTCCGTCAAGGTTATTTCTTCCAATGGTCAATCGTTTAATGCCGATACCACCCTGCTGAATCTGAAAAGTGGGTTGGTAGATACTTTTTCTATTCCAAAAATTTTCATACCAAGAGATACAGGAAGTTATGCTACCCAATATCTGGTTTCTACAGACTCTACCGATGAAGTTCCATCAGACAATAGTTTGGTTACCAATTTTATAGTAACCAGAAATTTATATGCAAAAGATGATGGCGTTTTATCCAGTGCTACCCAGCCATCTGTTGTGACAGGTGATATTTGGGAAGCAGGAAATTATTACTATGTAAAAAAGGCAGGTTTTGACGCTTATGAGGCTTCTTTTTCTGTGGCCAGTAACGGAAATTCCCATTTCGGTAAATCGGTCAGTTTACTGCTTTATCAATACATTGATAACGGAGATGCTAAATTTGATGATAAGGATTTGAAAGTGGTAGGATATGGTTTTCATGAGTTTAAAACAGAAAAGAATTTTGAACTTATAAATACGCCTTTGTTAAATCTGGAAACTAATAATCCGGGTGTACCCCTAAAGGCAGATGGCGATTATATTCTTATGGTGCAATACGCAAAAGATATGTTTATGCCATATAGTAAAATAACATATAATTATGGACAGCTGTCAACCATTATTAAAAATGGGGAATGGTTCGGAGGTGGTTTTGGAAAAGATATCACTGCCCTGGTTCGTATGCGCATAAGAGAAAAATCTACACCAGTAAATGTGATTAAAAGCGAATCGGTTGGAATGGAAATATTCCCAAATCCAGCGCAGGACGATTTCTTTGTTAAAATTAATGCGGTTGAACCCGCTGATTTTGAAAGTTATGCCCTGTTTGATGTTCAGGGTAAAAAGGTTTGGGAAGAAAAAATAGTCCTTACGGGTAATGTTTTCTTTAGGATAAATGCTAACCTTACCGATGGGAGTTACCTTGTTCAATGTAAAACCAAAAAAGGAGTTATCACAGGTAAAGTGCAAATAGTCAATTAAAATGATAAATATAAAGGGAGACAAAATAGTTCATTTGTCTCCCTTTTTTTATTGAATCCAGGGGAATGGGGTTTAATTATTTACCCCAATTTAGTCAATGCCTCCATTAATCCTTTTAGCTTGGTCTGACCATCGGCTAATTTCTGCCTTTCTTTATTTACTATATCTGCAGGGGCGCTATTGGCAAACTTTTCATTGGAAAGCTTATTCTCTACCGAGGAGATAAATTTATGGTAATATTCAATCTCTTTTACCAATCTAACTTTTTCTTCTTCTACATTAATGGTTGTATTAATTACCAGATAAAATTTGTCGTTTCCACCAAGGAAGGTAACCGTATTAGGTATTTCAGCATCAGTTAAGGAAACCTCGTTTAATACGCTGGTCTTACAAAGTGCTTCTTTTATCCCTTTTCTATGTAACCATTGATTTGTTAAATTGGATTGTTGAAGATACAGCGTTAGTTCTTCCTTCATTTTAATCTGATGGTTATTCCTAATTTCGCGAACGGAGGTAGTAACTAATTTTAGTAAATCTACGTCTGCTATAAGTAATTTATCGTATTCGGTTACGGTCGGCCATATACTTACCACACAATCTTCACCTTCTGCTCTTTGTTTCAACTGATGCCATATTTCTTCCGTTACAAAGGGCATAAAAGGATGTAAAATAGTCATAAGTTTTTCAAAATGAGCTATTGCCTGTTCAAGTACCTTTTTCTGAATTGGTTCGCCATAAGCTGGCTTTATAAGCTCCAGGTACCAGGAACAAAAATCATCCCATATCAACTTATACACCGTTATGAGTGCTTCACTCAGACGATAAGAATTAAACTGATCTTGAAGTAAAACAAGGGTTTGATTAATTCTTGCGTCTAACCATTGGTTAGCAAGTTCGGCAATCGCATGATCACCATCGTTCTTTTCAATCTCTGTAACTTCCCAACCTTGCAATAATCGTAAGGCATTCCACAGTTTATTACAAAAATTTCTACCCTGTTCACAAAGTTTACTTTCATTTAATACTTCTTGTGTTTTAGGGTCGAAAGGGGCATCGAATATAATATCATTACCTGCGGCAGCGGAAGACAAGACACCGAAACGAACCCCGTCGGCGCCATAATTATCAATGAGCGCTAAAGCATCGGGAGAATTACCCAATGACTTAGACATTTTTCTTCGTTTATTATCTCTAACCATTCCCGTATAGTAAACGGCTTTAAAAGGCATGGCCCCTTTTTCTTTTATTTTGACGGCATCGATTAATTCCGGTGAAAATTCATACCCGGACATAATCATTCTTGCCACCCAGAAAAACATAATATCCCAACCGGTTACTAAAACTTGCGTAGGATAATAATAGGCTATTTCTTTTGGATCTTTGAAACCGTCAAATACAGAAAGAGGCCAAAGCCAGGAAGAGAACCAAGTATCAACAACATCTTCGTCTTGCTTTAAATCGGCCAAAGTCAATGAGGGATTCCCTGTTTTTTCTATGGCTTGCTTTAATGCGTCTTCAGCCGTTTTAGCCACAAAAACCTGTTGATTTTCATCTTCCACCTCTGTTTTTAGAAACCAGGCAGGAATTCGTTGTCCCCACCATAATTGTCTGCTAATACACCAGTCTCTAATGTTGTCCTCTTGCAACCAACTTTGATACATGTTAAACATGGACTCCGGGTAAAATTTCACTTCACCACTTTTCACAGCCTCAAGGGCTGTTTTAGCAAAGGGTTTCATGTCAACATACCATTGTAAACTGAGTCTTGGCTCAACAACCGCATCAGTTCTTTCACTATGACCAATGCTTGTTCTATAATCTTCAATTTTTTCTAAAGCGCCGGCTTCTTCTAATAATTTCTTTATATTTTTTCTGGCCTCAAAGCGATCTTGACCGACCAGAATAGTTGCTTTTTCATTTAATTTACCGTTTGGGGTCAAAATATCAATAACGGGTAATTTATGTTTTTTACCAATTTCATAATCATTTTGATCATGCGCCGGTGTAATTTTTAAAGCACCGGTACCAAAGGCAATATCAACATAAGCATCGGCGATGATAGGTATTTCCCGATGGATTAAGGGGACAAAGACCGTTTTGCCAATAAATGATTGATATCTTTCATCTTGTGGATGCACAGCAATGGCAACATCCGCCATAATGGTTTCAGGCCTTTGTGTGGCGATGGTGATAAAAAGATCTGGATTATCGGTACGGTAGTATTTCAAATGAAATAATCTGGCATTTTCTTCTTTGTAAATAACCTCTTCATTAGATAAAACAGTTAGCGCCTCAGGATCCCATTGGGTCATTCTCAAACCACGGTAAATTCTACCTTTCTCATAAAGATTGACAAAAACATGCAAAACGGCATCGGAGAGGGACGGTTCCATGGTAAAGCGAGTTCTTTCCCAATCACAGGAAGCCCCCAGTCTTTTTAATTGATCTAAAATAATACCTCCGTATTTATCCTTCCAGGCAAAAGCGTGTTCTAAAAAGGCATCTCTTCCAATATCCCCTTTTTTAATTCCCTGCTCTCTTAATAATCTTACTACTTTAGCTTCAGTAGCAATACTGGCATGATCTGTACCTGGCACCCAACAGGCATTTTTACCAGATAATCTTGCTTTTCTTACCAGAATATCCTGTATCGTGTTGTTTAACATATGCCCCATGTGCAAAACCCCGGTAACGTTGGGTGGGGGGATAACTACAGTAAATGGTTCCCTTTCGTCAGGTTCTGAATGGAAATAATTTTTTTTGAGCCAATAATCATACCATTTTGTTTCTGTTTCCTGGGGTTGATAGCGCGCTGACAAGGACATATTTATTACTTTTAAGGATTGTTTAGTATCCTATTTTAAAAATTCTAATTCAACTTGAGTTTGTAAAATGTCTTCCAAGGTTTCTCTCCTTCTAATTAAATGCAGACCTCCATCCATAAATAGTGCCTCCGCTGGCCTTGGTCTTGAATTATAATTGGAAGCCATGGTGTAACCATAAGCTCCGGCGTTATGAAAACAAAGAATATCCCCTTCTTTTATTTCAGGTAATTCCCGTTGTTTGGCAAAGGTGTCTGTTTCACATATATTGCCCACTATGTCATACGATAATACAGCTCCATCGGGATTGGAACAGTTGGTTATATGATGATATGCGTCGTAAAACATGGGTCTAATCAGATGATTAAAGCCAGAATCAACGCCGGCAAACAATACATAAGGGGTTTGTTTGACAACATTTACCTGTGTAAAAAAGTAGCCGGCTTCACTTACTAAATATTTTCCCGGCTCGAAAATAAGGGATAAAGTCCTGCCATAGTTCTGGCAGAATTGATTGAAAGAATAACTTAATAATCTACCCAATTCGTTAATATCCGCTTTTTTATCTTCCGGTTTATAGTTTATTTTGAATCCGCCACCTAAATCTAAAAAGCCTAAATCAGGGAATTGTAAAGCTATGTCAAATAGTAAATCAGCTACCTTAACAAATGATTCAACATCTTTAACGTCAGAGCCAATATGTATATGAAGACCTTCTACTTTCAATCCTGTTTTGGAAAGGATTGATTTTACATCATCTATTTGTTCAAAGGAAATACCAAATTTAGAATGTGTATGGCCAACGGAAATATTTATATTACCTCCCGCAAGGATATGAGGATTTAGCCTGACACAAACAGGGGTTTCCGGGAATACCTGGCCAAAACGAAGAAGGAAAGGTAAATTATCAATATTAATACGAACACCCATTTCAACGGCTTCCGCAATTTCTTCAAAACCAACCATGTTAGGGGTAAACATGATGTCATTCGGTTTGAATCCCGCCAATAAACCAATCTTAATTTCTTCTAATGAAACAGTATCTAATCCTGTTCCACATTTTTTCATCAGGCGTAACACGTTAATATTAGTCAAGGCCTTACATGCATAATGTATATGCAAGTCTTCGACAGAAAACGCAGCTTTAAACGCTGCTACCTGATTTGCCATTTCATCGGCATCGTAAACATATAAAGGCGTTCCTAATTTGGCACACCAAATGGCCGGCTCAAATCCTTCTGGAATGGCTTTGCCCCTTTTTTCTGAATGATTCATTGAAATTCTTAAAATTTACCGCAAAATTGCGATAATTCTTTCATAACCTTGCACCCAATGGATGCAATTTTGCATCTTATCATAAAAATATCCTTTTTCTGCCTTTATTTATAGGGGTTTATAGCTTTTATGGAGGAATCATTGTTAATTCGGCTTTGCTTAAAACAGGATCATACCGCCCAGGAATTCTTGTATAAAAAGTATGCTCCCAGGTTTTTAGCACTTATCCTTCGCTATATTCCCCGACGTGATGATGCTGAAGATGTCCTGGTGGAATCTATTTTTAAGATTTTTACAAAATTGGATACCTTTAAAAATGAAGGAAGTTTCGAAGGTTGGATGAAAAGATTGGTAGTAAATGACTGCCTGATGTTTTTAAGAAAAAATAAAATGATAACCGTAGGCATTGATACCTTAAATGAGGTTAAAGCTGACCTGGATGATCATTTTTTTATGGAGAAAGATTTAGATGCTATCAAGTTGGTAATAGATTCTTTGCCCAGTGGATATAAAATCATTTTTAATTTATATGTGGTTGAAGGATTTAAACATAAAGAAATTGCTCAGCTTTTGGGGATCAGTGTTAATACGTCAAAATCACAATTGATTCATGCAAAAAGAAGTATAAGAAAACAACTTGGGCTAACTCATCTGGAAGCAGATAATTCAAAAACCGAAGATAATGATGACGAATAATTTTAAAGATATGAATAATAAAGTGTCCACCTGGGATCAAATGTCCGAAGCATTGAATAAGTTGGAACAAGAGCCGTCAAGTAATGTGTGGGTTCGAATTCAACAAAAGAAAATGAGAAGAAGATTGATTCGATTAAGTTATAGCAGTATCGCGGCTACTTTTTTACTGATAGTAGGGGTGTTTTTATTTAATCAGAAGGAATCACTTGCTTTTTCAGGCTATTCTTACGAACCAGGCATTGAGCAGACTGAGGCGGAATCATTTCTCGCGTCCATCACTTTTTCAAACGCTCATTTGCAACATGGTAAGGTTGGTGAAGGGAATGTACCCAAAATGCTCATTCCCAAAAATCCTTAATCCGCAGGTAATTTAGCAGGCTTAATGAAATGATTAAATGCGTGGGCAAGTGATTTTCTTTTTGTAATCAGCCGGTTTTAACCAGGTAAAATTTATTTCAAATGAATTTCTGCTAAAACTACTTGTTTGTAGCGGTTTCTGACCTATAGAATAGGCTAAACCAAGTTGAATATTTTTTAGTTCAAAAATAGTCTGAAAAGTTAATTCGCCAAAAAACCATTTTCCATTATCTGATTGATTACCATGAAGCCAGATGCCAGCTCTTAGCGCCTGATCATTCCAGTCCCGAGGATTAAAACGGAAGGGCGTTCCAAGGCTGATTCTTTGATGCTGCCCCTGTACAAGATAGTAAATAACAGGTAAAAAATGTGTATTTTCTGTTAAAGACCATTCGCCACCGGCAATAATGGTTGTTTTTCTCTCTAATCTGGTGTCAGTATTGGGTATAAAACCCGTTTTGGGCTCATTAATATGAAACATGCTAATGCCCGCATAAATACCCGTATTTTTACTCCAGCTATTGGACCAAAGAACCCCAGCATTTATATCGGGTATAAAAGAAGAGGAATATTTAACGCCATTAGGTTCTCCACTTGGCAGCGTTGTATTAACGCTACCAATATTGGGGTCATATTGATTAGAAAACCAGGTATTACTGGCTAATAAAGTTTGCTGCAACCCAACTTGAAATGCCAGGCTTAGATATTGCGTTCCTTTACCATATCGGCCTGCTTTGAGCAGTTTTAAATATCCACCACCCAGACTTACTTTTTGATTTACAAAAGAAGGATCACCTATTTTGAATGAGGAAATTAATCCTTGTAAAGTCCAGAAATCCTGGCTTCCCGCTTTGTATCTGGTATCAATACCGAAGGCTGACAGTTGATTTTTGTAGGACAAACTCGGCAAATCACTTTGGGATTTGAACTGAATGCTTGCTCTGATTTCTCCTGTATGAAGCCCTGCAAAGGCTGGATTAGCTAGTAGGGGTTGTGAAGTAATTTGAGAAAAAACAGGGTCTTGCCCATTCACTGAAATAAGCGAAGAGATAAAAAGGAGCAAAACAAACGCAGTTCTTTCAATAATCATTTTGTAAAATTAACGAATCAATTGGGTTTGTCCACGCAAATAATCCTTGTACCCATCGGGATATTCTACCGTACAAAACCATTCATAATTTCCAACGGGCACTTCCATTTGCCTAAAGGTGCCGTTCCATCCCCGGCTGGTTTCATTGGTAAAAAAACTGGCATCCTGGTAAACCAAATTGCCTAGTTGGTCGTAAATTTTAAACTGAAGTATTTTTACATTTTCAGTCCCATGAATGATTAAAATATCATTTTGGGCGTCATTATTGGGACTAAATGCAGTTGGTATGGCTATATTTCTTTGTTGAGTTACCAGTATTTTTACTCCGTCTTTAGCAATGCACCCGTTTCTATCTGTTGCTGTAAGATTTATTTCCATGGTTCTATTGGCAGTAAATAGGGACTCTTTACATCGTAAACAGGACAAAGCTGTGCTATCGGGCAACGACCATTGGTATTTTATAGGTGCTTGACCATTGAAAAGTAAGGGAATAAGGGATAATTTTTGATTGTAATTGGCTTTAATAATTTCCTGACCTAAATCTATATTAAAAAAGAGTGGTTCAGGGATATTGAAAGTGGTATCTGTCAGACAACTATTGGCATCTTTTAAGAAAAGGGTGTATTTTCCAGAACTTAAATTACTAACGCGGTTACCCGTTTGCCAGGTTGTTTTATCAAAACTATAAACATAAGGCCCTTTTCCACCAAAAGCGACAAAACTTAAGATGGCGTCTGATTTTCTAAAGCAACTTATACTGTCCAAATCGAAGTCTAAAATAGTTTTTTCGGGTTGATAAATAGTGACGTCTTCCATTTTAAGACAATTTCGGGCATCAGTTACGGAGATGTTGTAGATTCCTCCTTTCATATTTTGCCTTTTAAAAGAAGCATTCCCATCAGACCACAAAATGTTGTATCCTGGATTACCGCCTGAGATCGATATTTCAGCTTCCCCTTCAGCATAACCAAAACAAGCATTTCCTTTTTTAAACTGATTGATAATTATGGCGGGAGGTTCTTTAAGATTAATAGAAGTATTTCCTTTACAACCTGATATATTAGTTACGGTCAGTTGATAATTACCAGCAGCCAGGTTAAAAATAGTATCTTTTGCTGCAGCTTGATTCGCAGCACTCCAGGTGTAAAAAGAGATATTTCCCTCACTTTGTATTGATTTTAGCCATATTTTCCCATCTTTTCCGGCATTGCAGGTAGGGTCTGTGCCCTCTAAGGTAAGGATTACAGGTAATGGATTTCTCATATATCCTCTCGAAACACCTGTGCAACCCTTCGCATCTGTTACGGTTAAAGTATAGTTTTCTGCCCCTAATAATCCTGTTACTAATGGTGTTCTTTGACCGCTACTCCATTGATAGCGAAATAGAGAAAAGTCAATACCTTCCCTTCCATTTATTTTAGTGAGTGCTATTTCTCCATTTTGATCATTAAAACAAGAGGGAGCCTTAATATCTATTTCAGGCTTTATTTCAGACAGATCAATAGGTTTTATTTGAGTGGAATCAAGACAGCCCTGCGCATCATTTACCTTGATTAGATAGGTAAGGGTATCTAAATTTGACGATAACAATCCGTTAAAACCGTTGTTCCAAAATACAAAATAAGCGGGACTTCCACCGGTAACCGACACTTGAACGGTATTTTCTTTTTTACCAAAACAACCGCTGTAAGTTTGAATGGCACTTATTTTTAGTGGATTTGACGGATTATTTATGGTCACCTTTTCTGCTATTTTGCATTTATTAGCATCTGTCAAAGTGACAGCATAATCACCGGCTGGTAAATTAATCCTTTTTTTTACTGTGGAATTGTCTGACCAAAGTAGCTGGTATGGTAGGCTTCCACCAGCAGGAAAAACCTCTATATCGCCATCATTTTTATTCAAACAAGTCAGGTTACGGGTTTGAATATTCATTTGCAATGGCAAAGGGCTGGTCATAAGTACTTGATGCTGAAGGGCACAACCTTTTGCGTCGGTAATATTTATAAAATAAGACCCTGTAGATAATCTGTTCGCCAGATTTCCAACCTGGCTCAAAGGATCACTCCATTTAATCTGGTAAGGTTTTGAACCTCCACTCACAAAAATTCTTGCCAGTCCGTCTCCATTTCCATAACATGAAACGGGCGTAATTTGACTGGAATCAATCTTTAAAACACTCGCCCCTTGAGCGATAATAGCATTAACTATTAGATTGCATTGGTTTTGGTCTGTAATAGTCAATGTATAGGGACCCGCAGGTAAGGCAGTAAGATTGGTATTGGTGTTTCCATTATTCCACATATAACGGTATGGTAAGACTCCTCCTGTTACCGTTGCCTTTAAAGTGCCTGTTGCCGAACCTGAGCAAATAGTGGGTGTGCTAACGATGGTTCCAACGATGGGAGGTGGAGATTCTATTATAAATGAATCTTTACCAACGCAACTTTTGGCGTCTGTTATTATAAGTGCATACCCTCCTTGTTTAATTAGGTTGGTTGTAGCCGATGTACCACCATCTGGTTGCCATCGAAAAGTGTAACCGCCATTTCCTCCGGTAGGGTTAGCTTTTAGTTGAGCACCCGCCAAATCAAAACATAGTGCTGGTTTTAACAAGCTTATATTTGGTTTGATGGGACTTGGTTCAATGAAGTTTATCGTGCGGGTGGTTTGACAACCTAAGAAATCAGTGGCTACGAAGGTATGAATGCCCGCTTTTAAACGCTCTATTTTTGTGCCTGTAGGTGCGCCATCTTTAGTTAAAGATATGGGGGTAAAACCCTTTGAAAAAGATAATACCAGCAGTCCGTCTTCTGAACCAAAACAGCTGATGGGTATATTTTCCTTTTCTATAATTTCCAGTTCACAGGGTGGAAAAATACATTGAAAAACTGTGTCAATAGGTTGACACATAACGCCATCTATGAGGGGTAATTTAAAATTAATAGTAATACTATCTTTTGGAGAAAGACCATTAAAGCTATATTTTTGATTACCAGAGGTTGATAAATTGATTGCCGCTTTACCCTTTTGAAAAATACTCCCTGTATAAGTTTCTCCCATTAGTAAAGGAGGAAGTTGCCAGCTTATATCTATTAACCCCGGTCCTTTTGGTTCGCAGGTAAAGGCAGGTCCAAAGGTCTTGTCACGATATTCAATCCTTAAAGTATCGTTGAATACACATCCTGCACTATTTATTAACTGAACGGGATAGTCAGTGGTTTTGGTTGGATTAAATACAGGATCTTTACAATTTAGGCAGGAAATGCCCGCTTTTGACGCCCATTTAATTTGGTAAGCTGGCTTAGTTTCAAAAACAAGGGAAATACTTTGGACTAAACCCGGAACCGTTTCAGCTACCCGATCACTCACCCACAGTTGCCAATTTCCATTCAAATCTTCCCCCAGGAGTCCCGACCAACTTCCAGCTATAGAAAATTCACCGGTATAGGGAGAGTTTCCACTGGAAAGGGTAGCTGTAGCTCCAGGTGTAAAACAGGTTTGTAGCAAATCAGGACTACTGCTTGCATTTCCCGGACTGACTAACTCCAAAACATGATCAATATTTCCGCTGGGGGGAATTAACCATACTTCTACATCACTCGCTCTGGGCGTATATATATCAAGGCAAATCCTAGTCAGGTTATAATCTTTTAAATTAATTTTTTCTTTGGGTAAATCTTTAACCTGTAGATTTATTTTCAAGGGAGAAAAGGGTTTGTGAAGTTGTCCATCCAGTGTTTCTAAGGGATTAAAACGAAAGGTGTCTCTTTGAACTTGTCCAACTAAGGTATCCAGATTTATTTGAAGAGAGGCACCAGGACATAGAAAAGTATCCGTTAAAGTGGGTAAGGGCCAGGTGCAAATTTCTGTTTGTCGAATTACAGCTTCCTGTGATAATATTGTTTTTGTAAAAACAAATAACATTATTACGACTAATCCTATGTTTTTACACGGAAAAAGCCTTTTGTAAAGAATAGAAATGGTTTTTTTTAGGTTCACAACTATATGAAATATTATTTCGTTAAACAAATGTAGAAAAAACTACATTTGCCACAGGGTATTTATTTATTTTAGCCCACTTTTTAAAAGAAATCAACATTTATCGGATGACCTTATTAGATGGAAAAAAATTAGCCACTCAGATTAAATCTGAAATCAAAGAAAAAGTATTGACACGGGCCGCGGAAGGAAAAAAAATACCTCATCTTGCGGCTATTCTCGTTGGGGAAAATCCAGCTAGTATGGCCTACGTCCGTAACAAAGTGAAATCCTGTGAGGAGGTAGGATTTACTTCTACCTTGTTCAAAGAACCTGATACCATTTCTGAAAATGACCTTCTCCATTTGGTAGAAAATTTGAATAATAACCCTGAAATAGACGGTTTTATTGTACAGCTTCCGCTGCCAAAGCATATCAATGAACATCTGATTACGCTAGCCATTAAAGCTGAAAAAGATGTAGATGGCTTTCATCCAGTCAATTTAGGTAAAATGATGCTGGGTTTACCTTGTTTTCTATCAGCCACACCTAAGGGGATTTTAGAAATGTTATCCCGTTATGAAATTCCTACAAAAGGTAAGCATGTGGTAGTCGTTGGTAGGAGCCACATTGTTGGTACCCCTATGTCCATTTTACTGTCAAGAAAAGGTAAGCAAGGGGATGCAACAGTTACATTATGCCATAGTTATACCCAAGATTTGAAATCATTTACCTTACAGGCTGATATACTTATTGCTGCTACGGGTATTCCGGAATTTATAACGGGTGATATGGTCAAACCAGGTGCAGTAGTAATCGATGTTGGTATCAATAGGGTAGAAGATAGCTCAAATCCAAAGGGATTTCGATTGACAGGCGATGTGCATTTCCCATCGGTTGAACCCGTTTCTTCCTATATTTCTCCCGTTCCCGGGGGCGTAGGACAATTAACCGTTATGGCTCTTATTCAAAATACTTTGCTCGCAGCAGAGAGGAAAGATTAATTTTTACTATGAATTATTATCGATTTAGTTTCTCATTTAATGAGGATACCGATGCAGACATTTTGCTTGCTATGCTTGGTAATTACCCTTTTGATGTTTTTGAAGAGGAAGGCGGGCTAATTAATGCATTTCTACCAGGAAATATTCCTCCAGATAGTCTCTTTGAGGATTTAGCTGTCTTGTCCCAATCTTTTCCCTTTGTTTATACGGTGGAGAATTTACCCGAGGAAAACTGGAATATTCAGTGGGAAAGTCACTTTTCTCCTATTAGTGTAAATGATTTTTGCTACGTCAGGGCAGATTTTCACCCTTCTATTACTGGGTTTAAACACGAATTGGTCATTACGCCAAGAATGGCCTTCGGCACGGGTCATCATGAAACTACTTACATGATGATGGAGGCCATGGAAAATATACCTTTTAAAGACACTTTCGTTTTCGATTTTGGCTGTGGAACAGGTATATTGGCTATCCTGGCTGTAAAATTAGGAGCTAAAAAGGTCATCGCGCTCGATATTGAAGAGCCTGCCGTGGAAAATGCCATAGATAATGCTAAACTCAATGGCGTAGGGGATAAAATAGATGTTTTGGCCGGAGATTTGAACGCGGTGTCCCTTTCAGGTCAGGATGTTATCCTTGCAAATATCAATCGAAATGTAATACTCGATGAACTTCCTACGTTAAAAAATCAACTAAGTACCTCAGGTCTGTTACTTATTTCTGGTATTTTATGGTCCGATTGGGATTTGATTATGGATAAAGCCTCTTCGCAAGGTTTGAATTTAGTTAGTAAAAATCAGAAAGGAGATTGGATGATGGGCGTTTTTAGTAGGTAATTTTTTTATAATTATAGTATATGAAAATATTGAGGCTTGTTTTGATTTTGTCGTTGTTGCCGCTGCACTGCGTTTTTTCTCAGCGGGTCGACACTTTACCTAAAGATCCAATAGCTTTATGGGAAACTATCAATAAGTCTGTCATATCACTAAATAATAAGGATTTACTGGAAAAATATAACCTGTATGCACTGGATATTCAATCGACTGCCTATAGCGAAACCCAAAAAAAGTTAATTTATCAGACTTTAGCGATTTTATGGGGAAGGAAATTACCATTGATTCCTTATATAACCTCTTATTTAGATTTTGTAGTATTGTTAAAATCCAATTCTCAAAACGATGATGGCTTTAGTTCATGGCATACTTCCTTTCAATCGCTACTCGCTCTGCCTGACAAATATACCCCTTTTAAAATCAATGATTTTTTGAAGCTTTCTTCTTCATTTGTAGGTAGTCAGTTAATTTCAAGCGGAGGAGGTGCCAATTGGACGTTGAAAGGTGGAAAATATTCCTGGGAATGGGAAAATCAGGAACCAAAGCTGATTTTTACTAAAGCGCACCTTTCTACAGGATACAAAACAGATACAATTCATATAGTTGAGACGTCAGGTGTCCTTTATCCTTTTAAAAATCAATGGATTGGCGTAGGTGGAAAATGTGATTGGTTCAGGGTTGGCTTAGATAAAAGTGTTTATGTGCTTCTTAAAAATTATTCCCTGGACTTAAATCTTAATAAATTTAAGGCCGATAGCGTTCAGTTAAGTTATCCTTCCTATTTTGGAAAAAATCTTATTGTAGGTAATTTCCAGGATCAAATGGTTTTTCAACCCGATTCCTCTCTTATTTCTTTTCCCAGGTTTAATTCACTGAAAGATAACTTAGTTATTAATCAATTTGGTGAAGGCATTAAATTTATCGGCGGCTTTGCCCTGGAAGGTAAAACAGTGATTGGTTTTGGATCATTTGATAATCCTGCGAAAATTACCTTGGTAAATAATAAAGCGAGAACTGCTTTTGTTGGTGCCTCTGAAAAATTTATCCTCAAAAGAGCAGACCAATTAAGTAGTCAAAAAGTAAAATCAACCTTATTTTTAGGTACTGATTCTATAGTTCACCCTGAACTCATTTTTAATTATAACACAAAGACCCGAACGCTATTATTGCGAAGAGGCGAAAAGGGGAAAGGAAGAAATTTATTTTATAGCTCTGCCCATCAGTTTTCCATTCAAGCCGAAGAGTTAGTCATGCAAATTGATAATGACTCCGTTATGATCGGTAGGGAAGCCCTTCCCGTTTTAAAAAAGCCATTTGTACGTTTTGAATCCCTTAATTTCTTTAATGAAAATGAATTTGATGGCTTAAAAGGTATTTCTACTCAAAACCCTCTGCAATTATTATATCAAATATGTCAGGAAAAACAAAGTACGATTTTCGATGCCCGTATTTTAGCCCCATTATTGAATCCTAAATATTCTTTGGAAAATATCAGATCCTTATTGTATGAATGGGTAGCATCAGGTTATATTGAATTTCAAGAAGAGAAAAGCCAGATTATAGTAAACGATAAAGTTCGATTAACCGTTGAAGCAGCTTTAGGAAAACGAGATTTTGATCGTTTACGCATCGATTCTAAAACGGATGGCGTGAATGCCTGGCTAACGCTTAACAACAAGAATATTCAGATTCAAGCGGTTAATTTTTTAGATTTTTCCCCTTTGCATCGGGTAAGATTATTACCTACAGAGAATAAGATTAACCTTCTTCCCGAGAGAGTAATGCGTTTTTCAGGTGTTTTAAAGGCAGGATTTACTGATTTTGAGGGAACAAATTTTGAATATAATTACAAGCAAAATCAAATAAAACTGGATAGTATTAAAAGATTTAGGATATTTCTAAAGGATTCACCTGCTGATTCTTCAAAAATGCCCACCGCTTTTTCACTTACCTCGGAAATTAATTCCTTCGCGGGTACCTTAGCTGTTGATGCTCCAGAAAATAAAGGGGGAAAGGAAAATATTTCCACTTTTCCAGTACTAAATAGCAGAACGGGAGGTACTATTTATTATGATGGTGATTTTGCAAAGGATACTACGCTTAAAAGAGATTCATTTTATTTCTCGCTGGCTCCCTTTATTTTTCCAGGCTTGGATAAGTTTCAGGAAAGTCAGGTCCAGTTTAAAGGCAAATTGTTTTCTTATGACATATTTCCAGTTTTTCAGGAAACCGTAAGAATCAGACCTTTTGACTATTCTTTGGGCTTTAATCATAAAACGCCTAAAGAGGGTTATTCAACGTATCGTAGAAAAGGTAAATATATAGGTGAATTGGATCTGAGTAACCAGGGATTTAAAGGAAAGGGCCGTTTAGATTATCTCGGAGCGGTCATTAATGCAGAAGATTTCGTTTTTCAACCTAATAAAGTTGCCGGTAGTGCAAAGAATTTTTCTCTGGAAGAGGAAATAAAACCCCTTGAAATTCCCAAAGTGGTTGGGAAAGAGGTCACCGTAACCTGGAAACCTTACCAGGATAGCCTTTATCTGTCTTCAGGTTCCCAGTCTTTTTCCGTTTTTAAATCCGGTTCCTATCTTTTCGATGGAAATTTAATACTTACGCCTGAAGGGGTCGGTGGCAGCGGATTGTTACATTGGCCTTTGGCTTCATTGAAGGCTGAAAAGCTTAAGTTTGGAGCTAATACAGCCAGAAGTGATACCTCCTGGCTTAAAATTAAAGGAAAAACAGAGGAAGAAGTTTTATTGGAAGCGCTTAATGTGAAGGCGGATCTTAACTTCGATAATGGATTGGGGGTCTTCAGTGGTAATGACGGAAAGTTACTAACTAACCTTCCTTTTAACCAATATACTACCTCATTAATCGATTTTGATTGGAAGATCAAAGATCAAATGGTTTATTTTAAGTCTGATACCACTTCAGTAGGCGTGTTTTCATCGAAAGTAGCTAATCAGGATTCTTTGAAATTTAATGGCAAAAATGCTAAGTATAATCTAAAAGATTTTAGTCTTGATATTGGTGGCGTAGATTTTATTCATGCGGCGGATGCCAAAATTTTTCCCGATAAAGGGATGGTTACCGTTCGTTCAAATGGGTTAATTGACTCCTTTGCTAATGCTATCATTATCTGTGATACAATCAATCAGAATCATAAAATTATAAAGGCAAATGTCCAGGTAAAAGGAAGAAAAGATTATCTGGCCTCTGGTTTTTATGAGTATAACTTGCCCGGTAAGAATCAGGAAATTGCCTTCTCTTCGATCATCGGTCAACGGGTCGGTAAAGGTTTGATGTCTCAAAAGGCCACAGCAACCAGAGCTAAAGGTCAAATTGATGCCCTTGACGATTTTCGAATAGATACGAAAACGAGCTTTTATGGAGAAATAGGCCTCGCTTCTGAAGATATAAATCTTTCTTTTGACGGGTATGCGAGACTTGAATCTTCAGCTATTGAGGAAAATAATTGGTTCAGGCTGAATACCAAGGCAGATAAAAAAAATCTTGTCATAGAGGCAAACAGGCCAAAAGATCCCGAAGGCCTATTCCTTGAAACAGGTTTCTTCCTGAATGCAGAAAATGCCACTATGTATCCAAGGTTCTTACAACCTCTCTCCTCAAGAAAAGATAGACCGATCTTTCCTGCCAACGGTTTTATTAGGTATGAAAGACTTAAAGATCAATTTTTATTTGGTGATTCAATCTGCGTGTTAAGAGAAAATTGTGTGGGAAATCTGCTTGTTTTAGAGGATAAATCAGCTAAAATTACCGCAGAAGGTGATTTCACACTCGCTTCAGGTTTAAAAATGGCCGATGTTAAGGCTACCGGGTTTTTGAAAACTACGATGCCACCAACGCAGGAAATGTCAGATACTGGGGAAGTTCAAAAGTTAGTGCTCGACCTGGATCTTATTCTTGGGCTTAATCTTAAGATACCTGAAAAATTTCTAAGGATTATCGAAAATGAATTAGCCAGTGCCGCTTTTGGTTCAGAACCTATTGCCTACCTCTCTGATTTGGATTATTACAACCGCCTGCTTATCAGGTTACTGGGTAATACGGATGAAACTAAAGAGGTGCTCTCCCAGTTAAGTTCCGGTCTTTTTGAGATTCCCGCTAAACTTAATCCCTATTCTTTTCTTTTTGGTAATGTAAAATTAAAATGGGATGCTGAATATCAGGCATTTATCAATGCAAATACCAACGTGGGTCTTATTAGCGTCGGAGGAAAACCAGTAAGTAAAAAAATAAATACGTTCATTGAAATAAAAATGCCCGCTAATAATGACGATAGAATTTATGTTTATTTGAAATTACCCAATGATATCTATTACTATTTTGGGTTCAGAAAAGGATTCCTGGAAATGAATTCAAATGATTCCAGGTTCCAGGATGAATTGACTAAAACCAAAAAACCTGACCTCTTATTAAAGATGCCTAATGGTGAGATATTAGAAATTCAGGCCGTAGAATCTAATAGAGCTCAAATGTTTATGCGAAGAGCCATGTCTGCAGGGAATTAATCAATCTGCTAAACTTTGTCTGAAGTCGTGTATTAAATCATCTATCGCTTCTATGCCCACAGAAACCCTGATGAGTCCTTCGCTTATCCCATATTTCTCTCGTACAGCTGAGGAGACATTTCTATGTGACATTGTGTAAGGATGCATGATCAATGTGTTAACATCGCCTAATGTCGGTGCAATGGTGGCTAATTTTAGTTTATCAATACACTTTCTGGCAATCTCAATTCCTCCGTTCAGCTCAAAGGATAGCATTCCTCCAAAATATTGCATTTGTTTACTGGCAATGCTATGCGTCTTATGTTCAGAAAGTCCGGGGTAATATACCTTCTTTACAGATGGGTGAGAGGTTAAAAACTTTGCTAGTTCCATAGCATTTAAACTATGTTTCTCCATGCGTAAAGCAAGCGTTTTTAATCCGTTATTTACCAACCAGGCATCCCAGGGATTAGCCGAACAACCCATTAATTTTACCGTTTGCTTGACACGCTGCATTATTTCAGCATTTTTACCAATAATACAACCCGAAATAGTATTTCCGTGCCCATTCAAATATTTAGTAGTAGAATGTACGACATAATCTATGCCCCATTTTAAAGGTTGTTGTATGACAGGCGTACAAAAAGTATTATCTATGACGGTAAGTTGGTTATACTTTTTTGCCAGCGAAACTAATTTTTCCAAATCAACACAGGTTAAAATTGGATTGGTTGGCGACTCTAAATAGATGAGACGAATGGATGGATTGTTGGAAAGGATATTTTCAATTTGTTCGACATCATTTAAATCGGCCGTTTCAAATCCAATGTGGTAAGAGGCCAGTATTTGATTGAAAAAATCAGTGGTTCCACCATAAATATCTGCTTGGGTCAATATTTTATCACCAGGTTTTAGTAAAGCCATTAAGACGGCAGATATTGCGGCCATGCCTGAACTTACTAAAACGCAATGTCCATTTTCTGATAAACCATAAGATTCCAGTGCAGCTAATTTTTCAGCTACCGCATCACAGGTAGGATTTCCAAAACGGCCATATAAATAACCGCTTTCAGCCCCGGAAAAAATATCAATGCCTTGTTGTAAATTATCAAAAACAAAGGAGGATGTGGCGTAAATGGGTAAAGTATGCGAAGTAGTGTCCATAGGATCAACCGTTTCCTGGACGCATAATGTAGCTGCTGAAAAAATAGGTTCACTCATTTTATTATTTTGTTTTGACTATGTAACGTTAAGGTAAGAAAGGTAATCACCGGAAGGTATCTTTATTAAAGGTAAAACATCCTTTGCATATAAATAGGCGTAGGCATTAATTTCCCTTCCCCCACTTATTACCTTTATTACCGTGCGGATATATTCATTATCCTCTGGAAATGATGGGTTTATGTCCTCATATTCGTCAAGTAAAGGAAGTGTTTTTTCTGGTGATTTCAACCGATAAATATGTCCGAAAACTTTATGCTCTTGAGACATATCTAAAACCATTCCTGGATAATCTCCAAGATCATATAGATTTGCAAAAACATATCCGTGCCCTATAAATTCAGCCTCTTTTAGGAATTGGGTTGAAATGGATAGATTACATTCTGGTAATAAGGTTCCATAAACGAATAGTAAGTCCATTTTCCTTCGATTTAAATACCTTTGCAATATATTTTAAATTTTAGGAAAATTACTATGTTAACCAGAAAGAAATCTACTACTTATTTGGAAGATAATCCCTTTGTTTTGTCTGAAAACAGGAAAACGATACCCGTTCGTATATGGTTGGATAATGTTAGAAGTGCATTAAATGTTGGTTCCGCTTTCCGCACTTCAGATGCTTTGGGTATTGAAAAACTATATCTATCCGGCATTACGCAACAACCTCCTCATAAGGAAATATTAAAAACAGCGTTGGGTTCAACACAAACCGTGTCGTGGGAGTATGTAGAAAATGAGGTTCCTTTTTTAAAAGAATTGAAAGAGGATGGTTGGGAAATTATTCTGGCTGAACAGGTGGAAGGAAGTATTTGGTTGCAAGATTTTGAATTTATTAAAAATCATAAATATGTGATTATATTTGGGAATGAAGTCGATGGTGTGCAACCTCTTTTTCTTCCTTTAGCGAATGCTGTGGTGGAAATTCCCCAGGTGGGCTCAAAGCATAGCTTAAATGTTTCCGTGTCCATGGGTATGATTCTTTGGGAAGCTTTCAGGAAATTACTTTAAATCAAACTATTTTATCATGAGAATTGATCAGATTAAGGTTATTAGAAAAAATTTGAAGTTACAAAAACCTTATGCCATCGCAGGAAGAATTATTGATGATGTGGAAAATATCTGCTTAACTATTCATTTGGAAAATGGTATCATTGGTTATGGTGCCGCTAATCCCGCTCCTGAAGTAGTAGGGGAGTCGCCCATTGAAGCAGAAGAGGTTTTAAATAAATGGGTTTTACCTCGTTTAAAGGGTAGAGATATCAGAGGATTTTTAGGTTTGATAAGGGAATTTCAACAACTTATTCCAAATAATCCAGGGGCTTTGGCAGCGCTTGATATTGCTTTACATGATGCCTATGGGCAATGGGCAAAAATACCAGTGGTGGATATTTATGGAAAATATTTTGATGAGTTACCTACTTCTGTAACCATTGGTATCATGAATGTGGAAGATACCCTGAAAGAGGCAGCTAACTTTTTTAAGGATAAGTTTACTGTTTTTAAAGTTAAAACAGGAGATGATCCTGAGTCTGATGTACTGAGGATTAAAGCTTTGAGGGAACATTTTGGCAATGAAGTTACCCTTAGAGTAGATGCAAATCAAGGTTATTCAGCGGCTGATCTTGGTTATTTTTTGAATGAAACAGCCCATCAGAACATTGAGTTAATTGAACAACCTTTTAAAGTGGGCCTAGAAAGTGAGCTCTTAGTTTATCCGGAAACGATTAGACGTACTTTCTGTGCTGATGAGTCTCTTAAATCTACCCAATCGGTCTTCCCCTGGCTCATAGAAAAGCCTTTCGGTATTTTTAATATTAAATTAATGAAATGCGGGGGTATTTTAAATGCTATGGATATTGGTAGAATTGCTGAACTGGCCGGAATTTCTTTATTCTGGGGATGTAATGATGAGAGTTGTATCAGCATTACCGCCGCTTTACATGCCGCTTTTGCTAATAAAAATACAAAATACATTGATTTAGACGGAAGCTTCGATTTAGGCGAAGATTTTGTGAAAGGTGGATTTTATGTAAAAGAGGGTAAAATGGGTATATATAATGATAGATTTGGTCTCGGTTTTATAAAGGATGAATTATAATTACCATAAAAATTTGCCCTCCAATTGGTCCACCTTATCTATATCTCCTAACCGGAATTTAATGGGCATGCCATTTTTCTTTTCAAGAAATACCTCAATTCTGCAAAACAATGCCAAAGGCCTGGCTGAAACCCCATTGAATGGCGAAGGTTTTGTAAAGGTTTTGATCATTGGTTTCGTGGAAGACCTTTGTGCCGTGGTTAAATGGGCAAAGGTTTCCTGGAAAGTAGAGTAATTTTCAACCTCCCTCTTTAATTGCGGTATAGATTTATTGACGATGGAAATTTTGGAGGGTAACTGAGCCATTAATGGCGAAAAAACAAAAGGAATAAAAAGCGTTAAAAGGAGAGAGAAACGCAGATTATTTTTCATTTTTCACCTTTTTTGTGCCAGAATACATCTCAAATTTCAAAAATTTACAGGCAATGTTGCCATTAAATAGAGGAATTTTTCTGGAAGTTCTCAAACCAATGGCTTTCGCAGCTTCTGGATTACCCGTAATAACCCAGGCTTGATAGCCTTCATATCCTGATTTAAATTTGTCTCCTAATTTTTTATAAAAAAGAGAAGCATCTTCAAGAGACATACGGGCATCATAAGGAGGATTAACCATCAAAATACCCGGAGGAGGTGGTGGAATACTTTTTTCAAAAGACCTGGTCTCGATGGAAATAGTATCTAAAAGGCCAGCGGCACGGATATTTGCTTTAGTTGCACGGGTAGCGCTTTCGCGAATATCACCTCCGTAAATACCGATATTGAAAGGGACTTCCTTGCTTATACTTTCATTTCGTACTTTTTCCAATAATTCTGGCTGGAAATTGGGCCAACGCTGGAAACAAAATCCATCTTTCCTGTTTTTATTAGGCGCGATATTTCGGGCAAAAAGGGCAGCTTCAATTAACAATGTGCCCGATCCACACATAGGATCTATAAATGGACAATCTTTATTCCACTGGCTCAATCGAATCATCCCTGCTGCCAATACTTCGTTTAAAGGAGCTTCCTCACCTTCCTCTCGATAACCTCTTCTGTGAAGGGAAGTTCCCGATGAATCGAGGGAGACGGTGAATGTTTTATCGTTATTATGAACATTTATCCTGAGGTCAGGAAAATTGATATCAACATTTGGTCTTACATCAAATAAAGACCGGAATCGGTCAACAACTGCGTCTTTGGTTTTTAAGGCAATATAATGGGAATGACGAAACACCTCACCTTGAGCAATGGCATCAACGGCAATGGTACCTGTTGGAGAAACATATTTTTCCCAGGGAATTTCATTCATGCAGTCATACAACTCCGTTTCATCCTCGGCCTCAAACCTTACGATGGGAATAAGAATCCTTAGCGCGGTACTAAGGCAAAGATTCAGGCGATAGACACCTTCCAGGTCAGTTTCACAAAATACAGAACGTGTGCCTAACTCAATATTTTCAGCACCAAGTAACTGAAGTTCACTGGCCAGGACTTCTTCAAGTCCTGCCAGTGTTTTCACTATTAATTTCAAAATTTATACTTTTTCAAAAACATTTCTCACTAAATCGGCAGCTTCCTCGAGGGCAATAGCCGATTGCACGGCAAGGCCTGATTCATCAATCATTTTTTTAGCTAAATCTGCATTGGTTCCTTGTAATCTAACAATAAGGGGAACATGAATATTTCCCATATTCTTATAGGCATCAATTACACCCTGTGCCACTCGGTCACAACGCACAATGCCACCAAAAATATTTATTAAAATAGCTTTAACTGCGGGATCCTTCAAGATGATACGGAAAGCCAGTTCCACTCTTTTTGCATCAGCCGTTCCACCAACATCAAGGAAATTAGCGGGCTCACCACCTGAAAGCTTTATAATATCCATGGTTGCCATAGCTAAACCGGCACCATTTACCATACAACCTACGTTACCATCTAATTTCACATAATTCAAATCAGACTCTCTCGCTTCAACTTCAGTAGGATCTTCCTCGCTGTTATCGCGTTGAGCCTCTAAATCAGGATGCCTGTACAACGCATTATCGTCTATCGTAACTTTTGCATCTACGGCAATAATTCTATCATCAGCCGTTTTCAGGCAAGGATTAATTTCAAATAGCGCGGCATCTGATGCAACGAAAGCAGTATAAAGTTTGGTAATGAAAGAGGTCATTTCCTTGAACGCTTTTCCACTTAAACCTAAATTGAAGGCAATTTTTCTCGTTTGGAAGGCCTGGAGTCCCAAGGAAGCGTCAATCCATTCTTTTTGAACTTTATCAGGTGTTTCCTCAGCCACTTTTTCAATATCCATACCACCTTCAGTACTATAGATAATGACATTACATTTTTTCTCTCTATCCATTAGAATAGAAACGTATAATTCTTTGCAAGCATCAAAATCAGGAGCGTAAGCATCTTCGGCAACAAGAATTTTACTAACCAGTTTACCTGGTCCTTCCATTCCTCCAGCCGTTTGAGGCGTCCTCAAATACATGCCTAAAATATTATTAGCATGAAGTTCAAAATCAGCGGCATTTTTAGCTAGTTTAACCCCTCCTCCTTTGCCGCGACCGCCAGCGTGAATCTGAGCTTTTACAATGGCGAATGGAGAATTTGTTTTGGCAGTCAATGCAGTATAGGCCTCCATCGCTTCTTGCTTGTTTCCAGCTACAATGCCTTCCTGAATGGAAACACCAAATTTCTTTAACAACTCTTTACCTTGGTATTCGTGTAGATTCATAATTTCCGTTATTCCGATGGTTATTTTCTAAAGTTTCATCTTCGCGGTCAAAAGTACAATTTTAACCCGCTATTTTGAAAGAAAAAACATTAAATTGGAATATTTTTCTGCTACTTTTGTTAAAATTTTATAATCATTTGATTTTAGACTATGGAAAATGCAGATACATTACCCCCAATACCTGAACAACTGGCCTTTACTGAAAAAATTAAAAAACCATTTGCCCTTTTTTTATTTTTTATCCTTAAGATACCAACCCTTTTTTGGTGGGGCGTGCGTCTCGAAAAGATCAACTGCTTCGAAGCCACGGTAATGCTGCCGTTTTCGAAACGTACACAAAATCCATTTAAATCTATTTATTTCGCAGCGCAATCAGGGGCCGCAGAACTAGCCTCTGGAATGCTCGCAACGATGGCCACAGAAGGTATGGGATCAATCTCAACCCTTGTGACAGAGGTTTCAGGTACGTATATTAAAAAGGCAAACCAGCCTGTTTATTTTACCTGTTTACAAGGAGAGGACATTAGAAAAGTGGTTTTTGAGTCAGTAAGGGATAAATCGCCGAAGTCTATTCAAACAAAAGTGGTGGGAACCTTTAAAGATGGTACCATGGTTTCTTCTCATCTTATTACCTGGTCATTTAAAAGTCGATAAAATGTTAAACTTTTTTATTAAATTTGAGTTTATGCAGTTTTTATGATAAAAATCATCCAATAATTTAAATTATTACTTATGTTCAGAGGTATTATTGAGAAATCGTTATTTGGTGTTTGTTCCTATTGGGGCGAATGGCTAGGGGTTCAATCGTCTAGGGTACGTCTGTATTTTATATATATTACCTTTGTTACCATGGGTTCTCCTGCCATCGTTTATCTTTTCATGGCCTTTTGGTTAAATATAAAGAAATACCTTAGACAGAGTAAGAATCTTATATGGAATTAAAACTGAAAGGCATATTTTACTAAGTTAGCACCCATTTGCATAGCTTTCAGTCTGTTTTCTGGTGGATCATTGTGTACTTCTTGATTTTCCCAACCGTCGCCTAAGTCACATTCTACAGAATAAAAGCAGATTAACCTTCCTTTCCATATTAAACCGTATCCTCGGGGAGCTTTCCCATCGTGTGCATGGATCTTAGGAAGGCCGTTTGGAAAATTATATTTTTGTTTATAAATTTCATGTTCAAAGGGTAATTCAGCAAGTTCCAGTTCGGGAAATACTTTTTTCATGGCAGGTCTGATATATGGATCCATTCCATAATTATCGTCGATGTGCAAGAAGCCGCCCCCCATTAAATATTGTCTTAAATTCGCTGCTTCCCTATCTGAAAACACCACATTTCCATGTCCTGTCAAATGCAAAAACGGATAGTTGAAAATATCTAAACTTCCTACTTCAACGGTGCCATAATTGAGATCGAAATTGGTGCCCATATTTTTATTACAAAATTGCGCCAGATTTGGCAGGGCCGTTGGATTTGAATACCAATCGCCACCACCGTTATATTTCAAAAGCCCAAGTTTTAAGGTAGGAGGTTCGTTTATCGCGAACAAAGAGATAAATAAAATGAAGAGTAAAGGCATCGTATGGTTATTTATTTTTCAAAATTAAACATTGTGTAGCAAAAATGCCAGCAGTTTCGGTTCTTAACCTGTTTTCCCCTAAATGTACAGACAAAAAGCCATGCTCTTTGGCTGTCTCTACTTCCTTTTCTGTAAAATCTCCCTCAGGACCAATTAAAATGAGTACATCTTCACCTTTGGGAATTACATCAAAAAAATGGCCTTTACTGGATTGATCTAAGTGGGCTATGAATTTATTCTTTTCTTTCGAATCATTCATTAATTCCTTAAAACTTATTAATCCATTTAATTTCGGAAAATGAGGATTGGCAGATTGTTTTCCAGCCGTTCGAATAATTTTCTCTAATCGGTCCATTCTTAATTTGTCTCGCTCCCCATGGGTTGAAGTAAATGGTGTTATTGAATCAATGCCTAGTTCTGTCGCCTTTTCAAGAAACCATTCAAATCTTTCCATTTGTTTGGTTGGCCCAATAGCGACGTGAAGCTGGTAGTCTTTTTTAGAGATATAGACTGTTTTTTCAACTTTTATGGTTACCCCTTTCTTATCTGAAGCATGCAAAAATCCTTCTACTTTAAGTCCATCCCCATTTAACAAATGAATTAAATTTCCTGGTTTATGCCTGAGAACTAACTGAAGATGCTTGCTTTCTTCTTCGTCAAGTCTAATAAAACCGTTGGACATTTCGGTAAAATAAAAATAATTCATTGTTGAAAACTATATTATTTCAATTAATCGTTTCTGTAAAAATGCAAAAAAGAGTTTAAAGTTTCATGGTCTTTGTATTTTGGAACTTTAAAGCAAAATAAGTTGTTATTTTTGCATCTTTATTTTTAATCACGCTAACCCAATAAACGGATGAGCATTCTTAGTATGGCAGGTCAATTGATGTTGAGTTTATCTATTCTCATCGTATTGCATGAATTAGGACATTTTATTCCAGCCCGGTTTTTTAAAACCAGAGTAGAAAAATTTTATTTGTTTTTTGACCCTTGGTTTTCTTTGATAAAATTCAAAAAGGGTGATACAGAGTATGGCATTGGATGGCTTCCATTAGGTGGTTATGTGAAAATTTCGGGTATGATTGACGAGAGTTTTGATGCCGCTCAAATGGCTCAGGAGCCTCAACCCTGGGAGTTTCGTTCTAAACCCGCCTGGCAGAGACTTATTATTATGCTGGGAGGGGTAACAGTGAATTTTATTCTCGGTTTCATTCTATTTAGTATGACGCTTTTTGTTTGGGGTGAGTCTTTTATTCCTGCCGCTCAAGTGAAAGACGGTATTTCTGTCGATTCACTGGGTAGAGATATGGGCCTTTTAGATGGAGATCAGATTCTGAAAGTTGGAGATAAACCTTTCACCGAGTTTAATGACAGATTGGTCATCAGAGGTATTATTATTGATAATGCTCAATCTATTGAGGTGTTGAGAGACGGAAAAGTAACCCAAATTCCAGTAGATGAAAAATGGGTGGATATTCTCTCCAGGTATGAAAATAAAAGTAATTTCTTATTCACTGCCAGACTACCCTTTGAGATTAGTAGTGTAACTAAAAATAGTCCTGCCGAAAAGGCGGGTCTAAAACAGGATGATATTATTATAGGTTTGAATGATGCTCCAACCCCTTATTTTTACGATTTTGTGAAAGCGGTTAAACCTTATGCAAATAAGGAGATTGTTATTAATGTATTAAGAGATAAGGACACCCTTTCTATGCCAATAACTACAACAAAGGATGCAAAAATTGGCGCTTATACTTATCCTTTTAACCACTACTTTACACAAGATGTTCGTGAATATAGTTTCTTAGCATCTATTCCCGCAGGTTTTTCACAGGGTAGCCAATTCCTTGGCGACCAGTTCAAAGCCTTTGGGCAGATGTTTAAAGGTAAAATTAAAGCGTCGGAAAGCCTTGGTGGATTTGGTTCTATTGCCTCAATGTATGGCGATGTTTGGATCTGGGAACGTTTCTGGAAAATGACGGCCGTCCTGAGCTTAATCCTGGGCTTTATGAATCTTTTACCTATCCCCGCTCTAGATGGTGGTCATGTTATGTTCTTGCTTTACGAGGTGGTAACAGGCAGGAAACCTTCAGATAAATTTATGGAAATTGCTACCATGATTGGATTTATTCTGATTCTATCTTTGGTCATTTTTGCTAATGGTCTGGATATATTTAGGAATTTTTTCAATAAATAACCTGATGTTATATTTCGATTGGTTTGATTTGCCGGTGTCCCTGTTTCCCGATGCTTCGTTGTTGAAGCAGAGATTTTTGACGAAAAGTAAATTATTCCACCCCGATAAATTTACATTGGCTTCTGAGGATGAACAAGCGAAGGCTTTGGAGTCTTCAGGGTTCAATAATCAAGCATATAAGGTTCTTAACGATGTAGATGCTCGTATTCAGTATATTTTAAGTGAATACGGACTATTGAAGGACGATAAGGAAGCTATGCCGCCTGATTTTTTGATGAAAATGATGGTTTTTAATGAGGCTATCTCTGACTTAGATGATAATCCATCCTCTTTTTCGGCGTTGCAAGATGATTTGGCAGCTTGGGAAAACGAGCTTAAAGCGGAGTTAGATTATTGTGCTTCTTTACTTCCTTTGGATATTGAAAAGGCAAGGCATCTAAAAACTTATTTTTTTAAAAGAAAATATTATTTGAGAATTCAAGATAATTTTTCTAAATTTGCAAACTCTTAAAGTATAAGGGTATCCGTGCTCGCCGGAGTGGCGGAATTGGTAGACGCGCTGGACTCAAAATCCAGTAACAGCAATGTTGTGCGGGTTCGATTCCCGCCTCCGGTACAGAATAAAATAATTAGAGGTTGTCTAACAAGGCAGCCTCTTTTTTGTAGTTCTGTGATCAAAAAGATATAATTTCCCTGAAGATTATTTTTTTATCTGTTTTACTTCGGAATATAATCTCATAATTACCGCCCTCGCTAAATAATATGCCAATCATTCTGTCATTATACTTTTTGATCTTTGCCTTTGTGGAAGTAATAATCTCCGTATCTGAAGTTAGCAGGTAATCATTGATGTCGAAAGTTATCCATTCATTAGCCTGTATTTCTTCTTGTCTTGATAAATAAGGCTCCTTTTCTAAAGGAAAGGCTTCTATTTCATTTACAGTAGGCTGGCTGTCATCAAGAGAGGTAAGACTTAAAAAAAATCCCGCTCCGCCAATAAGGAAGAATAAAAAAAGCAAAAAGAATTCAATACGAAAGGCTTTTGCCTTCGTTTCATTAGAACGCTGCATCTGGTGTAGATTTAAGTGGTGAAGTTTTTTGTGCCTCTAATTATTTTAGAGGATTGGGAGTATGTATTATTAATTTAACATATATGTTAAATTAATATGTAATTGAGCGCGATTTTCCCGCCGCCTCAAATATAACTTTAGATTAGCACATAAAGAAAATATATATAATAAAATTATATGTGTAAATTGTAATTATTTTGTTTATTTATTTGATTTTAAATGTTTTATACATTAAAAATAATTTTACTAAATTCTTTTGAAGCCTTTTTGTTACCCAAATGCGTAAGTATTTCATCATATCCTTGACAAAGGGGAATTTGATGCTCTATCTTCAGTAAATCGTTAAATGTTTCCTCTAGTTTTTTACCTTGCTTTATAGGATAAATTACTTCCGTGACTAAAGGTTTTTGAAGAATCAAATTTACCAGTGATATATATTTAACCTTAATCAAGACTTTGGCAATGAGATAATTAACTATGTTCGTTCGGTAAAATACGATTTGTGGAACATTAAAAAGCGCTGTTTCTAAGGTGGCTGTTCCTGAACATACTACGGCACATTTTGCCTTGCTTAGCAGATCATAGGTATTATCGGTGATAGAAAAGTTTTTTGGAAAAGCATGGAGGAGATACTGCCTCATTTCGTCAGGTAGCCCGGGGGCAAGGGCCAGTTCAAAATGTAGCGATGGATTTTTTTGAACCAATGGGATAAGCAGGGGAACATGTTTTTTAATTTCCTGGATTCTACTACCCGGTAATAAGGCTATGATGGTTTTTAGTTCAGAGGTATTGTTGTTACTTGTTAATAATCCAGCGTTTAGTTTCTTAAAATTTTCTATGTGTTCTACCAATGGGTGACCAACATAATGAACAAAAAGATTTTTATTTTGATAGTAGGATTTTTCAAAAGGTAAAATAGCTAATCTGGTCTGTGTATATTTTTCTATAAATTTAATTCGTCGCTCATTCCAGGCCCAAATCTGTGGGAGAATGTAATATATGACGGGTATTTTATTTTTATGAGCCCATTTTGCCATTCTAAGATTAAATCCAGGGTAATCAATTAAGATTAAATAGTCTGGTTGAAAAGAAAGAATATCTTTTTTAGCAAACTTAAAATTTTTAAGAATGGGACCAATATTTTTTATAACTTCGACAAAGCCCATGAAGGCTAAATCATGATAATATTTAACTACGTTGGCGCCTGCTTTTTCCATTTTACTTCCGCCCCATGCACGAAGTTCAACGTTTGGATTGACTTGTTTTAAGGCATAAATCAGGTTACTTCCGTGTAAATCGCCAGACGCTTCCCCTGCGATAATATATATTTTCATGAAAGGGTTATCGCTTCTTTACCAAACAAGAACAGCCACAGCATGGCTAATAAAAAAGTTGAAATGAGAACGCCCCTCATAGCTCTGGTTTGTTTCTTTTTATCTAACAAATGGAAGGGCAATAGATTGAAGCAAATGGCTAAAATAGCTACCGTTTTATTATCCAGTATTAAGTCATCTTTCATTACTTCCTTAAAAAGTAATGCCGAAATTTTTTCATTTAACAATAATAATACGGCATAACTAACAAAGGGAACGAGTAAACCAGCAAGAATACCTTTAGCCAGTTCGGTTTTTTGATTTTCTTTCAATCTGTTCATTATTTTTCTAATACTTTTAGGGAAGGAAGGGATTTATAATTTGTCAAATCGTGGTGAGAAGGTACAACTGATATATAGCCAGCCTGTAAAGCTTTAATATCGGTGTCCTCATTTTTGTCTTCATTTACAAATTTCCCTGTCAACCAATAATATTTTTGCCCTCTTGGGTCAATACCAGTTACATATTCTTCTACCCAACGGGAATTGGCTTGTTTACAAACTTTCACTCCTTGAATGGGGAAATCTTTTTTAGCGGGAATATTTACGTTTAATAAATTTCCCATGGGAATTCCCTGGGTCAGAACAAATTCCATTATATATGAAACCCACTCTTTACATGGTTCAAAATCGGCATCCCAATTAAAATCGAGCAGAGAAAAACCTATGGACGGAATTTTTTCCAACGACGCTTCCATCGCTGCGGAAAGTGTGCCGGAATAGAGAATATTAATAGCCGCGTTGGATCCATGATTGATGCCGGAAACGCAAAGGGATACTTCTCTATCTTTTAGTAAAATATTTTTTGCCAGTTTAACACAATCTACCGGTGTTCCTGAACATTCCCAGGCTTCAATACCTGGATACATATTCACAGGATGCAATCTTAATGGTTTTTCCAATGTGATGGCATGACCCTGTCCCGATTGGGGTGAATCGGGTGCAACTACCACAACTTCACCTAATTTCATAGCCACTTCAATGAGTGCTTTTATACCTGGGGCACTAATGCCATCGTCATTTGTTACCAGTATTAAGGGTTTTTTCATTTTACTTTTATTTTTGGCAAAGTTATATGTTTTCCAATTCATTTAAACACATTGACACTTTTTCGGGTTAAAGAGGTAATTTTGTCATTAAATAAAAAGAATATGGCTAATTCGCCGAAAAAAGGATTATTGCTTGTAAATCTGGGTACACCTGATTCACCCACAAGATGGGATGTATATCGGTATTTGCGTGAATTTTTAACTGATGCCAGAGTTATTGATTATCCCTGGTTAGCCAGACAGGCATTGGTTCAAGGAATCATCGCTCCTTTGAGGTCAGGTTCATCTGCCAAATTATATAAACAGCTTTGGACTCCAACAGGTTCTCCATTAAAGGCTTATGGTATTAAAGTAGCTGATGGGTTAAAAGAAATTTTAGATGATTCCTGGCATGTTGAGCTGGCCATGAGGTACCAAAATCCATCTATTACAGATGCCTGGAAAAGATTAAAAAAGCAAAATATAACTCATCTATATGTTCTTCCTCTTTTTCCTCAATATGCATCAGCCACCACTGGTTCGGTTCATGATGAGGTCATGCGTATTTTAAGAAAAGAGCAGGCTATTCCCGGTGTAACTTTTATAAATTCCTATTGCGATTATGAACCCATGATTCATATTTTCGCAGAGAATGCAAGGAAGTTTGATATTCCTTCTTACGACCATATTTTGTTTAGTTATCATGGATTACCTCAGCGTCAGCTAAAAAAGGCCGATGAATGTAATCATTGCTTAAAAGTAAAGGATTGCTGTCTGGTTAGATCAGAAGTTAATCAGTTTTGTTATTCGGCTCAATGTCATGCTACTACCAAAGCTATTGCCAAGGAACTTGACCTGAAGGAGGGTTCTTACACGACCACTTTTCAAAGTCGATTAGGTCCTGACAAATGGGCACAACCTTACACCAGTGTTGTGCTTGATCATTGTGCAGAAGAAGGTGCGAAAAAACTATTAGTATTTTCCCCTGCTTTCGTGGCAGACTGTCTGGAGACGCTTATTGAAATCAGCGTAGAATATCAAGAAGAATTTGTTGAAAAGGGCGGGGAAAGGGTAGATCTGGTTCCTAGCTTAAATGATGATCCTCGCTGGATTTCTGCGCTAAAGGATTTGGTTCTTTCTTATGCAAAATAGTTTTTTATGGTTCTTTCCTTCTCAGATTTAATGAATAAGCTTAAAAAGAAAACGTTTGAGCCTATCTATTTTTTACACGGGGAAGAATCTTATTTCATCGATGTTATTTGCGATTATATAGAGGATCATCTTCTCTCAGATTCGGAAAAAGCATTCAACTTTTCTCTTTTCTATGGTAAAGATTCCGATCATAGAATGGTCACCGATACGTCTAGGAAATACCCTATGATGGCTGAAAAACAGCTGGTTATCCTTAAGGAAGCGCAGGATATGAAGACCCTAAAGGATCTTCAGGCTTATATTGAGTCACCAACTCCTTCGACGGTTTTAGTGGTTGCCTATAAAAATGGGAAGTTGAATATGAATACTTCTCTCGGGAAGGTGCTAAAAGATAAAGCGGTCGTTCTTGAAAGTAAGCCGCTATATGATAATCAAGTGGGTCCGTGGATAGAGGAGTATTTGTCCGGCTTGCAAAGGAAAATAGATTATGAGTCGGCTGCTATGATTGCGGCAAACATAGGCAGCGATTTGCAAAAAATCGTGAATGAATTAGATAAGCTATTGCTGAATGTTCCTCAGGGTCAAATTATTTCAAAAGGAGATATTGAAAAACATATCGGTATTAGCAGAGAGTTTAATGTATTTGAATTGCAAAAAGCATTGGCAGTTAAGGATATTCTTTTGGCCAATAAGATTGTTTCTTATTTTTCCGATAGTGGGAAAAATCAAAATATTCCTGTTATTTCTTCTGTTTTTTCCTTTTTTAGTAAGGTATATAAATATCAGTTTGTAGCCCATCTTTCTGAAAAAGAGCAACTTGATGCATTAGATTTGAAGAATAATTATTTTCTCCGGGATTATAAATTGGCTGCCTCCAAATTTAACCAGGCTAAACTCATTTCCATTTTCCATCATCTGAAGGAAGCAGATTTGCATTCAAAAGGCGTCCATTATCAGGCCACCTCTAAATCAAATGATGATATCCTCAGACAATTAGTTTGGCAAATTTTACATTAATTTTAATTTTTTAGCTTGATTATTATAATTTTTCATTTAAATTTGTGCAACGTTTAAATATTCTCTAATTATGAACCTATTTATTACTTGGCGTTGGCGTTTTTCTTCCTCAAAAGGGTGATTAGGCATGCCATGTATTTTATATAAAAGCGGTTTGTCGGGTCTCCTGACAAACCGCTTTACTTTTAAATGAAATTTTATGAAACAGGAAAAAGTACGTTTAAGAACCGTTGTATCAAGGCAGTTAGCAGATTTTTTAACACCAGTATCTCTTTACTTGAAGGTGAGGGACTCGTTTACTGATCCCGTTTTATTAGAATCTAATGATTTTAGCAGCGCTTCAGATTGTTTTTCATACATTGGCCTTCAATCTATTGCAGGTATTACAGTGGAAAATGGTTTAATTACGCTCACACATCCTTCCTATGGGACCAATGAGATCCGGGTAAGTGATGAACAATCTGTCCCCTCGGTGTTGAAAGATTTTATCTCCTCCTTTGAGGTGGATAATATTGCGCATTTACCCGTCTTTAATGGTTTTTTTGGCCATGTAGGCTTCGAAGGGGTTCAATATTTTGATACCCTTACTTTTGATCCGCAAAAGAAAAAACAGGATATACCCGACATTAGATTCTCTCTTTATAAATATATCATTGCCATTAATCATTACAAAAACGAGTTGTTTATACTTGAAAATCTTCTCCCTGGAGAGCTTCCATCAGATGATAAACTGAAATCTCTTTTAAGTAATCAGAAAGTGCCTGAATATCCTTTTTATTTAGAAGGGGGAGAGGAGAGCAATTTAACAGATGATGATTTCTTAGCATTGGTGCGACTTGGAAAACATCATTGTCAGGTAGGCGATGTATTTCAAATTGTTTTTAGCAGACAGTTTAGTCAAAAATTTAAAGGGGATGAATTTAATGTTTACAGGGTGCTCCGTTCCATAAATCCTTCTCCTTACTTGTTTTTCTTTGATTATGGTAGTTATAAAATATTTGGTTCTTCGCCTGAAGCTCAAATCATTGTAAAAGAAAACAAGGCTTTTATTAATCCAATTGCCGGAACGTATAAAAGGACGGGTGATATTATGGAAGATGCGCAAAGAGCCAAAGATCTAGCAATGGATCCTAAGGAAAATGCCGAGCACATTATGTTGGTAGATTTGGCCAGGAACGATTTAGGAAGGCACGCACTTCATGTAGAAGTTAAAAAACTGAAGGAAATTCAGTATTATAGTCATGTGATACATTTGGTCTCTACCGTTGAAGGCCAGTTGTCTCCCGAAACAAATCCTTATCAAATATTTGCCGATACTTTTCCTGCCGGAACACTTTCCGGTGCACCAAAATATAAAGCCATTGAATTAATTAGTCAATATGAAAATCAGGCAAGAGGCTTTTATGGTGGCGCCATTGGTTGTTTAGGATTTAATGGTGAAATTAATCAGGCCATCGTTATCAGGTCATTTCTTAGTCTGAATCATACCCTTTTTTATCAGGCAGGGGCTGGCATTGTACAGGTAAGTGATGCTGAAAGTGAATTACAGGAGGTTAATAACAAATTGGGCGCCCTAAAAAAGGCATTGACAGAGGCGGAAAATATTGGAAAATCAGCAAAATTATTATGAAAATTTTAGTTATTGATAATTACGATTCTTTTACTTTTAATGTAGTCCAATATTTATGGAGCATTTCAGGCAAAAAACCTGATGTAGTCAGGAATGACGCCATTACGGTGGAAGAAGTCAATCAATGGGATGTCATTATCCTTTCCCCAGGTCCTGGTTTACCTTCAGATGCAGGAATTATGCCCGCAGTGATTAAAGCGTATTTTGACAAAAAACCTATTTTGGGTATCTGTCTTGGTCATCAGGCCATTGGAGAAGCGTTTGGCTCAGAATTAGCCAATTTATCTAAAGTTTTTCACGGCGTTTCATCCACTATTTCAGCCGTTCAAGGATCGGATAAACTGTTTGAAGGCATACCTCCTTCTTTTGAGGTAGGCCGTTACCATAGTTGGGTGGTGAAAAATGAGGCGCTTCCTAATGTCTTAGAAGTTCTTTCTTTTGATGAGGAAGGACAGATAATGGCTATGAAACATAAGCATTTTCCAGTGTATGGGGTTCAGTTTCACCCAGAATCTATCATGACTCCCTATGGAAAGAAAATATTGGAAAATTTTTTGAATCTGATTTAATCTAAATCTTTTACGTATGAAAGAAATATTGAATAGGTTATTTGAACACGATAAATTGTCGAGGGCAGAGGCTAAGGAAGTCTTGATGAATATCGGTGCAGGTATATATAATGAGGTTCAAATAACCGCTTTTACTACCGCATTCAATATGAGACCTTTAACTTTAGAGGAATTACAGGGATTTAGAGATGCTCTGTTAGCTCTTTGTGTTAAGGTAGAGCTTCAAGGTATGCCTACCATGGATATCGTTGGAACGGGAGGCGATAATAAAAATACATTTAATATTTCCACTTTGTCTTGCATAGTAGTTGCCGGTGCCGGTTATAAAGTAACAAAACATGGTAGCTACGGTGTTTCTTCTGCCGTGGGATCTTCTGATGTGCTCATTCAGTTGGGCTATCCTTTTTCAAATGAGCAGGATGTTTTGTTAAGACAGTTGGAAAAAGCGAACATCTGTTTCTTGCATGCGCCGCTTTTTCACCCTGCTTTGAAAACGGTCGTTCCCGTTAGAAAACAGTTAGGTACAAAAACCTTTTTTAATATTATGGGCCCTTTGGTAAATCCTGTTCAGCCCACGCACCAAATGTTCGGCACCTTTAGCCTGGAACTTCTTCGCTCCTATCAATATATCATGGAACAATCGGGAAGAAGATTCTCTATAGTCTATGCCTTAGATGGTTATGACGAAATTTCATTAACTGGTGACATCAAATGGGTTTCCAATGAAAGTGAAAAGTTATTGAATCCTCAACATTTTAATCTTCAAAAAGTACATAGCCTGGATCTTCATGGGGGTGAAACACCAGAGGATGCAGCTACTATCTTTTTGTCTGTCCTGGAAAATAAAGCGACCATTTCGCAGAGAAATGTTGTCTTGGCCAATGCCGGATTAGCTATTCATACCATTCATCCGGAAAAATCCTTAAACGATTGTGTGGCAGAAGCCCTTGAGAGTATTGAAAGTGGAAATGCCTTATTGACCTTAAAAAAATTGCTTTCATAAATGGAAGATATCCTTACTAAAATCGTTGCTGCTAAAAAACTTGAAGTGGAGAACTTCAAAAAAAATGAAAATGAGGCTTCCCTCGCTAAATATCCACTTTTTAATAGAATGCCTTATTCTTTAAAGAATTTTATACTTGATGATGATAAAACTGGCATTATTGCTGAGTTTAAAAGGAAATCTCCCTCCAAGGGCATCATAAAAGATAAGGCAAGCCCCAAATTAATTACCCGCGCCTATTTTGAAAATGGAGCATCAGCTCTTTCTGTATTGACAGATTATTCTTTTTTTGGTGGTTCCATTGAAGATTTGGCTGAAGCCAGATTATTTAATCCGCTACCTATTTTGAGAAAGGATTTTATTGTCGATGCCATTCAGATTATTGAGGCTAAAGCCATTGGTGCCGATGCCATTTTGCTTATTGCGGAATGTTTGACTACTTCTGAAATTAAAAATTTTTCCAATATTGCGGCAGATTTAGGTCTGGAGGTGTTGCTGGAGATTCACGAAAAGGAACAACTTGATAAATGGAATCCTGCCATTCATTTAATTGGTGTAAATAATCGGAATCTTAAAACTTTTGAGGTCTCAGTGCAACATAGCTTCGATGTGTTACCCTTGATGCCTAAAGAGGCAATTAAAATAGCGGAATCGGGCATTAATAATCCTGATACTTTAGTGGACCTTAAAAAGGCCGGATTTAATGGCTTTTTAATAGGCGAATATTTTATGGCTCAGGAAGATACCCCTCTGGCCGCCGCCACTTTTATGCATGATTTTTCTGATAAATGGCATCGTTTTAAGGTGAATAATGAAAACTAAAGATTATCTTATTAAAGTTTGTGGTCTTACGGATCCTCATAATATTGTGGATCTTATAAAGTTGGAACCAGATATGATTGGGCTGATTTTTTATAAGAAATCACCCCGTTTTGTGGATATTCTCCCTTTATCATCCTGGTTTAAGGCAAAGGGTAACGATCTTTTGGGTAAGGTGAAAAAGGTAGGCGTTTTTGTTAACGAGGAACCCGCCGAAATCATAGCCAGGTGTTTTGATTTTGATTTGCAATTTATACAACTGCACGGAAATGAAGATGTCAGCTATTTAAAATCCCTAAATGCTTTATTGATAGAGAATAATCTTGGACAAGTTAAAATAATTAAGGCTTTTGGTGTGTCTGAATCCTTCGATTTTAAAACTTTAGTAGATTTTAACATCTTTATTTCTTATTTTTTGTTCGATACTAAGACAGAGAAAAAAGGGGGAAGTGGCTTGAAATTTCCCTGGTCAAAATTAGAGGAATATAACGGTAATACTCCCTTTTTATTAAGCGGTGGTATAGGTCCTCTTGACGTTGAGGACATTAAAAAATTAAATCACCCTCAATTTGCAGGTATTGATTTAAATAGTAAATTTGAATTTTCACCAGGTCTAAAAAATATTTCTTTGCTACAACTTTTTTTTAATAGTTTAAATGAATTTAGGTTAAACTCAAAATTTTTAATATGATACAATTGAGTGAAAATGGATATTATGGATCTTTTGGAGGTGCCTATATTCCTGAAATGCTTTATCCTAATGTAAAGGAATTGCAAGAGAATTATTTGAGCATGATTTATGCCAACGATTTTCAACGCGAGTTTCATTATTTATTAAAAGATTATGTGGGAAGACCGACGCCATTGTATTTAGCTGAAAATCTGTCGGCGAAACACAACGCAACCATTTATCTGAAAAGAGAAGATCTTTGCCATACAGGTGCACATAAAATTAATAATACGATTGGGCAGATTCTATTAGCGAAAAAGTTAAATAAAAAAAGAATTATTGCTGAAACTGGGGCTGGTCAACATGGTGTTGCTACTGCTACGGTTTGTGCCAGAATGGGACTCGAGTGTATTATTTATATGGGTGCCGTCGATATTAAAAGACAAGCCCCTAATGTTGCCCGCATGAAAATGCTTGGAGCGACCGTAATTTCTGCCACCTCAGGAAGTCAGACGCTTAAGGACGCTACCAATGAAGCCATTAGAGACTGGATTAATAATCCTGTAGATACCCATTATATTATTGGTTCAGTAGTTGGTCCTCATCCTTACCCTGATTTGGTGGCACGATTCCAATCGGTTATTTCCGAAGAAATGAAAAGCCAGTTACTCGAAGCTACAGGAAGGGAAAATCCTGATTTGATTATTGCCTGTGTAGGCGGTGGCAGCAATGCCGCGGGTGCCTATTATCATTATTTAAATGACTTGGACGTTAGACTTATTGCTGTTGAAGCTGCAGGGGAGGGGGTTTATTCTGGGAAATCAGCGGCAACTAGCATTCTGGGAACGGAAGGTATTATTCACGGAAGCCGTACCTTATTGATGCAAACAAGCGATGGTCAAATTGTTGAGCCTCATTCCATTTCAGCGGGTTTGGATTACCCGGGTATTGGGCCCCTCCATGCTCATCTTATTACTACAGGTAGGGCAGAAGCGGTGAGTGTTACAGATGAAAATGCGCTGAAGGCTGCCTTTGAACTATCAAGAATTGAGGGCATCATTCCTGCATTGGAAACAGCGCATGCCATTCATGCATTAGAAGATATTTCGTTTAAATCTTCCGACGTCATCGTTATCAATCTTTCTGGTAGAGGCGATAAAGATTTGAATACTTACATGGAATATCTGGATAAATATTAAAATCGAAAAAAGTGTTGAACAGATTAACAAAATGGTTTGAAAATAATCGGGAAAATTTATTAACCGTTTATTTTACAGCTGGTTATCCTCAATTAGACGATACTGAAACTATTATTTGTGCCCTGGCAGAATCAGGGGTAAATATTATTGAAATTGGTATTCCATATAGTGATCCCTTAGCTGACGGTCCCGTGATTCAAGAGAGTGGAATGGCTGCCATTGATAATGGTATGACACTACAAGTTCTTTTTAATCAACTCGCTGACATACGAACTAAAACGCAGGTTCCTCTTATTTTAATGGGTTACTTCAATCAGTTGTTACAATATGGCGTAGATAAATTTTTAGATGATTGCGTGAAAACTGGCATTGATGGCTTAATTATCCCTGATTTGCCCCTGATGGAATACGAACAGTTTTATAAAGATAAATTAACGCAAAGGAACATTTCAATCAGTTTTCTCATTACACCTCAAACGGAGGAGTCAAGGATTCATAAGGTAGATGCTCTTTCAACAGGATTTATCTATGTGGTATCTGATTCTTCCATTACGGGTATGAAAACAGGTATTTCAAACCAACAGATAAGTTATTTTGAAAGAATAAAATCTCTCCAGTTAAAAACACCTCAATTGATTGGTTTTGGTATAAGTGATAGAGAAAGTTATCTGACGGCTAGTAAATATGCAAATGGAGCCATTATTGGAAGTGCGTTCATCAAACATCTTAAGGGTAAAAATGAGGTTGATAAAGCTACCGCAGACTTTATCAACCTTATCTTAAAGCCTTGATGCTTAATTGAATCTGAAAAGATATTTATTCTTTTTACCATTCTCAAGAATGATATACTTATCCCTAATAAGCTGGTTTAAGCTTATTAGGTCTTCACCGGAGGTAATCTTCTCTTTATTTAATTTCAAAGCATTGTTTTGAATAGCTCGTCTGACTTCCCCTTTTGATGATAATATCTGACTTTCTGTGGTAAGTAAATCATTGATAGTCAGATTATTCCTTATTGCCTCTGCTGAAATGTCAAAGGTTGGTATTTCATTGGCTATCATTTCCAGTTCTGTCTCAGAAAGGTCAATTTGGTCGTCGGAAGGCTTATTGAAAAGTAAGTCGGTAACTTTCAGAACGGCTTGATATGCTTCGTTCCCATGTATTCGAACGGTTAGTTCCTCTGCTAATAATAGCTTTTGTTCTCTTATGTCGAGGTCTTTTTCTCTTTTAAGAATGGTATCTTGGTCAAAAAAGGTAAAATATCTAACAAAAGTAGGAATATCTGCATCTGCGGCATTTATCCAGAATTGATAAAACCGATAAGGACTGGTCAGCTTACTGTCTAACCATATATTACCCTCTGCCGATTTTCCAAATTTTGTTCCATCTGCTTTGGTTAATAGTGGGGTAGTCAGAGCGTAAGCCTTGCCACCGATATTTCTACGTATAAATTCCGTGCCAGAGGTTATATTTCCCCATTGGTCTGACCCGCCCATTTGTAATTTACATCCGTAATCGTTATACAAGCATTGAAAATCATAAGCCTGTAATAACTGATAACTAAACTCTGTAAAAGAAAGGCCGTTTTCCAGTCTATTTTGAACAGAATCTTTAGATAGCATATAATTAACAGTCAATGTTTTTCCTGCTACTCTTAAAAATTCAAGAGTATTTAAATCTTTATAAAAATCTATATTATTAATGAACATTGCAGGATTTTCAGCAGTGCTAAAATCTATTAATTTTTTGAACTGCTCTTTTTGAAAATCTAAATTAGAATCAAGCTCCTCATAACTTTTTAGTTGTCTCTCTTTATCTTTTCCTGAAGGATCTCCAATTCTACCAGTGGCACCGCCCAGCAAAACGATAGGTTTGTGACCGTATTTTTGCAACAAGGTAAGCAGCATAATCTGAACATAATTCCCGATAGTGAGGGAAGGAGCGGTGGGGTCAAAACCTATATAAGCAGTAACTTTTTCTGTTTTCAGATAGTCTTCTAATCCGGGTGTTACATCTTGTAACATACCTCTCCATCTCAATTCTGATAAAAAATCCATTTTACAATTATTTATGAGCAAAAATAGTTATTTTGTAGCTATTTAATGGTTTATTGGGAATGGTATTTTTAAAATATGGATGTTTTAATTATTGAGGACGATTTACTTTTTGCCACCCGATTGGAGGCAATTATATC
>JAIYCH010000121.1 GCA_027488135.1 Saprospiraceae bacterium | reverse complement strand
TCAAGAAAAATATCCGTAGTATCAGCTTGTACGCCAGATTGTAAGCCACCGAATACGCCGGCAATGCACATCGGGTAATCATCTCCACCACAAATGATTAATTCCTCACCCGTTAATTTTCTTTCCTGCGAGTCTAACGTTAACATTTTCGTGCCTTCGGGTAAGGTTCGAACAGTAATTTTGCCTGAAGGAATAGCTTTTAAATCGAAAGCGTGGAGTGGCTGACCAAGTTCGTGTAAGACAAAATTTGTTACATCTACCACATTATTAATGGGTCTTACACCGACGGCTTTCAACTTTAGTTTCAACCATTCAGGAGATTCAGCTACTTTTATATTTTTTAAAATGATACCTGAATACCGAGGGCAAAAATCGCTATCTGCGATAGAAACCTCCATGGCTTTAACGGAAAGGGTAGATTTGAAGTTTTCTACAGAAGGCCATTTTAGTTGACCATGATAGTTATGATGTACTGTTAACCCCGCATATAAATCTCTGGCAACCCCTAAATGACAGGTTGCATCTGATCTGTTAGGTGTAAGATTCACTTCAAAAACAGTGTCAGAAGCTAAATCAAAATAGTTAGCTGCTTCCAAACCTATGGGTGTATCAGCAGGTAAAACCAATATACCATTATGGTCATGACCCAGTCCAAGCTCATCTTCGGCACAAATCATGCCTTGAGAAAGTTCACCTCTGATTTTACTTTGTTTAAGGGTAATGGGTTCACCTTCAGACGGATAGAGCGTAGTTCCAACTTTAGCTACTAATACTTTTTGACCGGCAGCAACATTCGGAGCACCACAAACTATAGAAAGAGGAACTTCACCTCCAATATTAACCGTTGTCAGTGATAATTTATCTGCATTGGGGTGTTTATCACAGGTAAGCACCTCGCCAACGACCACGCCTTTTAAGCCACCCTGAATAGATTCCACTTCTTCCATTCCTTCTACTTCGAGCCCAATGTCCGTAAGTAAATCTGCTGTTTCTATGGCACTTAAAGGGATGTTTAAGTACTGTTTTAACCAATTAAAAGATACTTTCATAAGGGAACTATTTGCCTTTTTTATGCTAAAATACGGCGGCAAATATAGTAAAAATATGACTATTTACGACAATAAGGTAGCGCCGTCTGAAGGTTCAACGAAATAATGAGGGAGTTCTATGCCAAAGGCATTAAAATAAGCTTCTTTCATTTTGGAGAGAAAGGTGGTGGAAGCATCTTTTTCCACCAGATTCAGGGTACAGCCGCCAAAACCACCTCCCATCATTCTGGCACCGGCCACTTCGGGCATATTTTCGGTAAAAGACACTAAAAAATCCAGTTCCTGGCAGCTGACCTCATAGTCATTTTTAAGACCGTAATGGGTTTCATAGAGTAATTCTCCCAATGATTTAATATCACCATTTTCTAGATTATGTACAGCTTTAAGCACTCTCGTATTTTCCTCAATTACATATTTAGCCCTTTTGAAAATAGTATCCGAAAGGCTTTTTCTGTTTTCATTGAGCAACTCCATCGAAACATCTCTTAAGGAAGAAACATCCGTGCCATTGTTCCTTATAACAGTTACCACCTCCTCACATTCTTTTCGTCGGGTATTGTATTCAGAAGAGGCTAATTGATGGCTTACTTGGGTGTTTAACAAAATTAAATGGAAGTTTTTAAGGTCAAAAGGAACATATTGAAAAGTGATATGCTGACAATCAAATAGCATCAAATGATTTTCCTTGCCGTGTAAACTGGCAAACATATCCATTAATCCACAATTTGTTCCAACAAAATGGTGTTCTGCTTTTTGTGTCAGGTACATCCATTCCTCCTTTGACTTATTTAAATTGAAGCATTTATCCAGCGCTGTAGCAGCACTACAAAGGAGCGCAGCGGATGAGCTTAGTCCAGCACCAATGGGAATATCGCCGCCAAAAGAACCGTCGAAACCAGTCAACTTCGATCCTGATTTTATGATTTCATGACAAAGCCCCAGCACATAGTTTGACCAGGAATGGGGAATAGGCGTTAAATGATTTAAGTCAAATGAAATGGTTTCACCCAAATCAAGGGCAGTGATAGTGCCTGAACTTTCTGATGAATTCGGGGTAACCGAAAAGGTTATTTTTTGCTTTATGGCAGCGGGAAGAACAAATCCATTGTTATAATCGGTATGTTCCCCAATCAAATTTATTCTTCCCGGTGCAAAGGCTGTAACCATTTCTCTCTTATTCAAGCTCATTAAATTTTCTTTCCAGCTTTTTTCTGCTGTGGTGCAGAAGGTTTCGGCGTAGGTTTTGAATCTCTGGTTACAGGTGCTTTAGGTTGGACTGGAGCACTGGGGAATGGATTTGGTTCCCCCGGGTTTTTGTAAAAATTAAATCCCATCCATCCAATCATACCGAGGAGTGCCACCATCAATAATCCTGATGCCGCTCTGGAAATGGTTATATACTGCTGAATTTTTACTGGTTTGAAACGGAAGGCAATCGTATGTTTTCCCTCTGGAACTTTTAGGCCTCTGAGCAGGTAATTTACCCTTACGTGATCTACCGGCTTGTCATCGATAAATGCTTGCCATCCTTTATTGGGACCGTACCAGATTTCAGAAAACACAGCAAATTGAGGAGAAGTTGCGGTATATGAATAGATTAAATTTTGAGGATCATACTGGGTGAGCGTTATTTCTCCTCCTTTTTGAGGATCAAAATTTCCTACATAGCCATTGAACTCATTATCTAAAATAATGGCGACTTCCTGAGGATTAAAATTGTTCAGAGCAGCCATTTCTTCGTTTGGTGTATTTACTTTGAGAAGGGTATCTACAAACCAGGCGGTTCCGCAAGCCAAAGGATTTTGAGCAACGGTTTGGTCTTGTTTGATGATATATTTGGCATTAAGCATATTAATCACATTCTGATTATTATTGCTTATTTGCTTTTCAATGATATCATTGTATCTCATCAATTTGGCTGCATGATAGCCACCAATGGTGTTATGGTAAAAACTGGTGGTAGAATTTCCAAAAGTGGATACCGCTAAGTCGAGAACGCGATAATCGCCTCTACTTTTTTCTAAGGAAGAAATTTCTTTGTCAGCTGGCCTTTCTTTCAACGGAGTATCCGCAGTTGCAGGATTATTAAAGCTTGATTTTCCAAGATATCTTTGACCCACAGACCAATGATCTAATAGGGTAAGAAAACCCAGAGCAACGATTAAAATGGTGGGTTTTATCCAATTTCGTGTGAACAAGAAGATAGCAAGGGCTGCTGCTCCAATAAAATAAAAAGATCTGAACGCGTCTGCTTTAAAAAAATCAATCCTATCCTGTATAATATTGGTTAGTACAATAGGTTGAAGTTGACCGTCACTTGGACCTTTGAAGTCGAAAAAGGAAGTGGCGAACAAGGCTAAAAATAAAGTCAATCCGCCAATAATTGAAAAAGAATAAATTAAAGCTTTTTTTATACTTTCTGGTGAATACTTTTGGTAACAAAGTTTATTAATAGCAAATAACCCTAAAATAGGTAAAAAAAATGGGGTTATTGTCAATATTGAGCTAGGTGCTCTGAACTTATTATAAAAGGGAACAAAGTCAAAGAATAATCTTTGCAAGGTCTCAAAATGTTGTCCCATGGAGAGAAAAAGGGTTAGCAAGACGGAAATTAAAGCCCACCAGCGAAGGCCACCTTTTTCTACAAAAAAACCAAAGGTGAAAAGAAAAATCATGACAGCCCCTAAATAATTAGGACCGCTCGTGAAGGGCAAACCACCCCAGTAAAAGGGTAAACCCATTTTTCCATCTTCATTTGTTTTAGCACCATTGTCAACTAAAAGCTTAAATGTTGCTCCTTCCTTCGTTGTTTCACCCGAACTTCCACCAGCTGCAAATGGAATGAGAACACTAAGTAAATCTTGTGTTTTATTACTCCACATCATTGCATAATCCCAACCCAAACCTGATTCTCCCGCCGCTTCACTGGAAGGAGCATTATTTGATACATCTGTGCTGTTAGT
>JAIYCH010000080.1 GCA_027488135.1 Saprospiraceae bacterium | reverse complement strand
GCATTTCCAGAAAAGCTCTTTGAAATTCAGCATCAAAAGAGGATAAATGATCAATAAAATATGGAATCCTTTCCTCCCATTTTGGAGGAGCGTAAAGCATTAGCTCCATGGCCCAAAATGCTTTTTTCCATAGACGTTCCGCTTTTTCTGGCTGAAAAGAGAGGGATACCAGAGAATCTATTTCGTTTTTTAGTTCCTTGGCAGTGTTTTTTCTTACGTTAGCACTGGCAAATAAAAATGGTTTTTCATTTTGTCCCCAGCAGGGTTTTTTAATACAAAATGAAAAAACGATAATGATCAAAAAGGTAGAGAGGTGACGTTTCATTTAAAAAAAGTTAAAAAATTTGTGAAGAGGTCTTTTCTTTATCGTACCACTTTCTTTATAATAGTTCCAGGGTAATCTGTTTTTTTATTTCTTCATTTTTTGTGGAGATAATTAAGACACCTAAATATTCTTCTACGCCATTAATTATAAAATCTACTGTTTTAGACGCGGATAGATAGGTAAGCATAGAATACATGGCTGTTTCAATATTGGTCAAAAGGATGGCAAAACTGAAAAGGGCAATATTGAATAAGGCGATAAAATCACCCACGGAAAGACTACTTGTTCGACTCACAGAAATAGCTAAAACCTCTGTTCCGTCAATGATTGCTCCACCTCGAATGGAAAGTCCGATACCCGCACCTAAAAAAAAGCCACCAAAAATGGAAATGAGTAATTTATCGGCGGTTATGCCAGGGATAGATATAAAATGAACTAAAACGGCCAATAGTAAAATAGCCAGACTACTTTTCACGGAAAAGGATATGGAAATTTGCCTGGCGCCCAAAATAATAAATGGAAGATTGACCAAAATAATTAAAAGAGATACATCGACATTGGTTAATATCTTCAGCAGCAAAGACATGCCCATAGCTCCACCATCTAAAAAATTATTTGGTAGTAAGAAGCCTTTTAGCCCAATGCTTGCCATGATTACTCCACTGCAGATGAATAAAAAATCTTTAGCATGTCGGGTATAAATAAGTTGGGTAATAAAAGTACTTGGGTTACGAATCATGGAGAATACCTTTTTATTCTCTTAAACACCTTATGGATAGCCCTCGGTTCTTGCTTAAGGTTTCTTTTGAGGCATAATTAAATTCATTGTAAACATATCTTGACCAGGCTTCCATTCCGTTGCTGGAAGAGCTCCACCATAAGCCGTAATAGCCGACGCCAAAAAACACACCCAGTTCATCGCGATAGCCGCTTGGTAAACCGGTAAAATAGCTTAGATTATTCGCCCAGGCATTAGGTATTTGCCAAAAGGTAATACCTGTCGATTTTAGTTTACCCCCTGCAACATCAAGACCACCTAAATAGCTGGTAAGGACAGTCCAGTCATCATCAGATGGAATTTTCCAACCCTGAGGACATAATTTTCTTTCGTCTGATACGGCAAACCAATTATATAGTTTTCCGTAGGTTTCGTTATTATCAGAGGTGTTATCGATATTTGACCACCCTCCGATGAGTAAGTTTTGCCATAATCCGTCGGGGATTACCTCATAAACAGAGTCTCTATTTTGATATTTAGTCACCATTAGATTTTTGTTTAACCATGTTTGGGTACCAATTTTTATACCATGATAAATATTACCATCCACGTCAGTAACCAAAGAGGTCGTGTTTTCTAATAACTGATTACTATAACGCGTACCTTGTTCATTGGTGGCAAATGCCCGAAAATAATACCTGGTATTTGGTAAAAGTTCTGTGATGTTACCTTCGAACACTCCGGTCTCTGTTCCGTTTATGACCGATAGGTCAAGTAAGGTTGGCAGCATTTGAGTACCGTAAACGATGCCTTTCGAGATAATAGGTCCACCGCCGTCGGACAAAACCTGTGCCCTAAAACGAATAGAATTTGGAAAAATTTCTGATAGTTCAGTCATGGATACGGTAGGTAAAACGGTATTTATAGAAGACAGCCAACCGGGATTTCCATTGGGAGAAATAGTTAAAATTTGACCAGGCAGACCCGCGGGTACATTCACCCATATTGAGCCGTTCCACATTTGAATATCTCCTGGGGTATTCCCCGTTCTATTCCAATAGGCTGTGTCTGCCTGAGATATACCTTTAGCTATACTTAAGTTAAAAACAGGGTCAATCTCCGCTTTTTCATGTAAGGTAGTATCTGCCATGTTGGTGAAAAGAGCGTAAGGAACGCTTGATAATAGTTGAGTGCCTAAAAGAGAAAATTGGTTACCACCTTCAAAATCAGCTTCCAGGCGAATAAAATGAGGAGCATTGCCCCAGTTAACATGATGAAAAGATCCTGATAAAATGTTTCCCGTGCCTATTTGTAAGCTAATTAGCCCGGACATATCGGTTGTTTTGGTATGTGATTCAAGGTAACTTATCGTTCCGTCGGCACTCCCTTCCAGAATGCCTATTTTCAATGATACTAATTTATTACTCCATATTACCCCCTCCTTATTCCTAATTACTGACTGAAAATTAATTTTTTCAGGAGCCTGAGCTTCTGTTAATATAGGAAACATTAAAATAAGACTTATTATAATACGATGCATAGTTTTTATAATTAAAATGAATGAGATAATAAGCAAATAAAGTTTTGGTATTTAAAAAAGGAATACCTCCTGATTAACTTCGAATGCAGCAAACATTTTCCCAATGCCTAATCAAAGGAGTTCTAAACGCATTCCCGACGCATTAGATAGTAATATAAGTGTTTTAACACACATATTTCTGCAGAAATAATAATAATGAGTGAAAGCCTGGGGTAAGGACGTAAAAAACAACAACCTGACCGAAAAATATCGGGTCAGGTTGCGTGGAAATACATTCAGAATTGCCCTAACCTAAAATACCTACTGAATGCTTGTTTTTTGTTGGGTTAAAGGATGAGTATGGAATAGTATGCTATCTAATTTCTGTAAGGATATAATTTTTTCAGTGGAAGGAACTAAAATAGAGATCGTATTTGGGCTTCCACCAAAGGATACCATGCGAATGGGAATACCCTCCAGAACTTCAAAAATGCTCGGTAATAATTTTTCGGCCTTGGCAATATTATCTCCCACGATGCTAATAATTGAGAAATCGTCCTCCACTTGTATTTCTCCAAAAGGTGAAATATCGGTAATGATATGGCTTAGCCTACTTTTATCATCTATAGTAAGAGAAACAGATACCTCAGAGGTAGTTATCATATCAATGGAGGTATGATGTTTCTCAAATACTTCAAAAACGCGGCGTAAAAATCCAAATGCATTGAGCATTCTCCCCGATCTGATACGGATAGCGGTAATGTTGTCCTTGGCGGCCATGGCGGTAACCAAATGTCCTGACGATTCCCTTGAGATTAAGGTACCTGAAGCATTGGGGGTGAAAGTGTTTTTTAAACGAATGGGAATACCAGCATTTTCAGCAGGTATAACGCAAGTTGGGTGTAGTATTTTTGCACCGAAATAGGCTAATTCGGCAGCTTCTCTAAAGGAAACATTTCTAATAGGATAGGTGTTTTGAACGTGTCTCGGGTCATTGTTATGCATGCCGTCTATGTCGGTCCAGATAATAATCTCTTCTGCTTTGATAGCTGCACCTAAAATGGTGGCGGTATAATCGCTGCCGCCTCGCTGCAGATTATCAATTTCTCCATTAGAATTTTTGCAAATGTACCCTTGGGTAATCCAGAGATCATAATGACCATATTCTTGCATAATAAAGGATAACCGCTTTGAAATCCATTCAAAATCAGGTTCACCATCGGGAAGAATTTGCATAAAATCCAATGCAGACAGAAGGGCTGCATTATAACCGCTGTATTGTAGATAAAGATGGAAAAGATGGGTAGATAAAATCTCTCCCTGAGCTAAAATTACTTTCGCTGTTGGTTCTGTAAAAGAGGATGTAAGGGTGAGATTAAGCAGGGAAATAAAATCTTTCAAAACAGAAAACCCCTGT
>JAIYCH010000119.1 GCA_027488135.1 Saprospiraceae bacterium | reverse complement strand
TTTATCCGCAGCGGCATTAAAATGGAGACAAACACTTAAAAACAACCTACAATGAGTTCAAAAAATGTATTGACGGGTGCTAAAACCTTTTTTCCGGAAGTTGAATTTGTACCTTTTGAGGGTAAAGATTCTGATAATCCTTTCGCATTTAAATATTATAATCCAGAACAGCTTATCTCTGGAAAATCGATGGCTGATCATTTTCGGTTTGCCATAGCCTATTGGCATTCCTTTTGCGGAAATGGTGCTGACCCTTTTGGTATGCCAACCAGAAATATGGCTTGGTTAAATGCCAGTAATCCAATGGACAGAGCAAAGGATAAAATGGATGCTGCCTTCGAATTTATAACAAAAATTCAGGCGCCTTACTTTTGTTTTCACGATTTCGACTTGATTGAAGAGGGGCATTCTTTGGTGGAATCTGAAAAAAGATTACAGTTTATTGGTGATTATGCCAAAGAAAAAATGGCCGCTTCCGGGGTTAAAGTTCTTTGGGGAACAGCAAATCTTTTCAGCCATCCAAGATATATGAATGGTGCAGCAACAAATCCCGATTTTTCAGTAGTTGCCTATGCTGCAGCACAGGTTAAGCATGCTTTAGATATTTCAATTCATCTCGGTGCTGAAAACTATGTTTTCTGGGGCGGAAGAGAGGGATATTTGTCCTTGCTAAATACAGATATGAAAAGAGAGGTAGCACATTTGGCCACTTTCCTTCATGCAGCTAAAGATTATGCGAGAAGTCAAGGCTTTAAAGGTCATTTCTTCATTGAGCCTAAACCAGCAGAACCTACAAAGCATCAATATGATTATGATTCCGCTACCGTAATAGGTTTCTTGAAGGCAAATGGGCTTGAGAATGATTTTAAATTGAATATTGAGGTGAATCACGCGACCCTTGCCCTGCATACTTTTCAGCATGAATTAACTGTTGCCGCAGCCGATAATATGATTGGTAGCATAGATGCCAATAGAGGAGATTATCAAAATGGATGGGATACCGACCAATTTCCAAATAATTTGGGTGAGTTGACGGAAGCCATGTTGGTGATTCTTCAAGCAGGCGGATTTCAAGGTGGAGGTGTCAATTTCGATGCCAAAATAAGAAGAAATTCTACTGATAATACAGACCTCTTCCTTGCTCATATTGGAGGAATGGATACTTTTGCCCGTGCGCTCATTGCTGCTGACAAAATAATCAATAAATCTGCCTACGTTACCCTTAGAAATGAAAGATATGCGTCATTTGATGCTGGTGAAGGCGCACTTTTTGAAAAGGGGAAATTATCTCTGGCAGACTTGCATAAATTAGCCGGATCTTCTGCAGATCCTGTTCAAAAAAGTGGAAAACAGGAGCTATTTGAAAATATTGTAAATCAATTTATTTAAAATATTATGCTTTTCGGGGTTCAGTGGATGCTGGTTAAAAATCAAGTGTCAACTGAACCCCAACCATCGTTTGTTCTTTTTTTAAGTTGGAAACGGAAATACCTAAAAGGCGAATCGAGAAAATATCTCCTGTAAGCTCTTTCATCAATCCTTCAGCAACAGTATAAAGTAATTGATAATTATTAAGTTCTGTTGTAAATGTTTTACTTTTTGTCTCAAGGACAAAATTAAAATGCTTGATTTTAATCGTTATTGTTTTACCAAAATTATCATCGATATCCATGAAACGAAATAATTTTTCGCAGAGGGTTTCCAGCGTTAGTTCTAAAAAATGGATATCGCTACAATCTTCAGAAAAAGTTTTTTCGGTGCCAATAGATTTTCGGTGCCTGACTGGATTTACCAATCGTCGGTCATCCCCTCTGACTATTTGATAATAATAAGATCCTGCCTTACCGAATACTTTCATCAAGTCTTGCTGTGACCATTTTAATAAATCCTCGCCCTTATAAATACCCATTCTTTTGCACCTTTCAGCCGTTATTTTACCTATACCATGGAAGCGAGAGATGGGTAGTTGTTTTAAAAAATCAGGCCCTTCCATTGGGGTGATTATTTTTATACCATTTGGCTTATTGACATCAGAGGCTACTTTGGCTAAAAATTTATTGTAAGAAACGCCAGCTGAAGCAGTTAACCCAGTTTCTAATTCAATTCTTTTCCTTATTTCCATGGCGATCAATGTGGCCGACGGCAGGGAAAGTTTATTGTGTGTGACGTCGAGATAAGCTTCGTCCAGAGAAAGTGGTTCTACTAAGTCTGTAAAGTCGTGAAAAATCGTTCGAATAACTTTTGAAACCGCCTTGTACTTGTCGAAACTCCCTTTAACAAAAATAAGTTGGGGGCATTTTTTTCGCGCCAACATGCCAGGCATAGCTGATTTAACGCCATATTTTCTGGCTTCATAAGAAGCAGAGGCAACTACTCCCCGGTTACCACCTCCACACACTGCTATTGGTTTTCCTTTCAAAGAAGGATCATCCCTTTGTTCAACAGAGGCAAAAAAGGCATCCATATCAATATGAATGATTTTTCTAATTTCAGAGGGTGACATTTAAATTAAATTGGCATAATTTTTCTGGTTTCCTGGTACCAAAGGGACGCATATATTCCAGAACTATTTGGGAACTTCCTATTTTTAATCCTTTGAATGTTAAAATCTGCCGGGTGGCAGAACCTACCATTTCAGGCTTATTTGAATTGGAATCAGTTATTGCTTTTTCGTATTTTTCCTCCTCATCCCATGATATGAGCGCCGATGATTTAGGAATCCACAAATATCCAGTTCCTTCAATTGCGGATAGTTTGAGTGTGTAGGTTTGCCCTAATTTAATGGTTATGTTTTCAGGACATCCTTCTGGTGAGAAAGTATTTTTCATGGCTGGTTTCTGGGAGGAAGGGCACGAATAGGTAAAAAAGGTTAAGGCAATCAATAATGATAGGTAAGGCATTTTATTAGCATTTGGACTATAAATCATACCAATGAAACGAATTAAATGAGGGGGTATTATAATTAAAAAAGCGGAAAGGCAAATTACCTTTCCGCTTTTAATGATCAAAGTTTAGCAATTAAGGCAGTGGAACAACATAATATACATATTTTGCAATATTATAGGTATTGTAAGCTACATAAGCATAGCCACCATAAGATCCCCAATCGGTACCCCAGGAATTTTTTATGATCCATGCATTTTTTGCATCACACCAACCAACGATGGTGACTGCATGGTTGATATAATTAGCACCACAAGCATAGGTCCTTCCGTCGCTTCCTGTATAGGTGTAGGTAGTTACAGCAGCGTTAGGGATAGCATTTAAAACGCCTGTTCCATAAGAACTCCAACTTCTTGCAAAAACATAAGTTGTTACAGCGCCATATAAGGTAATGGCTGCTTTTACCTGATCTGTTGTAGGAAAACTTACATTAGTTCCAACCTGACCATTAAAAAAGGCTCCATACGTTTTTGGTTTTGCAATACAAGCGGCATTTGTTGCCGTATATGGGTAATTGGCTTCGGTGGCAACCTTGAAACATCTTATATATTCAAACGCTTTGAAAGTATGCCCACCAGAACAGCTTCCGGCATCATCGCCAGCGCAGGTTTTTCCGCAATTTACCATGTCCTCTTCGGAAAGATTATGATTTACAGCAGAGGAGAAGATTTTCTTATAGGAATGTTCCCAGGTTGCAGCGGCTGAAAACGCCCAGCAACTGCCACAACTTAACTGGTCTTTCACTGGTGTGAGATAGCCTGTATTAATAGTGCAACCAGAAGCACCCATTAATATTTTTTTCCAGTCTATGAGCCTTAAATCAATAAAATAGTCAGGATTCCAATAAAACTGTTTTGCTTCAAATTCTTTTTGAATACCAGGGATTTCCAGTTTAATTCTTTCAAACTGGAGTTTTAATTCTGATGAATTGTCCCCAACAGGCGCCACAGTACCAGCTAATTGGCTTAAAGGTCTGTTTAAGGTTAAGTTAGGCTCGAGGGTATAAGTTGCATTCCTTATACCAGAAAATAATTTCTTGTCAGCATCAAATTCTGATTTTCCAAAGGTAGTCAGAGATTGCTCTATTTTGGCAACATCTCTTCTTCTGTAAAATTGCTGTAATGGATCAGAGGTGGTTTGGGCAAATCCTGTGTTTAAAAATCCTATGCAGAAAGCAAGGATCAGAAAAAAATGAGTCTTCATGGTAATGGATTTAAAAAATGAAACAAATCAGTAAATAAAGTTAACATATCAATATGTTGAGCACAATGATTTTTGTTCCCTTTTCTTCGCCGTTTATTTAACTTTTTTTTCTATTACTTGTAAAACTTCAAAATTATTTGCCTCCTTCTTATGCAAAATGCCAATGAGGCGCATGTTATTAAGGTTCCAAATGGCGGGAATAGACGGGTTAAAGTTATAAACCAAATTGTCAGTGGCAGATAATTTTGACAATAAAATCCCTGACGATGGGGTTAGCCAGGTTCTTACCACATTTTGATGAACATAATTTGGTTGTTTACCTGTAGGCGTTAGTTGAAAGTCAGTAATTTCATCTTCCACTAAAAGAACACTTAAAAATAAGGCAGAAAAAGTAGTGTCCCGGCTTAATTTAATATTGGTAGTAACTGATAACTTGTTAGATACCTCTGAAAAGGAGGCTATAAGTTCGAGTTTCAACAGTGTTTTTTGGGAGGTAACTTTAGCTAAATAGCCGGGCCATTGGGTCGGAGAGAGCATTCTGGATGATTCACCATCAAAAATTTTTCTATTGATTGAAGCCACTGGATAACCTACCGGTTTCCCCAGTTCATTGACAAGCTGATCATTTTCAGGTAAGCGGTAATCAAATTTATTTTCACTGTAAGGAATTGAAAATGAGCCTGTATGTGCAGATATTACGATTAATTTATCCTTGTAAATCCCTTTTAATTCTTTTATCAGGCTATGACCAGCTGGACAGCCTACACAACGTACCCCACCAAATTCTTCGACCAATACATTGGCAGTTTCCAATTCATTTCCAATGGGCGAAGCATCTATGGGGGTAATAACAGGGGGAATTTCAGTACATGAGGTAATGAAAATGGCAAGAAAAATAATAAAAGGTAGAGATTGCAATGGAAACATATTAGAATGAACTATTTAAAGAAAGTCTTACGCCGCTAAATGCAGGTTCCAATCGGCAAATGCCACCGGTACATATAACCCCTTCCACTTGTTTGATATAAGATAAGGAAAAAAGGTTATTGCCTGGTTGATAATATACATCGAATCTGGGGAAATGCAAAGGAATAGATTTATTTTGACTGTTTTTGGGGCTAAATCTTCCTGGTTTCCAATTAAACATATCAGACATTGAAAATTTCCATTTCGGACTAAGGACATATTCTGCGAGACCAAACATCCAATGGCCGTAGTCATTTAAAAGAAAATCACTCCCCTTATTCATAAAAAGAGCCTGTGCTTCTATCCGTAAAGATTTCCCTTTACCGGCGTCCATTTCAATTTCAGCAAAAGGAGTTATCGTTTTTACTGTTGGCGCACCTGGTTTGAACTCATAAAATTGTTGATTGTATAATTGATGTTGAATGCCTACTGTCCAATGCTGATTTTCATTTTGCTTGGTTAGCTCTAAAAACCATTCTCTGTAAAGAGGTTCCTCTGCTGTCATTTGCATGCCAGAATGATTCAAATTCATTGAAAAATCTTCACTAAGTCTGACCTGTATATCTCCTTGCCAGGACCATTCTTCTAATTCCTGAGCGGCAGGATTATAACGCGTATTTAATCTGAATGAATTGACACGGGTTAATGGGGGTAAAAAATTAAGATTTCCCCTATTCAGCAGTTCTTGCGGGCGCGTTTTAAATGAAAAGTTTTTTGTACGCTTTCCTTCAATGGTTATGCCTATTGCGTCGGTGGCATAACTGAGGGTACTATAAAAAATAAATCCCAAACCCTGCTTATATCGGTTTCCAATGAGCGTGTCTCCTTGTAAAAGCGTAATAGCAAAAGGATCTATATAGGTATCCTTTGTTTTGTGCGCCGCCTCTGCATACCATCTGAAGGCGCCATATTGAATGGTTTGATAATATGTACTGGCGTAAGTGTTGTATTTGGGTATAAAAACTTCTGAACCAGGATAAGTTTGAAGCGTACTCACCAGATTATTCATGGAAGCTTCATCTATGGTGCGCGCCACTATACCAACACCGGGTGCCCAAGATACCGTTTTACCACCTAACAAAAAGGAATGGAAATATTCACTTTGGAATCCCCGAATAATGGAAGGATACAAATCGAATTGCCTTTTTTGCCTGCCAGCAAAGGCTTTTACAAATAAATCGGGCAAAAGTTGATATTTAAGTTTTATACCGGCTAAAGCGTTGTCAATCAGTAAGGATCGTTCTTCAAAGGACCTGAAAATGAGTCCGGAACCTATCTGATCGTAAATATATCCTGCTGACAGGGATAGTTTATCCAGTGTTTTCTCTATAAGAAAATTTCCTATGCCCTGGTCACTGTAACTATCTGTAGGTACAAGTAAGTTGGAATTGTTAAAATAATCAAAACGCAGGGATAGAGAAAATCCTTGATAATCGGCTTGTAAATTTAGCCAGCTTTCTGACCCAAAAAGTTGGTGATCATATTGGGGAATATTCGCCGCGCCAATGAGAGAATCTCGCAGAAAAAAATTGGCTCTGGTTTGAAATTGTCCAAAAACATTCAGCTTATCATCTGGGTCGAGGTCATTTTGCCCATAAACTGGAACAAAAGGGATACATAAAATCAATATTTGCAGTAAAAATCTAATGTTCAAAAAAGGCATGGATGGATATATTAAAAACTAAATGCGCACAAGAAACAAACTATATTTAAAGCATTTTGTCAGTTTTCATTGTATGCACACTTAAAAATGTTGTATTTTCGTAAAAATATAAACAAATGCGGACTCTTACCCTACTATCCTTTCTTTTATTTTCCGTTTATAATTTTGGGCAAAAATCAATGCCTGATGTGGTGATAAAGTCTTTGGACGGCCAATCTGTCTCTACTAAAAAAATCTTCGAAAACAAGCTTACGTTAATTAGTTTTTGGGCTACCTGGTGTGGGCCATGTAAAGTAGAATTAGATGCGTTGAAATCTGTTTATCCTTCCTGGCAAGAAAAATATGGGTTACAAATAGTGGCTATAACGATAGACAATCCAAGGCAATTATCAAAAGTTGCACCGATGATAAAAGCAAAGGGGTGGCCTTATCTTTTCTTTGAGGATTCTGTTGGCAACTTAAAAAACAAACTGAATTTCCAAAGTATTCCTCAAAGTTATTTGTTGGACCGGAATGGAAAGGTCGTATGGTCAAATATGGGGTATGCACCAGGTGTTGAGCTGGAAATAGAGAAACAAATTCAAAAAGCTAACACGAAATAAGGTATTTGTTTTTCAATATTTTAGGTTCTGTGTAAACTGTCCGTTTATTTAATTTAAAACTAAGCCTGTTTCATTTTATTTGCTATACATTGCAATTAAAAAAATGGATACAGGAATTTTGAGTTTGGGATCAGAGGGAATAAACCTGATAAATTTTATTCTAAATGAACTGAAAAATATTAATGCCAGGTTCGATCAGGTCTTAGGGGTAATTGCAAATGATAGAGTCCATTTTGATGAAAAATGGGCAGAATTCAAAGCCTATTCTGATGAAAAATGGGATGCTAACGATGCCCGCTGGGATGCGAACGATTTGAAATGGATTGCGAACGATGCTCGCTGGGATGCGAATGATGCCCGTTGGGATGCGAACGATTTGAAATGGATTGCGAACGATGCCCGCTGGGATGCTAACGATTTGAAATGGATTGCGAACGATGCCCGTTGGGATGCGAATGATCTAAAATGGATTGCTAACGATGCTCGTTGGGATGCGAATGATCTAAAATGGATTGCTAACGATGC
>JAIYCH010000122.1 GCA_027488135.1 Saprospiraceae bacterium | reverse complement strand
GCCTTTTCAATTTGATTCGTCTGTTTATAATTACTTCCTAAGTTATTGTAATTCATAATCAGATGATAGGTATTTCCCAAGGCCCTGTTTATATCAATGGATTTTAAAAGATTCAATTTTTGATTTTCCCTATCTCCAATACTCCCATAGTTAGTAGCCAGATTATTATAAGCCAACGCTAATTCCTTTTTATTCCCACTTTTTTCAAAAAAGGAAATAGCTTGCCATAAGGATTTTATAGCCATGGAATATTTTCCTATATAAGCATTTTTCAATCCATCTACCATTAAATAATTTCCATATAAGGGCGAATTGGGTGACCTAAATTTTTCTGCCTGACCTTCCCAATAGTTGAGGGAGTCAATATTCCCTTTAAAATAAAAATTACTTGCCAGTTGCAAATAAATGAAAGCAATTTCCATCTCATCCTTTTCGCCAACGAGTTGTCTCAATTTATGTAAGGTAAGGATGATCAAATCATAATTATCTGTTTTATTCAAATAATCTATCTGTGAATTGTAGAGTTCAATAAGTAAATCTTTCCTGTTTTCCTTTAACCATTGTTTTTCGACTTTAAAGGATTCTTCGATAAAGGCGGCTGGATTTCTTTGAAGGATTTGCTTCAAGCTGTCTAATTTTTCCCTCTCGACGTTTGATTTAGATTTAAACGTATTTTGTCCTTGAATACTTGTTAAAATATTAAGTAGTAAAAAGCAGGAAACGATTACTTTCATATAATGATACCTTTGGAGAATACTGGATTCTATGTTTGGACAACTTTATAAACTGGAAGTAATACTTGCGAATATAGCATATTTTATAATTGTAAGTGATTGTTTTTTTTTTGTTAATAGGGAGTTCGAGTGGAGGAGTTCGAGCGGAGGAGTTCGAGCGGTGGGGTTTTTAACGCGGTGTACGCAGCGTTCAGGCGCAGTGTTTCGCGGAGATTCGAGCCGGGGAGTTCGAGGGGGGTAATTGCGGGGATTCGAAAAGCTATGGACAGGATTTAATCTTGAATACACCGAACGGAGGCACCTATGGTTTTACTTATCTGATCCGTTGACATCATATTATTGTTGGTGGTTAAGTAAAATAACCAGGCCTTGTCGAAATTACTTTCTTTGGATGTCCAAAAAAAACCAAAGTTATTCATCAAATTAAAATAACCATCACTACTTCTGAAGCCACCGGGAAAAGCTGAAAATTGACGATGATCTGATAAAAATGTAGTCATAATATTCTTTTCATTAACGGAGGGAACATGCCAACCCGTTGGGCAAATCCCTTTTGGATTTGCAACGGCGTACCAATTATAAAGATATCCATAGTCTTGAAAATAACTGGTATCATTTTTATAAACAGACCTGCTACCCATCGATTTATTTCCCCACAATTGATCGCCATCATTCCCTGTTGGACCTCCGGTTATATCCACAGGAATGGAGGATCCATCTCTGTATTTCGATACCTTCAGATTTTCTGTAAGCCAACATTGGGTTCCAATAGGCATGGTATGATAAATATTACCATCAATATCTGTAACCGTAGCAGATTTACATGGATTTAAAAAACTATGGACGGGTAAAAACCTATCAAAACTGAAAAACAAATGAATAGAAATTAAGAATGATAACATAAGGTAATGATTGAATGAGTAGAAAATAATTGGATAAAAAACTTAAATCGAGAATCTGTGCGGTAATTTTTCTATAAATTTAAATCGATACACAAATATAAACAATAATAAGGATAGAAACCATACATTACATTTCATTTTTTTTTAGAAAAGGCTGAAAAAAAAGTAAAAGACCGGAACACCCGCAGATTATTCTGGGTAACTAATTACGCAGAAATTAAGACCTATAATAGAGATAAAAACCTTGCTAAACCCTTAAACAGGTAGTTTTTTTAATAAAGGTTGATAGGTATCTACTCTCCTGTCCCTAAAAAATTGAAGTAACTCTCTGGAGGCTCTTATTTCTGATAAATCACAAGTGGCCATGATGATTTCATCTTGACGACCAGCATCGGCTATTATGGCCCCAAAAGGATTGGCGATAAAACTTTTTCCATAAAAAGACATTTCCGTCTCCACACCCACTCTGTTCACTGCGCCAACAAACACATTATTGGCAATGGCATGGGAGCGGATAATGGTTCGCCAAGGCTCTGAGGAATCAAATTCGGGACGATCTGGTTCTGATCCTATAGCAGTAGGGTATAATAAGATTTCCGCACCTTGCAAGGCCAGGATTCTTGCCACCTCGGGGAACCATTGATCCCAGCAAATGCCAATGCCTATGATCCCAAATTGAGTCTTGAAAATGGGATAACCCAAATCGCCAGGCGTGAAATAATATTTTTCGAGATACTGGGGGCCTTCGGGAATATGGTTTTTTCTATATTTTCCTAAATAAGTTCCATCTCTATCGTAAACAACCGCTGAATTAAAATAAACGCCAGGTAAGGCTTCCTCAAAAAATGGAACAACCAGAACAATACCTAATCGTTTTGCCAACGCCTGAAGCTTATCCGTTGAGGCATTTGGAAATTTTTGAGCGTACCTGTAGCTTTTTACATCCACATATTGGCAAAAGTAAATGGCGTTAAATAATTCCTGTAAGCAAACTATATTTGCCCCTAATCCTGCAGCTTCTTCGATTTGCCTCAGTGTTCTGTTCTCATTTTCCTGAACATCTGCGCCACAAGCGGACTGAATCAATGCGAGTTTAATCTCTGTTCTATTCATATTTAAAAGGGTTCATTTTGAGTAATACAATGCATGCCACCACCGCCCCAATTTAAGGCTAAAGGGTTTATGGGGACTATTTTCTTATCGGGAAATGCTTTTTTGAACGCAACTAATGCCTTTTCATCTGTTTCAAGGTCATATAAAGGTACAAGGACCATTTTGTTAATAATCACAAAATTCAGATAACTTGCAGCGGCAATCATTTTTTCCGGTTTATCTCTATTTCCATATTTAATATTAGGTTTGAAAGTCAGGGATTGTAATATGTCATAAGTGCCGTCACCCTTTTTCATCGTTGAAATTTGAGGGGGTACTAAGGGCAGAAAAATAACCCGGAAAGGTTTCCCATCGGCGTTTCTACTACTTCTTAAAATTTTCAGATTTTCAACAAGTCGTGCTGCACTCTCTTTTTCTATGAGATTTTCACTAAGAACATCTCCAAAGGCCATTAAAACAGTGGAATCATTTACAAAACGGGCATATTCATCGACATGCCCATTTGTTGTCAGACAAGTAAAAAGGGAATCTCCCTGTTTGTTGACCAATGGACCATTTAAGGTAAAATCGTCATCTCTTAATCCTTTTTTAAACCAAATAAAGGAAGTTGCCCCAATTGTTTTTCGGTATTCCCTTTCAATCTGAATTTTGGAAAGGTTTGGATTCCTTAAAAGCTGAACACTTTCAGTCAGCATCAAAACCCCTTTCCCATTTATTTCATTGTCTCCACCCTCGGCAATAAGCGAGGAAGAATACAACGGCATTTTCAAGGATGCAGCTATCTTTTCATCTAATTTCTCATCGAGAATAGCCAATGAATCGTGTTCATCGGCATAACTCCAGGCATTAAAACTAAAATCAGCCATGGCTTTTTTTCTACGATTATTTATCAGGAATCTCGGCCCCATATCTCTCGTCCAAAATTCATTATATGGAAATAAATGAAAAGAAATCCGGGAAGTATCTAAATTATACTTTTTACCCTTCTTTAATATTTCCCTATGGAGGGCCGTATCAGTTATCAACAAATTCAACTGCGCATAAGGTGTAATTTCTTTGAACATTTGATAAAGCACCTTTTCCAATGGTGCATCCTGCTTATGCGTGTTCTTAGGCCATTGCATCCAAATGGCCTTAGTAGGTTCATATTCTGCGGGTTGCCTATAACCATAATCTGCCTTAGTCTTTTGGTCAGTATGACAACTTAACGAGAAAAATACCACCATCAAAATGCTTATCCACCTCATTTTTAATGTATTTAAAATATTAATTCCCCACCTATATATACTTTTTCTATTCTTATTTGATCCCAGTCTTCCCAAGAAGATTGGAAAGGGTTTTTATTTAAAACGATAAAATCAGCTAAAAAATTCGGGGCCATTTTCCCTTTTATATCCCCTGCCCCATCTGCTAATGCACCACCATAAGTATAAGCTATGAAGGCCTGTTCCATGGCAATTTGTTCCTGGGGATTATGCTCAAATCCTTGTTCATCCATTCGTTGAACTGCATCTCTTATTCCTGACAAGGGTTTAAAATCTCTTACGACTGGGGCATCAGAGGAAAAAGCAAGCGTAACGCCTTCCTTTAGCAGGGTGCGATATGGGTACACGATTTGTTGATATTCCGTATCGAGATATAGCCTGAAATTGGGACCTAATTCTCTTACAAAAGCAGGTTGACTGGCACAAATAATACCAAGTCGGTTCATTCGAAGGATATGCCCGGCATGAGGCAATCCGAGATGTTCAATACGATGAACCAACGAATGATTAACTTCTGTTTTTAATTTTTCATAAACCGTTAAAACTTGATCTATAGCAGCATCTCCAATGGCATGCGTGGCTATTTTCCAACCATTTATCTGTCCCTTTGAAGCCATATTATAAAAATAATCGGTTGACATCCTTAATACGCCATAATTATCAGACGCGTTATATGGTCTGAATACAGCGGCGGTCTGACCACTTAAACCCCCATCAGCGAAAAATTTGAGGGTATCCATTTGCAACTTTCCAATACATTGATCTATAGACAAGTAAGGATTTAAAGGCTTAAAATCAGGCAGGTGAACCAAAAAAAGGTTAACTCTTAACTTTAGTAAACCCTCTCTTTCCAATGCCTCATAAGCCAGACGTTGTGGGGTATAAATTTCAGGATCTGTGATGGAGGTGATGCCCATTTCCAGACATTTTTCCTGCGCATCAAGGATCATCTTCTTATATTCGACAGTGGTAATTTCGGGAATAAAAGGAGTTATTTGTTTTATAGCCGCCTCATAAAGAATACCGTTGGGTTTCCCATTTTCAAAACGGCCAATGTGACCCCCAAGTGGATCTGGTGTATTTTCATCTATGCCAGCCAAACGCAAAGCAAAAGAATTAACCACTACAATATGAGCACAGGTACGCATAACCTGACAAGGTCTGTCTGGAAAAAGAAGATCCAGGTCCTTACAAGTTGGCAATGACCGGTTTTCCCATAACGCCTCATTAAATCCACGGGCCAAAAGCCAGCCCTTTGAGGTAGTATTTACACCAAAATCATGCAATAAAGCCATTAACTCTGGTTTTGAATGCACTCCCCTTAAGTCGAGGGTATGCCCCAAAAGACTCCCCACTTTCCAAAGGTGGATATGAGCATCATTGAATCCGGGAAAAACAAATCGCCCGTCAAGATCCACTTTTATGGCCTCCGGAAAAGATAAAAGCAGATCCTGAAAGGTACCAAAAGCCTTAAAGCAGTCATTTTCCACCACCATTGCATCACAATGATTATTTTTCCCATCGAGGAGAAAGATCTTAGCATTGTGAAAAAGGCATGGATTCATAACTAGCATTTAAATGATGGCTAATGATTTTTTGGCTATTGCATTTTCAAGAACGGACAGACCTTCTTCCAGTTGATCATCCGTCATGACAATAGGAGGAAGCAATCGGATACAATTACTGTAGAGCCCCGCCCTAATCAAAATAATGCCATTTGAAACAGCCTCCTTAATGATTTCCAAGGCCATGGCAGGATCTGGCTCTTTCGTTTTTTTATCTTTCACAAATTCTACCAGACGCATGGCCCCCATACCTCTAACATCGCCAACACATGGATATTTCGACACCCAGGGAGCCATTAAAGCTTCTATTTTTTCTCCAAAACGGGTTGAAAGTGACAAAAATGCTGGGGACGATAAAATTTTAACCGCTTCAATGGCAGCCACGGCAGCTACCGGACTCCCTCCATAAGTGCCCCCTACACCACCAAGATGCACCGCGTCCATTATTTCAGCCCTACCAATGGTTGCACTGATAGGCATTCCGGCACCCATTGATTTTGCCAAAACGACCATATCGGGGATAACGCCACTGTGTTCAATAGCACAAAAACGACCTGTTCTACCTGAACCGCATTGAACTTCATCGGCGATCATAATGGCGCCGGTACGGGTACAAATTTCCCTAATTTTTTGAAGGAATAAGGGAGGAACAGGAATAAATCCAGCTTCTCCGAGGACAGGTTCTATTAAAATAGCTGCTAAAGCCTCGGGATCAACCTGGGCAATGAGCGCATTTTCAAGTTGTTGAATAGAAAAATGAAGATACTCGTCTTCCGTCATTCCCGCTGGAATCCTATATAGATTTGGAACGGGTAAGCGATAGATATCGGAAGACATACTGCCGAATCCTTTTTTAAATAAGCCATATTTACTGGTCAGGGATAAAGTCAGATGCGTTCGTCCATGATAACCACCTTCGAAGCAAATAACGGCAGGTCTTTTTGTGTAATAGCGGGCTATCTGAACGGCATTTTCCACTGCTTCAGAGCCAGAACCAGCTAACAAAGTCTTTTTTGGAAAATCACCAGGGGTTACTTTATTTAATAATTCCGCTAATTCAACGTAAGGTTCAAAGGTAGTGACCAATGCACAGGAATGTAAATATTGATCAGCCTGTTTATGAATAGCCTGCACCACTGCTTCCGGTCTATGACCCAGATTCAGCATGCCAATACCGCCGGCAAAGTCGAGTAATTGATTCCCATCGACATCCCAAACGAGCGCTCCCTGCGCTTTTTCGACCACTATTTCCGTAGATTTTGCCAAACCAGCTGGGGTAGCGGCCGTTCGCCTCGCAATAATTTCCTTTGCTTTAGGACCTGGAATCGACGTAACTAAATTAATATTTTTCATTTTCCATCATTTAAACTTCAACACTTGAGGATAATACAAGCAAAACGCCGGCATTTCCGCAGGTTGGGTCTGATAAATAATCGGTCATCAAAGAAACCATATTGAATCCAATTTTCTGTTGAACAGAAACCGTAGGATCCTTCAGGTCTCCATTTTTCAACGCCAGATAATATTCCACCAGGGAGTACTCTTTGGCATGGGCAGCAAAACCATTGAGCATGCCAACGGTAACCTGGCCTTCCAGTCCGAGCGTGTTTACCACTTTTTGTCGGGCGCTGTACAATCGTCGAGCGATACCGAGACCTCTGAATTCAGGAAACACGGCCATATCCATGCCATAAAGCCAATTACCTTCTGGCTGATGGGTCCGCATGAATCCATCATCAAAAAGATCAGCAAATCGGTGCATTTCAGGATGTTCCGGATCAAAATGATAGCGAATACTTGAGGTACTACCCGCTATTTTACCCTCTATTTCAGCCACCCATTGCCCCTCTGGAAATAGATCCACATGAGATGAAAAATGAATGTCCTTCATGCGCTCCTCCGGGATCAAATCTGGAAAAACCACCTCTTGAAGATGCGCTAATTGAGGGGCATCACTCTTTTCCATTTTCCTGATTAATATGTTCATAAAGAGGGCATTTTTAAAATAAATTTATAAAGCTGAGGAAGAACTAAAAAACAATAATGAGGAGAGCATAAGCACATCCGAATCATTGTTCGTAGCATCCTGCCTGCGATGTTACAGATAAAAACCATCAAAGACACGCTACAATAATACAAGATAAATATATTCTTTTATCCTTTGAAAATATCATAAAATTAACTCACAAAAAAGATGAAACACCACATTAACAAAATTAATGCTTCATTTTTTGAGTAATACGTAAAATAAATATGATAACTGTTTCACCCGCTCTTAAAGGAGCCAGCTTACTTTTGGAAATAAGCCATTGTCCGTTAGCATCCTGCCATGCCAGACTTATTTCAATTGCTGCATTCAAGACAAATGCAACATAATTGGTTATTAAAATCGCTTCGGATTAGGTGGTCAATTTCGCCAGGTTATACAGTGGTAAAAAAAGTACGATTAACCTCATTTTAATTAGGTACATTTACTTTCGGCAAAAATCCTTTTATTCGTTGCATATACCGACATTTCACCAAAAGAATTTGGAAGTAAAATGAATGGTTTTAAAACAAAATTAGACTATCCTTTTGCTGAATGTAAAACTTTAGAAAAAGAATTTAGGAATATTTAAATGGATTGTAGTATGAGTAACTTGGAAATCAATAATGGTAATACTGATTTAATAAGCGCCATCAGCTTGCTTATTGAGCAAAGCCAAAACCATATTGCCACGCAGGCAAATAGTGTACTTACCCATTTATTTTGGCATATTGGTAAACGAATTAATGATGAAATACTGCAAAACAAACGTGCAGATTATGGGAAACAGATTGTAGTAACAGTGTCGCAACAAATAGAAACAAAATATGGAAGGAGTTTTTCTGATAGGAATTTGCGAAGAATGATGCAATTTGCTACTGTTTTTAATGATTTCAAGATTGTGACACCACTGGCTACACAATTGAGTTGGTCCCATTTTATTGAGTTATTTCCACTCAAAACGGATGAAGCAAGAAAGAAAAAAAAAAAAAAAGCCATTGAAGAATCTTGGGGCAAAAG
>JAIYCH010000065.1 GCA_027488135.1 Saprospiraceae bacterium | reverse complement strand
TTTCCCAACGCATACCAACATCGTTTTTCATTGATTCCATATTTTACTTTTCACTCTTAGTTTTTCGCTTATTAGCTGTTCCATTTGAGTAGTTCGTTGTTAATAAACGCTTCGAGTTGTTCTTTTTTGGGCAGTTCCAAAAGGTATTTCGATACAAATAGATGATTGTCGATGCCAGCGGTGGCAAATTCTACCAGTGCATTATTTTTATTGGTTACAAGCAAGATACCTACCGTAGGATTATCGTCTGTTTGCATTTCCTTGGCCTTGTAGTAGTTTACGTAGGTGTTGAGCTGCCCTATGTTATGGTGGTTAAAATCTTCTACTTTCAATTCTACCAATACATGGCATTTAAGGATGCGGTGGTAAAATACCAGGTCTATAAAAAAGTATTCATCGCCTATCAGCATTTTCTTTTGTCGGGCTTCGAGGCAGAATCCATGCCCCATTTCCATCATAAAATCTTGTAAATGGTCAAGCAGCGCCATTTCCAGATCACTTTCTTCTAAGGCATCTTTGGTTTTTAATCCCAAAAACTCAAAGGCATACAACGATTTTACAATGTCAGTTGGGTTGGCCGTTTCCGCTTTTTGTTGGGTAAGTTCACTTAGCCATTCAGGCTTTGCACTCATACCACTTCTTTCAAAATACAGGCTGTTTATTTGGCGTTTTAGCTCGCGCACGCTCCACGTTCCTTTGATACATTCAATTTCGTAAAAGGTGCGTTTAAGATGGTCTTGTATTTTTATCAGTTCTACTAAATGTGAGAAGGACAGTTTGCTAAGTAACTTTTCTCCGGGTACATACAAATTTGGCTTGGTAGATTGTAGGTTGGATGACACCATTATTGATGGCTCAACTCCCATATTAGAATCTTGGGACAGTGTCCCAAGAATGTGTTGAGGAACTAAATTTTTAAATTCTTGGGTCAGCGCCCCAAGAATTTGAGGATAACAAAAATAAAACTGCCGACAACGAGAAATTTCTGCCGAAACGAGCCCTTTTATGCTGAGTTTAGCAGCTAAGGAATCGAGTAATTTTGAGCCATAAGCCGCCCTGTCTTCCCCATTTTGCTCAAACTCCACGATGTAAAATCCTATTAAATAATTCCGTATGGTCAAAGACATATTCACCGCCTTAACAGCTTGCTGCTGAAAGTGTTGATGTGTTTGCTCGATCTCAGCAACTAACGATTCAAAGTTCAAGGCCATTTTTATCATGCCAACATCGCTTTCAACTGTTTCAATAAATCGGCACGCTCCTTATCCAAAGTTTCAATCTGGCCAATAATTACCAATGGTTTTTCGTAGGTTTTTTCTTCATACACTACTTCCTTGTAGCGGTTAATGCTGAGGTCGTATTTATTGTCTTGTATCTCTTTTACCGGCACCATAAAACTTTTGTTGGTGCGGCTGCGTTGGTATTCGGCTTTAAGATTGTGATAACGGTTTACAATATCGGGTATATCGTTGGCTTCTATGGCTTGGCGCTTATCGTCTAAACTCAAACCATCGGCTTGCATATCGTAAAACCAAACTTTATCGGTGCCTCCGCTATTGGTTTTGGTAAATACCAAAACAGCAGTGCTTACTCCTGCATAGGGTTTAAATACCCCGCTCGGCATAGAAATAACGGCTTGTAGTTTTTGGCGGTCTATGATTTCTTTGCGTATTTGTTGATGGGCATTACTGCTTCCGAAAAGTACACCATCGGGCACAATTACGGCACATCGTCCACCCAGTTTTAATCCTTTTAATATTAAAGCCAAAAACAACAATTCTGTTTTTTTGCTATCTACCACTGCCAGTATTTTGCCATCTACCGCTTCTCTATCTAAACTGCCTTTAAAAGGCGGGTTTGCCAATACCAAGGTTGCTTTTTCGGTAAAGCTGCTATTGGCTTCGCTTAAAGCATCTACATCAATTAATTGCGGATTTTCGATACCGTGCAGCATCAGGTTCATACCGCCAATGCGTATCATGGTAGGGTCGAACTCCATGCCCATAAACATCTTTTCTTGAAAATGTTTTTTTACGCTGTCGGTATATAATTCTTTTTCAAAATGCTCTCGTATGTATTCGCCCGAACCGGTAAGGAAACCGGCTGTGCCACAACTTGGGTCGCAAATCACATCTTCCAAAGTAGGTTCTACCATATCTACCATCATGCGGATAATATGGCGAGGGGTACGAAACTGTCCGTTTTGACCTGCACTGGCAATTTTACTTAATAAGTATTCATACACATCGCCTTTAGTATCGCGGTCACTCATGTCAATGTTCGAAATCATCTCTACCACTTGTGCCAATAACCGTGGCGTAGGAATCATAAACGTAGCACCTTTCATAAACTTGCTGAAGGCAGCACTGCGGTTGCCCACATTGCGAAGAAAATCAAACACACCTTCGTTTTTTGTAAACATGCGGTGCATCACTTCGGGATCCATATTTTTAAAATGACTCCAACGCAATTCGTTTTCTGCCACCGTATAAAGCGGTTCTTCCATTGGCTTTTTCAACAAATTGGCTTTCGATTCTTTTTGCGTTTGCAATTCATCCAATCTTCGGATAAAAAGCAAATAAGTCATTTGCTCAATTACTGTAATGGGGTTCGATAAGCCGCCTGTCCAAAAGGCTTCCCATACTTTGTCTATTTGTGATTTTAAATCTCCTGTAATCATAATTTATATTTACAACAGGTACAAAATACGAATTCTTTCACAGTGCATTGGCAAAAAGAAATTTTAAAAAAATTGCCATAGCAAAACAGGGTCAGTTTGAAGCAGGATTTTGCAGGATTTCGAGGATTATAGAGGTATTAGTACATCGTAATATCACGTTCGTAGGGGCGAATTGCATTCGCCCTTTCATGATACAGATTCATTTCCCTATTTGCGAAACAATGGGTACCTTTTCGTCAGGTCATCCAACTCCATCAGGTTTCAATGCAATATTCACATGCTATCACCTTGTTTTGAATCAGGATTTTCAGGATTTCGAGGATGGCAGAGGACGTCTTTGCATTGGGTGTATAGGTCATTTGTAGAGGATTACTTTATACCCTTCTTTTCGCCGTTTCGTTACGCATCGGCAGGAGGCCGAGAGATGAAATCACCGTCCAATTGAAATCTTCCTACTCAAACCGAAGACGCTATAGTTAATCCTAAGAATCCTGTAAATCCTGACTCAAAACCAATATTTGCGATAATTTTTAAAATGAAACCTATCGGGGAAAAGACGCGAAGCATCGCGTCTCTACTGGATGAATCCTGATTAATGCTATTTAAGGAGGTGTAGATTATTGTGGGATGCTTAACCGATATGTTTTAATCTGAGTAGATTTGTCACTATTCACTTCCGTAGTGGATAAGATAAGTCCACCCTCATAAGGAACGATGATGGGAAAGCCACTTAATCGCTCAGGACTCGTGTCTGTTATGTGTTGAAAAATACCTTTTTTCCCATTGGACTCTACTACCTGAAGGGATATATTTGTTGATTTACTTTTGTTACTAATCCAGCTGACTGCCACTTGTTTTTCATTTAGCCAATGGATATCCACACGACCTAATGGATTATCAGCATCTATGACCACCGGTTTACCAAAAGTCCGACCCCCATTTTCAGAAAAGATAACCTTAACTTCTCCTTTTTTATTCTTTCCTGTGAACCAGGCAATCGCCAGTTTATTTTTATGTGCAGACATAGCCGGACCATTTACCGGACATCCAGCGATCATCCATTCATCTCTATAAATATTGGAAGGCTCAGACCAGGCCCCATTTTCAAATCGAATGATACTGATATCTCTGATTTCTCTTTCAGAACGATCTCTGTATATAACAACCGGGCCGTTTTCAACCATGGCTGAAGCGGTTTGACAACAATCACAAATGCGGCTATCTAACAACGTTTCATCAGAAACCATGCCAAAGGTATCGACCAAAGCAGTGTGTAGGGTCATATTGCCATGATGCCCACCATGATCTTCGGCATGATTATTCGAGGGGGTTTCAGGAACTTTCGTCAATCTGCCGTCTAACCAAAAGGCACGAATTTTACCTGTTTTTTCCGGTAAAAGAGAAACGAAACCATGTTCAGCAGAAATACCGTCCTGATGCAAAACAATGGAGGGCGACCAAGCTGATTGATTAGGTTTCTTAATTGAAATCCTGACATCATAGTCAAAAGTACCGCTTGCGCTTTTTTGCAGCCAATGAGCTAAAAAATAATTTTTGTCTTGATTGGGAAATAAAGTAAAAGAAGGGAAGTCTGCCCAATTTACAAACCAATTAGTACCTCTGGAAATTTCACCCTCTTCTCTCCATTGGTTATCTTTTAAAGAAGCATATTTTAGAATATCCGTCGTGTCATCCTGATATTCCACCCAACTTAACCAAACGCTTCCGTCTGAATGTTTAAAAAGATTTGGAACACCGCCTTTTTGACAAGGCACAGAAATCTTTTCCACATTAAAGGGTCTGGAAACAATTTGGGCAAATCCTATGCATGAAGCATAAAGATTTGCCCAAAATAAAACTAAGATTAGCTTTACGTTTTTACATTCTATCATAAAGACAGCATCCTGGTAGTTTGTCATAAACCTCCTTAGAAGCCTTAAACTCATCAGTATCATGACCTACCTCCGCAATTTTCTTTTTCACATCAGAAACAGAAACCTTATCGGCATTGTATTTAACCATCATTTTCTTAGTCTCCGTTGACCAAACGGCCTCAACTACCCCTTCTAAACCTGAGGTAGCTTTTTCAATTCGTTTCTTACACATCCCGCAATTTCCCGCGACGGTGAAACTAACTTTCTTTGGAGGTGCAGCTGATATAGTTGTATTTGCACCAAACAAAAAGGCTGCAAACAAAAATGCAACAAACATCTTAATTTTCATATTCTTACTTTTTTGGTTAAATTTAAACCTTAATAACGGTAAAATCAATTTTATTGTTTGGACAACTTTATTATTTGTTAAATAAGCAACCTACTTTATTAAAAAACAATCAAAATGAAGCAACTTCAAATTAAAATGTGGGCCTTTTTGCTTACCTTTTTATGCTTTAACCTCTCTCATGGTCAGGAAATTGATCTAAAAAGATTAAAAGGCATTTCACCGAGGAGTATCGGTCCTGCAGGTATGAGCGGTAGAATTACTGCCATTGAGGTCGATTTGTCGAACCCTCAAATCATTTATGCCGGTGCAGCATCGGGTGGCTTATGGCGTTCTACGAATGGTGGAACTGCCTGGGAAACTCTTTTCGACGAGATGGATAATCTGTCCGTTGGCTCCATTGCTTTAAATCAGAAAAATCCGCTCGATATCTGGGTTGGAACGGGTGAGGGTAATCCACGGAATTCTCAAAACATGGGAAAAGGGATTTACAGAAGCCGGGATGGTGGAAAAACGTGGAAATGTTTGGGGCTGGAAAACACAAAAACAATACACAGGATAATCATTCATCGTGATAATCCCGATATCGTTTATGTTGGTGCTCAAGGTTCTCCATTCGGGCCAAATCCGGAAAGAGGTGTTTTTAGAACCAAAGACGGCGGTAAGACCTGGGAGAAAATTCTTTATGTGAATGATCAAACGGGCGTTGCCGATATGGTTGCCGATCCAAGTAATCCAAATAAAATATTGGTGGCTATGTGGGAATATGGAAGAAAACCTTGGTTCTTCAATTCCGGTGGACCTGGCTCTGGTCTTCATGTTACTTTCGATGGAGGGGATACCTGGTCAAAGAGAACCGATGCAGATGGATTACCTAAGGGCCCACTCGGTCGAATTGGTCTGGCTATTGCCCGTTCAAAAACGAATATCATCTATGCTTTGGTGGAAGCTAAAGAAAATGGTTTATATAAATCTACCGATGGCGGATTTAAATGGACGCTCGTTGGCAAAGGCGAAGGGGTAAGCGACAGACCCTTTTATTATCACGAAATATATTTGGATCCCAAGAATGAAAATAGAATATATAATCTTTTTTCTCTTGTTACAAAAAGTGAGGATGGCGGAAAAACTTTTCAAACCTTACTACCATATTCTGGTGTGCATCCTGACCATCATGCCTTTTGGATTCATCCGGAAAATCCAAATTATTTGATTGACGGAAACGACGGTGGCTTAAATATTTCCTATGACATGGGGAAAACCTGGCGTTTTATTGAAAATATTCCCGTTGGACAATTTTACCATGTCAATTATGATATGTCTATACCCTATAGAATTGGTGGTGGTATGCAAGACAATGGCTCTTGGGTAGGTCCAAGTTCCATTTGGCAACAAGGAAATATTCGCAATACAGACTGGCAAGAAATTTATTTCGGTGACGGCTTTGATGTGAGCTTTCACCCGACGGATAAGGATAAAGCGTATGCCATGTCACAAGGAGGTAATGTAGGGCAAGTTCATCTAAATACAGGAAGAACTCAAGGTATTAAACCGACCCATCCAGATCCGAAAATTGAATTGCGATACAACTGGAATGCTGCCTTTGCTCAAAATCCATTCCAAGCTTGTGGCCTTTATTTCGGCAGCCAATTTGTTCACAAAAGTATGGATTGTGGAAAAACCTGGGAGATTATTTCTCCCGATTTAACTACCAATGATCCTATTAAACAAATGCAGGATTCTACCGGAGGATTAACTATTGACAATACAGCTGCTGAAAATCATACTACTATTCTGGCTATTGCCCCCAGCCCTTTAGATGCTAATGTGATTTGGGTAGGCACTGATGACGGTAATTTACAACTAACCCGCGATGGAGGAAAAACATGGACGAATCTTTCAAATGCACTTCCAGGAGTTAAACCTGGTTCATGGATTCCATATATAGAGGTTTCTACTAAAAATGCAGGGGAAGTTTTTGTTATTGTAAATGATTATCGCCGAAATGATTACCGGCCAATGGCTTTCCGAAGCAAAGATTTTGGCAAAACATTCACCGCTATAGTTACCGAAAAGCAAGTTCCTTGCTACACGCTATCTATCGTGCAAGATCCTGTTGCTTCCGATATGCTTTGGTTGGGAACCGATTGCGGTCTTTATCTAAGTATTGATGGCGGTAAAAACTGGAATAAATGGATGAATAATTATCCGTCGGCGCCAACCATGGATATGAAAATTCATAGTCGTGATCACGACCTTATTTTAGCTACTTTTGGTCGGGCATTTTATATTTTAGATGATGTCAGACCATTGCGTGAAATAGCACAAACAGGAGGAAAAGTGTTAGAAAAAGCACTTCGCGTTTTTCAAGCACCTGACGCTTATCTTGCTAACTACAAATCTTATGCTGGCTATCACTTTGCAGCTGATGGTATTTATGAAGGTCAAAATAAATCATCTGGTGCCATGGTAACTATTTGGAATAAAGGTGGAGCTTCTAAAAATGCGGCATCTCCAGAAAAGGCAAAAATAGTGGTAAAAACAGAAAAAGGAGAAATTATACGTCGTATGAATATGACCTTAGACACCGGCATGGCCAGAATTTTCTGGGATATGAGAAAAAATGGCGTTGCCATGCCGTCAAAAAGAGAAGCTAAACCAGACGACGAATTACCAGTAGGTGGTTCCGTATCGCCAGGGAATTACTGGTTTATCGTTACTTTAAACGGTCAATCTGATTCTACCCAGATCAAAGTTTTAGGCGACCCAAGAGAAAATATTTCCTTAGCTGATTATGCCGCGCAAGAAAAAGCTTTTAAGGAATTAGACCAGTTAACTACCAAAGCAACCAATGGATTTACAAAAATCCAGGATGCTAAGAAATCCATTTCTCGGGTTGAAACGGCCATGCAATTAATGGTTGACAGCACTAAAAAGGAAATGGTGAAATTGGGTAAGTCACTAACCGATTCCCTAAGCAATTTAGAGAACCTGTACATGATGCCTGACGGACTGAAGGGGATTCAGCGAAGTGCATCTAACATACAAGGAAGTTTATTTGCCGTTCGTTCGGCTATCAATACCTTTGTTGGAGAACCAACGCAGGCGGCAAAAAACAACCTGCAAAAAGCAACCATCGAGGTAAATGCTGCCTTAGAAAAAATCGATACGTTTTTAAACGGGCCTTTTGCCAACTATAAAAAGAAGGTAGAATCGCTTTCTTTTTCGTTGTTTAAATAAACTAGGAAGTAAAATATCCTAATTCAAAGGGGGAGGGTAAAGTTTACCTTCCCCTTTTTTGATAAAGGATTAAGGGATTTATAGGATTGCAATCCAACATCCTTTAATGGTTCACGTAGGGGCGAATTGAATTCGCCCTTTTATAACCATTACCTATTTATTTATTCCATTTACCATGCACCTAACAGATCATCCATCCATTTAATTAACTTGCGAATACGCCTGTAACACGAAGTAAAAACGCCATTGTTCCGCAAATAGGGAAATGTATCTGTATCACGGAAGGGCGAATGCAATTCGCCCCTACGAACGTGATATTACGATGTTCTAACACCAATGTAATCCTCGAAATCCTGTAAATCCTGATTCGAAACGAGATTACAGGAGATATTCCCAAAAAACAACCACGTCCCTAATCCTCAGTTGAAATTATTCGCGCAGCAGCCATTGGTTTGAATCAAGATTTACATAATTATATAGGATTAACTATAACGTCGTCGGCTTGAGCGGGAAAGTTAATATTAGATGGTAATTTCATTCCTAGGCTTTTTCTTTATAGTTCCTTCTTCTGCTAATCCCATGTTGATTTATTTTTCAAGTTTGTAAAACTAAAAAAGGCCCATTGGGGGGAATTCCCCCCAAACCCCCCTTTTTGCCGCCCGCATTTGCTCGACCAAAAATAGTCAAATAGACAAATAGTCAATCCCTGAGGCAACGAACAGAGGCGCCAACGGACCTGCTGCCGTTGTCCCTGGTCACAAAGCCAAAGACGTCGTACAGGGAGCGGCCCCAGGCGTCGCTAGTGACGTACACGGTCGCACTCCAGAAGAAAGCGTAGTTTCTAATACTGGAGAAACTACCACCAGTATCACGATAACCACCTGGGAGAGCAGAAAAACCACTTTCATTCGTTGCTCCGGTATTTGGCCTATTCCAATAAGCAGTACCTTGAGATTTCAGCTTGTCACCAGCATTGGAACTTTGAATACCTGTAGCTGTAGCACTAACAGTTTCTGTTGGGACCGTAAATTGAATTAATGATGTCCACTCTCCATCTGTTGGAACGTGCCAGCCTGTTGGGCAGATGTTCTTATATGTTGTACTTCCTGCGGTTGCAATACCTTTTACAGCATACCAATTGTATAGATATCCGTAAGTTGAAACATAAGTTTGTCCTGACGGTATTCCAGTTGCTCCAGTATAATCCGTGCGAGCTCCTGTTTGTAAAGTTCCCCAATTACTACTAGGAGAAATTGATGTTTGATCAGGAATCGCAGTGCCATCATCATACTTGGTAACCTTTAAATTCGTAACTGTCCAGCACTGGGTTCCAATCAAAACCGTGGCATAAGCGTTGCCATCAATGTCAGAAACGGTGCTGGTGCCACAGGTAAAAGAGGGAGCTGGAGGTGTAACGATACAAGGTACCCCAGGACAATTCTCCAAAGCCGCCTTCTTCCAGCGTACTTTAATTTCATCAACATTAAATGATGCATTGCGTTGAATGCTTGTGCCTTTCTCTATTTCATTACTATTTATTACTTGACCATTCAGGCTAATAGATAGATAGATAGATAAATAGATAAATAGATTTTCTCATGAGTTTTTAAAATTTATTATTAGAAATGATTTTTGATAAAACAAATTTAATATCTCAAAATTAGCTCTTGAAATTTCAGCAACTACATATCAATGTAGTTAGTACTACATATTAACGTAGTGCTTTGTAAAGCACTAAGAAATATGTTAAATCAATAAAAAATTCCCTCCTTACAAATAATCATTAATCATTCGTTTAAATCCTGTTAGCATTGAGACGATGATCGTGACGCGACCAAAATATTAGATTGGAACCTGTCGCGAAAAGGGCGAATGCAAATCGCCCCTACGGGATTTTGGATGAAATAAAATCGGTACTATGCAACAAATTCCCGAAAAACAAAATCCTCATTTATAATCCGTGAAATCCTGTTAATCCATTAAATCAGTGATTCAAACTAATAATTACGGAAAATATCCCTCCAAAACAAACATCTCCACAAATCTTCGGATGGAAATTACGCGCGCAGCAGCCATTGGTTTGAATCACGAATTTAAGGGATTTCAGGATTTCACTGTTTAACCATAACGTCGTTGATTTGGGTGGGAAGGTTATTATTAAACGGTGCTTTCATTTCAAGGCATCCCGCCGATGCGTAACGCATCGGCGAAAAGAAGAGTATAAAATAATCCTATACAAATGAACCTTACACTCAAACCGATGACGTCCTTTGAAATCCTCGAAATCTTGTAAATCCTGATTAAAAACCTAGCTTTAAGCCTCCCAAATCCCTAACCAAGAAAACTGCTTCAAGCCATTTTTTATAATGTAAACTATTCTCTAAGTTCAGATATTATGGAAAAAGACAAATAAATACCTAACAAACAAGACGGAGAATTACCTTTTCATTTTCTCAAAATGCTATAAAAGAAAAAAGCACTTGTTTAAAAGTAAATAATTATTTACTTTTAAATTTAAATTATAGAAAAGCTTAATGAAATGTTCCGAACTTTATAAAATTTTGACAAAAGACGGTTGGTATGTAGTTTCACAGAAAGGTTCGCACGTAAAAATGAGACACGAGACAAAAAACGGAACAATTATTTTTCCAAATCACGGAAGTCAAGAAATGGGTAAAGGATTAGAAAACAAAATACTAAAAGACGCAGGCCTTAATTAATAAAATTATGAGTAAAAATAAAATAACATTGATTGTTGAGAAAACCAGTACAGGTTTTTCCGCCTATTCTTATGACTATCCGATTTTTACGACTGGAAAATCAATTCCTGAATTGATAAACAGCGCTTATGAAGCAACTGAATTTTATTTTGAAGAAGAAAATGTTAAAGTCGAACCGAATGACATTAAATTTGAAATAGATTTTAAACAATTTTTTAAATATTATAAAGTGATTAATGCAAAATTCTTAGCTGAAAAAATTGGAATGAATGCTACTTTACTCTCTCAATATGTCTCCGGAACAAAAAAACCATCACCAAAACAAACGGAGAAAATATTGAGTGGAATTCACCAAATCGGACAGGAACTATCGGAAATAAATTTACTTCCAACCGCCTAGCAGAAGGAGGAAGAACTTAGTACCCAATGAATAGCTAACTACTTTGAGAAAAATAATAGAAATAGGGCTTGGTAAAAAATTAGAGATAAAAATAAAATGACCCTTTTTATTATTTGAATTCAAGTCAAAATGGTAACGAAGACGTCCTCATTAATCCTCGAAATCTTGTAAATCCTGATTCAAAAATTATTTACTGGAGATATTCCCTTACAGTACCCACCTTCTCCCAAACCGTCGAACAGCTCCGCAATCTTCGGTGGAAATTATGCGCGCAAATTATCCGGTGTTGTCAGGCAGGAATTCTATGTTGGAATAACATTTTGTCAAAAATAATTTCCATCATATTTTGTCAAAAGGCTGGATTTATCCATAAATAGCCTATAATTCTGCCCTTTCCCACGCTGAAATACCCTTTTTTGATGCCGAAAAAACAACCCCCACGCCTGTAATGGGTTTATTGCGAAGTCGCAAACTGTCGGCATCATGCCTATCCCTAATACACTGAATGGCCTCTTCGGCTGTTCCCTCCATTTTAAATTCAAAGAGGAAAATGCGATCATTGGTGATAATCACCGTATCCATTCGCCCTGCGGGTGTGTGCATTTCAGTGCGTGGATCTGAACCTACCATGGTAAAGATCAAATGGATAATGGCATGAAAGAATTTTTCCTGATCTTTTACATAGTTTTGGTCTGGAACGGATTGGATCAGGTCGTTGATAATTTTTATGACGTCTTCGAGATTGTTTTGAGTTAAGGCTTCTAAAATATTAGGTCCATAAGGTACAGTTACCGGCGTGTGGGTGTATTCGCTCAATAAAAATTGTCCGAAGGCTTGTCTGACTTCCTTATTTGGATAATCAAGGATGAATGTTTCTGTAGGTGTTATTTTTTTGATGGTCAAATAACCCGTCTGCAAAAGCAAGGAGGACAAATCTAATTCCTCAAATTTTTCAAGTCGAAACGATTCTAAAATGAGGTTACTCACTTCTATTTCCTCCAATTTATACGTGAATCGCTTTCGCATGAGTTTTATTAA
>JAIYCH010000014.1 GCA_027488135.1 Saprospiraceae bacterium | reverse complement strand
TATAATGTGGAGTAGGTCCCTCATGAGCGGGAACATCACTTCTTTCTGTCCAAAGCAATTTGTAAAATGCAGGATCTCTCTCCCAGGGTTTAAGAATGCGATAATTAAAATCGAACCCATTCATTTCAGCCTGAACAATTTGCCAGTCTATTTTTTGCTTCACCTGCCAACCGGCGGTATCAATAAGATTTAATTTATTCTGCAGGGAATGAAACTTAGATAATCGCTTTCTAAAAGTAGATGTAGAATAATCTGGGGCATCATTATTGAGCGGTGGCACTTCAAACTGCCTCCATTCCTTAAAAAGGGATTGAAGAGAGGTATAATCGTGTAGCGGTAATTCAGGTTTACAACCGAAATTAAGAAGTAAAAAAAGAGGAAGAAATAGTCTCATATTTTAAATAAATTAGGTTGGATATAAATATAAGATAAAATATCCTCAATTTAAATTCCATTTTATTCCCATACGAGCCCACCAACCGTAATTTTCAATTAGCCGGGGTATTTTTTTAGTGCTTCCCAAATAAAAGGTAAGAGGAGCATTTGTAAGATTTGCTGCATCAAAGAATAATCTCATTGATTTTCCAACAGAAATATTACCAGTGAAATCAAGCCTTAATTGTTGTCCATAATATTCATCAAGTTCTTTATCGGCACCTAATCGAAAAAGGAAAGCACTTTGGAAAAAACTAGAAACTCTTACATAGAATTTAGCATTTTCATAGAAAAGTGACAGATTGCCAGCATGAGGAGCTTGACCAGGTAAAGGAATAAATTCCGTTTCTGAAATATTTGCAAATCCTGAAAAATCATCCTTTCCAAATTCAACGACTGCCTCAGTATAATTTGCAGGCAATCGCTTAAAAATATTTGCTTTTGAACGAGTAAGTGTATAATTGGTATAAATACCAAAATCTTTTAAAAACCCAGTTAAAAACCAAAATTTTCTTTGATACATAAGTTCTATTCCGCCTAAATGTGCCTTATTACCATTTATAGCTTTATTAATTTCAACAAGAGCGAAATCAGCAGGGTCTCCTTCATGAGCGAAACGTTTATAAAAAAATACAAAATTTGAAATATGCTTATAAAAAAGCCCAACAGAAAAGAAACCATCAGAAAAATATCGCTCTCCAATTAAATCCAAATTTCTGGAAAAGGGATATTTTAAATCCGGATTTCCATATTTAACCTCTGTTCTATCTTGCTCTCTATATGGAAGGACATCTTCAAAATTGGGCCGAGCATAACTATGAGTTAAAGCCGCTTTTAAATTTGTATTATTTGGCAATCGATAATTTACTTGAAACTGCGGGAGAATAAAAAGATGATTTCTTTGATCATTCAACGTATCTAAACCAAGAAAACGAGCCCCTTTAGTTAAGACCTGAAAACCTTGATAATCAATATTCGTATGTTCAAGCCTGGTTCCTGCGATAATAGTCAATCTTTTCCATTCATGTTTAATCATTCCATAGACAGAACTAATTCGCTCCTTGGCCTGATAATCCTCCCCAAAGGAAGCTACTTTGGTAGCTGTGCGATTATAAATAAAATGTTGAGGATAAAACTCAAAGAAATCTTTTATTTCATTGACACCAGGAATTGCCTCCATTTTAATGGGGTAACCAAAAAAGTTACTCTTAGAAAACGCGTCAGAAACAAGGGGAATAGATAATTTTGGACCTGAACCGGGATAAATAGAAACATTTTCAAAATAGGCACCATAAAAGCTGGACGAAATATCTCTTGATTTTTCTTTAATTCTTATTTTGCCTCCAAATTTTAAATACCCTTTACCGAGAGTGGATGAAGCATAAGGGAATTCAACATTCAATCTAGGCGTAATATTGCGATCATCAACCTTGGCATTTTCAAATAACAGGGATTGAAAGGTATAAAAATTAAAATTAGACGATAATAATTGACCCTCTGGCGTTGGATAAGTTGAAATTGGGAAAATAGGGTGATTCTGATTCATTGCAATTTGAATTGCTTTCCCTGGATTTTCGAAATTGACTTCTAACCTATCAGGTTCCCTTTCATTTGCGTTTGAAAATGTAATTTGAAAATCGGATTTAACCCATTTCCAATCCCAGAGACCACCGAGGTTGAGAGATGATAAATTCTGATTTTTGGTTCGAAATTTTAGATCTCTCTCAATACCACCATATAAATAATAATTAAAATCGACAGCATCATCCATCGTATGAATAATTCTTCGTCTGGTTTCCTGATCTGCGTAATGACTATATAAACCTTTCAAATAGAATTCTTTTCCCGTTTTAATTTTAAAAGTTAAAACGGGGCTTAATCCAATTCTTTTTCTATCCACTTCATAATATCGAAGTTGAGATTCTCTGTATTGCAAGAAATAATTATTTTTTTCTGAAATTTGAGAACCATAAAAAGGTCCTTTACCAAATTCAAATTCCATGTTTTCGGCAGCTTGATTATTTTCATAATAATTGCCTACAATGCCAAAACCTAATTTCCCCATTTTCTGGTGAAATGAAAATTGAAACTGACCCAAATTTTTATTTCTTAAGGAATTATGGCCTGCGGAAAAATTAATTTTTAATTCTGGAATTTCAGCGTTTGGCGATTTGGTAATAACATTAATATTACCACCAATGCCATCGGCATCCATATCGGGCGTAAAAACCTTTGTCACCTCTATTAAATCTATTTGATCGACTGACAAAATATCAAGTCCAACATATCTTACTTTACCTTCAGGAGAAGGCATCTGCTCCCCATTTACATTAAAAGTGGTTAATTCCGGGGGCGTACCTCTCAATTGTACATATCGTCCCTCTCCTTGATCCCTTTGCAAGGTTACACCTGGAATACGTTGAATTGCTTCCGCAGCATTTACGTCAGGAAATTTTTCTATTTGTTCAGAGGCTAGGATATTAACTATATGATCGGAAACCCGTTGTTGTATTAAAGCACGAATAGCCCCTTTCGCTTCAGCGTTTATGTCAATAGCACCTAATAGAAAACTGTTAGGAAGTAAAAAAATCTGAATAGATTCCCCTGCATAGTTTTCGATTACCACATTTTTTACTTCATAACCAATATAAGAACATTGAATAATAAGAGGCAAAGATTTTTTGTAATCTATTTTAAAATCTCCATTAATATCACTTGATGCGCCTGAAGCAGTATTTAGAATTATAAGGGAGGCACCAACGAGAGGCTCCTTAGTTTTAGCATCAAGAATTTTTCCACGAAGGAAAGATTGAGCAGTTAAGGCTGAATTAAAAAGCAGCATACTAAAAAGTATGCTGCAATAATTTATGTAACAATTGGAGAAATTTCTCAAGGTCTTGCTATTACTAATTTTTGTAAATAAATCGTATTATTTTGGCGCAAAGACGCAAAATAAATACCGCTACTTAGTGCATTTATATCTAAGTTATAATTTTTGCCTATCATGTTTTCCTTAGTAAGCACTACCCTACCTGATATATCTGTCAATTGAATATCTGCTGATCCTTCCTCGGGAAATTCAATCCATACATTTGATTCAGCAGAAGGATTTGGAGATACTTTAAATCCATTATGGACAATATTGTCCCTGTTTGCAGACAATATCTCATTGATAGAAAACAATGAAATGGTTCCACTTACTTCATTTCCAACAAGAACCAATGGTTTTTTAATCGGAGATTTATCCGCTGGAATAAATTTTATATCTTCAACACCTAAGTCACCCGCTTGTGGTGATTTAGGATCCACCATAAAATTCCTGTGATTTAAGTAAGATACAAATTTGGGTGATTTAGGATCATTTATTTCGTAAACGATTATACCACCAATTCTTTCTAATCCGATGAGAACAAATAAGTCATTTCCAAGTTTAGCAAATTCTAAGGCTTCAGGTTCTGGCCCTTTATCATCAGACCTACCTTTAAATGAATTATTATCTGTATGGTTTGAATTGAAATAGGTTGGTAATTTTGCGGCTGTCATTTTCTCAATATGATCTCCTGAATCGAAAACTTGCTCCAAAGTATTAGCATCCCAGATAGAAAAAGAACGACCACCAAGAGAATACAATTGGTCAACATCTCCGTCGTTATCTACATCACCCATGGCGGAAGAAGATAATAAACGGCCCAATTCATTATTAGATTGCAAAGTGGAGGCGTTAGGAAAAACCTGAGGATCTAATTTTAGTGTGCTTATTCTTTTTTCTTCATTAAATCCAGCATAAGCTCTGGCATCCCCTTCATTAGCTGTAAAAATATATGATTTCCCAGCTATTTGAATAAATTTAGTAGCATCAGGTAGATACATTCCAAAAACAGGATGATTTTTAATTTCAATTTTCCCAGAAGTATTACTTGCATCTAATCCATTCCCAGGTAGATTATGATTTTTATAACCAAGGGGAACCAATTTTAATAATTTTGCATTTTCAATATCCAAAATTGCCATAGCATTATTTTCCTGCATGGTAACATAAGCCAATTTATTATCGGCACTAATGGTAACATATTCAGGTTCTAGATCTTGAGCAACGGTTGCTTTTGGTCCATAAATGCGGATGCCAGCAGCAACAAGTTCTTTTAATTTACCATTTTGTGATTGGAAATTGATGTGTTTAACCGTGGCATTTTGAGCACCAGCTGAAACATCAATAATACTTACAGAGCCCTCCGGATCTATGGTATAAGTATCATTAGGTTCCCCTTCATTGGCAATTATCAATTTTTTCCCATCTGGTGAAAAGGTAAGCATATCAGGTAATGCGCCTACCTTGACTGATTTTAACCATTTCCCATCTGTATCAAAAAAGACGACGGTACCAGAATCTGTTTTTACCAAAGCTTCCATGGCTACAGCCACCAAGCCATTATTTATACTAACTGAATTAACACCTCCGCCATAATTACTTAGTGAAATATCAAATGCTTTTGTTAAGGAAGATGGATTTGATGCATTAAGTGCAGTTAAAGTATTTGCTATAGCATTTGTAAAAAAGATTTTAGCTGAAATGGGATCAAAATCCACAATTTCCGCTGCTCCCTGGTCAAATATGCCTGTTCTATAACTAGAAAGTGGTACTAAATTAAAAGTTAGATTACTTTGATTTACCTGAGAAACAGACGGTAATGAATAATAAACGGTAAGTAAAGGAATGCGTTCAGGATGACGTTGACCATCCCCTCCATCAGAAGGATCAGCAATATTTTCAAAAGATTCAAATTCTCTGGCATTTTCGACTTCACTAGGACCTTGATTTTCACCAGCTAAAATAAAAGCTAAGGGATTTCCTGATTTCCACGATGGTTTACCTATCATTTCCTTTAAAAGGGAAGAAATATCAGGTGTGCGATATGGTTGCCAAATTTTCCATTGTTTATTTTCAACCCATTTAACGGAATTTAAACTTAAGGTCCGCTTGGTAATCAAAGAATCAAGTTTGAAAGTAGGGGCATTCACATTTGCATCAACATAAATATTGATATTTGCTATATCTTCTGCCGATTTACCTTCATGGGACCAGATAGTAAGGAATGCGGAATCTATTTTTGCTCCCTGAGGGATATCAATTTGTCGGAAACGCAAACCAGCCGTTAAGATATTCTGATCTTCAGGAGCACCTTCCCAGCCTGCATCAATATCATCATCAAAGAGAGCATCCATTTCATTATTCTCCTGCTCAGCATCATCTGTTGATACAGGAACTTTTACGCCACCTGTTGAAACGGTATCCGTTGCGAGGATTCTTCTTTCAATTTTGATGCTTTGGGCATAAAGGATTGAACTGGAAAATGCTGAAAAAAAAATTAACACATATAATGATTTCATTTTTCTACTCATTTTTTAGAAATTTAACTAAGTCAATATTTTTGACTATTTTGAAATTTTGATTTTTACGCTTACTTCCCTTATTCGTATTATTTCCATCCTGAACAACGAGGATTCCCTGAATTCCATTTGAGATATCTAATCCATCCGTTTCAGAGGTACGATCTATGTTTTTGCTTTTACCGATATTAAAAGAACCGATGTATTTATAGTTTTTATTTGTGTTAAAAACGGCAAATGAGTTATTTCCTTGACTTGAGACTAACAGATATACTTCATTATTCCACTCATAAAGAGCTACTCCTTCCAAATCTTTTTTTAAATATGCATTATTTTCTAAAGAAATAATTAATTCCGGTTTCATATCGAGATGATGAAGATCAATCATCCAAATGCCTAAATCTTCTTCTGCAACATAAAGTTTACCATTAGTATCGTCAGCCACCAATCCTTCACATTGAGTTGAAAAAGAATGAGTATACGTTTTTTTCGCTTTTATGGAATCCGCATCCCAATTCAATTTATATCCTTCCAGCAAACCTTCTTTACCTACTACAAATGCAAAAACATTTTTATCCTTTTGATAAAGACAAAAACCATAAACTTCCTCGATATTCGTTTTTGGTAATTCGGAAGGAATTGGCATTAAAAAAGGTTGGTTTTGCTGAAAATTAAAAAATTGCATGGAATTAATTGTTCTATTTGAACAGCCAATTAATACCTTGTCATCAGAAATTTTCCTTAAATCAACATTATTAATATGCCCTGAAGAATCCGAGCATTGAATATTACCTTTCATATCAAAGACCATTAGGCCTAATTGCTTATCAGTAGCAATAATGAAAAGAGGATATTCATTCTTTACATCGGTAAAAATAGCCACATCGTCTGCGGCATCACCTTTTGAATATACCGGCTTCGTTTCTAAAAAAGGAAGCAAGGATATCATTGAATGATTACAAGACAATGTGGCTAATATCAAAACAAAAATTGAAATATAAGAGCTCAAATATTTCACATTAATGGTTTACAACTAATTTAAGGATAGAACTCATTGCATCAGCATTAACTTTTACGAAATAAATGCCATTCATCAGGTTCGCAGTATCAAATTCGATACGATAATCTCCAGAAGTTTGTTTACCTAAATTCCTCATTAAAACTAATCTTCCCTGTGTATCAAATACCTGTAGCTGTAGATTTGCATTTTCTTTAAGATAAATAGAGGCAGAAACGAAATCGCTGGCAGGGTTTGGAAATAGTTGAAAATCTGGTGCTAAAGCAGGTAATTCATTTACACTCGTAGATCTACCCTGTCCCAAGTTTGCCGTTCTGGCAATTGCCAAAGCATAACTTAGATTTTGAGTTACAGATCTTTTTGCAACATCCGACTGTTTTACCGTAGTATTTGGTTCCTGTATAGAAATAAACATAAATTTATGGTCAGGTGTGAACGTTATACCTGTAGGTTCAGAACCAATAGGTGTATTCATAAAAACTTCAACCTGAGGTGCCGCTTGAGAATGTTTAGCTGTTGCCATCCAAACATAATTATTTCCACCATCTTGTAGCGCGTAAAGATTTCCACGTTCATCGAAAGCAAGATTATCAATTCCTGAACCAAAGCTTTCAGATACAACTTGACTTCCAACATTAACTCTATAATTCAAACCTCCAAGGAATGTTTCAAAATTGGAAATTACTGATCCATTATCTTTAAATCTATAAACTCTTCCCGCGCCTTTTACAGCAAAATAGATAAATTGATTTAAAGGACTGATTTCAACATCTTCAACACCAGCAAATTTTGTTGCGCCTAAAGCTAAGGTTAATTTTTTGGTATCATTTCTTTCTGCTATAGTGGTATTGGGAACAACTACCCATTTACCTGTACTACCTTTATAATCACCACCTGTATAAACAGAATCAAGAACCAAGGTATATAATTTTCCAGCACTTAAATCACCCGCTTTATCGGCGATAAACTTATAAACGGCACCATCCCCTTCATCTTCACCAAAATAAACTGTTTTTTTATCTATTGGGTCAACCACTACATTTTCATGACTAATACGACCTAAAGCCCAAAGTTTTTGAGGCTTTCCCGTACCATAATCCTTTATTTTTTTAGTAATAGGATCTATTTCTGTACACCATCCAATATCAAAATAGCCATCACCATTCCCGTCGGAATTTTTACCATAGTCCTCTTCACAAGTAACGATAGTGTTCCATGGAGTTACCGTACCCGAACAATTTCTGATAGTACCTCCAACGCTGGAAAAATCAATGGCTTGAGCTGAATCTACTTTCCATAAACCAACTGATTCATCATAGCGGATATTGAGCATTGAAACTCCACCTGGATCTGTTTCATGATTAATAGAGAGGTAACCTTCTTTACTTGAGCCATTTTTTGGAACATAACCTGTGAAATCAAAATTGCTACCCAAGGCGCCTGTACCTTTATTGTAAGGATCACCTTCTACTGAAACATACTGAAAAACGTGAGAACGCTCTGGAATTTGAAGGGTATCATTCTGGATTCTAGGAATAACAGAAGTGAAGCAACTTATATGACCATCGTTAGGATCTAAGCAACCTAAAGCAGGTGCATTTGTTTTAAATACACGAGGTGTGATGAATAAATCAAAAAACAAATCGTCATCATTTGCAGAAGATGAGTGAAGACTTACAGCAATAAGATTTTCACCTTCTTTAAAAGCAGATTTTGAAACCTCAAATAAATAATACGGTAATTCCTCATTCCCTTCTACTTTTCGTGCTGACAAAGTTGAGAAAATCACATTGGAGGAAGGCATATTTGTTCTAAATTGCTCTTTTCCGTTGACATAAACTACTGCTCCATCATCTGCACGAAGATGGAATTCGTATACATCAGAAAGGGAACTTGCAGATGCTATAGAAACCTTTTTTCTAAACAAGGTATTTCCAGGGTTTTTAGTCAAAGTGGTTACTATTTCTTTTTCTCCAAAACCAAGTGGAGCTTTTCCAAAACTCCAATTACTATCTATAAAATTTGGTGAGAACCAAACTGAATCCAGGCTTGCTGAACCAGGAGCATAAGACCAGGATTCTCCTTTTTTAATTGGGAAAACACTCAATGAATTTCCTGTAGGCAAAGAATCGATTTCACTTTCAAAATATTCAATGATTAATTTAGGTGCTTTTGTTACTTCATCATCAGCTGATTCTGCTTCGCGAGTACCAATTCCTTTTATAAAAAAGGCCATTGCATTTCCAGATTTCCAGCCATCTCTTTGAATTAACGATTGAATTAATGGCAATAAATTTGGAGTACGTTGATCGGGACCTGCCTCAGCGGCAGTTTTCCATGTCCCGTTAGGAATTTTCCAGAAAATGGAATCTTTTAATTGTGGACGTTTAGAAACATTAAATAACGAATCTGGATAAAATGTTATTGGATTATCAGCATCTTGCGCATATATATGTAGTTCAGAAGGATCTGAGTTTTTACTAGTTGCGTCTGTAGTAAATTGAATGTAAGCTGATTTTAATGCTTTTGATTTATCTACCTTCACGGAGGCAAATCTTATACCAACTAATTGAGGATCCTTATTATTAGCTGATTCCGAACCAAGCTCTAAATCTGAGCTTCCTGCATCCATAGTTCCTAAGGTTTTTGTCTGATTTGCACCTGCAATATATTCCTCAATGTCATCATTAGGGGAAGAAACTATGGTCGTAATGGCATTTACAGGGATAAATTTAACAGTAAACAAAGGTGCCTTTGTGACTTCGTCGTCAGCAGATTCCGCTTCCCGAGTTCCTATACCCTTTAATAAGAAAACCATTGCATTTCCAGCTTTCCAATTTGGTTTATTTACAATCGTTTGAACTAGTTTAGATAGATTTGGGGTTAATTGATCTATCCCTGCTTGGCCTGCCGTTTTCCAACTTGCATCAGGAATTTTCCAAAAAATAGAATCTTTAATTACAATTCTTTTAGAAATATTAAAAAGACTATCAGGATTAAAGGTGCCAGGATTTTCTGCATCTTGAATATAAACATATAATTCAGAAGGATCACTATTTTTGCTAGTTGCATCCACTGTAAATTGAATTCTGGCATCCTGGATAACTGCATTTGGAGGAATGTTCAAATTAGTGAATCTTACCCCTACCAATTGAGGATCTTTGTTATTCGCCGATTCAGAACCAAGTTCAAGATCCGAACTACCTGCATCCATAGAACCTAATGTTTTAGTTTGGTTAGGACCCGGGATATATTCCTCTAAATCATCATTAGCTGAAGCAACCCTTGAGGAAATAGTGACAGGAACTATATATTCTATGACTAATAATGGTGCTTTTGAAGCTTCGTCATCTGCTGATTCAGCCTCTCTTGTTCCTTTACCTTTAATATAAAATGCCATTGAATTTCCTACATTCCAGCCTTCCCTATTTACTAAAGCTTGGACTAGACGTGATAAATCAGATGTTCTTTGGTCTTGACCGGCAACACCGGCTGTTTTCCAGGAAGCATCTTGAATTTTCCAAAATATAGAATCATTTATTTTACTCCTAGAACTCAGATTGAAGAGCGTGTCAGGAGAAAAAGTTCGAGGGTTATCTGCATTTTCAGCGTAAATATAAAGTTCAGATGGGTCGGAATTCTTACTGGTAGCATCTACAGTAAACTGTATGTAAGCCTTTGTAATCAAGGCATTTTTGGGTATTTGAATACCAACAAATCTAATACCTACCAATTGTGGGTCTTTATTATTTGCTGATTCTGAACCGAGTTCTAAATCGGAACTACCTGCATCCATTGATCCCAGTGGTTTTGTTTGATTACTACCAGGAATGAATTCTTCTAAATCATCATTTGCATTCGAAACTCTTATTTGAATGGTTTTCTGTGCAAAAATACTCATAGAAGAAACTAAGAGTAACAATGTAACTATTTGCTTCATATTTATATATTTTATGTAAATAAATGAAATGAAAATTAAGTAAATGTTAAATTTATTTTAATTGATAATTAAATCGATATTAGTGAACTTATTTATTTTTAAATAACGCATACAAAAACAGAAATGAAAATATTCCATAATAACTCCATAGATTGGGACCGGAAAATTTCATGTAGGGGCAAAAAAAAAGTCGTCCCTTAAGGCACGACTTATATATAATCCCATGAACATAAACACATTTTGTGAAGGACTTTGTAGCGGTTTCTTAAAAACGTTAAGGTTTTAATAAAAAACCGCCACTTTAACCCTTAATTAATTACTGTGGTGTATATTTACACACTACAAATTGTAATCGGGGAAAAACCCCTGGACCTTTATCTTCAGGCAAACATTTTTGCCTTGTAACAAGGATTAAATAGTGGAATTATCGTCCCGAATATTTCCGGGACGACAAAACCCCGACAATATAATCCCATGAACATAATCAAATTTATTTTTCAGAACGTTTTCTGATTTTCAACTGCCCCTTTTTCCCTTCCACGATACAAATATGCGACAGCCTACAAGGCTTTACAAAGACAAAATAAGTTCATTGTGAAAATTATTTAAATATTATTTTATCATAATAGAATGTAAATCAGTTATTTATTAAAATATTTGTGAAAATTCATGAATTTTAATTTTAATTTTTTTTTAATTTTTTTTTGAAAATTCCTGAAAATGCCATTAAAACGGTTGAAAATCTTTAAAAAACTATCTACTAACAGAATAAATAAAATTAATTACTTAATTAGTTATATTTGTAAACATTAGAAATATAATCGTCAAGTTTAAATCATGTATTGTGGAAAATGATCAATTTCAACGGAAGCAGGATAGCGTTTATTCCGTAAAAGTAAAAGCAGGAAAAAGAAGAACCTATTTTTTTGATGTCCGTAAGACGAAAGGTGAGGACTTTTACCTTACGCTCACTGAAAGTACCCGTCGATTTAATGATGAGGGTTATGAACGTCACAAAATCTTTTTGTACAAAGAAGATTTCAATCGCTTTATTGGTAATTTAGAAGATGTCATTTCTTACATCAAAACGGAACTGATGCCCAACTATGACTACGATGAGTTTTCACGCCGTCATGAGGAGTATGAGAATGGATTAGAATTCGACGAGGACTACCCAAAAGACCAGAATTCATCTGAAAACAAACCTAAATTAAATAGTGAAGAAGATGTAAGCTGGTAATATTAGGTTAGTAAATACCAATATATCTTCTTACACCCCATTCTAAACTTAGGGCAACAAGCAATAGAAGAAGTAATAGCGGCATACTTAAAAAGGTTTGCGAACTTTTTTCAGTAACTAACACTGGTTTTAGCGCGGCAGACTTTTTAATTATCGCATATAATTCATTCAATTCTTTTTGACCAAAGAATTGTCCTCCGCTTTCTGTACTTATTGCCTTCAAAATATTATGGTCTGCCGTTATATTTATGAATTCAAATTGTAGTGGTTGAACGGTAAATTGACCGTCACTAGTCCATTCTTTTCCATTATAACTTGTAGTGGCTTTAAAATTATAGCTTCCTGTGGGCAGAACGCCAGCGTTTAACTGATATCCTTTACCTACTCTATTGAATAAAAAATTATACTCTTTTCCGTCATTGTTTCTTACTGCCAGATTAACATCAGGGGTATTGATGAGTTCATAAGACGCATTGTACAATTCTCCAACAAAAGAAACCGATTCATTTTCATCATAAACTGGTTTACCTACCGTCACTTTAAATCTTCTATTATCGCGTTTCACACTTAGGTACTGGGTAATCTTCCCTATTAAACCGTCAAAAACCTCATGATTTTCGTAAATCTGGAAATTTGCTAATCTCCATTTCCACAAGCCATCGCCTAAGAAAAGTGCACTTCTAACGCCATTATTTTCCCCTAAGGTTAATAAAGGATAAGAAGTACCTACATTTTTAATTCTTTGATACAGTAAAACCTGCACCACCGTATTGGCTTCAACATCACCGAATGGCACTTGTAGTGGCGGATATCTGTCTATTTTTTGAGGCCATTCCGTTTCACCATTGAATAAGTTAAAATTTTTATTCCACAATGCTTCACTTTCAGCACCTAAGTTTGAATTAATCCTTAGGTTGTTTAAATCTTGAAAATCATTTAACGCTTTGAAGTCAGTTTGTGCACCTGCAACCCACCAATGCGATTTTCTCAAATCTTTTATTTGTTTTATCACCGGAGCAAAGTTGCGGCCGGGCGCAGGGAGTTGATGTAAAATAATCAAATCATATTCTGCAAAATTCGGGACAGGATCACCTAAGAAAGCTGTTTTGACTTCAATATTCTTATTAGCACCCAAAGATTGTCGAAATGCTCCCATGTCGGGATGGGGAGATTGAGCAAAAATGAGCACTTTTTGCTTTCCATCTAACACCGTTACAACAAAATCGCGGCTATTGTTTATCTTAGAAACTTCACCTTCAACGGGTGAGGCTATGATACGCAGATATCTCGTCCCTGGCAAAGAAGCTGGAATAGTCAATGAAAAAGAATTAAAAAAAGAAGATTTGTCTATCTTAAAATCTACTGATTTTAGTGTTTTGGTTTTACCCGCATTAACCTCAACCAAAGAAATCTTACTATTTTTCCCATCCAGATTTTTGGCTATTATATCAGCTTGCACTTCCAGTTCATCGTGAGCATACACAATTTGATTATGAAAAATGCGATTAATGATAAGATCTTTTTTTGTAGAAGTATCACCCATACCTATTGTATAAACAGGGGTGTTCAACTTTGCGGCAGTATATAAAGGGTTACTTCCTTGGTTATAAATGCCATCAGACGCCAGAACCACCCCACCCAATTTGCTACCTGCAAAACGTGTGGATAATTGCTCTAATAGCTCACTAATATTTGTTACTCTATCTGAAAATTTATCGGGTAATCCATTCGTTATTTTTTCACCAAAAGAGAAAGTTTCCACTTGATAATCTTTTTTAAGATTATCAACCATTTTATTTAGCTGCAACAAATAATCAGGATCTTTTTTCTCAAGAAAATCGCCTACAGAAGTGGAGGCATCCTGAGCGATCACCAAAATAGGTTTCTGAAGTTTCGTATTGTTTCTTCGCCAAAGAGGTGATAAAAGGAGTAAAGCGATAGTGAATACAGAAACAAAACGAAGAAATGCCAGACCGTACTTCCAGAATTTATAACTTTCCGGAATTTCATTTGTTCGAAAATAAAGAAAGAGAGCAGCAGTAAGGGCGACCAACAAACATATAAGGACATACCAACCACTATATTCAAAAACCAGCTGTTGCATTTATTTTTTTTTACGACGATAAATGTACGGTTTGAACCACAAAAAACCTTATTTTGTTGTATATGAAATTATCAATGTTACGTAAAAGGACAAATATGAATATTCAACTGACCGTTAAGGGTCTATTTATTTCTTTTTTACTTTTGGTTTCCATTCCAGCAAAAGCTTCCTATCTTTTATTACCTATGGATTTTGAGGGACAGAAAGACCACTTAAAAGCTTATGGCGTTACTTATTGGGTATTAGAGTCTGGTCAGGAAGGCTGGTGGTTATTGAATTATAGAGGGGGAAGTTTCGCTTTTCCCTACAGCGCCACGTTTGAAAAAGAATGTAAAACGAGAGGGGTGAGTTTTGAAACGCTTTCCGATGCTGCATTTGATAACCTTTTAGCTGAAATTGCAAATCCAGAAAAAAATATGGATGCCATTAAACTGGAAAAAGCACCTAAAATTGCCGTTTATACCCCTGAATTTAAATCCTCTGGTGAAAAAATTCAGCCATGGGATGATGCCGTAACCATGGTTCTCACCTACGCTGAAATTCCTTATGAAACCATTTATGATAAGGAGGTAGTACAAGGCAAACTAGCTACTTATGATTGGCTGCATTTACATCACGAGGATTTCACTGGTCAATATGGAAAGTTTTACCGAACCTATTCTGCCTTCCCCTGGTACAGAGAAAATCAACGCAGAATGGAGGAACTTTCCGCTGAATTAGGTTTTGCCAAGGTTTCACAAATGAAACTTCAGGTAGTTAAAAAAATCAGAGAATTTGTTGGTGGCGGTGGTTTTATGTTTGCTATGTGCTCTGCTACAGATACTTATGATATTGCCTTAGCAGCAGAGGGCGTCGATATCTGCGATTATATGTATGATGGAGACAAAGCAGATCCCCAGTCACAATCAAAACTTAATTTTGATAATACTTTTGCGTTCAGCCAATTCCAGCTATCTCAAAATCCAATGGAGTACGAATATTCCTCCATTGACGTGGCTCCTGAAAGACCTATGCCTGCAGAACAGGATTACTTCAATTTGTTTGAATTTTCTGCAAAATGGGATCCTATTCCAACCATGTTAACCCAAAATCACACGCGTCTGGTAAAAGGGTTTATGGGTCAAACCACGGCATTCAATCAAGAAAATATCAAGTCAAATGTTTTAATTCTCGGAGATAACAAGCCCTTTCAAGAGGCAAGATACATTCATGGCATATTTGGTCAAGGTTTCTGGACATTTTATGGTGGGCATGACCCTGAAGATTATCGCCATCATGTCAATGATCCCGAAACTGATTTGAGTCTGCATCCGAATTCACCTGGATATCGACTCATCCTAAACAATATCTTATTTCCTGCTGCAAAGAAAAAAGAAAGAAAAACTTAATAAAACAAGAAAAAAATGGCTCGCATTTCGTCTTCCGTTTGGCAAGTTATTGCCGGTATTTCTTTAATCATTCTAGCTTTCCTGGGAGGTGCCGCCTGGATGGAAAAAGGTGTGTCAACCAATGGTGTGACACCTACTTCCTTGGATAATAGCGTCACTATGTTGACTTCCACAGAGTTGTCAACCATACAGTTATTTGAAAAAGCAGCACCAGGCGTTTGCTTTATCACCACGACGAATATTCGTGAAAATTTTTGGACCAGGGATATTTCTGAGATAAAAAGTGGGACGGGTTCAGGATTTATATGGGATAAAATGGGACACATCGTTACCAATTATCACGTGATTGAAGGCGCTGACAAAGCTACGGTAACTTTGGCAGATCAATCCAACTGGCCCGCCGAACTGATTGGCGTGGCACCTGAAAAAGACCTTGCCGTTCTGAAAATCAAAGCCCCTATTTCTGTACTTTACGCCATCCCCGTGGGAATATCCGAAAATTTAAGGGTTGGGCAATCCGTTTTTGCTATTGGTAATCCATTTGGACTTGATCAAACATTAACTACCGGTGTGGTAAGTGCCCTTGGCAGAGAAATACAGTCAAGAGCCGGCGTGCCAATCAGAGATGCTATACAAACGGACGCAGCGATTAATCCAGGTAATTCTGGTGGACCCCTACTCGATTCCGGAGGAAAGCTAATAGGCGTAAATACAGCTATTTATAGTCCATCTGGCGCTTCTGCTGGCATTGGCTTCTCCATTCCTGTCGATGCCGTTCGCTGGGTAGTACCTGAGTTGATTAGGTATGGAAAAATTCAACGACCAACCATAGGCGTTGAACTGGCAAGTAATAACATCGTCGCCCGATATGGTTTACAAGGTCCTCTTGTTTTAAATGTTCCCGCCGGTAGTAACGCCGAGAAAAGTGGCCTTCAACCTACCCGAAGAAATCGATACGGAGAAATCACCCTTGGAGATATTTTGGTTGGTATTGATGATGAACCCATTAAAAACAATGGTGATTTATATCTTTTTTTGGAAAAACATAAAGTTGGGGACGTGGTGGAGCTTGAACTACTGAGAAATCAGAAAAAAATAAAATTGAAATTAACGCTGGAGGAAGGTCAATAGTTATTTAGGGAATTTGTGCCGCCAGGGGCTAAAGGGTAGATAGATACATGTGACCCCTCTGGGGTCGGGTTTAAAGGGTAAGAAAAGTGACTTTAGAGATAAAAAGCGTTTTAAGTAAAAGAGTAAATTATGATTGAGTTATATATAGCCACACTGGCATCTATATTTTCCATAGTAAATCCATTGGGGGCCGTTCCCGTTTACTTAGCCATGACGCCCGAATATACTCAAAAAGAAAGAAATAGAACATCCAGGCTAACCAGCCTATACTTTTTTTTAATTTTAAGTTTATTTTTTCTGGCCGGCACATGGATTTTAGGCTTTTTTGGCATTAGTATTGGTGCTATGCGTATTGCCGGGGGATTAGTAATTATGAGTTCAGGTTATACCCTACTTACGGGAAATATGGCTAAAAGTGGCGCGACATCAAAAAAAGTAACAGAGGAAGCCCTTCATAAAGAAGATATTTCATTTGCACCTTTAGCCATGCCACTCCTTTCCGGTCCCGGGTCTATATCTTTACTTATAACTTATTTCGACGAATATCCCCTTTGGTGGCAAAAAGGTACCATTGTTGGCGTAATCCTCACTATGGCCGTCATCGTTTATCTTATTTTACGATTTGCCCCATTGTTATATCAAATTTTAGGTGAGGCCGGACTTCGTGCGCTATCTAGAATTATGGGATTCATAGTAATGTCTATTGGTGTGCAATTTATTATTGGAGGAATTTCCAAGGTTTTTTAATAAAATAAAAACATTTTGATTTACTTTGAAGGGTTAATTGTCAAAATCTATCCCTATGTTCCGACTATTTTCCAAATTTATATTTCTTACAGTAGCGAAGTTTAAAATTATTGGAGATTTTCCAAATGATATTAAAAAATATTTGGTCATTGCAGCCCCGCATACCTCCTGGTGGGATTTTCCGATAGGTTTAGTTCTGAGGTCTATCTTAAGAAAAGACATCAGATTTATTGGGAAAGAATCTCTTTTCAAAGGCCCTTTAGGTTTTATTTTCTATGCGCTGGGAGGATACCCTGTTAACAGAACGGAAAGAACGAACATGGTTGACAGCATGATAAATATATTTAATATTCATGACAAGTTTGCCGTAGCGATGTCACCGGAGGGGACCAGAAAAAGGGTTGAAAAATTTAAAACAGGTTTTTACTTTATCGCAAAAGGAGCGAAAGTTCCCATTGTCATGGTACAGTTTAATTTTGGAGACAAAAAAGTAGTTATCAGTGAGCCATTTTACCCCACGGATGATATGGAAAAGGACATGCAATTTATATGGAACTATTTTAAAGGGGTAAAAGGAAAGATTCCTGAAAATAGTATCTTATAAATTAGGATGCCCTATATTTTTTAAGCTTCACAATCAAGAAAGATATGTACTTCCTTTGCAGCATCTCTTCCTTCCGCGATGGCCCAGACAACTAAAGACTGTCCACGGCGAACATCACCAGCGGCAAAGACGCCATCGACAGAGGTTTTAAAATCAGATGCCTTAACATTACCTCTTTCATCGAGAGCGACGCCTAATTGTTGCAGTAAACCATCGTGTTGAGGATGAACAAAGCCGATGGCAAGCAAAGCGAGGTCACAGGGTATAGTTCTTTCAGATCCTGATATTTTTGAAAACCCATATCTGTTTTCAGCGGGAATAAAAGCCCATTCAACATCAATAAGATGAATTGCGGATACTTCGCCCTTCTCGTTCACTTCAAATGATTCAGTAAGAACAGACCATTCCCTGTCGCACCCTTCCTCATGAGAAGAACTTGTTCTTAGTATGAGTGGCCAATTAGGCCATGAATCAGGCGTTCTGGTTAATGAAGGTTTCACTAAAACTTCCAGTTGGGTTACTGATTTTGCTTTTTGTCTATTAGAAGTGCCCACACAATCGGCGCCAGTGTCACCGCCGCCAATAACGACTACGTGTTTACCTGTTGCCCGAATGGATTCAACTTCAGGAATAAAATCACCTGCGACGCGTCGATTATTTTGCTCTAAAAACTGCATCGCCGGATAAATACCTATTCCTTCTCTACCTGGAATGGGAAGATCTCTTGGAACGGTAGAACCCCCGGTCAAAACGATGGCATCAAAATCATTTTTCAATTGATCAACAGACAAATCAACCCCGACATTTACATTTGTCTTGAAGCGAATACCTTCAGCTTCCATCAAGCCGATACGACGTTCAAGCACCCATTTTTCCAATTTAAAATCAGGGATACCATATCGAAGAAGACCTCCAATACGGTCTTTACGTTCGAAAACGGTTACACTATGACCATATTTATTTAACTCTGCGGCGGCGGAGAGACCTGCGGGACCTGAACCTATAACAGCTACTTTTTTACCTGTTCTGAAGGTTGGCGCTTTTGGTCTTAGGAAACCCTTTTCAAAAGCCATCTCGACGATGGTTTTTTCAATATGCTCAATGGCTACGGCAGGTTGATTTATACCTAAGACACAGGCGGCTTCACAGGGAGCCGGACAAATTCGGCCTGTAAATTCAGGAAAATTATTGGTTTCCGACAAAATTTGAAATGCCTCTTGCCATTCTTCCCGATAAACAGCATCATTAAATTCAGGAATTACATTTCCCAATGGACAGCCCGAGTGACAAAACGGAACACCACAATCCATACATCTGGCGGCTTGCTGTTTCGTTTTTTCCACGGGAAACTCATCATAAATCTCCTTATAATCTGATAAACGAACATTAACCTCCCTGGATGAAGGAAGTTCTCTTTTAAACGTTAAAAATCCTTTAGGATCTGCCATAACCTTATCTTTATAAAAGTTTTATTATCCGGCATTCACCGGCGTAACTAACAATTGTAATTTTTTATTCCGATTCAACAACACTTTTTTATAATCAGCAGGCATAACCTTATTAAAATGAAGCATTTCTGTTGACCAGTGATCTAAGAGTTCTCCAGCAAATGGAGATCTGGTATAAAAATAATGATTAAGAACCAGTTGCTTTAAGATGTCAAGATCGTCATCTTCCAGCACCTCAAGTTCCACCATTTCCCTATTCAAACGGGAAGAAAAAGTATCCTCTTTATCGTAAACGTAGGCGACACCTCCGCTCATACCAGCGGCAAAGTTCTCGCCTGTTTCACCCAGCACAACGACTACACCTCCCGTCATATATTCACAACCATGGTCACCAATGCCCTCTACCACGGCAGTGACCCCTGAGTTTCTAACCCCAAAACGTTCGCCGGCACAACCATTTATATAAGCTTCTCCTGAAGTCGCTCCATAAAATGCGACGTTACCAATAATGATATTGTCGCGTGCAATGAAGGTAGCTTCTTTAGCAGGCACTACTATTAATCGTCCCCCTGACAAGCCCTTTCCAAAATAATCATTGGCTTCCCCTTCCAGTCTAAAGTGAATACCTTTTGCTGCAAAAGCACCGAAACTTTGACCTGCCGAGCCATTAAAGGTGTATTGAATAGTACCTTCAGGCAAACCTTCCGCTTTAAATCGTTTTGAAATTTCGTACGAAAGCATGGTCCCTGTTGCTCTATCAATATTCCTAATGTTAAAAGTAGCCTGTACCTTCTGGACATTTTCCAAGGCAGGCAGCGCTGTTTTTATTAAGGCATGATCTAGGACATTTGCCATACCATGATCTTGTGGTACCATTTTGTACTGACCGACTGATTCATCAGCAGGTTCTTTATATAAAATAGGACTTAGGTCGAGGTGTTTATATTTCCAATGATGAATATCCTTTTTCAATTTCAGCATTTCTACTTTCCCGACCATTTCGTTGATCGTTCTAAATCCGAGTTCAGCCATAATCTCGCGAACATCATTGGCCAGGAAGTGAAAAAACTGAATAACATGTTCTGGTTTTCCGGTAAATCTGCTTCTGAGTTCAGGATCTTGGGTAGCAATGCCAACGGGGCAGGTATTTACATGACATTTCCGCATTAAAATACAACCTTCCACCACTAAGGCAGCCGTGGCTACCCCCCACTCTTCAGCACCTAAAAGCGTAGCCATAACAATATCCCTTCCTGTCCGCAATTGACCATCGGTTTGAAGCACTACCCTATCTCTCAGTTTATTTTTCACTAAAGTCTGGTGAGATTCGGCCAGGCCAAGTTCCCATGGAAGGCCGGCATGCCTTACGGAGGTTAGAGGAGAAGCACCTGTACCACCGTCATGCCCTGAAATGAGTATCGCATCGGCATGCGCTTTAGCCACGCCAGAGGCAATGATACCTACGCCAGCTTTTGACACCAGTTTAACATTAATTCTTGCTGAAGGATTTGCATTTTTCAAATCAAAAATCAATTGAGCCAAATCCTCAATAGAATAGATATCATGATGAGGAGGTGGGGAAATAAGGCCAACGCCAGGCGTTGAATGTCTTACTCTACCAATCCAGTCATCGACTTTATGACCAGGCAACTGTCCCCCTTCACCAGGTTTAGCCCCTTGAGCCATTTTAATTTGCAATTCATCAGCATTTGCCAAATAATAACTTGTCACACCAAATCGACCCGACGCCACTTGTTTTATAGCGGAACGCTCCCAATCGCCATTCTCTTTTGGTTGAAAACGGATTTCATCCTCGCCTCCTTCGCCGGAATTACTTTTCCCCCCTATTCTATTCATCGCAATAGCGAGCGTTGCGTGCGCCTCGTGAGAAATGGAACCGAAAGACATGGCACCGGTGGCAAATCTTTTTAGAATATTTTCAACAGGTTCCACCTCCTCTAATGGGATAGGCGTACCCCGTCGAAAAGTGAGTAATCCTCTTAAAGTTAACGCTTGAACGCTCTGTTCATTTATTACTTCTGCGTATTTATTATAGGCTGCCTGATCATTATTTCTGGCAGCAATTTGCAAATAATGGATAGATTGCGGATTAAAAAGATGGGCCTCCCCTTTAACTTTCCACTGATAAATGCCTCCAACGTCTAATTGAGTGTCATGGCCACCTTGGGTAGGATAAGCTCTGTGCTGGCGCTCCAGAATTTCCTGCGCAATACCATCAAATCCAATACCTTCAATCCTGGAGATAGTCCCTTTGAAACATTTATCGACGACCTCTGTGGCTAATCCGAGTGCTTCAAATATTTGCGCGCCCTGATACGACTGGAGGGTAGAAATACCAATTTTAGACATGATTTTCAAGATGCCTTTATCAATTGATTTTTTAAAGGTGTATATCGCCTTCTCCAGCGTCAAATCAATCTTTACTCTCCCTTTATTTAATAAATCAGCTATGGTAGCGAAAGATAAATATGGATTTATTGCCGATGCACCATAGCCCAAAAGCGTGGCAAAATGGTGAACCTCTCGTGTATCTCCGACTTCTAACACTAGGGAAGTTGAGCCCCTTAAGCCCTCCTTAACCAGATGATGATGAATAGCACCTACGGCAAGCAGTGAAGGAATGGGCGCTTGAAAAGCATCGGCATTTCTATCGGATAAAATCAGAATAGTAAATCCATTTCTAACCATATCTTCAGCCACGGCACAAATATGGTCTATGGCCGCTTTTAATCGTCCTGCCTGTCCGTCCGCTTTAAAAACCAGATTAACTATGCCCGATTTAAAAGGACCCACAGAAATATCTCGTATTTTTGCCAGCTCGGCATTGGTAAGAATAGGGCTTTCCAAATGTATAAAATTGGCTCTTTCCGGTGTCAGATTCATGTGATTTGGCGCACCGCCCAACATAGCAAAAATGGACATCACCGACCTTTCCCTTATGGGATCTATTGGCGGATTGGTTACCTGAGCAAATAATTGTTTAAAATAGTTTGACAAATGCTGAGAATGATGAGAAAGCACAGCCAGCGGAGTGTCAATGCCCATAGAACCCAGGGGCTCCTGTCCGTCAACCATCATAGGCAACATAAGAACACTGATGTCTTCTTTTGAATACCCATGCAAATGTTGATTTCTCAATAAAGTCTTTTCGTCTTGTTGATAAGAAACAGAAGAAGTGAGAGGCAGATCCTTCAGATTAATTTTGTGGTCATTTAACCACTGACGATAAGGAAAACGCTCACATATTATTTTTTTCAATTCTTCATCGCCAACGACCCGGTGTTCATCTAAGTCAGCGATAAGCATTTTTCCAGGTTGCAATCTACCTTTTAACACTACCTTACTCTGATCGACAGGCAGAGCACCCGCTTCAGAAGCAACGATGAGCGTGCTATCATCTAACAAACAGTATCGGGAAGGGCGTAAACCATTTCTATCGAGCGTAGCCCCTACTACAATACCGTCGGTAAAACAGATAGAAGCGGGACCATCCCAGGGTTCAGAGAGCGTTCTGTGATACTCATAAAAGGCTCTTTTTTCGTCTTTCATTCTATCGGCTTCTTCCCAGGCCTCCGGAATCATCATCATCAAAGCATGCGGCAGAGAGAATCCTGAAAGAACAATATACTCTAAAACATTATCAAAATTGCCCGAATCGGATAAGCTTTCCCCACAAATAGGTTTAAGTTTTTCCAGTTCTTCTGGGGTAAAAATAGCAGCAACAAGTTCTTTTTCCTTTGATCTCCACCAGTTTATATTGCCAGTAATGGTATTAATTTCACCATTATGGGCTATATACCGAAATGGCTGAGCTAATTTCCATTTAGGCACGGTGTTCGTAGAAAATCTGGAATGTATAAGGGCAATGGCCGAGGTGCAAAGTTCGTCCTGCAAATCGAGAAAGTAAGGTTTTAATTGATAAGTAGTTAGCTGACCTTTGTAAATAATGGTTTTGTAAGAAAAGGAGAGAACATAAAAATGATCTTTAGCCTGAGGGTAAGTATGATAAATATTATGAGTAGCAAATTTTCTTAGAATATACAACTTTCTCTCCAAAGTCTTTTTATCCAAAGGAGATTTAGGTTTTACGAATACCTGTTCAATTTTAGGTTCTACCTTTAAGGCAGAATCACCGAGCGATTCATTTTGGGTTGGTACATCGCGATAACCAATTAATTCAAAATCACATTCATCGATATAATCATTTAAAAGAACGCGACATTGATCCCTCAAAACACGATCCGTAGGAAAAAAAATCATACCCACGCCATATAACCCTGCGTCAGGTAGGATGAAACCAAGTTCTTTTGCTTTATGCTGAAAAAACAAATGAGGGATTTGTATTAAAATGCCTGCACCATCTCCTGTATTTGGTTCACAACCACAAGCACCCCTATGCTCCATGTTTTCAAGCATTTGTAAGGCCTGATCTATTAATTCATGAGACTTATTTCCTTTAAGATTGGCGATAAGTCCGGTACCACAGGCATCACTTTCCAATTGCGGCGTATAAAGGCCTTTTGAAATGATAGGTTTAATTTTGCTATTTTCCATAATTATGATAAGCCCATTTCCTGATGAGGTGAAAGGTTTAGTAAAAGTTTTTAAAATTGGTATATAAAGGAAAGGGCAAATCGATACGTAAATTTACCTTTTTTAAAAGTTCTATGCAACTTAAATTCCTTTTTAGATGAGCTTTATCAGCCTGTCTTTACATACATATTTACGAAGGCTAACAAGAATCTTTTAAAAATAATTGTCCTCCTATGCCATACTTTATGCTTAAAATCGGAATTAAATTTTTAATTAAATTAATTTTACATAATTATAATAGTAAAATTAATTATTATAAGCATTTAAATTTTGTCATAAAAAAATGCAATAAAATCCGAATTTAGGGTAAAATTCCAATCTTTGACTACATTTAATGCTATCTTTGATAAAACATTCCTGCATGAAAACGCTGTATTTCCTTCTGTTCACTTTTGTGTTTCTATCAGGCTGCCAAATGTCAAAAAAAACAGCTTCAGACAAGGAGACTCTTTTTGAAGGTCAAAAATGGAACACCAAACGCCCCATTACAACCATTGCCTTTGGTTCTTGTAACCGCGAAGATCTTCCTCAGGATATTTGGAAGGCTATTGCACAAAATCAACCCGATCTATGGATCTGGACAGGAGACAATATCTACGGTGACAGTTACGATATGAAGGTCTTGCATGATAAATACACAAAGCAAAAAAATGGAAAAAATTATCGTGATTTGAGAAAAAAAACCCAGATAACGGGTATTTGGGATGACCATGACTACGGAGTAAATGATGGGGGCAAGGAATATCCTTACCGGCGTGAAAGTAAAAAGTTAATGCTCGATTTTCTGGATGTACCGAGAGACGCACCTGTCTGGAACTATGAGGGCGCTTATCAATCCTATACCTTTGGGCCGAAAGGGCAAAAAATAAAACTCCTGTTAGTTGACTCCAGATATTTTCGCGATGCTTTGGAACCAAGTAAGATGGAAGGAAAAAGATATGAAATAAATCAAACAGGTGATATTTTAGGTGAGGAGCAATGGGCCTGGTTAAAAAAGGAGTTAACCAACAGTGAAGCTGATGTTCACATTATTGCGAATGGTATTCAGGTTATCTCCGAGGAACAAGGGTTTGAAAAATGGGCTAATTTCCCCAAAGCAAGAAAACGTTTGTTAGATTTGATAACTGAAACAAACCCGAAGAATCCGCTTATTTTAAGTGGGGACAGACACATCGCAGAATATAGCAGAATAAAGACTGAAGATCTTAATTTGCCCGAAATTACCAGTAGCGGACTGACCCATACCTGGGGGGAATACAGGGAAGAGCCCAATAAACACCGAGTTGGAAAATTAATTGTCAGTTTAAATTTCGGATTACTCCACATAGACTGGAACAAACCCACTGTAACATTTGAAATTCGAGATCAAAATAATAAAATACTATTAGCCAACGAATTGTGGTAAAAAGGTAAAGAGAATTATTCGTAAATGAATGCATCTTCGGGATAGATAATTCCCGTTTGCTTTCTTATTTCATCCATTTGATTCATCAGTTGAAGACTTAGGGAATGTGGTACCAAAGGGCTTTCCGAAAGACCTTTTGCTAAGCATTTTTCAACGGCTAAAATCTGGAATTGGTAACCAAAACCCTTCCATGGGGAATGAATTAAATCTACTTGCCCGTCTAATTTTAACACATAAAATTTTTGGCTGTCTATCCATCTGTTAGGCACCCAAATACTTCCATTTTCGCCGAAAATAAAGGCCTCTGTTCTGGTATTTGCACGTATGGTAGATTGAATTTGAGCTAAGCCCTTCTTTTTATACTTTAAAATAGCCACGATTTCATCATCAACCTGTAGTTCAGTCAATGTGGCCAATGCTTTAATTTCTTCTGGATACCCAAGGCATAAAGTAGCTAATAAGAGAGGATAAATCCCAATATCCAAAAGACTACCACCACCTAAAGAAGGATTAAAAAGCCGGCTATCCGGATCGAAAGGCATTTGAAAGCCAAAATCAGCTTTCACGCTAATAATGGTTCCAATATCGCCATTATTTATCCGTTCAAAAATTTGGGTATAAATAGGAAGAAATACGGTCCAAAGGGCCTCCATAAAGAATAATCCCTTTTCAGCTGCCAAAGATAACAGGTATTTTAACTGCCCCGAATGAATGGTTGCCGGCTTTTCACAAAGAACAGAAACCCCCATATTGAGGCACATTTTTGCCTGCTCAAAATGAAAGGAATGAGGCGAAGCGATATATACAATATCGAGCTTTTCCTTTGCCAACATCTCCCTGTAGTCTCCATAAAATGAGGACAGCTTATATTTATCTGCAAATACCCTGGCACGCTCAATATTGGTACTGGCAACAGAGGTAATAGCATGATTATGAATCAATGAAAAATCGGAAGCAAATTTATTTGCTATCCTTCCCGGAGCAATAATCCCCCAGCGAATCGGAACCATATCATATAATTTTACAACCTAAATAGCATAAAAATAACTAATTAGCAAATATAAAATATAAATATTTTGATTATATTAAAAAAATAATCAATATCTTTGGGTTTTTAGGATACTATGAAGAAAACAGATGTATGAACGCAGCAGGCAAATTGTTTCAATCTTCCATTGAACTAACAGATGATCAACTACATATTTTTAAAACGGAGGCTTATTTCTCCCCTTATTTCTATTTACTTGGCGGCTCCAAACTCTCTTTAGAAAAAGCGGAAATCATATTAGATTCCTTATTTGAAAGTCAAAAGGAGGATGGGCGAATGGCCTTATTTATAAAAGGTATAGAAACCCCTTTTATCCAGGTTCCCCTTCATGCTGGAATCATTTGGCAATATGTTCAAGAGATTGAGGATAAAAAAATAGGTCGGAAGCTCGTTAAGAAGTATTATGAAAAATTAGTTCAATCTCACCTGTATTGGTACGAGCACAGAGATATCGAGGAAGATGGTCTTGTTTCCATTGTTCACCCCATTGAATCCCTTCTGCCAACCTCATGTGCCTGGGATGAATCCCTAAATGCATGGAAAAAAAGAACGCAATCAATAGAGGATGATCTTTCAACAGCCCTTTTCAACAAACAAAAAGACCTTCTGACTTCCTCTCAAAAGCCTGAAAAAGAATGGGCTATGAAAGATCCTGTAGTCAACACCCTACTTTGTTGGTCCAATGAGGCCTTAATAGCTATGGGAAAATTCATCAGAAAAAATGTGAGCGAGATCATTCAGTGGAATGAACTGGCCCTTTACAGTATGAATGAACAACTGTGGGACGAGGAATATGGTATCTATCGCGGGTATGATTTAATTACTAAAGAACTCCCTCTCTCAGGCTCCATTGGCGGCTTACTGCCTCTATTGGCTGGAATACCCGTTCAGGAACAGGCGGAGGCAATGCTAGGTGCTTTGCGTTTAAATTTTGAAAAACCTGACTTTTATAAACTAGCCTCAAATTCTCTATATGCCGACGTTACTCAAGTAGAAAAACCCGGCAGAGGGGCTATGTCATTATTGATGAACTGGCTGATTTTTCAAGGATTATCCAGATTTGATTTAATCGATTTTGCAGAACAAATTAAAAAAGATACTATCGCACTAGTTTCAGAATATGGTTATTATCTGCACTATTTACCTCAAAAGGATCTTGTTCAAAATTGTGGTATTGGGAAAGGAAATAATCCTTTTGCCGTGGCCATTCTACTACATTTTATACATACAGATGTAACATTTTACCAGGAAACCAGTGAAGACCCAATGTAATTCATTACTAAAGTAATATTTTTTCCTTGTCAAGTAAACTTTGTGTGAATTGCCTGATTATTTCCGGCAAATTCTGAAATCGATAGCCTGGTTTACCTATTTTTGAAGCTAAATCGAGGTTTCTTTTTTTAAACAACATCAAAAGTTTTTTTCTGTAAGTTGCCCTTGTCAATTTTATTGGATTACCTAGGCTGGATACATCCAGAAAATATTCTATCACTGGATAAGAAAAAGGCCTTGACATACCTTTATCATATATCCATTGGATTCTATCTACTGGCATCTGATAAAGGGAAACACCTTTTTCTCGAAATAAGAGTTGGAGATACAACCAATTTTTACCGTCGTACTTACTTTCATAAAACAATGAATTTGTTTCTGTTTTTAAAAAAAAACCACTGATCATCCTTGGGTGATAACTATATATGGAACCAAAATCATTCATAAAAATGACAGAATGATTCCCATTCATTTCCATAATGTCACCAATTTGTCCTGTAAGTTGATAGCCATTTAGTGTTAAAACAAACCCGGGATATAAACCCTCCAAAGGTATATTTCCCGCGAACAATTCTTTATGACTGCTATGTAAACAACTCATCAAGGTCAAGAAAAATAATAATCGATTCACAAGTCAAAAATTAATTTGTTTAATATTATGAAAACAAACATAAAAATCAAAATAGTAAAACTATTAACAATAATTTTGGGAAATGGATATTTTAAAATGAAAAAATCGACCTATATTCGGAAAAAAATTGAATGATTCCAAATCCAACCCGATTAAATGTTTGGTCAAGTCCCAGGAATGTGAGTACCGCATTTATGTACTCATTTGGAGAAAGACCTGACGTTCAGGCATTTGATGAACCTTTATATGCCCATTATTTATTGCGCACACCCACGGAGGCAATTCACCCAGTGAAAGACCAAATCATAGCCTGTCAGCTAAATAATGGTTCAGATGTTATAAATGATATCATATTAGGCCCTGCTGAAAAGAATATATTGTTTTTCAAACAGATGACCCACCATTTAATAGACATAGATTGGGGTTTTATGACTAAAACCTTAAATATTTTGTTGATAAGAAATCCGAGGGAAATCATAGCGTCTTATGCCAAAGTTATTCCCAATCCAGGCATTGAAGATATAGGCGTTGCACTACAGCAAAAACTGTATCACTATTTGAGTGAAAATAACGCGTTAACCGCTATTGTAGATGCTAAAGACCTACTTTTAAATCCAGCGGCAATGCTGGAGAAAATATGTCATTTATGTGATATACCTTATTTACATACCATGCTCCAATGGGCTGCGGGTCCAAAGGAATATGATGGAATATGGGCACCCCACTGGTATGCAGAAGTTCATCGCTCGGACGGCTTTAAACCCTACATTGAGAAAGAAACCATTTTACCCTCTCATCTGGAGGCATTAGCGGCAGAATGTGCCCCATTTTACGCTGAGTTGATAGAAAAAAGCTTAAAAGTTTCCTAAATTTATTAAAATAACATTTGATGTTACAGACATATAACACGGCCAATGAGAATATTTTAATTTACGTTGGCGATAAATTATACCCCAGATCTGAAGCAAAAGTATCTGTTTTTGATAGTTCTGTGCAAGGCGGAGACGCAGTATGGGAAGGATTAAGAGTATATTCAGGCCGGATATTTAGCTTAGAAAAACATTTGGAAAGAATGTCGTTATCTGCACATGCGTTGGACTTCAAACAAGTACCATCTAAGGAATTTATCCAAAATGCTATTTTTAAAACACTGGAGGCCAATGGAATGCGAGACAATGCACACATAAGGTTAACATTGACCAGAGGCGAGAAAATTACTTCCGGAATGGATCCAAGGTTAAACACGAAAGGTTGTACGCTCATTGTTTTAGCCGAGTGGAAACCGCCCGTTTTTCCGCCCGATATAAAAATGGTAACAACAGCCATAAGAAGAAATTCACCACTTTTTCTTGACTCAAAAATTCATCACAATAACCTGTTAAATAATATTTTAGCTAAAATTGAAGCTAATTTTGCCGGGGTTGATGAAGGATTAATGTTAGATCAGCATGGATTTGTATCAGAGGCAAACAGTGTTAACGTCTTCATGATTCGAAAAGGGGAAGTTTTAACCCCTTTTGCAGATAATTGCCTTCCAGGCATTACGCGTGCCCATGTTATTGATATATGTAAAGATTTAGCTATTCCGTTTAAAGAGAAAAATTTATCGGTCACAGAATTTTATAGTGCCGATGAAGTATTTTGTACAGGCACTATGGGAGAATTAACCAGAGTTAACAACATTGATGGACGGGAGATAACCAACAGATCAAATTTACCTATATTGGAAAAACTACAATCTGCTTTTAGAAAGAAAACGGAAACGGAGGGTATTCCCCTTCCCTTTTAAATAAAGAGGGGCTTCATAAATTGAAGCCCCTTACTCATTATTTCAGATTACCCATTTATACTTCATTCATTAGATGAGAAATACAAACTGATACGAAAGTAAGTAAAATTAGCTTTACTCCCAAACATATTAAAAAAATATTTTATATTTTCACATAAGTTGTATAAATCGTTCTAAATACCAGTGCGAAAATAATAATTCCCGCGCCCACGATGGCAAAGACACCTGGTATTTCACCAAAGCCAATCATCACCCAAACCGGATTAAGGATAGGCTCCAGCATAGCGACAAGAGAACTCTCCAAAGCTGAAACCCTTTTTAAGCCAAAGGTAAAAAGCATGTAGCCCAATCCAATTTGGATAATGCCCAAAAATGACAACATGAACCAATCGTTAACGGTGGGAAAGGGCCCGTTCATTGTAAAAGTAAATCCAATAATGACGACCCAAAGATTACCCCAAAATATAGAAGCTTCATGATGCTGTTGCGGGTTATTCCTTTGGGCCAGCATCATACCTGCGAGGGCGACGCCTGAAAACAGCGCTAAAAGATTACCAAGAAGCCCCCCCAAAGAAAATTCATCCAAAAAGAAAAGGCCCATACCCAGCATACAAAAAACGGCGGTTAAACCATTTTGGAGAGATAACTTATATTTGAAGAGCCATGGCTCAAGAATAATAAGATACAAAGGCGCTGTATATTGCAAAAAAATAGCATTTGCCGAAGTAGTCAATTTTGTTGCAAAAACGAAAGTTCCTACCAACAAAGCATAAAAGCAGGATACCAGAAGTATTTTAGGCGTTAAAACGAGTACCTTCTTCTTAAAAACAATTAAAAAAAGCAACGCTGCAAAAAAAGCTCTATAAGTAAGTATTGAGATTGGCGGTAAACTTATCCACTTAATAAACAAGCCACCTGTACTCCAGAGTATGGCAGCCAGTGCAATAGCTGCAATCCCCGTATTATGATACCGTGCCGAAGAAGGAATATTTGCATCCATTGATTGTTCCACTATTTCCGGTACAGCTTAAGACCAGCTTCTTCATATTTATCACCTTTCACCCATTTTGGTAAAACCTGATGATCTGCTATAAGCCTGGCAAGATAGGCCAGAGATTGAGAAAATTTCAACAAATAAGCTTTATCCACAGAATCAGCTTCATCACCCACCTGATGATAATATTTTGCTATTTCGTCATCGAAAGCATCGAAACCGGGTGAAAAAGTAAGCGCGGGGACTCCTTTAGCAGCGAAAGAGACATTATCTGACCGGTCGAAAAGATTTTGTTCAGCGGCTGGATTTTTAAAAACGTCCAGTCCCACTTTTCTGGTTGCCTGGGAAATAAGGCTGTCAACCCCTGTTCTGCCCCAACCGATCACTGAAATATGTTTTGTAGAATTGTAACCAGCCCCATCGGTATTCAGATTAAATATTATTTTGTCAAGGGGAATCACGGGATTTTCGGCATAATATTTACTTCCAAGCAAACCTACCTCTTCACCGGTAACGGCTAAAAAGAGGATAGAGCGTTGAGGTTTCTTTTTAGCCAGCGCGGCTGCGGCATGAAGAATAGCTGCCGTTCCCATGGCATTATCCCTTGCGCCATTAAAAATGGAATCTTCCGGAGTAAACACCCCCCCTTTTTTTCCTGTACCAACATGGTCATAATGAGCGGTAAGGAGTAAATATTCATTTTTAAGACTGGGATCAGTGCCCTCGATAACACCGATGACATTTTGGGAAGGTTTTGGAATGGCCGTACTTCCGTTTGCTGAAACTGAGCCGGTCATTTTAACTTTTCCAGCGATCAACTCCTTTTTAATAAGATCACCTTTATCTTTTACCCATCCGACAATGAGTTGATCTCTGTCACCTTCTGCAGCATCTTCCAGTTGGAGCGTTTCTCTGCCAAAATAATTAGTAAAAAAGGCCCATGGCGTATTAAGTTGATAGAGTTCAAGTAAAGCTACTGCTTTATGTTTTATAGCTAATGCCCTTTTCTTTTTAGAGGCTCTCATTACGGCAGATTGCTGGGAATTATCAGGTTCACCTGGTAAAACAATAACAATTTTGCCCTCCACATCCAGTCCTTCATAATCACTTACACCTGTAACCTCATTAATAAGGCCATATTTGGCAAAAACCACCGGCACATTTTCAAAATCAGCCTTACCACTTAAAATTAAACAATCTGAAATGGGTTCGAAAGTAACATTATTCAAAACCAGACTATATTTTTCCGTTGGTTTGAACACAGCAAAGGGAATTTTTTGAAAATATGAATCCATGCCCGGAGCAAAAGAAACACCATAGGATTTCAATTTATCGGCAATATATTGAGCGGCCTCATTATTCCCAGGTTCACCGGTTCTTCGGCCCATCAGTTTATCGTCGGCAAGAAAATTTAATATTTCCGTCGTCTGGCTATTCTTATTTTTAAGTTCAGGCTGGCCATTAGAGTTTGAACAACTCAATAAAATGGCAATGAACAAAGTGGGTAGTATTCTAAGCATGTAGGTATTATTTTTCAAATAAAATGGCAGCTAAATCTGCAGGTGAATAATGAATAGATTTGAGTGTTTTTCTGTCATCTGCTCTATATACCAGATAATGGTCTTCTGATTTTTCAACGACACTTTCTACTCCTTTTGTTGCCTTGTAGTGAACTTGTGTTTGTTCCGCTACTTCCAGGGTAGCACACGATTTACTCATATTAGACCGTTGAACCTCATCGAAAAGATCTTTAAATTTATCGCCCATTCCGAATTCCAGAATAGCACCTGACAGAACATATTGTAAATCGCAGAAAGCATCGGCCACTGCCACCAAATCACCCGCCTGAATGGCCTCCTCCAATTCGGTTAATTCTTCTTTAAGGAGAGAAATACGCAGTTGGCAACGATCTTTTGAGGGAATAGCCGGCTCAACGGGCAGGGGGTGATTGAACGTGCGATGGAAATCTGCCACCTGGTTAAGAACATCTAATTTTTCCATAAAAACATATTAAACCTTAGCGGTCATCATTTCCTTAATATCGTCATTTTTCCCAAAAGTAACAATAATATCGCCTTCCAAAAATACAAATTCAGGGGTAATTACTCCTTTACATAATTTTTCAATAACTGTTTTAGATTTAATTTTAGACACATTTTCATCTCTTAAAACCGAAATAATATTTACTTTAAATTTACCTCTTATGTCTAATTCTGCCAATTGTTTATTAACCATCCAGGATGGAATCAAGGTTTCTGTAACAGAATGATCGTTATCAATAAACAACATTTCCTTTCCAAGATTGTAAGTGAGCCGGTGGGAAAGTTGTTGAGCTGCTTCCTTTTCAGGATGCACAATATCATTAATGTTCATTGCGTCCAAAATATACTCGTGGGTTTTTGATAAAGAACGACAAATAATTTTATTTACGCCCAAGCTCTTTAAAATACCCACCGTCATTAAGGATGCGCCTTCATTTTCACCAATGGCAACGATTACCCAGTCAGTTTCCATGAGAGGTAAGGTACCCATACCCTTCAGATTGGTTGAATCTATAATAAATGTATTTTCAAGAATATCTTTCAGTCTGTTCACCCTCTCCCTGTCAGAGTCAACGCCTATGACCTGTTGACCTTTTCTGGATAAATCTATAGCTAACTCAGAACCAAAAATTCCAAGTCCGATAATCATAAATTTTTCAACTTTTTTGAGTGGCATAAGAATAAATTTTAATTTATTAGGATGGAATCTTCCGGAAAATCATATGCTGGTGGTTCTCTGTGAGCCAAAAGGCCCGACAATAAGGAAAAGATACCCACTCTACCTACAAACATAACTATTATCAACACTAGTTTACCTGCATCAGAAAAAGCAGCCGTTACGCCCAGGCTAAGACCTACGGTAGAATAGGCAGAAAAAACTTCAAAGGCCAGGGATAAAAAGGACATGGTAGGTTCCAGTACGCTAAGCACAATGATGGCAGAGCCAATGATAATTAATGATAAAGAAATAATAGCAAAGGCTCTGTTTACAGAAGATTGCTCTATTTCTCTTTGGGCAAAATGCATTTTTTGTCTGCCTGTCAAAGAATGCCAAATATTTAAAACGGCTACAGCGAAAGTACTTGTTTTTATACCACCACCCGTCGATGCAGGAGACGCACCCACCCACATTAACATTATGGTTAAAAAAACTACCGGGGTACTTAAACCAGTCATATCTACGGTGTTAAAGCCAGCAGTACGAGGTGATACAGATCCAAAAAAGGAAACGACCAATTTTCCAAAAAGGGAAGTATGCTCCTGTAAGGTTGGGCGGTTCCATTCTGCTACAAGAAAAAATATCCACCCTATAAGTATGAGGGTAGTTGTAGTATATAGAACCATTTTTGAGTTAAGGCTTAACCTTACACTATTATATTCTTTAAAAAATTTATCCGTCGATAAAGCAAATTTTAATCGATAGTATTTAAATTTTAAGTAATCTGCAATATTAAAATGAATGGCATAGCCAAGTCCGCCAAAAACGAGCAAAAACCCAATAACCAGATGAATAACATAATTAAAACGAAGGAGAGGATCGTATAAATTATTTCCAAGAAGGGAAAAGCCTGCATTACAAAAAGAAGATACCGCATGAAAGAAAGAAAAGAAAAGGCGCTCTTGAAATGAATTACCAGCGGGCAAAACGGGCAAACTAAAATAAATAATGATTGCCCCTAAACTTTCCATGACCAACGTAAAAAGAACCACTTTTCTGGCTAAACCTAAGAGATCTGTAAATTGATCAGAACCAAGAAAATCACCTAAATAAGTATTTTCCCTATAAGAAGCTTTTCCTTTGAAAAAATAGGAAAAGAAGGAGGTAAAAACGAGCATACTTAATCCGCCCAACTGAATGAGTAACATAATAACCACGTGGCCAAAAAAGGTAAAACTTTTTCCAGTATCATTTATGGCTAAACCAGTAACACTCACAGCACTTGTTGCAGTAAAAGCGGCATCGACCCAGGTTATACCTTGTGTCGTTGCATTAGGTAATTTTAATAAAAGCGTTCCAGCTACAATGAGAAAAATGAAACTTCCTGCCAGTACTATTGACGGTTTGATATTCTTTTTGGAATAAAGGCGATCACTAAAAAGCCCGATCTCTATGGAAAGTAATACTATAACATTGGTTATAAATAGGCCAGAGGAATTATTCATCGAAGCTGTAAAACCGAACCCTTGAAATAAGGAAAAACCTACACTGATAAGTGTTAAAAATGGAAGGATTCCCCTTAAAAAGGGCTTCCATTTCTCTCTTTTCGAAAGTTTGAAGAAATCTGCCATTTCAAAGAAAAAGGATGCAATGATAATACCAAGATAGGCCACCAGAATATTATCATGCACAGATGATGAGTGTTTGAAACCAACGTCCCAAAGCAACAAAAAGAGAGAAAAATAAATTAAGTATGGGTGGAATTGGTTTCTCATGTAACCTACAGATTTGAACGAGACAAATGTATAGATAAAATGATAAATAAAACAAGTAAATTAAAATAATCCTGAAGAACACCCATTTAAATCAGCAGGCAAAACACTACTTTTCAATCTTTCCCAAATTAGCACTGTTTTATTTTTCCTGTTATCGAAATCAGTCATTAATTTTTGTAATTCATCGAGCGCCATAGTTTGAGGGTCTTTAGAAATAAGCAGCTGATAATGAGTTATTAATTTGGATAATTCCTCTTTATCTTTAGCTAAATTATCAATAACCAATTCAGGAACCTGCTGTGTTTCTTTGCCATTTTCGATATACTGGTTCAAAAAATTAACCGACGCATCCAAGCAACTCAAAGTATGGTACAAGCCTTTTGACAAAGCCTTAAATTGTTCATTTAACCTAAAAACAGTAGATTTTTCTGAGGCTGCCAATCTTTCCAATGCTAAGGTTTTACATGATACACACATTGAAAATTGGGACGACGCATTTTCCAACATGGTATAACCTTCCTTACCTGACAAATCGATATTTGGCAAGAAACCCTTTTGAAAAAAAAGTTTTTCAATTATTTTGCGCAGATCATTCACCTTCTGAAAAGACGCAAGAGATTCAATTTCCTTGGGGAACCTACCTTGAATTTCGGACTGGCTGAGACGATCCCTATAGAAGGCTAGCAGTTCGATATCCTTATACAGCTGATCGGCTGTTTTATAAGATAGTAAAGAATCTGTCTCATTTATAATTAAAAACCTACCAATTTCCCGAAATTTGAGGAGCATTTCAGCATTGAACCAGAGATCAACTTCTGTCTGTACATTAGTGTAAAGCTTACTATATTTCTCTTTCAGTTTAGCATCCTTGGTTGACAAACTTTTCAGCGAATTTGTTTTTAAAATACCCATGTTTCGGTAACTATCAATTAACCGGGCAAAAGCAATCCAATCCGTATATTTTGTTTGAAGAGAACCTTGAAACAAGTCGATTTGCCTTCTCAAATCCAGGGCAGCGGAAAAAACTTCTAAAAATTCACTTTCTACTTCTTTTTTAGTTTCATTTTGAATCAGCTTAAATTCCTTTGTTTTTTTATCAAAATACGCCTTATTGAATGCCAGGTCTGAATAATCAGTATTGTATTCAGACTTCGTTTGAACAATCAAAATATAAGGCGCCGTAGTTTTAGGTACTTTATTCTTAAAATCCTCTACTTTTCCCGCTTGAAACTGAAGGAAATACTTAGATTTCAGGGGCACATCTACATCCCAATGAATTCTGTAAAGAGTAGCACCCACAACTTTTTCGTCATATAAATTTCCTAAATCCTTGGATAGCAATTTAATGTAAAACTCACTCACCATTTTATGTGGATCGTCCAGTTTTTCCATAGAACGAAGACCTTTATCGACTTGGGGCATAATCTGATTGGTCAGTGCCAAAAAAGGACCTGATAACCCTACTTTTAAAAGACTAGTTGCTGTTTTACCCAGGTCGGCAGAAATTTCAGCTGTTTTTTGCCAAAAATCGCGCGCCTCATTACTTTTTATAGCTTCAAATTTAATTTTTGCCGTTATATCTCCTTTATTCAATACATCGTCCGAAATATTTTCCAAAACCCTTCCACCATATTCTAGAATTCTGGAAGAAATATTAGGATTCCTGGTATCGTGAATCATTAAAGGAATGGTAAGAAAATTATTAGGATTAACGGGGTCTTTGATGCTTGCCGCCAGATACATGTACTGTGGATAATCCCCTTTTTTTATGCCCACATCTCTTCTTTCCCCTTTATTGAGATCTTCCCCTTCAAACATAGGCGCGAGCAATGAAGGGTTTAGTAAAAATATATAGGACGAATTCAAATTATAATCAGAAGAAACGGGTGTTTGATTCACCCACGATTCAACCTGAGAAGCGATAACACTATTCTGACCAATGCTGCAGAAAGGAACAAATAAATAAAAGAAAAAAATTAAACGAGTATATTTCATTATATGTATTTGAACATTAATACGCATATTTGAAAAAAATATTGAAATAATCAGTAAAAATGTTTTGTTAAAATCTAAAGCGTTGCCCATGAAATCTATTGTTATCCTCGATGGACATACATTAAATCCCGGAGATTTATCCTGGGAAAAAATAAAACAGTTAGGAAGGACCACCATCTATCCCCGGACAAGCAAAGAAGAAGTACTGAGCAGGGTCAAAGATGCAGAAATAATCATTGTAAACAAAGTAAAACTTGACGCGGAGGTATTGGAAAACGCTCCTCTTTGTCAATGTATTTGCGTGACGGCAACCGGGTACAACAACATAGATATTGAAAAAGCAAAACAAAAAGGAATAGTCGTTTTGAATGCAAGTAACTATGGAACAGGGTCAGTAGCTCAACACGTTTTTGCTCTTTTACTTGATATTACGAATCGGGTAAATGCGCAAAATACATCGGTAAAAAAGGGAGACTGGGGAAATCAACCCGATTTTTGTTACGGACATGAATCGCTGGAAAGATTAGAGGGAAAAACCATTGGCATTATTGGCTTTGGTGCTATTGGTCAGGCCGTTGCAAAAATAGCCGATGCCTTTGGCATGAAGATAAAAATAGTTTCACGCACGCCTGAAAAAGCAACAAACATGGGATTTGAGGTTCAAACCTTAGCGCAGGTCATTCCTATTTGCGACATAATAACCCTTCATATTCCACTAACCGAGGAAACTAAAAATATAATGAATAAGACTATTTTTCAAAAAATGAAAGAAGAGGTCATTTTAATAAATACATCCCGGGGAGATTTAATTAATGAGGAAGATCTTTATGAAGGATTAAAAGTAAAAAAACCAGCGTTTGCAGTTTTAGATGTACTTAAAATTGAACCCCCCGTCAACGGTAATCCATTATTTGATTTAGAAAATTGTGTTATAACACCTCATGTGGCCTGGGCTTCAAAACAAGCAAGAGAAAAATTGATGGAGATAACTGAAGAAAATATACTTTGTTTTATGGAAGGAAGACCTTTAAATAATCTGGCTAAACAAAAATAAGATGCACAAAAAAATAAAAGGTTTGGTTAAGGTTATGTAAAGAAATCTGAAAATAGTATCTTCGCGTTTTTGAAGCGTGAAAGGTATTGTAAAAGAATTATATTTGCGCAGTTTTCTAAAAAAGTAAACATTAATCGTTAAACAACTAGTTATGCAAGGAAAAGGGATTATCAGGTTCTTCCTTGTGTTGATGGTTCTGGTTACATTAATCCAGTTCCTATTCACATTGCCCACCCAGAGTGTCGAAAAAGCGGCAGATGCTTATGCTGAAGCAGCAAGCAGAAACGTATCAAAGAACCTTAAGCAGGAAGTGTTCAAACAGAAGCGTATTGCCTATTTGGATTCCATGTCTTCTGAAGAGGTGTTAAAGATTCCTATGCTCAAAACCTACAATTACCAGGAATTAAAGTCTCAACAACTAGCGTTGGGTCTTGATTTGAAGGGAGGTATGAGCGTATTACTGCAAGTAGATTTACGTGATTTTTTACGTGCTCTTGCTAATGATAGTAAAGATCCAGCCTTCTTAGCGGCCCTGGAAAAAGCATCGAAGGATCAAATCACCTCACAAGGAGATTATGTAACCTTATTTGCAGATGCCTACACACAAAATAATCGTAAACTGGCGCCATTATTTTCTACCTCTGAACTCCTCAGAGAAGAAATAACCTTCGGATCAAGTAACGCTCAGGTGGTAACGATTTTACGTGAAAAGGCCAGTGAAACGGTTGAATTAACTTTCAAATTATTGAAAGAACGTATTGACCGTCTTGGTGTTATGCAACCCAATGTTTCTCTTGATCCAAGTCGCGACTTAATTCTTGTGGAACTTCCAGGTATTGATAATCCAGAAAGAGCGCGTAATTTTTTACAAGCCGCAGCCAAACTTGAATTTTGGGATGTTTACAGGATAACCGATCCCGTTAATCCTAATCGTGCTGGTAGTGAAACCATTCAAAAAGCAATTGCTGATGCGAATGCTGAACTGGCAAAAACCATTGGTAGTGGTGAATTGAAAAAAGAAATTTTACGTATTGATACTACCTATGCAACGGATGCAGACGGAAATCAAAACAAAACTAAAATTGCCAAATTAGATACGCTTTATAGCCCGGTAAATATAGCCAGTGGTCCCTTATTCGAGAATCTTTCTTTAAATACAGGAGGAGAGTTCGGTATGGCTGTTATTGGTGTTTCGGCACGTAATAAAAAATCTATCATAGATTCTTTATTAACCCGTCCAGAAGTTAGAAGCAGAGTACCTAAAGAAATATCATTCCATTGGGGAAGGGATCCAATTACCAACACGCAAACGAACGAGGTAACGGATCTTTACATGCTTTACGCCATTAAAAAGGAAAGAGCGGAAGCACCCGTGTCAGGTGACCAGGTGGTTGCTGCAGCGGCAGAACCTGATCCAATCACAAAGGAAACAGGTGTAACCCTTAGAATGGATAAAAACGGCGCTAAAGCCTGGGCGGAGATGACCACTAAAGCTGCGCAGGATAATAATCGTCAGGTTGCTATCTTACTTGATGATGAAGTAGTGTCTGCACCTAGTGTAAACGAGCCAATCACTGGCGGAAATACACAGATAACAGGAAACTTTAATATTCAGGAAGCACAGGATTTAGCTAATATTCTGGAGATTGGAAAATTACCAGCGGAAACTAAAATTATATCAGAAGCCTTAGTAGGTCCTTCATTAGGAAAAGAAAATATTTCAAAAAGTATTAATTCTTTAGTGATTGGATTTTTAATCGTGATGGCCTTCATGTTCCTGTACTATAGTACTGCAGGTATCATGTCTATCATTTCCCTTTTCTTAAATATCTTCTTTATTTTCGGTACGCTGGCTTCTTTTGGTACCGTTTTAACCCTACCTGGTATCGCTGGTATCGTACTTACCATTGGTATGGCCGTTGACGCCAACGTAATCATCTATGAAAGAATCAGAGAGGAGCTGGATGAGGGAAAAACCTTATTTACATCTATTTCAGAAGGTTTCCGTCAGTCATATTCTGCTATTATTGACTCAAACGTCACTACTCTTCTTTCTGCATTCATGCTTTCTTATTTCGGACTAGGTCCAATCAAAGGTTTTGCCGTTGTATTGATCATCGGTATTTTATCCTCAATGTTTACTGCTGTATTGGTTAGTAGATTATTAATTGATTGGTGGACAGCAAAAGGAAAAGACCTTAAATTCTCTAATTCTTACTCTAAAAGCGCCTTTTCAAACATCAATGTTGACTGGATGGGAAATAGAAAATTAGCTTATATATTTTCCGGGGTTCTGGTATTATTAAGCTTAGTTTCAATATTTACCAGAGGATTTGAGTTTGGTGTTGATTTTAAAGGAGGATATTCCTACAATATTCAATTTTCAGAAACAGTAAATCCAGAGGATTTAAGAAAAGAATTAACCACTGCTTTTTATGGAAATACCCCAGTAGTTAAATCCATTGACTCTGAAAATTCATTGAATGTTGTTACAAGTTATATGATTGACAGTGGTGACGAAAACGCTTCTCAAAAAGTCCTTGAAAGATTGTTTGCTGGTGTAAATAATCTATCTGGAAATAGTTTGGATATCACTAACTTTAGCAACCCAGAGGGAAAAGGTACTCACGTTGTAAGTTCAAGTCAGGTTGGGCCAACCGTTGCAGAGGATATAAAATCCAGTTCTCTTCAAGCAGCTTTATTTGCATTGGCTCTGATATTCTTGTATATCTTCATTCGATTCAACAAATGGCAGTATAGTGCAGGTGCCGTTATAGCCTTGTTTCATGATACCATCATTACTTTGGGTGTATTCTCAGCATTACACGGAATTTTGCCTTTCAGTATGGAGGTTGATCAGGCCTTTATCGCGGCGATTTTGACAGTAATTGGTTACTCCATAAATGATACGGTGGTAGTTTTTGACCGTATTAGAGAGATGATGGGGATTTATATCAAAAGATCCAGACATGAAGTGATCAATAAAGCCATCAATAATACTTTAAGTAGAACAACGTTAACCTCATTAACAACCTTGTTTGTAGTTATTGTTTTATTCTTGTTTGGAGGTTCAAGTATCAAAGGATTCTCTTTCGCTATCCTTTTTGGTATAACCATCGGTACTTATTCATCTATTTTTATAGCTTCCCCTCTTATGTCCGATTTTTTGAAAAAAGACGAAGTGACTATGGATTAAAAGAAATAAAATTTCTTTATTACCATACAGGATAAAGGCGAATGCATCGATGCATTCGCCTTTTTTGTTTATATTGTAAAAGCAAAACAAAACAGGGTAAATCATTGTTTTTTAGGAAGATTTATTTATTGGTTTCTTTGTCCAACTTCAATCTATCGGCTATGCAAAAATGGGGAATCCTTTTTATCTTACTATATACTATTTCAGCGTGTACTTATACTGAAAAAATCAGGGATGGCAAAACAGCCTACGAAAGAAAGCAATATACTATTGCCAATCAATTACTTACCAATGAAATAAAAAAAGTTAAAACAGGCACCGATAGAGGTATTTTAAGTTTCATACTTGCAGAAACGGCCATGCAAATGGGAAATATTGATCAGGCTATATCAAATTATAGACTTGCTTATGACAATGGGTTTGGTGTTGATGCGCTAAAAGGATTAGCTTATGCCTTAAAGCAAAGTGAGCAATACACTGAGGCGATGCAAACTTTCAAAGATTTAAGCATTGAAATTGGCAGCCCTTATGAGTACAGAAAAGATATTACCCATTGTGAACTGGCAGCAAAATGGAAGAAAGAAGAATACAAAGATTTCCAAGTTGAACCTTTACCTATTAACTCGGCTTTCGCTGATTATTCTCCCGTTCAGTTAAATAAAAACCGCCTGATTTTCACCTCGGACCGACCTACTTCTACTGGTGAACAAATTTATTTATGGACTGGCGCTGGGTTTACAGATATATTTATCGCTGATCTGGAAACTGGCGATGCAGTACCCTGGAAGATTAATATTAATTCTCCCGCCCATGAAGGAACGCTTTCTTTTAATGCAGAACGAAATAAAGCTGTTTTTACACGTTGTAGTGGAGGGAAAAAAGAAGATGCCTTTTGTAAATTGTTTATTATCGAAAAAATAAATGCAGAAACATGGGGTCCTGCATCTCAAATTTTCCCTACTTTAAAAGACCTTAATTTAGGACATCCCACCCTCTCTGAAAATGGAAAATATATGCTGTTCAGTGCCAAAGCGCCCGAAGGATGGGGAGGTTATGATCTATATAGTTCTCAACTTTTAGACAATGGCACCTGGAGTGAACCCGCTTTGATAAACAGACAGATCAATACGCCTGGAAACGAGCAATTTCCTTCCTTAGATAATGATACCCTTTATTTTAGTTCAGATTATTTACCCGGAATGGGAGGATTGGATATTTTTAAAAGCTTCAGACTTGAAAACGGAGAATGGTCGCCGCCTGTGAACCTAAAATATCCCATAAATTCCGGCGCTGATGATTTCAACTACACGGTTATTCACTCCGTCAATAATCTGCCATTTGGTTATTTTACCTCGACAAGAGAGGGCGGTAACGGCAGAGAAGATATTTATACTTTTAAAAAATTACCGCCAAATCCTAAAAAAGATGAAAAATTTACCACCGAAAAACCTAAGGTTGTTGCTTTTCAATATTATTTAGATGTTTTTGTTCTTGAAAAAATTTACGCAGAACCAAATAATCCCAATTCCGCTTTACTGGGAAGAAAACCCTTGAACAATGCAAAATTATCTACTGTCATTACAGGAAATGAACAAGAATTTTTAACCGATAGTACAGGTAAAACAAGATTGACCATTCAACCCGGATCTTTATGGAATTTCCTTGCTGGTAAAGACGGATATCTCAATAATGCGGCTACTTTTAATGCGGCCGGACTACAGGCTACAGCAGAAAATCCTATTCAAACGGTGGAAATGGAAATCGTCCTTGATAAAATATTTAAAAATACAGAGATTGTCCTGGATGATATTTATTACGATTTAGATAAATGGGATATTCGTGCAGACGCTAAACCCACGCTGGATAAACTGGCTAACACCCTGATTTTAAACCCTCTTATCAGAATTCAACTGGCTTCACATACCGATTGCCGGGGCGTTGATTCTTATAACCAGGTCCTTTCTCAAAGAAGAGCACAATCGGCTATAGAATACCTCATAGGAAAGGGTGTTCCACCTGGACGAATGGTTGCGAAAGGCTTTGGTGAAACCTCACCCACAGCCATTTGTGTTTGCTCGCGATGCACAGAGGAGGAACACCAGAGAAACAGACGAACTACGTTTAAGATTATTGATTAAATACAAAATTCCCCAATATACCATTATGCCCCTGGCGGCAAAATTTCCCGATATACCATTATGCCCCTGGCGGCACAATTTTTTTTATTTAACCACTATATTAATCATTCTTTTAGGAACAACAATAATTTTCACAACCGACAGACCTTCTGTCCATTTTTTAATTGGATCGAGCTCCATGGCAGCTACTTTTATGTCTTCTTCCTTACCTTGAACATCAAAAACTAAAGTGGCTCTGAGTTTTCCATTGACACTTACAGGATATTCAATGACAGATTCTTCCAGATGCTTACTTTCAAAAACAGGAAAATTAGCCTGATGCACAGAGCCTTCATTTCCTAATTGATGCCACAATTCTTCACTTAAAAATGGCGCAAATGGAGCAAGGAGTGCCAAGAAAGGTTCGAGCACCTCTTTATGGTGAGCATTCATTTTTTGCCAATCATTCACAGCAATCATGAAAGCACTCACACAGGTATTAAAAGAAAATCGTTCAATATCGTCCTGAATCCTTTTAATTGTTGCGTGTAAAACCTTATGCGCTTCAGGCGTTGCGGGAGTGTCGGTTACCAACCATTTGCCATCTGCGTCTCTAAATAAATGCCATACTTTTCTCAAAAATTTATAGACACCATCTATACCTTTTGTATCCCAGGGTTTTGCCTGTTCCACAGGGCCGAGGAACATTTCATACATCCTAAAGCAATCTGCACCATATTTTGAGACAACATCATCGGGATTGATAACATTATACAATGATTTCGACATTTTGCCTACTTCAGAATGGGTTATCAGCTGAAAAGTATCTACTTCATTTAATGGCGTAAAAACACCTTGTTCAATAACCCCTCCCTCTGATTCAAAAATGGCCGATACAAATTCGGGTCTCCACGAAATAAACTGACTTACCCCATTTTCATTGAGATGCGAACCCTGCATATTTCCATAATCCGTAATATAATCTACCAACACAGGAATTCTTGTATAGGCAAGACCTTTTGCTTCTTCATTTTTCAACAAAGAGGCTGAAATAAATCTACTTTTACCTGCTACTTTATCCTTTTGCAAGTAAATAGATTCCACCACCCCTTGAATCATACCTTGATTGATCAATTTTTTATAAGGCTCAATGGTTGGCACTTTACCGAGATCATAGAGGAATTTATGCCAAAAGCGGCTATACATTAAATGCCCTACGGCATGTTCGGTTCCTCCGACATAAAGATCTACATCTTTCCAATAATTCAAGGCATTTTCCCCGGCAAAAACCTGATCGTTTGTCGGATCCATGTAGCGTAAAAAATACCAGGAAGAACCGGCAAAACCAGGCATGGTATCCGTTTCACGTTTAAATCCATTGGGAAGATTCACCCAATCTTGCGCTCTGGCCAATGGAGAGACGGCCCCGGACGCAGGTTGAAAATTTTCCAAAACAGGCAATTCCAGGGGAAGATCCTCTTCCTTTAAGGGAATGGCTATACCATCTTCATCGTAAATAATGGGAAAAGGTTCCCCCCAATACCGTTGACGACTATAAATAGCATCGCGCAATTTATAATTCACTTGCCTTGATCCAATATTTTTAGCTTCGATTTCCTTCAACATACATTCAATGGCTGCAGGAACCTCCATGCCGTCAAGGAATTCAGAATTAATCATTAAGCCTAATTTATCATGACGCGTTGCCCCCGGATAGTTTGACTTATCAATCACCTCAATAATTTCCAGCCCAAATTTAACGGCAAATAAATTATCGCGATCATCGTCACTTGGCACGGCCATAATAGCACCGGTACCATAATCCTTCAGGACATATTCACCAATATAAATTGGAATTTTCCTACCGTTAAACGGATTAATGGCATACGCGCCAAGAAACTCTCCGGTAACTTCTTTAACTTCGGACATTCGTTCCCGTTCAGACCTGCTTTGCACATAATCCAGATATTTTGTCACTTTCGGGGTTTGCTCCTTTGTAGTTAACAAAGAAACCCATTCGTGTTCGGGCGCTAAAACCATAAAAGTAACACCAAAAAGGGTATCGGGACGGGTGGTAAAAATTTCCAGCTGAACATCATGCCCTTCCACGCCGAAGAACATTCTTGCGCCTTCTGAACGACCAATCCAATTGGATTGCATTTTTTTCATGGCATCAGAATAGTCCAGGGTCTGCAGGTCATTTAACAATCGTTCCGCATAGGCAGTGATTCTGAGTGACCACTGCATCATAGGTTTTTTCTCTACGGGATGCCCTCCCCTTTCTGACAAACCATCTTTTACTTCATCATTAGCCAACACGGTCCCCAGAGCTTCGCACCAATTAACGTAGGTAACTTTTCTAAAAGCCAAACGAAAGTTCATCAACAAATTTTCCTTTTCCCCTTTGGATTTGGCGTTCCATTCCTCTGCACTAAAGTGTTCAAAATCGCTATGTACAGCATTTAAATGGCTGGAACCATGGGTTCTAAAATGAATTTCCAGGTCAGAGACAGGCTTAGCCATATTGGCTTTGGTGTCATAATAATGAGAAAAAAGTTGTAGAAAAATCCATTGTGTCCATTTATAATAAGATGGATTTGATGTTTGAACCTCTCTGTCCCAATCGAAACTAAATCCAAGGTTATCTAACTGATTTCTGTATCTGGCAATATTCTGCGCAGTAGAAATAGCAGGTTGCACCCCTGTCTGAATAGCGTATTGTTCGGCAGGCAGACCAAAAGCATCATACCCCATGGGGTGTAAAACATTGAAACCTTTGAGCCTTTTATATCGGGCATAAATATCAGAAGCGATATATCCGAGGGGATGTCCTACATGCAGACCGGCACCAGACGGATAAGGGAACATATCCAAAACATAATATTTGGGTTTATCGGAAGAATTACTTACTTTATAGACTTTATTTTCTTCCCAAAACTTTTTCCACCTGGATTCAATGTCTGAAAATCTGTATTCCATTATCATTTAATTTTGTTGTGCTATTAGCTCTTAAAATCGTTAAAGAGACCAAAGCGTAATTTTACGCAAAAATAGACAAAAAGGAATTAGATTTGCATTGTTCTGTGCACTTTAATAAATGCAAGTATTATGATTCGTTTTTTATTCAAACTTGGATTAAGCTTAGTTGTCCTTTTGCTGGTTTACAACTATTTTTTGGGTACCCCAGAGGAAAAATCCACCTCAAAAAAGATATTTGGAGAAGTAATTCACCTTGGAAAATCGTCTTGGGACTTACTTCGGGCTGAAAAACAAAAATTGAAGGACGGAAAATATGATCTCGCCATGGATAAGGTGAGTCAACTATTAAACGGACTTGAAAATGCAGTGGTTAAGAGTGGCGATCCACAAATAAATGAACAGTTTCAGGATTTAACAAATAAAAGAGACCAGTTATTACAAATGGAAGAGGTTACTACTGGATTAACATCGTCTGAAACAAATGGAAAACTAACGGCTAAAGAAAAATCAGAACGATTAAAATTATTAAAAGCCTTGTTAGCTGAAACGGAAGTATTAATGAATCAGTTGGAAAACAGGTAATTAAGGTATGAACCCATCGACATCTACTCAACAAGATTCTGGTAAATTTGGGTCAAAGCCAAACTACCTGTCTGCCATGTTAAGCATATCACTGATATTATTTATTTTAGGTATTTTCGGATTTATTTTAATAAATACACGACAGTTGATATCGTTTTATAAAGAAAATCTAAATTTAATTATTGAAATAAGTGAATCGGGAACAAAGGAGGAAATGGTTTCTATGAAAAGTTGGTTAACTACCCGTGATTTTTATAAAAATGGCAGCTTCTCTATGATCCCAAAGGAGGAAGCGATGCAAATGATGCGAAAAGATTTTGGGGAAGATTTTTTAAAACTCGATTTACCTAATCCTTTTTTAGATATTGTAACCTTCAATGTTAAGGAAGCCTATTTAGATAAGGAAGCATTGGGGAAAATTAAAAATGCATTACAAAAATTTCCAAATGTCCAGGCTGTTTATTTTCAAGACAGTTTCCTTCATTCATTATTGAAAAACATGAATAAGTTTCTATTATTCACCTTTGGATTAACCCTCGTCTTATTAGCTATATCCATTACTTTAATATATAATACTCTTAAACTTGCCTTACATACGCATCGATTCATCATCAAGAATATGGAATTAGTTGGAGCTAGCTGGCGTTTTATCAGTACCCCGTTTATAAAACGAAGTTTTTTCCATGGTATAATGGCTGGTTTCACAGCTCTTTTGGGGCTCAGTATCATTTATTTTTGGTTGGTAAGTAATTTACCTGAATTAGTGCACAATGTACCCACGGAAAAGCTGGTTATTTTATCAGCTACTATACTATTTGCGGGTATTTTCATTTACGTTTTCAGTACATTTATTGTTGTAAACCGATATTTGAAAATGCGTGTAGATGATTTGTATTAATATGAAATGACAATTGTCCTTAGATAAATAAATTTAATGTTTAATTTCGTTCTCGGAATTTAAAATCCGGTAAAATCATGAGTAAATCAAAAGTCCGAATTACACCCAATCCTGCGGCAAATACCAAGGTAAATGAAACGGGTCAAACAGCAGGTAATAAGCAACGTGCAACTGTAAGTGGGGTAAAAGCTAAACCTCAACAAGTTCAAATGGAGATGTTATTTAATAAAAACAACTTTATTTGGATGGGTGGAGGTATTTTATTGGTTGCTATAGGTCTCGTATTGATGTCAGGAGGCAAAATGCCAAGTCCTGATGTTTGGGATGAGACAATCATTTATAGTCCTGTCAGAATGGTTATTGCACCCATTTTTATTTTAGCTGGATTAATTATTGAAGTGTTTGCCATATTTCGTAAATAATGGATAGTAATATAGAAGCCATTTTACTGGGCATTGTTCAGGGCTTAACAGAATTTTTGCCTGTGAGTAGCAGCGGTCACTTAGAGATTGCGCAATACTTTTTAGGCGACAAAAAAGACTTAAACTCAGGTCTTTTAATGACTGTGACGTTGCACGCAGCGACGGCGCTGGCTACTATGGTCGTATTTAGAAAAGAAATTGGAACAATCCTTTCAGGCTTATTTGAGCCACGGGTCACTGAATCTCATTTATTTGCCCGAAATATTATTTTATCTATGATACCTGCTGTATTGGTGGGTTTATTTTTAGAAAAAGAGATAGACAGACTTTTTGAAGGACAAATATTCCTTGTGAGTGGCTTATTATTGGTTACCGCAGGTATTTTATTCTTTGCAGACAGAGCGAAAACAAGTACCAAGACGGTCGGTCCTAAAGAAGCCTTCATTATCGGAATCGCCCAGATGATTGCTATTTTACCTGGTATATCAAGATCAGGAGCGACCATATCAACATCGGTTTTATTAGGCATTCAAAAAACGGAAGCAGCCCGATTTAGTTTTCTAATGGTCATTCCTTTGATTTTAGGGAAGATGGCAAAAGATTTAATTGATGGCGCCTTTAATGTAAAGGAATTTTCTTTGTTGCCACTTTCGCTTGGATTTATTGCCGCTTTTCTAACTGGTTTGTTCGCCTGCACTTTGATGATAAAGGTGGTACAAAAAAGTAAATTAGGTTATTTTGCCATATACTGCTTTATCGTTGGCGCGGGAATGCTGTTATTTCTGACAGCAAAATAAATTTAAATGAATGATCCTCTTTTTTTCGAATTTCCCAAAAATACTCAACATCCCTTAGAGGTTGGTTCTATTTTACTGATTGACAAGCCGTCAGGATGGACATCCTTTGATGTGGTCAATAAAATACGGGGATCTATAAAGCACCATCTTGGCTTAAAAAAGATAAAAGTCGGTCATTCTGGAACCTTAGATCCTATGGCCACTGGTTTACTTTTACTGGGCACGGGAAAATGCACGCGTGATTTAGCCTCCTTACAGGAATTAGGTAAATGGTATGAGGGTACTATAACCCTTGGTGCAACTACTCCCACTTACGACGCTGAATCGGAACCTGATGAGTTATTTCCTTTTCAACATATAACCAGAGAAGCTCTGGATGCGGCATTAACCCATTTTCAGGGGGAACAAATGCAGATTCCACCTATTTTCTCTGCCATAAAGGTGGGCGGGCAGCCGCTATATAAAAAGGCACGAAAAGGAGAAGTATTTGAACCTGAAGCACGAAGAATTACTTTGTATTCCTTAGAAATTCTTCGTTTTGAATTGCCGGAAATTGATTTCAGAGTACATTGCAGCAAAGGAACTTATATTCGTTCTTTGGCGTTTGATTTGGGTAAATCGCTACAATCAGGAGCATATCTTTCCAGATTAGTGAGAACAAAAATTGGAGATTACGACCTGACAGAAGCTATTTCACCGGAAAAGTTTATTGAATCTATCATAGCAGGCTAATTTATTCCTAAAATGGACGTTGAAGAAAAACAATTTGTAGGGGTTATAGGAGCAGGTAGTTTTGGGTTAACCATAGCTAATCTTTTAGCTCATAATGTCCCTGTTTTGCTGTTTGCTCGTCGGCCAGAGGTGGTTCAGCAGATCAACGAACATCACTATTTTGACAATGTGGTCATATCCCAAAGGGTTACGGCAACCAATGATCCAAAATTTTTAGCTGAAACTTGCACCCTCCTTTTTCCTGTCATCAGTTCTGATGCTTTTAGGTCGGTTATGCAAATATTCGGACCTTATCTTCGTCCTTCGCACCTCATAATACATGCTACCAAGGGTTTTGATGTGGGCATTTCCGACGCAGACATTACAGCAGGCAAATTGAAAAGGGAGCATATAATGACCATGAGCCAGGTTATTAAGGAAGAAACCTCCGTCAGAAGAATTGGCTGTTTGGCCGGGCCTAATCTGGCCTCTGAAATCATGGAGGGGCAACCTACTGCTACAGTAATTGGAAGTCCATTCGAAGAAGTCATTGAAGCTGGGAAAAAAGCATTGGGCAGCGATGTATTTCATGTTTTTGGAACGAATGATTTGCTTGGTGCTGAATTTGCCGGCGGTCTTAAAAATATTTTTGCCCTGGGTTCAGGTTTAATTACAGGAAAAGGTTTGGGCAAAAACATTCAAGCCATGTTACTTACCCGGGGACTAATGGAAATGATTTATATTGGAAAGGCTTTCGGTGCAGGACCCAGAACTTTCATCGGTACAGCTGGTATTGGCGATCTAATAGCTACAGGAACCAGCGAAAATAGCAGAAATTATATCTTCGGATTTAAATTGGGAAAAGGTGAAAAACGTATTTCTCTGATTGAAAATACCCCTGAACTCGCCGAAGGGGTAAGAACACTCTATTTATTTCATCATTTAGCTATGAAATTAAAGCTTAGATTGCCCATTACAAAAATGCTTTATCAAGTCGTTTATGAAGATTACGACTTCTCAGAAGCCCTAAATTATTTGATTACCTACCCTTACGATGTAGATGTCGATATTACTTTCTAAATAATTATGCCCAGTTGGATTATCGGGAACTATGAAAAAACAAGGTCTTGCAGGTACCGTTATTCTTTACACTGGTGTTTTATGGGGCTTTGTAAATAGCACCCTCCTTTTTCCTAAAATTCTGGGTGCCAGTATTTTTGGCTTCATTCAGACCCTCTCTTTTACAAATAATTTGATTATAACCTTTGTACTGCTCGGCTTACCTGGCGCTGTTATCCGGTTTTATCCATATTTTAAAGACGAAAAAAAAACCAGGGATTCATTTTTTACTTTCATTTTATTCATTGGCGTTATGGCCATTATCCTCGGGGGTATCATTCTTTATTACTTCAAATGGGATATCATACTGAATATAAAAGATGTAGCAAGTCGGGAATTAGCCCGCCAATATTTCTATCTCATCTTTTTTAATCTACTCACCTATACCTTACTCAGTATTTTAGATGCCTTTAATACAGCCAGACAACGTCCTTTATTTAATATTTTTCTGACGCAGGTTTTTTCCAGAGCCATTACCACCCTACTTATTATATTATATTATTACGACCTGATTGATCTCAAATTATTTCTCGATTTATATGGAATTAAAGGATTGTTGAGTATTCTTTTACTGGTATTGCATATCGAATGGCGGGGATTTTTAGGTTATGCATCCTTAAAACCCATTTTAACATCGCCATATTTAAAACCCATTTTCACCTATTCCCTATTCATCATGTTTACAGGACTTAGCAATAATCTTATTGCTTATATTGATACCATGATGATATCAGGAATGATTGACTTTACCATGGCAGGTATTTACGCTGTTTTTTATTTTGTTTCTACCACCATCACCATGCCGGTGAATGCTTTTGGCTCCGTTATTTCACCACAAATAGCCGAGCACTGGAAAAAAGGAGAGATACAGGAGATTCATTTGTTAAATCAACGTACCACCAAGGTTGTTTTAGTCTTAGGGGTGTTAGTATATGCTGGGGTTCTTGGAAATCTTCACAACGTGGTAAAAGTCCTTGGTGAACCATACAGATCGGGCATCCCTATTGCTATTTACCTCGGTTTCGGTCAAATATTTGCCATGATGACCGGTTTTTCCTCCCTTATTCTCATTCATTCAAATAAGTACAAATTTGATCTCCTGGCTAAAACATTCATGGCTATTTTGACTATTGGATCAAATTTCGTGTTCATCAAGTATTTTGGTGTGGTAGGAGCGGCTATGGCCACGGCGCTAACCATAGTTATTACCAGTTCTATTTATTTGATCTTCAACTATATTCACTGGAAATTTCATCCTTTTACGAATTCTTATTTTAAAATATTTTTCGCTGGGATTATCTGCTGGTTAGCTGTATTGTATATTCCAATATACCCAAAAGCTTACATTGATTTAGCATATAGAGCACCTCTTATGACCCTTATTTATTTTGCTATAATATACTTTACCCGTGTTTTACCCGATGTAAATGATTGGATTTTAGTTAAATACATACATATCACAAAGAATTAAACATGGAGAAAGGTGAATTACCCATTGATTTTATTCATCAAATGGGAAATATATTAGACGAAACTGAATTATCAGAATTTATTTCCTCTGTAATATCGACTGCCTCGGTCACCGGCATCCGTTTTAACCCATTAAAAGCGTCAGGGTTGAATGAGTCAGGCACGCCTGTTCCCTGGACACAACGAGGATTCACTCTTGAAAACAGACCTAATTTCACCTTAGACCCATCCTTTCACGCAGGTGCTTATTACGTACAAGATCCAAGTTCAATGTTTGTGGAATGGGTGGCCAATAAACTTTTGGCAACAACGCAGAAACCATTCATTCTCGATTTAGCGGCGGCGCCCGGGGGTAAAAGCACCATTTTAGCAGAAATAGCCAGCGAAAAAAATGGCTTTCTCCTGGCCAATGAAGTAATTAAATCGAGAGTGCCCATTTTAAAACAAAATCTTGCTAAATGGGGTTATGCCAATGTTTTTGTTTCCTCCTTTGAAGTTCCTGTTTTTAGCTCTCTTCCTCCCCTCTTCGATTTGATTTTATTAGACGCTCCCTGTTCTGGCGAAGGATTGTTTAGAAAAGATGTAAAAGCAAGAGACGAATGGTCGCTGGAACATGTGAATCATTGTGCATCGAGGCAAAAACGGATCCTTTCACCCATTCCTGCCTTACTAAAAGAAGGTGGATATTTAATATACAGCACCTGCACCTATAATACACAGGAAAATGATGACCAAATTGCCTGGCTTTGTCAGACATTTTCATTAAAGATAGTTCCGATGGAGGTACCTCCGCAATGGAGTATTATAAGCACTGAAAAGGGAGGCTTTCAATGTTTCCCTCACAAGGTAAATGGAGAAGGATTTTATATAGCCGTACTGCAAAACATAGGTTCTAAGGAAAGAAATACCCTAACCGAACAGGTAAAAAGAAACGTAAAGGTGCCAAGAAAAAAAATAGATTTCCCCGATGCTTTGTCAGTCTTTTTAAAAAAAGAAAACCAACTTGTTGGTGTTCAGGATAATAGTGGAAATTATTACGGCATCCCTGAAGATTTATTTGAGGAATTTAATCTTATAAGCCAATATTTACCATTTATTGACCCCATTTTATTGTTGGGCGCATCTAAAGGTAATGATTTCATTCCCGAACAGGAACTCGCTTTGAGTTCATATATAAATGAGGAGGTGCCCCATTGGGAACTGGAACGGCATGAGGCCTTATTATACCTTAAAAAAGAAGTTTCTAATAGTGCGCCATCTAATGTTGGATGGGGAAAAATGTCCTACAATGGACTTTCTCTGGGTTGGTATAAAGCTATGGGTCACCGATACAATAATTATTTTCCTAAACATTGGAGAATAATGATGCCCTTACCACCCACTTCACATTTGCCAGAATTACCTTTTTCAAGCAAGGTTTAATATCATTGAAGTACGCCTTCCCCGCTCTGCTTCGATGTCGTAGAAAATATATGAAATACCTGAAAAATTAAATAGGCCAGCATAACGCCTATTAAAGAACCCATCCATACGTCCTCAACAAAATGTTGGATTAAATACACTCTCGAAGCAGCCACCAAAATAGCCAGTGAAAAGAACAAAAAAATCTGTCTCTTTGAATTACTGGCAAAAAAAGCTAATAAGGAAAAAACGGCGAAAGCTGACATAGTGTGCCCTGAAGGAAAACTGGAAAAACCAGTATGCAAAACTACCCCATCGACCTTTTGAAGGTCGTTAAATACAGGTTTATCCTGAAAATAATTCACTGGCCTCGGTTGTTTGAAGTTAGCTTTTGAAATGTAAGAGGTGATGGGAACTAAAATGCTTACTAACAGTACAACATAAAAGGCTCTGAACTTTAGTTTTGAAAATAAAAAAGCTAAGGCGAAAATATAGGCAGGCCAATCTCCTAAAAAGGTTATAGATTTAAAAAAAGTATCCAGGTATGAATCATGAAACCTATTTAATATTAAAAATTCCTGCCCTTTTGGAAAAAAGTATAGATAAGTTAATACTATACCTTGCCAACAAGCAAAAAAAGTGAAGAATAACTTATTGTTTTTTAGAAACACCATTTCTCTTAAACTTTAAAATACCCGGCAGGGAAAATGATAAACTAGAGTCATTCATAGCTAACCAGGTAAGCGCCATAGCTACAGGAAACAAAATAATATTCGGCAACCAAGCGGCGGCAATAGCAGGAATAATGAGGCTTTCAGCCACTTTTCTACAAACGATTGTCAACACAACAAAAATCATGAAAAACAAGGTGGAAATTAAAATGGGGTATCCAAATCCTCCTTTTCTAACGATAGCTCCCATTGGGGCACCTATTAAAACAAACAAAAAGCAAGCAACGGCGATACTATATTTTGCATTTAAATCATAAATATGTTTAACCCTCGAATCATTTAATTGTCTCACTGATTCAGCCGATGCGCCAGATTGGGTTCCAATGGTTCTAATAATACTTTTTGCTTTACTTGACAACTGCGTTTGTTCAAATGATTCAAAGGTACTGAGCAGACGCTTGACAGTATCAAATTTTACTTCAGATAATCTCTTGGCAGGCGTACCCAAATCGACCTGATATTTATATGGATCGGGATCGGGAGAAGAAGTCTCCACATTTTGACTACCCGGTTTTGAATAAGAGGGATTACTTTCGGGGGGAATATCAGAGGTAACGGCCTCAGGCACCTTAGCGAGATATAAAGAATCAGTTTTTAGATAAGGTAAAAACCCAACCATATAATTACCCATTTCTTTACCTTTTTTATCCATATCGCGGGATATTGAGTCCACCGCCATGGCTAATTCACCACTGCTCATCATAGAACGATTCCCTTTAAACAGACCTTCGTTTGTTCTTGACAATTCAAATTCGCTTAAATCAAAAACCTTTTGCCACCTTGAAAACTGTGTTCTGGTAAAAGGGTATTTGCCTTCGCCAGGAGATAAATTATTCCCATTTTCAATGTATTGCATGCCATTTTGAAGAATCATCACCATATATTTACCATCTGCGGTAATGACAAGTTCGCCCTGTTGAGCTTTAACGGTTTTATACTTGCCAACATTTGATTCCGTATGATCATATATAAGCACATCCTCAATAGATTTGCCATCTGATTTTTTTATACCAATATGAATGGCATACCCCTCAAGATCATCATTGAAAATGCCCGTTTCCATTCTCAATGCTGGTTTTTTTTGTTTTATATCAAACATCCTCGAACCAAACTTTAGATTGGCTATTGGAATAAGCGTATTTGAGCAATAGAGAGAAAAAAGAATAGAAAATAAACCAAAAAACAGGATGGCGCGCATTATTCTAAAAAGAGAAATACCGCCGGATTTAAAACTTGAAAGTTCAAAAAATTCCCCCATTGAGCCAAGGGTCATTACCGAGGCCAATAAAATACCCAATGGAAGAGACATGGGAATGATACCCACACTCCGGTAAAAAAGGAGTTCCAATACTAACCATATTCCTAAGCCTTTTCCTGCGATGTCATCAATATACAACCAAAGCATCTGCATCACCAAAACGAAAGAGGCGATTAAAAAAGAAACAATAAAAGGAGGAAGGAAACTCCTCAACACCAATCGATCTATTTGCTTCATTTGCCAAAATTAAACAAAAGCGACGTTAAAAAATAAACAAATTTTTACTCATTACTTTGCTTAAAAATGGTATTTTTATTTATACTTAACTGTTTCATAACTTTAATTGATTATTATGCTTTTAAACCGTTTGTTTTTATTCACTCTACTACTTTTTAGTAGTTATTTCTTAATAGCGCAATACCCTGCGAGCTCAGCAAAGGACCGTTTGGATAATGCAATGAAAAGAGCTGACATTCGAAAAAATTCCGTTGTAGGTGGTTTGTCATTTCAATCGATTGGCCCTACCGTGATGAGTGGCAGAGTTTCGGACCTGGATGTTAATCCGAATGATCCTACACAATTTTATGTAGCTTATGCTTCTGGAGGACTTTGGAAAACAGAAAATAATGGACGCACTTTTAAGCCTTTATTTGACAAGGAAATAGTCATGACCATAGGTGACATTGCCGTAGATTGGGCCAGAAATACTATTTGGGTAGGAACAGGCGAAGTAAACTCAAGCAGGTCTTCCTACGCTGGTACGGGAATGTACAAAAGTACAGACGGAGGAAATACCTGGTCTTTTAAAGGTCTTCCCGAATCTCACCATATTGGTAGAATACGCCTCCATCCTAAAGACCCCAATAAGGTTTGGGTGGCTGTTTTAGGACATCTTTATTCGCCAAATGTGGAAAGAGGTGTGTTTATGACCGACGACGGTGGCCTAAGCTGGAAACATACATTGAAAGTTGATCCACTGACTGGAGCCGTCGATTTAATTGGAGACCCTTCTTCTCTTCAAATTCTCTATGCCGCGACCTGGACTAAATCGAGAGAAGCATGGGATTTTGTAGAGTCTGGAAAGGGCTCAGCCATCTATAAAAGTATTGATGGAGGTAAGTCATGGCAAAAAATTACCGCTGCAAATACAGGTTTTCCAGACGGTGAAGGTCTGGGAAGAATTGGTTTAGAGGTAACACAACTTCAAGGCAAAACCGTTCTCTTTGCAGCTATCGATAATTACTTCAGGCAAGAAAATAAATCTACTACCAATGCTGACGAACTTACCAAGTTATCATTGAGAACTATGTCAAAAGAAGTCTTTTTAACTCAAAAGAAATATCTCATAAAGGACTTTTTACAAAAAAATGGCTTTCCCTCTCAATATACGGTTGAAAAAGTATTAGACCTCGTCAAAAAGAATGAGATTACCCCATTGAACCTTGTTGAATATACAGAAGATGCCAATTCTGCCCTTTTTGACGCTCCTGTCCACGGTCTTGAAGTTTATCGGTCTGATGATATGGGCAAATCCTGGAAATTAACCCATGAAAAAGGGTATTTAGACAACGTACATTTTACCTACGGCTATTATTTTGCCCAAATTCGTGCAGCTAATGTAAATCAATTGTATGTTTTAGGCGTTCCTGTTCTTGCTTCAGATAATGGAGGAAAAACATGGAAATCAATAAATGGAGATAATGTGCATTCCGATCATCATGCCCTTTGGGTAAATCCCAAAAAACCTGGACACTTGATTCTTGGAAACGATGGTGGAATAAATATTTCTTATGATAACGGAGCTAACTGGATAAAATGCAACACGCCAGCCTTAGGTCAGTTTTACCATGTGGCTGTTGATATGGCTGAACCTTACAGAGTCTATGGCGGATTACAAGACAACGGGGTCTGGATGGGTCCTAAAACCAATAAGCCAAATACGGAATGGCATGATTCCGGTGATTATCCCTTCAAATCGATCATGGGTGGCGATGGTATGCAAGTTGCCATTGATACCAGGGATAATGAAACAGTATATACTGGATTTCAATTTGGAAATTATTTTAGAATAAATACAAAAACCGGACAAAGGAAGGGAATAACGCCTAAACATGCCCTGGGAGAACGGCCGTTAAGATGGAATTGGGAAACGCCCATTCATTTATCTATCCACAATCAGGATATTCTCTATATGGCATCAAATAAAGTACACCGATCTTTTGATCAGGGGGACTCTTTTAAAGAAATAAGTGGAGATTTAACGAAAGGGGGGAAAAAGGGAGATGTTCCTTTTGGAACCATTTCCTGTATTCACGAATCACCGGTTACCTTTGGATTAATTTACGTGGGAACCGATGATGGTATGATACACCTAAGTCCCGACGGAGGAAATACATGGAAAAGATTAGACGAATCGCTACCACAAAATTTATGGGTAAGTAGCATTCAGGCATCTGCTTTTAAGGCCTCAAGGGTATATGTAACATTAAATGGTTATAGAAATGATCATTTTAAACCTTATGTTTATGTTTCCGAAGATTACGGAAAAACATGGAAGCAGATTGGCGAAGGACTACCTAATGAACCTGTAAATGTCATAAAGGAAGATCCAGTTAATGAGAATTTGCTATATATTGGGACTGACAATGGCCTGTATTGTTCATTAAATGGAGGCAAACAGGTTCAACTATTTGAAAATAATCTTCCAGCCGTTTCTGTGCATGACCTGGTTATCCATCCAAGAGATAAGGAAATTATTGTAGGAACCCATGGCAGATCTATTTACCTGGCTTCTGTCAAAGAACTGCAACAGCTTACACCAGAAATAATGGCAAAAACATTGCACGCTTTTACTCCGGCCTCACCTTTTGCAAGTCCACGATGGGGAAGAAAAATGGCTCCCTGGCAGGAAAGTATGTCACCTGACATCTTGTTACCAGTGTATGCTTCCATCGCAGGTAAAGGTTTCATGCGTTTATATTCCGATAGCAAAGAATTATTGTTTGAGCAAGAAGTTACCATATCAAACGGACTAAATTATGTTCCTTACAAAGGAACCATAAAAGAATCTGCCGTTGCAACCTTAGAAGCGTTAGCCAATAAAAATCTTAAAGAGGAAGAAAAGCCTATTAAAATAAAGGCCATGGAAGATGGCCAGATATATTTAGTGAAAGGGAAATATAGTATTTCATTTGAGATGAATGGAGCAAAATCAGAATCAACACTTATTCTTCGATAAAGCATTTTACAGAAAAATAAATGCTATAATAAGAAAGGGCGGCAAAAATTTGCCGCCCTTTTTATTATCCTTCTACCTGAGAGAAACTGCTATTGCGATAGCGTTTTCTATCATGTTCCTTTAAGTAAATTTTTCTTAAACGCAGGGAAGCTGGAGTTGCTTCCACATATTCATCTTCTTGGATATATTCAAGCGCTTCTTCCAAACTAAAGCGACGAGGAGGAATCAATTTCAATTTATCATCAGAACCAGAGGCTCTCATGTTCGTTAACTTCTTAGTTTTAGTAAGATTAATTACCATATCACCAGGTCTGTTATTTTCACCAACCACCTGACCTTCGTAAATATCTTCGTTAGAACCTATAAAGAAAACACCTCTGTCTTGAAGATTATTTATGGAGAAAGGAATGGATTTACCATTTTCCATACTGATCAAAGAACCATTTTGACGACCTTGAATTTCTCCTTTATAAGGTTGGAAATTTAAGAACCTGTGATTCATAATGGCTTCTCCTGCAGTAGCTGTAAGCAAATAATTTCTTAGACCGATAATACCTCTTGAAGGAATCTCCAATTTAAGAATAACCCTATCTGCCTTTGGCTCCATAGAAAGAAGGATACCTTTTCTTCTGGTAACTGCTTCGATGGCTCTTCCGGAAACAGCATCAGGTAAATCGATGGTTAGTTCTTCAATTGGTTCACATTTTTCGCCATCTATCAATTTTAAAATAACCTGAGGCTGACCAATTTGAAGTTCATAGCCTTCTCTTCGCATGGTTTCAATGAGAACGGCTAAGTGGAGTACCCCTCTACCAAACACTCTAAAACTATCTGCCGAACCCGTATCTTCTAATCTTAGGGCCAGATTTTTTTCTAATTCCTTTTCTAACCTTTCACGAACGTGTCTTGAGGTAACAAATTTACCTTCCTGACCGAAGAAAGGAGAATCATTGATAGTGAAAACCATACTCATGGTAGGTTCATCTATAGAAATAGGAGGTAAAGCCTCTGGAAATTCAAAATCGGCGATAGTATCACCAATTTCAAACCCATCGATACCGACAATGGCACCAATTTCACCTGCTTTAATTTCGGTTACTTTAGCTTTTTCGAAACCTTCAAAAACATAAATGGCCTTTAATCTACTTTTAACGATAGAACCATCTTTTTTACAAAGGCTAACCATTTGCCCTTCGGTTATTACCCCTCTTTGCAACCTTCCGATAGCGATTCTACCAATGTAGTTGGAATAATCAAGAGAGGTGATAATCATCTGGGTAGTACCCTCCGAAACCTTTGGAGGAGGAATATGTTGTACGATAGAATCCAGCAGCGCAAAAATATTATCTGTAGGCTTTTTCCAATCTTCACTCATCCAACCATTTTTAGCGGAACCAAAAATGACAGGAAAATCAAGTTGATCTTCTGTGGCATCTAAGTTAGCCATGAGTTCAAATATTTGCTCATGAACTTCCAATGGAGTACAATTTTCCTTATCGACCTTATTGATAACGACGATAGGTTTTAATCCTAAGGCCAAAGCCTTTTGGAGAACGAAACGAGTTTGAGGCATAGCGCCTTCAAAAGCATCTACGAGGAGAAGAACCCCATCGGCCATATTAAGAACCCGTTCTACTTCGCCGCCAAAATCACTGTGACCAGGCGTATCGATAATATTAATTTTATATTCCTTGTAACGGATAGATACATTTTTAGCAAGGATGGTAATACCCCTTTCTCTTTCGAGATCATTGCTATCCATGATCAATTCGCCAGGTGTTTCATGGTCTTTAAAGAGTCGACCAGCCAGCAGCATTTTATCTACCAGCGTTGTTTTGCCATGGTCAACGTGAGCGATGATGGCAATGTTTCTTATTTGCATTTTAATTTTCTTTTCGGGGCACAAAGGTAGGTCAAATATTCTTTTAAAAGAACAAGCAACCATTTTATTAATAATAAATTATTATTGGGCTAAAAGACATGTGACCCCGCTAGGGTCAGGTCATTATGAAAATCGACCCCAGCGGGGTCGCACGTTTATAGTATTTTTGCCGCCAGGGACCAAAAGGATCAATATAACATTTTTGCCGCCAGGGGCCGAAAGGATTAATAAAACATTTGTGCCGCCAGGGGCATAATGGGTATTATCCATCGGCACATAAAAAGAGGCTATCTTTTTAGACAGCCTCCAAGGTAAAATTTCGTTTTAAAAGGTAGAATGAAAAACTAATTGAAATAAAAAGTGCGAACCATTTCTTGCTGAGTATGAGGGTGACAAACCACATCAACATTCAAGGTACAGCGTTCAAACTGAAGCGCGTACGAATGTTGAACCATGTTTGGACCTAACACCGCCTTCTTTAATTCCTGAGAAGAGAGCATAGCGCCCACGTCTTCTTTTAGTGAATGCATTAATTCTCTCACCTTACCTAAAGTGCTTCCTGTGCCTGAGTTAATAAGACCGACAGTCAGGGCTAATTTAATTTTTTTGATATTCATGGGATGGGTATTAAAAAAAGATTTTAATGATCTTCTATTATGTAAACTTTATTTTCGTTTGATATGTTGCGCCAAATTATTTAATTAAATGTTAATTAATCCTTTTTGTCCCTGGCGATATAATTTCTCCAATACCCAATTATTCCCCTGGCGATAAATTCTATAAACATGCGACCCCTTTGGGGTCGATTTTTCATAAAATCCTGACCTCTGTGGGGTCACTTGTTTACCTTTTAGCCAACAAGTCTTTGCCATCATAAAGGCCTATTAGCCTAATGTATAAATTAGCATAAAAAAAGGGTGCTATCTTTCAGAAAGCACCCGATAATTTCTACTTTATGGAAATTAAAGTAGTTATAACTAAGGCGTAAATAATCATTAATCAACTGCGTCGTGCAAAAAGGAATTACCCTCCCTTATTTCCATATTATTGGAAGGATTCACAGAATACCTGGAGAAATTGTTATCGGAGGAAGACGGCACATCTTCCAGCGTAACATTTCTACGTAAATAAGCAGGCTGGTTTTCTAAATCACTAATTACTTTAGGATTATTTAACTTTTGCGTTTGGGCACGAAGCGATTCTCTTCGCCTGTTTTCTTCCTCTCTGTTTTTGAAAGGTGAAGCATTCGGTGAAGCAACATTCTTATTATCTTTTAAATAAGGATCTGACTGACCATTGATATTGTGCCCCATTTTATTTGGATTAGTATCTCCAAATTCAATTACCCGACCCGTATTATTCCCCCCTTCATAGCCAATACCACTTAAACCACTTGACGGAGCATTCGTCTCTGGCATTTTTGGGATCACAGCATCACCTAAATTTATAGTGACTTGACTTTTCTGAGGCATGAAGTCCAGATTATCGGTAACCTGGTGCTCAAAACCGGTGGCTATAACAGTGACACTTATTTTATTACCTAATTTATTGTCGTAACAATTACCCCATATAATTTCACTATCATCACCGGCCTCTTCTCTAACGAAATCTGTAATTTCAAAAATTTCATCCATAGTAACTTCCTTCAAACCAGAGGTAATATTCAAAAGTATATGCTTTGCCCCGTTGATATTATTATCTTCAAGAAGTGGAGAATGCAGTGCCTGATCTACTGCGATACGTGCACGGTCATTACCTTCGGCGAGACCTGTTCCCATTATGGCCACTCCGCTCCCACGCATGACGGTATTAACGTCTTCAAAATCGACATTTACATACCCGGGAACGGTAATTATTTCAGCGATCCCTTTAGCTGCGGTGGTCAGAACATTATCAGCTTTTGAAAAAGCATCAGAAAGAGATAGATTACCATGGATTTGCCTAAGTTTATCATTAGAAATAATAATAAGCGTATCCACTGAATTTTTTAATTCATTGAGGCCTTCATAACCTTGAGAAGTTCTTTTATTTCCCTCGAAAGTAAAAGGAAGAGTAACAATACCCACGGTAAGGATATTCATTTCCCTGGCAGTTCTGGCAATAATAGGAGCGGCTCCCGTTCCCGTACCACCTCCCATACCGGCTGTGATGAAGAGCATTTTACAGTTATTTTCAATATACCTCTTCACCTCTTCTATAGATTCTTCACAGGCCAGTTTTCCGACATTTGGTTTAGAACCAGCGCCTCTTCCTTCTGTTAAATTAGGACCTAGCCTAATTTTAGTTGGTACGGGGCTATTTTCCATCGCTTGATTATCAGTATTACAAATGGCGAAATCAACACCAATAATACCTTGCTTAAACATGTGGGTGACCGCATTACTTCCACCGCCACCTACACCTATTACTTTTATAACTGGACTATCGTCTTTTGGAAATTCGTAGATCATAGTATTCGTTTTTGGGTAATCAATAAAAAAAGAGCGTTTAAAGGTCTGAATCGGGTCCAGCGTCAAACCATTCTCTTGTTTTTTCAATGATTATGTTAATAAAACCTCCTTTTGTTGGTTCAGATTCGATTTTGGTTACTTCAGGATCTTTGGTTTTAGCTATCTTTTCAGATGATTTGTACCTACCTTTTTCTCTATCTTCGATACCTCGCAGGAGGAGGCCTACCGCAGTAGCATAAATGGGACTGCACAATGCTTCAGAGTAGCCATGAGCCAGGTGTTCGACCGGCAGACCAATTCTTGCGGGTAAACCCGTGTGGTATTCTGCCAATTTGTCAACGTGACGTAACAAGGCTCCTCCGCCTGTCAAAACGATACCTGCCACGAGCTTTTTACCGTAACCCGAGGCCGAAATTTCCGCATAAACGTAATCGAAAATTTCTTCCATTCTTGCCTGAATAATAAGGGACAGATTTTTTTCAGATATTTCCTTATGTTCTCTTCCTCTTAAACCAGGAATAGATATGATTCTATTGTCAAATACTTCATCAGATAATGCGGAACCAAAGCGGGTTTTCAAATTTTCGGCATGTTGTGGCATAACAGTACAGCCCTCTTTGATATCTTTGGTAACTATATTTCCACCCAACGGAATCACAGAAGTATGTCTGATAATACCTTCGTAAAAAATGGTAATATCGGTGGTTCCACCGCCAATATCTATAAGAACCACACCAGCCTGTTTTTCCTCTTCACTCAACACGGCCATAGCGGAGGCAATGGGTTCCAGCGTCATATTAGCCACTTTAGCACCTGCCCTTTCTACACATCTAAAAATATTATTCGTAGCGGTAATTTGTCCTGTAATTATATGAAAATTTGCTCCTAAATGAACGCCAGACATACCAATAGGATCTACTATTCCATGCTCTGAATCTACAGAAAATTCCTGTGGTATGGCATGTAAAATTTTATCCCCCGGAGGCAGAACTAATTTGTGAATATCATGAACCAAGCGATCAATATCTTTTTGAGATATTTCAGAATCACTATACTCTCTTACTAATTGTCCCCTGTGCTGTAATGTTTTAATATGTTGGCCAGCAATGCCAACATGTACCAGATTGAAGTCGATGTTCGCCGACCGTCTGGTGATTTCAATAGCCTCTTGAATAGCGTTTACGGTTTTCTCAATATTGGATACCACCCCCCGGAGGACACCTTCTGAGTTAACCTTGCCCAGTCCCAGAACTTCAAGTTTCCCTAAATCGTTCTTAAAACCCGCAATGGCACAGACTTTTGTTGTACCAATGTCGATGGCCAACACAACCTCTTGATTTTTTTCAACTCTTTCCATAGTAGTTTGTAATTACGCCCAATAAATATGTCAAAATAAGTAATCTAAAACATTTTAGTTGCAAACAATCTGATTTCTGAATCTCAGGTCAAGGTTTCGGTATTTACGCCAACCTACAAAAGGCATAGCTTCCTTGTAAAATACCTTTAACTTTTTCCATTTCTGCATAGAATCATCAAATTCGCCAAATATAATTTTCTGATCCCC
>JAIYCH010000066.1 GCA_027488135.1 Saprospiraceae bacterium | reverse complement strand
CTTGCTGTACCTTGTTTGTGTTTCATCCTTGAAGATACAAAATTGTGAGGTGGTTTGAAAGGAATTTTTTGTATTTTTAAGAAAAAACCTAGTTTGGTTTTTTCACAGACTGACGTTAGTGGTCATTTTCGATCGAGTACAGAGACAGACAAAAATTTCAAAATCAATCTCAAAAATTTGAATTAAAAATTTGTGCATTTACCAATTTTTGGTAACTTTATTTAAACTTTAAATGAAATGAAAAATACATCAATATCATTAGGGAATTATTTTGACCAGTTTGTGAGTAACCAAGTATCGGTAGGGCGTTATAAAAATGTGAGTGAAGTTATACGGGCAGGACTCCGACTTTTAGAGAATGAAGAAAGTAAAGCTATTGCTTTGAAAAACGCGATTCAAAAAGGATTAGAAAGCCCAAGAGTCGAAAACTTTAACTTTGACGAAAATTTAATACAACTAAAAGCCGAAAAAAGAAAAAATGGCTAAAATTGTTTTAAGACAAGAAGCCATTGATGACTTGAATAATATTTGGGAATATACTTTTGAAAAATGGTCTGAATCGCAAGCAGACAAATATTATTCAATGCTGAAACTTTCTTGTAAGGAAATCGGAAAAAATCCTGAAATTGGAATAGAATATGATGAAATTAACAAAAATTTATTCGGATTACATTCAGGAAGACATATAATATTCTATCAATTTATTGATAAATTCGAAATTGAAGTTATCAGAATATTGCACGAAAGAATGGATTTGAAAATCAGATTAAATGAATAAAAAAACTACCACTAACAGCTAGAGTTTCGTGGCGCCAAGCGGGCATGCCATGATACTCCCGTTGAACGTGACCGGTTTTTATGGGGTTGTAGTGAATTGATTTTAAATTTTTGTCGATGACTCTTGAAGGTTCTCTTTTTTTTGTTACCATGACGTTTAAATTTTTAGTTTTGGTAAGGTAACTGTTTTTTAGATAGGTAGCTACCGAAGGTTTCGTTCAACACGAGTTTGGCAAATTTGGCGGTATATTGACTCATATGAAGGATTTTCGTAAATTTAAAGTGTGAGCTTCGTTTGAACATTTGCGGTAAATCGCCACCTTCACCAAGCCGCCAAACGTTAGTGGTAATGGTACGACGACCTCGAAACGAGCAAGAAACATCAAGCGAAAATTTAATGACAATGGTATTTTTACAGAATGAGAACAGGCACCAAAAATTCATATCTTGAAAGAATAAATAAGGCAATTGCTTATATAGAAAGTAATTCGACAACTGACATTCAACTCAAAGACATTTCTATACAAGCTAATCTTTCGCAGTATCATTTTCATCGGGTTTTCAAATCGATTACAGGAAACACCATAAAAGACTTTTTGACAAGAATCCGACTTGAAAAATCGGCTTTAAAACTTAAACATTCTCAAAACGACATTGGACAAATAGCCTTTGAATGTGGTTATCAAAATCACGAAACATTTACAAGAGCATTTAAAGATTATTTTGGACTGACACCAATTGAGTATCGCAACTCTATTGCAGAACTAACGACAAATAAACAAAATGAATATGGAGAAGCAAAAATTGATTTAAATGCTCTCAATGTTCAGGGTCCAATTATTAAAACAATTCCAGACCAATATCTTGCTTACATAAGACACACAGGTTCGTATGACAAAGTTGGTAGTTCATTTCAACGACTAATGTTTTGGGCCGCAACTCATTTAGTTTTAAAATTAAAGCCAGCAACTATTGGCATTGTTCACGACAATCCCGACCTAACAGCAGAACAAAATATTCGTTTTGACGCTTGTATTCTACTTTCAAAAGAAATAAAACCAAGTGGAGAAATTGGTTACAAAAAAATTGAAGGCGGAAAGTTTGCGGTGTTCACTTATAAAGGAGCTTATGAAGGATTTTATCCCGTTTACGACTACATCTATAATGTTTGCTTGTTTGAAAACAAATTTGACTTAGCGGACAAACCAGCACTTGAATGGTATATAAAGTCACCACCCTTTTACAAGCCTGAAAATTTGGTAACTGATTTTTATGTTCCTATAAAATAGCAAAAAACGTCAAAAAACTTTTGAAAGTGAAATAGAAATTTGCAAAAATAAAAATCTTTAAAATGAAAAAAATGATGACTTATTTGCTAGTTTTTGTTGTTGCACTCATTGCAATCGTATTGATAATTGGGTTGTTTCTACCCAAAGAAAGAACATTTACAAAAACGGCTGTGCTTAATTCAGATGTAACTAAAGTATTCAACTTAGTATCAGATTTTAAAAATCAAACCACTTGGAGAAATGATGTAAAAGAAATCATTGGAATTGACGAAAATACTTGGACAGAAGTTCCCAAAAAAGGAACAGCTATAACTTTTAAAGTGAAGCAGAAAATAGAAAACGAAATATTTGAAATTGAAATCATTGAACCAAAAAACTTTAATGGATATTGGGTCGGTACTTTTAAGCAAACTAAGGAAAATCAAACAGCAATTGAGTTTAAAGAAGTAGTAACAATCTCAAATCCGTTTTTTAGAACAATATCATACTTTTTTGTAGACTTGGATAAGACAATGGACTTATACCTTCAAAACTTAAAACAAAAATTAGACGAATAAAATGGCATCAAAAAAGACTTGGACTGAGAAATTGCATTGTGACAAAGAGCCAAAAATTAAACGAATAGATTTTAATTTTGCAGACATTCCGGCAAACTGCAATATGTTTATAGCGACACCGCAAATAATTGACAATTACATCAAGCAAATACCAAAAGGTAAAATTGTGTCAGTTCAAACAATGAGGAAAGACCTTGCTATTGAAAACAAAGCTGACTATACTTGCCCGGTTACGACAGGAATATTTTTACGAATAGTGGCAGAAGCAAATTTTGAAAAATACCAACAAACTAATTCAATAAAAAACATCACTCCATTTTGGAGGGTGGTAGAACCAAACTCGACGCTATCAGAAAAACTAACATTTGGAAAAGACTTCATTATTAACCAAAGACAAGCGGAAAAGACTAATGTAAATATCAACGATGAACACAAAATATAAATCCAAATTTAACTCATACGCAAAGTTATTTGACATAAAACATTAAAGCTAACCGCGAGCATCCATCAGATTAAAAGTCCATTTGATGGTTTATAGATTAAATAGTTTACCTTGAGTCAGAAATAAAACGAAACAATCTTTCGCTAATACATCCCAACTTCCATATAGGCAAAAGTTTATTTCGCCTATATGGAAGTTGTGCATCATATTTGAACAGAAAAAAAATTAAACTGATTATATTAATAATTTTATCGATTTTATCAACTTCTTGTAACTCACAGGAAAAGAAAGTGAACCCTATTAAAAAAAGAGATTCCGATAACATAGAAATTGAAGCTCAAATTGGAGAATATGTAACCAGCATATTCGAAGATTCCAGAGGAAATTTGTGGTTTGGAACAAATGGAAATGGAATAGCAAGATATGATGGTGAAAAATTAAAATATTTTACAACAAAGGATGGGTTACCATCTGATAGAGTAACTGCCATAAAAGAGGATTCAACCGGTATCTTTTGGTTAAATACGGGTGAGGGTTTAACAAAATATGATGGTAAGAATTTTACGAATTTTTTAGTAGGAGACGACTTTATTAGCAATATGATTGCAAATTTACTTATTGATAGTAAGAACGTTTTTTGGGTTGGTACTTGGAATGGTGTCTATAAATTTGATGGAAAATCATTTCATCATTTTTCAGTTCCTTACCCAAAAGTTGATACCAAAATAAATGAAGATACCAAGGATTGGATAATGGGTATAAGTGAAGATGCCAATGGTAATATCTGGTTTCTCAGAGACGGTTATGGCGTTTGTAAATATGATGTAAATTCGTTTACTCATTTTCTGAAAAAAGATGGATTACACTCTAATAATGTTACCCAAATTGAATTTGACAAAGATGGAAGTGTTTGGATCGGAACCAGAGTTGCTGAAAGAGATGATATTGACCCCAAAAAGCAGTTTGGAAAGGGTGGAATCAATAAAATAATAGGGAATGAGATTATTTCATTTCCAGAAATAAAAGGATTTAATGATGGTGATGTGTACAAAATCTATAGAGACAAATCTGATAATATATGGATAGGTACCGTAAAGAATGGAGTATATAAATACGATGGAGTAGCCTTTAAGCACTATGATATTCCAATTTCAATCATGGGAATACTGGAAGATAGAAAAGGAAATTTTTGGTTGGGCGGAGCCGGTGGATTATATAGAATTAATCAGAGGGACGAAATTATGAACGTAACGACAAAAGGACCTTGGAAATAATAAATACGAACACGTATTTATTATTTGGATTTGTACAAGTTGGACAGAGGGAATAACAATGTAAGTATATGCCGTTCCACAAACCAGTAAGTGACAATGTAAAAAGACAATTCTAAACCAACCTCCTTTATACATTTCCGTCGCCGGCTTTCTTTGTGTCTCATTTTTTACCCTAAATCTAAAAAGACCATTTCTATAAAAATAGGTGCCAGGTCAGGATACTACACTTGCATTGGACTAAATTATACCGTAACTTTGATAGTAATACTATCTTAAAATTGAGGTGGTATCTTAACCAAATAAAATCATGAAAACATCAAAAATTTTTTACCTCTTATTATTCCCATTACTAGTCTCCAGCTGTGCTATTATCAGACCAGGGGAAGTTGGGCTAAAACAAAAACTTGGTAAACTTTCAGAAAGTGTTTACAAACAAGGCACGGTACTGTATAACCCCATCGTTACTAAAGTGATCAGAACGAATGTACAGATCAATAATATCGAGCTGAGTTTGAGTTTGCCCAGCAAAGAAGGCTTAAGTATTGTTGCACAGATTTCTATTCTTTACAGAGTAGATGAAAACAGTGTGCCTAAAGTTATTCGAAACCTGGGTCAAGGATATGAAACAATCATATCTAACGTCTTTCGCTCTGCATCGGCAGATGTTTGTTCTAAGTACTTTGCTAAAGACATGCACTCTGGTATGAGAGCAGAAATAGAAACAGCGATTAAAGGAAAAATGAGTGAAACGCTTGAACAACAAGGAATTATTGTAAATTCTGTATTAATGAAAAGTATTCAATTGCCTGCCGGATTGGCAAGTTCCATTGAACAGAAATTACAAGCAGAACAAAATGCAATGAGAATGGAGTTCATTCTACAACAGGAAAAATTAGAAGCTGAAAGAAAAATTATTGAAGCCACAGGAACTAAAGACGCACAAAAAATACTTTCAGAAGGTTTGACAGATAATATCATCAAAATACGCAGTATTGAAGCTTTTCTGGAGTTATCTAAGACCAATAATAGTAAAATCATCATTACGAATGGTAAGGTTCCGTTTTTAATCGAATGATTCTCTTCATAGTAAATTTCTTGCATGAGTAATTTATTGTGATACCTGCACTACCCTGAAAACACAAGAGGCTGTCTAAAAAGATAGCCTCTTGTATTTATAGTATTTTATACATTGGCCAAATAGGCATTTATGATGGTCAAGGATAAAATAGATAGTTTTCCAAGATTATACCCTTGGATATTAGCTTTTTTACGATAGATTATATAGTTGAAATTTACCCCTAACACTCGGTTATGAATCACAGATTTTAGATAGCGTTATTGTTTAAGCATAATGTTATTCGCAGATGTATTTCTTATAAACGCTCAGGGACATACCACAGCTATCTTCGTAACACTCCGCCCCTGATAATCTAAAAATGCATCCAAAAAACGTTTAAAGTTTGCCCAAGACCTAACCCATTTAATGACTATATTTATGAACTGAAGGGCCGTAGTTTTTCCACAGTCTATAGTTATTTGTATTGTAAGACAGCAAATCCTTTGAAACACTACCATTGAAAAATGAATAAAATGAAATTGACACTACTCACCATTTTTCTGGTAAGTTTCTTTGTAAGTAATAGTATAGACACCGGTGTAACTGTTACTCAACTTGATAAAACAATCTGGACTATTTATCAGGATAAGAAATCAAATTATTGGTTCGGAAGTAAAGAAAATGGGGTATATTATTACAATGGGCAACGATTAAAACATATAACTACCGAAAATGGCTTAGTTAGCAATGAAATACGAGGTATTCAGGAAGATGCTAATGGGAATGTTTACTTTGATACAGAAAAAGGGGTTAGTAAATTTGATGGTCGTACGTTTAAAACATTGCAAATCGCTAACCCGGCATCACCTTTGAATGATTGGGTTTTAAAACCTGATGATTTATGGTTCAGAATGGGTTCTACAAAAAGTGGAGCCTACAGATTTGATGGGAAATATTTACACTACTTAAAATTTCCAACATCACCCCAGGAAAATATGTTTTACATGAAAAATCCAAATACCAGCTTAAAACCTTATGGACTTTATACCATCTACAAAGATCGTAAAGGATATATGTGGTTCGGAACAGCCAGCTTAGGGGTGTGTCGATATGATGGCAGAGCCCTGAGCTGGCATTATGAAGAACAATTACAAACAACGCCAAATGGAGGTGATTTTGGAACACGTGCCATTTTTGAAGATAAAAATGGTAAGTTTTGGATAAATAATACTCGTTTTCGCTATGTCATAGAAACGGATGGCTATGAATCCGTAACCTTTAAAAAAGAGAGTGGCATTGGTTACCTTAACAAAACCAATAAAATGGAATTTCCTTTTTTCCTCTCCATAACCGAAGATAATAAGGGCAATCTATGGATGGCGACTTATGAAAACGGGGTGTGGAAGTACAATGGAAAAGAACTTATTCATTACCCTGTCAAAGATGGTGAGACTGATGTTTTGCTTTTTACCATTTATAAAGACAACAAAGGGGTTCTTTGGCTTGGAACGCATAATGCAGGCGTTTATACATTTAATGGTCATACGTTTGAAAAATTTGTAAAATAAATCCATAAATGCAAAAACTTTTTAATTTGATGTACTTAATAGTCCTGTTGATACTCAACTTGTCATGTGTTGAAAAGAAATCAACCGGGAAAGAAAATAGTACATCTGAATTACAAAGTGTTTCAAAAACCGATACTTTAAAATTTGGTTCTGGAATACGTGTTATCTTTCAGGATAGTAAAAGCAACTATTGGTTTGGCATTCATAATGCAGGTGTAAGTCGTTATGACGGAAATACATTTAAATATCTTACAACAAAAGATGGTTTATTGGACAACCAAATCCGCTCCATACAAGAGGATAAACATGGAAATATATTGATTGGCACGGCAAAGGGATTAAGTATTTATGACGGGCAAAAGTTTACAAATTATTCAACCCAAACTAACAATCCAATATTTGAATGGAATGAAACAAATGGCGATGAATGGTTTTATGCCGGCGAGGAAGGCGGAATTAACCGTTTTGACGGAAAAAATATGCATTATTTAATTTTTCCAAAACCAAAAAATGAAAATCCGGGTAATTCGTATGGTGCTAACTTTTTAATTTTCACACAACCAAGAAATGAAAATCCTGACAATTCTTATGGTGTCACTGATATATCAAAAGATAAATACGGTAAGGTTTGGATAGCAACTTATTCCGCCCTTTACAACTATGATGGGAAAATAGTGAATATATTTAGTCATGAACATTTAAACCTTAAATATAATGAGCATTTGCATATAAGAAGTGTATTAGCAGATTCAAAAGGTCGGATTTGGATAGGAAATAATGGCATTGGGGTTTTGCTCATGGAAGGAGACGTTACCATTCATTTTTCTGAAAAGAATAATTTAATTCATCCCACAAGTACAAGAAGAGGAGATAAGTCAAAAGCTGGCACTCTTGAACACGTATTTGCCATCGAAGAAGATAGGGAAGGAAATATTTGGTTTGGAGACAGAGATACTGGAGCCTGGAAATATGATGGCAATTCAATGACAAACTATATTATTGATAACAAACTTTCTACACCTATGATTTGGTCCATATATAAAGACCATAATAATAATTTGCTTTTTGGAATGGCAGAAGGTGGCGTTTATAAGTTTGTCGGAAAGACTTTTGAAAGGCAATTTTGAAAAATACGAAGGCAAATAGCTAAGAATGAAAACATTGTATTTTAACCTTACGGAGAAAAGTTAGATTATTCACCGCAATTATGCGGCGTTTATTTTATATATTTACCGCAAAGCATTCAATCTATGGCAAAATATATCTACGAATATAAAAATTGGACTGATTTTACCTGGGAAAACGCTCTCATTCATTCAATTTTCGGAGAGGTACGATGGATGCAAGGTAAAATCATTGGGCAGATGAATGCATTAGGGTTCTTTGCAAAAGAAGAAGCCACTCTTAATGCTTTAACACTCGATGTTGTAAAATCTTCTGAAATAGAGGGCGAGTTGCTCAACTATGAACAAGTACGTTCTTCCGTTGCCAGACGATTGGGTATTAATTCAGCAGGCCTTGTCAAAAGTAGCCGCCATATTGAAGGAATTGTAGAAATGACGCTGGATGCAACACAACGATTTGATTTACCTCTAACAGAAAAACGTTTATTTGGCTGGCACGCAGCTCTTTTCCCTACTGGATTTAGCGGACCATATAAAATTGAGGTTGGATGTTATCGAACAGGTGAAATGCAAGTAGTTTCAGGTGCGATGGATAAAGAAAAAGTACATTTTGAAGCGATAAAGCCTGCGTTTGTTCCTTCGGAAATGGAGAAGTTCTTACACTGGTTCAATAACGATAATTCCCTGGATCCGGTTCTAAAAGCTGCAATAGCCCATTTTTGGTTTATCATTATTCATCCCTTTGACGACGGAAATGGTCGTATTGGACGTGCCGTTTCAGATATGCTACTGGCACGTTCTGAAGGAAGTAGAGAACGCTTTTATAGTATGTCCAGCCAAATACTGGAAGAGCGAAAACAGTATTATGATGTTTTACAAAAAGTGCAACACTGTTCAAACGATATTACAGAATGGCTCAAATGGTTTCTACATTGTTTTAAAAATGCAATGCTTGCAACAGAAAAGACTACTCAACAAATTTTAAGAAAAGCAGAATTCTGGAAATTGCATGAAAAAACGACCATAAACGAAAGACAAAGAAAAGTATTGAATCTGTTATTTGAAAACTTTGAAGGAAAATTACAAAGTTCCAAATGGGCGAAAATCAATAAATCATCGTCAGATACTGCCTTACGGGATATTAAAGACTTAGTAGAAAAAGGAATTTTAAAACAGACTGGCGAAGGCGGACGAAATGTAAATTACGAACTGGTAGATTTTTAACTGGATTAACCATTGGCAATAATTGCTAATCTTTCGTGCAGCTCGAAGAGCACAGAAGTTGTCTCCATACAAAAGAAATTTTCATAGCGACACATCTTGGCGTTCTACCTAAATAGTTTTGTATAAAAATTATCAAACTTATCAATATGCAAATATGGCAAACACAACATTAAAACAAGAAATACTGGACAACATTACATTAGTATTTAACTTATCAGAAGATAGTAAACTAAACAATTCCTTTTTTGAGCAAACCAAAAAAGAACTTTCCTTTCTAGCTGAATACTTCCATATTACACAAACACAAGCCCTTTTTGTTGCTGTTATTTTTACCTTAAACTACAAAGGTCGGAAAGTTGATTTAGATGACTTGAATTCTCATTTTGATTGTAACCCAATGAAACTACTTGAATTCAGTGATGACTTTGTTGATTTGTACAATAAGCGTTTGCTACGGAAAAATAATAAAAGTAATCGACATAGAAGCATAAATCTTAAAGGTGCAGATGAAGAGTTTTATATTAATCAAATCGTTTCTGAAAAAATATTAAAAAGCGAACCAATTCCTGATGTCTTAGTTGATGCCATAAAGTATGAAGATATTTTTACTTTACTGGAAAAAATAAATGAAATAGGTAATCAAAGAGACAATGAAGAAATTTCAACATTTGAATTATTTGAGCAAACTCAATGCTTGTTGGAAGAAAATAGACATTTTCCGCTTATTGAAAAAGCCAGGTTCTTAGGAACATCGATGGAAGAAAAATATTTGTTTTTATACGTAGTATGGAAATTTCTTGAAGGGGACAGAGATCCTTGGATTGAAAGAAGTTTCAAAGAGATTTATGACAAGCCAAAGGAAAGATTTACTCAAATACAAAGATTTTTAGCTAAGGAAAATAATCTGGTTAAGGAAGATTTGTTAGAAATCGTAGATGCAGCATTTTTTGATGATGCCAGAATGCAGCTCACTGAAAAAGCTTTAGACTTATTAACGGAGTGTGATATTAAACTATTCAAAAAAGATGTAGACAAAAAGAAAAAAGAGAACGTAATTCAACCCCAAGACCTCCCCTTTCGTGAATTAATTTTCAGTGAAAAGGAAGCAAATCAATTAGCGTTATTGAAAAATCTCTTATTAGAAGAGAATTTCAAAAAAACACAAGAACGCCTGGTACAAAAATCCTTACCCAAAGGCGTTACAGCATTGTTATATGGTGCATCTGGCACTGGAAAAACAGAAAGTGTTTTACAAATAGCTAAAGCTACAAATCGTGAAATAATGAAAATTGATATTAGCGCTTCACGTTCAATGTGGTTTGGAGAAAGTGAAAAAATTATTAAACAAGTTTTTAAGGACTACAAATCTTATGCGAAGTCGCAAACACTTGCGCCTATTTTATTTTTCAATGAAGCTGATGCTATAATCGCTAAACGTAAAGAGGCAAATTCTTCGAATACAAGTGATACTGAAAATCGCATACAGAATATTTTGCTTGAAGAAATGGAAAACTTTGAAGGAATTTTAATAGCGACTTCGAACTTAGTTAACAATATGGATACGGCATTTGAAAGACGATTCCTTTTCAAAATTGAATTTCAAAAGCCGGCCGTTTCAGCTAAAATAAAAATATGGAAATTAAAAATGCCTCATTTATCAAATGAAGATTGTGAAATACTGGCTACAAAGTTTGATTTTTCAGGTGGACAGATTGATAATATAGTTCGTAAAAACGAAATCAATGAAATACTTTATGGAAGTGCAGTAGATGTAAATACGCTTCTAGAATTTTGTAAAGAGGAAACTTTAACTAATCAGTTTTCAAAAAAATCAATTGGCTTTAATTGAGAACATGAATGAATTCATGAACTGTAAAGATGTTTACTCCTCTGTGAGATGGCCCTTAATATTGTCTAAATGCTTTTTCATGTGCTTGTTTAATCTGGTCAGCCAATGATTTAGGTTCTATAACTTTCATGTGGTCACCGAAAGAAAGTAGTTCCATTACCAGGTCATGTGTCAGGTAAAGTTTAAGTTTTATTCTCATTTCTTCGTCGTTGTCCTCCAATACTTGTTGAGTGTCATGTAATGGAAGTGTTTTGATATATTTACCTTGAAATGGGTCAAAGGATAGAATGATGTCCTGAGGTTCATGGTCATTCGGGCTTATAATTCCAAAGCAATAACGGTAGCTTTGTTCAATACTGTAATTGTCAGGATACTGATATGTTTGATTTGTAATTTCAAGATTTGTCAAACGGTCAAGAGCAAAACTTTTGATATTATTGCCTGTAGTTTCTTTAGCCATAATATACCAACGGTTTTTAAACTCCTTTAAAGCATAAGGTTCTACCAAACGATAGCTTAATTCTTCGTCCAAAAATTTCTGATAATTAAATTTAATAATAAATCTGTTTTTGATGGCATGCAGCAATCCGTATAAATTTTCCGTTCCTTTAGGTCTGCGTTTTTCTAAATGAATAAAAGAGGTTAAATCATGTGCAAGGTTTAAAGAATTAAACATATCAAATGCTTCCATCATCCTTTGAAAATTCATGTTTTCATTTTCGTTCTGGCTGATGAAATAACCTTTTTGGGATTTTGAATACTCAATGTCAATGCCAAAAACATTACTGATTTCCTTTATATCACGTTGAAATGTTCGTTTTGAAAAACCTATTTGTAAATTTTCATCTTGCATTTGCAAATAGTCAAATTGATTTTCAATATAGGCTTGTAATTCCTCATAAGTTGAAAAAGGTTTTACTTTTAACTTTTTTAGAATAAGCAGGTATCTGGATATATAGCCTCGTTTTGACATTAATCTTATTATATTCTTTGTGTTTAACAAACCAAATGAAATAGCAAGCTATTTGTGAAAAGTTTATTAAAGCTACCAATCGAAAATCATTACCTTTAATATTGTAAACAACTTTTTCGTCGTTTACGATGCTTGCATTTCCATAAACTGGTTTGAGTTCATTGAAATTAAGTTTTTGCCGTTGGATATTTGTCAATGTAATTTAAAATTATTTTCCTGACGAGCAATCTAATTCTACAATTTTAATTAAATGTTTACATTTTGCAAACTTAATTTAAGGTTCATTCCATTTAACAAAGAAAAAAAATGAAAACGTTGGAATTTAAACATTGCCTCTTCATCGCGCTATTGGTCCCCATATTTTTAATCTCCTGTAACGGACAGACTTTAATAAACAAAAACATAACAGAAGAAAATTCAGTCAATAAATCTGAACAACCACTTCAAATAGTTCTGAAAAACAAGACTTCAAGCGAAGTTGTGGTATGTCAACTCCTTGATAAAGAGGGCAATTTGTGGTTCAGTATAAACGGAGAAGGAGCGTACCGTTATGACAGGAAAACATTTACCAACTTTAATGAAAAAAACGGCCTGTGCTCCAATCATATAAGTTCCATTGTTCAAGACAGATCTGGGAATATTCTATTCGGAACAAATAAAGGAATATGTATATATCATGGTAATAAATTTTCAAAATATCTTATCCCAGATACCTTATTTATTACTTGTATGCTGGAAGATAAAGATGGCAACTTGTGGCTCGGGACTAGAAATCATGGGATTTACCGCTATAACGGAAAATCATTGGATAATTTTTTAAACGGTAACGAACCTAAATTTAATCTTGGAAACTACCATCAGTTTATTCTCGATATTCTGCAAGACAGAAATGGCAATTTATGGTTTAGTTCCTGGAATCGCGGTGGTGTGTGGAAATACGACGGAAAAGAATTTAAAAATTATATTCCTTCTGCGAATTACTATATAACTAACCAAGACAAGACCGGAATAAGCAATATTCAAAACATTTTGAATAATAGCCTGACTAATGATTTAAGGTCTGCGCAAGATTATATTAACGATGATATGATTTTTTCTATGACAGAAGATCATTTGGGAAATATCTGGTTCGCAACCAGAGACCATGGAATTTGTAGATACGATGGTAAAACATTCAAAAGCATTAGTAAAAATGAAGGCTTTAATGCTCGAGGAGCAACCGCCATGATTCAAGATGAAAAGAATCATTTTTGGATTACTACTTTTGATAGTGGTGTTTGGTATTATGACGGTAAAAACTTTAAAAATTTTAATACAAAAGATGGACTTGTAAATAATGCTGTTATGAATGTATTAAAAGATAAAGATGGAAACTTGTGGTTTGGAACAAAATATTTAGGGTTAAGCCGTTACAACGGTAAAAATTTCACAACATTTTCTAATAAAAACAATTAAACGCAACACAACAGACAAACTGTTACGTAAAAATATGGACAAATCTATCCTTGAAATATTGTGGAATCAATTTGGAGCAAGCATCGATATGCTGATAAATGTTATCTCGAATTGTCCTGATGACTATTTTACAACGCACAAACGATTTTATTACCTGGCTTTCCATAGTACCATTTTTTTAGACTATTATATGACCATTCCACCCAGCGACTTTTCACCCATGCTTTCCTTTACACAAACGGAGAATAAAGACAGACCAGAAGAAGCAATAGACGATTTAATCCCTGACAAAATTTATGACAAACGAGAAATTGTAGCATATCTCAAACAAAGCAGAGAAAAGGGTAAACAGATAATCTATGCACTGAATAATGAAAAATTAAATAGCAGATTTAAAGAAGGAGACCATCCAAATGACATGAATTACCCCATTTTGGAAATACTACTCTATAATATGCGACATACCCAACATCATGCTGCACAACTTAATATGCTGTTACGACAAGATATCAATAAACATATAGAATGGTCCTTCAGAGCAGGAGATATAGATATTGAGTGATACATTTTACCACAATAATGAAGAGGTTTCCTATTGATAGATATATATTTCTTGATTATTTTTGTTTTTCAAATTAGATTTAATTTACCCGCATACTCATGACACCTCTTTTTAAAAAATTGAACTACAAGGAACAAACAAATATTGTTGCCATTAATAGTCCAAAAGCGTTTGACAACGAACTTGAAGAAATGTCAGCTAAGGCAACCATTATTAAAAACTTAACGGAAGTAATAGAGATAGAATTTGTAATATGTTTTGTAACAACCCAAGTAGAAATTGAACAATTTATATCCTCCATTGATCAAAAACTAAAAGGGGATGCTGTAATATGGTTATGCTATCCTAAAATGACTTCAAAAAACTATAAATGTGACTTTAACCGAGATTCTGGATGGACCAGTTTAGGGAAATATAATTTAGAACCCGTAAGACAAGTTTCCATTGATGATGATTTTAGTGCATTGCGATTTAGGAAAGTTGAATTTATAAAGACCATTACAAGACGTGAAAGTTTTGCAATAACCAAAGAAGCAAAAAAAAGGACAACACAAAAAGGAAAGTAAGACCCAAAATTTAATATTTATACTTCTAAATCTGCCACTTAACTTGGTTAACAATTATAGAAAAAGAATGAATTTTATAAAGAACATATTTCCAGCATCCATCATTGGACTTTTAATTCACCTATTAACTTCGTGCGGTGATGATTCAAAAATACCAATTAATCAAACTGATAAAAATACTAAGACATCAAATTCAAACCCTGTTGTTTATTTTGAAATACCTGTCACCGAAATTGACAGAGCAATCAAGTTTTATACCGCAGTCTTCGGTTTTGAATTCGACAAAGAAAATATTGACAAAAATGAAATGGCATTATTTCCTTTTGCTGACGAGAATTTGGGGATTTCAGGCGCACTGGCAAAAGGAGAGATTTATAAACCGACTAAGGAAGGCGTATTGATATACTTCAAGACAGAAAACATTGATGAAACATTGAAATTAGCAACTGCAAATAGTGGACAAATACTATATCCAAAAACAGACAACGGAATTGGATATGTTGCAGAATTTGAAGACTCTGAAGGCAATAGAATAGCTTTGTTTCAATCAAAAGAATAACGACAAAAAAATAAAGTACTATAAATGGACGATATACTTTTATTGGCTGCAAAAGTAAGAAATACCCTAATTCATTTTATAGGCGTTATCTGATTTATCAACAAGAATACCCCGTTTTTATTTGCAATAATGATATCCTTTTTTTGGTCTTTATTCATGTCCTTTATTTCTATATTCAGACCAGCACCAGAATCATTATCAATAATATGCTCGCCAAAATAAGGCGTTGTAGAAGAATCAAAATTAAAATACATTAAGATAGGGATGTCTCCATCACCGGCATCATTGCCATTATGTGCTAAAAATCGTTTTCCCGTTATCATTTCCTCCTTTCCGTCGCCATCTAAATCGGCCATTATGGTTGCGTGCGTTTGTGCCGTAGTGTTACTAATCAAATGGGTTTTAAAATCAATATTGCCATTGATTAAGACTTGTTCATGCCACCAAACGCCCAGTGCATGAGCAGATGAAGAAACAACATCATTTTTCCCGTCTCCATTTACATCAAAAATCTGCATGTGAGAACAAGGTTCACCCAAAGAAGCTTCGTGAAAAATCCAGTCACCCGACGACAGATTAGCTTTACCCTCAAACCATCCATTTGTAATCACCACATCTTTAAGACCATCCATGTTAATATCTCCATAACCAATGCCATGTGAAAATCGGTCTGTACCTTTTACACCAGCTACACTAATAGGGTGACGGGTCCATGTCAAATCACCCTTTTTAGTAGGGGCCTGTAACCAAACAATCTGCCTTTTTGCATAATCCCCACAGAGTATATCCAGGCGTCCATCCCCATTCATATCTATAAACCCAGGTGATTCGTTAGAAATTCCCATGGAATCAGCAATGATATGTTTCTGCCAGGTGACCCCTTTATTTTGAGGATTTTCAAACCAAAACCCAGCTTTTCCCGGGTAATCAATGATAATAACGTCCTCCCAGCCATCTAAATTCACATCGAGAGCCATATTCAAAAAAGATTCACTATACTCCTTTCTTGGTTCAAACTTTCTGGAAGGAGCCATTTCATGCCTTTTCCATAATGGGGCTTCAAACCAATAGTAACCAGCGATGATATCTTGTTGCCCGTCCTTATTTAGATCAGCAGCTGCCACCCCTTCCGATAAAAAATCTCTTGTTATAACCGTTTTAAGAAATGCAGAAGATTGACTGAAAAGGAAAGTCTTTGAACTACAAAGTAAAAGGAGGATACTACAAAATGTTTTCATACGACAAGCGTTACAGGATTTCAAAATAAAAATTTAAGACTTTGGCGAGATTAATTTCTCAATCAACAGGACATTTTCATGATTTTCATGTTTATGACCTAACCGTGAGGCTAATTCTCTTAATAATTTCTTAGCATCGTCGGTATTCTTTGCCCCTATTCTCTGAATAGTGTATTTCAAAAAATGAGGCATTTTAGCGGATTCTGCCAAACCAATCAACTTTTCCATGCTTATTTCAGCTAAAGGTTCTGCAGCATACCAAAGCATGATAGGCAGATTATGATCATTCATATCTTCCTCCTTTTTAACAAGAATATCCAGTATTTTCCATCTTTGCTCCAATGGCATTCGCATTAATCCAGCTGTTAAATATAACCTTACTAAGGGCGAATGCTCCATTTTAGCCATATTTTCAAGCTCAACTAAAATGCTAGGCAAAACCTCCTTTTTTTCTAATAATAACTGTATGGCCCAACTTCTGATATTTTCATTTTCATGAGAGAGCAAATTTTGCAAAATAGACTCCTTTGCCCCTTTTGTTACATGAAGTGTCCACAAAGCACGCAGTTTTCTGGTAATATCCGGATGATTATTGATTATTTGAATTAAAGCACTATGCACGGCTTCATTTGCCCCTCTTTCTTGTAAAATGGTTCTTGCATTTCGTACAAACCATTCATTGTCATGTAACTGATAATTAACCAATGCCATGTCAGAAGCTTTATACAAGTTAACCTTTATGGAAGAATCACTTTTATATGATATTTTAAAAATTCTACCCATTGTTTTATCGTGAACATCAGGATTTGTGCTGTGACATTGATTTTTGTCATACCAGTCAATGGCAAAAACAGAGCCACTCGGATCATACTTCATATTGAGCCATTGAGACCAGGAATCATTCATTGCCAAAAAGTCATTTTTATGTGATGCAACATATCCGGAGCCTTTTCGGGTAAGCAAGTCATTATTTAGTCGGGCACCATTTATATTGTTCATAAAAATAACATTTCGATATTCAGCAGGCCAGGAGGAACCTCCAAGATAGATCATTGCACCGGCATGGGCATGTCCACCACCTGCTGAAGCAGAGCGAAAGTTTCCGGCATGCGGCCCTCTTTCACCCACATAATGTTTGTGGTCAGCAATTGTTTTTATCTCATCATAGGTATAAGGATTAAAACTTTTTCCAGCTTGCCGTTCATATCTTGCTCCTTGAATTACATGATACATGTGTGGAATAACGCAAACCGTAATAAAAGCATGTCCATAATCATTAAAATCTATACCCCAGGGATTACTGGTACCTTCTGCAAATACTTCAAATTGATGGGTTGACGGGTGTAATCGCCAAACACCTGCGTTTATTTTGATGCGTTCATTCTCAGGTGTACCTGGTTTTCCAACTTTAGAATGGGTAAATACGCCATGAACCCCATAAAGCCAGCCATCAGGTCCCCAACGAAGATTATTTAGCACTTCATGGGTGTCTTGCGTCCCCCAACCATCCAAAATCTTTTGGATTCCGCCTGTAGGAACATCCCTTTCAAAATCTGTTGGAATAAACAACAAATAAGGAGCAGCACAAAGCCATACACCTCCCATTCCCACTTCAATACCACTGACCAGGTTAAGATTTTCCATAAAAACCTTACGCTTATCCAGCGAACCGTTTCCATCAGAATCTTCAAAAATTAAAATACGATCTTTACCCTTCCCTTCTGCAGCTGGAATTGGATAGGTATGCCCTTCAACCACCCAGAGTCTGCCTCTTGCATCAAAGGTAAAACTGATAGGACGAACGATATCTGGTTCGCTTGCTGCTAATTGTATATTAAAACCTTCAGGTAAGGTCATAGCTTTTGCGGCCATTTCCCCAGAAAGACCTTCATTAAGAACTGGATCTAAAGGAGGCAAAATAATGATATCTTTTTGAAAAAGCTCATTTTCAAAATAGGGTCTTTTGGTATGAAATTGAAAATGATCAAAATTAATATGCGCCCATTTATCATTTGGAATATAAGGAATCTGAGAAATTCCATTTTCATTGTCAACTATTCTGATGAATATACTTTTATTCTTATAAGCCTTTAAATCGACTACCACAGGCTGTAAATTTGAACGTCCCTGACCTGTCGACTGGAAAATAACTTCCTGTTTATCAGCCAGAACTATCTCCACTCTGGTATCGAGTAAAGCACCACCAGAAACCCAAAAGCTGGCATAAGGATAATTAACCTGAAAAGGTTTTGACACTAAAGTCCCTATATTTTTATATTGCGTGGTACCTCCGCTACTTATAAAATACTGTCCAATATTACCAACTTGCTGACCTTTTTCAAAGTGAGAAGTAATATCAGAAGACTTTAAAGCTTGACTAAAAGCATTACCGGTAGCAACCCAATCTGTCAAATCACCTGATTCAAAGTCAAAATTTAATTTAGTACCCTTTGAAACGGGCAATTTTCCAACCACTTCCTTTTGCGCTGTAGAACCTTTAACCACCTGAATTTTTCCAACCATACCAGCTGCACGATGCCCGGGTACTGTACAGAAATAAATATCATCGGCTTCAGCAGTAAAATCAATACTGGTCGTAGCTCCTTTTTCAATAATAGAAGCACTTTTAACACCTGATTTTTCTAATGAAATATCATGGGTCATTGTCTCGCCATTAGTCATCGTAATTCTAATACGATTTCCTTTATTCACTTTAATTACTGGATTTCTGGTACCATTTTTGTCAAAATATCCCAGCATGGTTGCCTCAAGATAAAAGTGCTGATCTATTTTCACTGTATCTGGAATATTTGTACTTTTTACATCATACAACTTATAGGATTTACCGGAGTAAAATCCAAAAAGCAAAAAAAGAGGAATAAAGAATTTTAAAGTTTCCATAGGATGATCTGTTATTAAAAAAAGAACTATAATTCTTTAATATATAGTTCTTTAAAGTAAACTTCTGCCTTTCCCCCACCATGAATTTGTAATCCAATCAATCAAGATAATGGAATTGAAGCATCTGATTCAGAATAATCTACAGCTTTATGACCGTTTATAAATAACCTTATTCTGTTATTTTCCGCTCGAATCACATAATCATTCCAATTATTTTGATTTATCCAGGTAAGAACTTTAGCTGAATCGGGAGATTCCAGTGTTTTATTTCGTCGGGATTCATCATATAAACTTGCCCAATAGCCATTTCCCCAATCTGCTTGATAACCAATCATTTCATTAGAAGGATTAGTAGCTCTAACGCTTCTAAATTGAAGCCCAGCATTTATAAACCCCTCTTGTCCAACTAATTTTATTTTAAATTTTAATATAAAATTACCGTATGAGCGAGAAGTGCACAAGAAATTATTTTCTGGAACATTTTTTTTAAATGAGCCACCTATAATCATATTATCTTCAATACGCCATGTTTTTAACGTATCTCCCTCCCAGCCATTGAAAGTAAAACCATCAAAAAGGCTAACCTCCTTAGGATATTGATCTATACTCAGGAGTAGCAATGCAAACAGGTAAATGAATGAAACAATAGATTTCATATAAAATGAATTTATTTCATTCTCAATTTAATAAAAAAATCTGTTAATATGTAATTACTTACCCGTTTTAAATAAAACCCAAATGATATAAACTAAGGTGAAAATAGTAATGCCAGATGCGTGATAATTTGAAAAATGGGAGGGATTATCGAAAATTTTTAGATAAGCCTGAGTTAAATTGTACAAACCAATCCAGCAAGTAATTGCAACAACCAACATAAACAAGACATTATTAAGTTTATTATTGATCCATCTTGAACCCATTAAGGAAGGATCATTCAATAAAAAATATAATAAGGTAGTCATTAGCGGCAAAAGCAGGCCATTCAGCGCTTGTGCAAAAATAATTAGAGGAATGGGTTTTATGTCAGGTAAGCCAAAAGCTAAACCAATCAAAAGCACACTAAACCAAATAAATTTAGCAGAAATTTTATTATCCAATAATTTAGAACCCGCTAAACTGGCTGCCATAGGAGCAGTAATGGCACTTGAAAAACCTGCAGCGAATAAACCGATGGCAAAAAAGTAAGCACCCAGTTTACCCATATATTTACTTAGTGCCAAAGCAATAGCTTCAAAGGAAAAAGTACCTGATATTTGAGTTCCTACCAATAAAATAGCCATTGATATAATCCCCCCAAATAATATGGCAATTGAAATTCCCAATCTCATTTCAGACATTTCCTGTTCCTTTGTTACGCCAGACGCAAGAAAAAGATTATACGGCACAATGGTAGTACCTATTAATCCAATAACAAGTAACGCGCTGGAATCAGGCATGGATGGAATAACAGAATCCTTTAAAACAAGGGTATAATCGAGTGGGATTTTAAAGACTATCCAACAAAAAACGACACCCATTATAGCCACGATTAAGCCTAATATTCTTGCCAGAATAACTGGATTATTTATCCATAAGAGTGAAAAAACAGCACTTCCAATAACAAGGACAATTACCCATTGTGGAAAAAGGGCAAAAAGTTTTATTCCTGCCGCTGCACCAACAATATTACCTGCCTCATAAGCGGAACAACCTAGCCATAAGGCAAAAAAGACTAAATATGGAATCCAGTTTGATTTTTCTGAACCAAATTTTAATCGAATGACTTCACCAAAACTTTTACCTGATACTAAAGTTAATCTGACGACACCTTCTTGTAAAAGAATCGTCGCAAAGGTGGAAAAAAGTAAAGTCCACAACAACTTAGTGCCAAAAAGAGCCCCTGCATTCGCTGCCGTAGTAACCGTTCCTGGCCCTATAAATGCAGCTGAAATAACTGACCAAAGTAGCACACTACCAAGTCCTCCTTTCCAGGTAATCCTTTTTGCCATTAAATAAGCTTTAGTAAAGTAAGAATTTAAAAAAACAAAAGTAATTTAGCTCTTATATTTCAAATTATGCGCAACTTCTATCCTGGAAAAATTTTACTATATGGTGAATATTCTATTGTTTTAAAAAATAAAGCATTGGCCATTCCATTAATTTCTCAAAGTGGAAGTTGGGAGCATGTGAATGGTGCAGATAATATATCCCTCTTTGGATGGCTTGAATATCTAAAAAAATTACCCCAAGCTGCCGACTATAATTTGGTGCATTTTGAACAGGAACTATACAGTGGCTTATTTTTTGAATCTTCCATTCCTCAAGGATATGGTGCAGGTAGTTCTGGCGCTTTAGTCGCTGCCTTTTATGCTCATTTTTCAATCTCAGCCATTACAAATCCTTCAATTACGAATTTACAGGAGTTAAAAAAAGAGTTAGGTGTCTTGGAATCCTACTTTCATGGAAACAGTTCAGGAACTGATCCTCTTGTTTCCTATTTAAAACATTCCCTCTTATTGGCAAATGATAAAATAGATAAAATCAATGTTCCTTCCCCACCCGATGAACTGTTTTTCTTTCTATTGGACTGCGGCATAGCGAGAAAAACAGAACCGCTGGTTTCCACCTTTCTACATGAAATACAGAACAACAAAAACTATACATCTGATTTTGAAAACCATTATGTTCCGGTTGTTGATCAAACAATTCAGGAACATTTAGACAGCAGATTTACAGAATTAAAAAAACAGTGGTTGGAATTAAGCCAATTACAAACACATTTTTTTAAAGCCATGATTCCTCAAAATCTTATTGAGTATTGGCATAAAGGAAATAATGAAGGACACACCCATCTAAAACTTTGTGGTGCAGGTGGTGGCGGATATTTATTGGGGCTATCAACCCTTAAAGAAAAACAGGTTTCTTTGCTATACCCGAATTTAAATATTATTGCTCTTCCCTTTTCGTGAGCAGAATAAAGGAAGTACTCAAAAACAATATAAAACTGGAGATATATAGAAAACAAACAAACCAGACTGCCCCATTGAAAAAAGGTAGCCATTTTGATTCTTCAGCTGTTAAAAATAAAGTGGAAGGAATCCTTTTTGAAAGAAAATTTAAACCAAATAAAGAAAAAAAAAAAAAAAAAAAGTGAAAATATCCTATTGGTTCAGGAAAAAGAATATTTTTTTTAACCCTTAAAATCCAGATAAATATACCCTGAAGAAAAGCTAAACCAGCACTAATAATGAACAGAGGGTGAGTTTCGCTACTAATTTTTAGTGAACCCGCAGAAAAGGTAAATGTTTGAGATTCAAATAAAAAGGTAACTGTTATGAATATAAAAGATAAGAAAAACAACTGTCTGTGGAAAGGCAAGAAAGTCATAGATAAAAGTTTAATGATTAATTTCGGGTATCAATACCCCAGGATAACTTGTCACGAAGCGTATCTAAGAACCCAATGTCAGGTAAATGTGCCAAATAAGCAGGAAATTTGTTTCTTCTTACCGCTAATTGATGATTTGAAGTAACCATTTCATGCCTCGAATCCAGGGTACACAAAAAATTATCTGTTCTGCCTTCTATTTCAAATGAAATAATGGAATCATCTGAAATGACTACCGGGCGAACATTAAGATTATGTGGAGCAACAGGGGTTATAACGAAGTTTCCAGATTGAGGAAATATAACAGGACCACCGCAGCTGAGAGAATATCCAGAAGAACCTGTAGGCGTAGAAACGATGATACCGTCTGCCCAATAGGAATTTAGGTAAGCTCCGTTGATATAGGTATGAATGGTGATCATGGAGGAAGTATCCCTTTTTAGAATGGTAAAATCATTCAACGCAAAACGAACATTATCGAAAATGGGCTGATTACTTTCCAGAAACAACATTTGTCTTTCTTCACGCAATAATCGACCCAAAGCCATTAAATGAATAGCTTCAGTGATTCTTTTTTTTTCAATCGTTGCTAAAAAACCCATTCTACCTAAATTTATACCAACCAATGGCACGCCACTTTCTCTGGTATATAACAAGGCATTTAGCATGGTTCCGTCACCACCCAGTGCTATAAGAAAGTCAAATTTTTTTAAAATAAAATCTAAGTGATTTTCAAATAATCCTACATCTCTGGGAAAAGTAAATTCATTTTTTATGTCCTCAAAAAATGGCTTATACCAATAAGAAGTTATGTCTTCAGCATGTAATGCATGAATCAACATCTCTATGGCAGCATGATCTTTAGGTTTATAAACTTTTGAAAAAATAGCCACTTGCATATTAAAAAGAAGCGTTAAAATTTAAAAAAATACCATCCCCTTTTTCAATATTCCTACTATACTCTATTCTGGCTACCATGTCAAAATACAATTTTATATTGATTCCAACCCCATAGCTCCACAACAGTTTATTATCCAATGGATTAATATTTTCCACAGAAAAAGGATTATTAACTATTCCCCAATCACTATGCAAGGTTAAATAAACTTTATAAGGTTGCACACGAAAAGCATCAATAAAAACTAATTTTCCAAAATTATTAACACCTTGAAAAAGTAATAGTCTGGCAGTAGTTTGCAACATAGCTAAATCGAGACCATCAACCAGGTAATATTCATAACCACGGAGGGTGGTAAATTCTGAAAATCCAAGCGCTCTATTATCGTAATAAGGCTGCTTATTTCTTATAAATGAATATTTTCCTCTGGCACCTACCGACAAACTTAGACCCGGATTTATAGCTTTATAAATATCTGTAAGTCCCATTATCGTTAAAGCATTTCTGTCATCCTTTTTCAATAAACCCGATTTTTCAGCTTCAAACTGAAAAAAGTAACCATCCAGGGGATAAAAACGATTGTCTCTGTTATCAAATTGATAGGAATACCTTAAGAAAGAGAAATTTTGCTTTTCATCACCATTAAGCAAATAATCTGGATTAAGATTTTTAGAAATGACTGCATCTACCGTTCTACTTTGAAAGCCATAAAGAAAAGTATGAACACTTTGAAAAGCGGGCCTAAAAGTTACACCTGCCTCGGTAAGAAAATAATTTGACAAGAAAGAATTATCAGGCTTTCTATAAAAAAGTTGTTTATTTTCCCTAGTATCATAATTAATTTCTCTCCATTGCTGAAAGGAAAGTTTACCAAAAACGCCCCATTTCATAGCCTTATCTAAATAAGGAAATTTATACTCTAATTTGTAGGTTCTGTTGTAACCATCTGATAATGTAATTTTTAATGCATCAGCATAACCCAAAACATTTCTATGATATAATTTCACACCGAGGTTTACTCTGTTTAACGCTCTTTTTTGCTCAACCCACCAGACATTAAAATTACGATCTGCTAAATTGAAATATGGAATAGGATAAAAATTCCAGGATTCCTTTACGTCAAGGTAAACTACAAAAACATTTTTTTGTAGTTCGACGAGTTCAAATGTTAATTCTCTTATAAGTCCTGTATTTATCAGTATTTGCTCTGAAAAACGCAATGCGTCATCAAGTGCCTTTTTATTAACAAAAACATCTCCGTCATGCACACTTAATTGCCTGCTTATAATTTGAACTTTTATATGTTTATAGCCTGTTATGGAAACTAATTTTACTAAAACAGCGCTATCGGACTGACCAAATAAAGCAGCCGAAACCAGCGAAAAAAAAAGAAAAGGCAGTAATGATTTTAACATAAAAGATCAGACATTTAGATAGGTCATCAAGGATTCGTACCTGTTTTTTAAGGTGTCCTTGACATCCTCTTCGTCGAATGTAGCCTTTATATTATATCCAAATCTTTCAAAAGTAGATAATAAATTTTGAATTTGGGCACTATTTAACTTTAGCGTAATTTCGAGACGATCACTCTCCGCATTTGAGCTTAATAATGAACTTAAAATAACTTTATTTTCAGATTCTACAATTCTGGCTATTTCTGCGAGTGAATAATTTTTTTTATCCATTTCCAATACTAAAATAGAACCAGGTTGAGAAAAAGCGGCACAATTAACATAATTTTTAAACAGGGAGGCTAAAGTAATACAACCTAAGTAGTTATTGTTTTCATCGATAATGGGAAAAAGGGTAACTGATTGTTCAGAAATAGCTCTCATAACCTCATAAATATGGTCATAAGTTGATGCAAATGAATAACTTAAATTTATAAAATCCAAAACGGGGATATCTGCCAATTCTTCTTCTATTTCATCTAAAGAAAGTATGCCAATACATATATTATCCTGAACAACAGGAAGTTGCCTTACAGAAAATTCTTTAAAAAAATCAATAGCGATAGCCACTGAATCTGAAATTTTTAAAGGAACAATGGAAGGGTCAATAAAGGCTGATGCCATCATAAGCGAGAAATTTTCATTTTCTGAACATTAAATTCTTCATCTGTTAATAAACCCCTTAAACGAAGTTGCTCCAATTTTTCAATATTTTCTGAATTCAATAAAGGTTCATCCTTTATATTTTGTCCAGAAAGACGAAAATTATTGTTCAAAAAAAGCATAAACTCGGGTTGGACCCTTAGAAAAGCAAGGGCATCATGCGTTTTTATTTTTTCAAAATCATCAAAACCGTAAAGAACAGCTTTATCTAAATGAAAAAGAGCTTTCTCAATATTTTCATTCAACGAATAAGCACAAGCAATATTAAAGTGAGCGGCAATTTCACGAGGATTTATGTCCAATGCTTTTGAAAAATCCAAAATGGCCCCATCATAATCATAGGAAAGAAATTTTGATTTTCCACTTTTAACGTGAATATTTCCATTATCCAAAGAAAAATTACCTTTTTTATTAGGCTTAGCATTGTCAAGATTCCTTTTTCCTGATGTTTCAAATTCTTTTTTAGGTAATACCCTCAAAAAATCTCTATTATATTTGATGTCAAAAGTTTTATTATCCATTGAAAAGAAAGTAAAAGCATCAATTAATCCTAAAATAGCCGAGATACCTGTGAAAGCTAATAACAAATAAAGGATTCCCTTTCCTCTTTGTCCAAGATAGAAACGGTGTAGGCCAATGAAGCCAAAGATTAAGGCAAGAATACCTGCAATATCCTTTTCTTTTTTTAACTGGCTCATATAGAATCCATTTTAACTATTTAGTAATGCTTTTGGAGACATAAATTTTCCCGTAAGAACGGTAAAATCATCCGGATAAGATTCAGTTCCCTTAAAAGTATCAATAAAAATATTCAATTGTTCATTAAAGTTTGAAACATCCATATTTTTGTTTTTTAACAAAAATTCTTTAAGATAGGTTTCATTAAAATACTCCCCCTCTTCATTCATTATATCGGTAATTCCGTCTGTGTAGGTTAAGATCATGGATGGAACATCTTTATCCAGTTCCACAAAACCAGTATCTATGTGCGGAATTTCAGGAAAAGGTCCCAATAAAATGCAACCATCCTTCAACTCTATTAAACGGTTTCCATTCAACAAAAAAGGAGGATTATGACCTGCATTAATATAAGTTAAGGAGTGTGAATAAATATCATATTCCGCGATAAAAAAAGTAATGAATCGCTCACCTTCTGTTAACCTGAACACGGTACTATTTAAATCTCTTATAAAAGGATCTAAAGCGGTACGCTTATTAATTAAAGTATGAAAATTAGCTTGAAAATTAGACATTAACAAAGCGGCAGATACACCTTTACCCGTAAAATCACCAACACAAAAGACTAATTTTCCATCATCAAACTGAATATAATCGAAATAATCACCACCAACACCTAATTTTGGTTTGTAAATACTATCAAATTCATAATTTTTTGAGATAGGCAATTTTTTAGGAATGAGCATCTTTTGAACCTCTGCAGCAAGTTCCATTTCATGATTTAACCTTTCCCTATCAATCTGCGATTTAAACAATCTTTTATTTTCAATAGCTACGGCAATTATTTGCGTAATAGCGGTGATAATTTGAACCTTATCAAAAATATCATCATCTTCACTAAGAAAGCCACCGACAAAGACGTAGGCAATTTGTTGATCTTTGTGGTTTATAGGAATAGCCACATCAAAGTATTTTATTAAGGGGTGATCGTCACCCTCAATATTATGTAATTCCAAATAAGAGGATAATTTATCAACAATATCCATGTGCAAAAGAGTTTCAGGCACACGAAGAGAACTAGCCAGTTCCCATTTATCATTTTCACGAACAAATAAAAGCATAGATTTTACACCCAAAACCCAATCAAGAAAAGATTTATATTCGGAAAAAAGATCTGCGGCAGGGTGATTCATGCCTATTCCTTTAGTTATGGCGAGGAGACCGGAAATTTGCATTTGTTTGAGATGCAATGACTTCTCCAAAGTAGTTAATGCTGTAAGATGTTTGCTTATACCTCCTAATTCATTCATTCATTATCTTTTAAAAAAAACGAATATTAAAAATTCTTATTTTAGCTTGATATTATCAAAATGTCTTTTATTGTCTCTATCTGATTTTTTTTGCAAATTTTTTTCTAGCGCCATCTCTAAGTTTATACCTGTTTGATTAGCAATACAAATTAACACAAAAAAAACATCGGCTAATTCGTCAGCTAATGCTTCTTTACTATTTTTTTCAATCTCCGTACTTTTAAAAGATTGCTCTCCATACATTCTGGCCATAAGTCTCGCCACTTCACCGACCTCCTCCATCAAAATAGCGGTGTTAGTCAACTCATTAAAATATCTGACGCCCAGCGTATTAATCCATTGATCAACAATTTCCTGTGCTTTAGTAATCTCCATTATTTACTCTTTATTTTTAGAATCCATTAAAATGGTAACCGGTCCGTCATTGATCAGAGACACCTTCATATCGGCACCAAAAATACCCCTTTCAACTTTTTTCCCTAATGCATCAGAGAGCAATGAAAGGGTGCTTTCATATTTAATCAAAGCACTTTGTGGTTTTGCAGCCTTTATATAAGAAGGCCTATTTCCCTTTTTGGTTGAAGCATGTAGGGTAAATTGAGAAATAACTAACATATTACCCCCAGTTTCCAAAATAGAAAGATTCATTATTTGCTGAGCATCATTGAAAATACGTAAGCCAATAATCTTCCTTACGATCCAATCAATGTCCTCATTATTATCATCCTCTTCAAATCCGGCAAAAACCAATAAGCCGTTATCAATATTCCCAACGACTTCATTGTTTACTTTAACCGAGGCTTCAAGCACTCTTTGAATTACTACTCTCATATATAAAGGTGTTAGAATAAAGTTAAGGGTGAATGTCCTTTGTCATGAAGAGCACCATTTTTCACTCTTATTTTATTAACAAGAGGAGCTACTGGATAACTCGTTAGATAAGTAGAGGGAGAAGGAACCATAATTTTCACTAATTCCACTTTTGATGCACCATCAGAAAGCCAGTTTTCCCGCTTATCCTCAGTTTCCAATATCACAGGCATTCTGTTGTGCAAAAAGGCAATATCCTCATTTGATTCAGTGGTAACAATAACAAAAGAAGAAAAGGTATTATTACTAGATTCAAAAGTCTGCCATATTCCTGCCATAAACAAAACAGGATCTTTAGAAGGCAAGATTCTATAAGGTATTTTTGATTTACCATAGGTCTTCCATTCGTAAAAACTATCAGCAGGTATAATACATCTTCTATTTATTATAGATCCTTTGAAGTTTATTTTTTCAAAAATAGTTTCAGAACGGGCATTTATATATAGTGGTAAATCCTTTTTTTTTTTTTTTTTCTGTTGAAAACCCCATTGCATAAAAGATAATGCCATAGTATCTATCTTATGAATAGTTAAAGCCTTCTCCGTTGGACAAATATTTAAATTTTCAATCCAATCATCAGGAAGAGAAACGCCTGGCAGTTGAACCTTCAAAACGTCCTTTTTTACATTAAAAGAGTACCTTCCACACATAATTTACAAACATTAAATTTAATAACATGTATAAAATACTGATTAACAATAATAGTTATTCTTTATTTCTCCACAAAAAACACTAAAATACTGGGGAGAAAGTGTGGCTTATAAACATAGCTCATTCAAATAACAAGGATCACCCAATCTCTCCACAATGAATCAACCAATTTACTAACTAGCCCAACATAAAAAATAGATAGCTTAACAGCGATTAAAAGTAAAAAGAAATAAACAGTATGGATATACAGTAATGTTAATAAATAAACAAAAATCAATAAGAGTATATAAAAACAACTGTATAGAAAGGTTGAAAACGTTGGATTATAAAAAAAAATATTTGTATAACATTGTTATTACCAACATACCAACATGGGTAATGATGAGTATGATTTTTTTTTAAAAGAAAAATAATAACAATAATAATCACTGAATACCTTCATTTACAAATGCTCAAAAAGAATGTACTTTTGCAGAAAAAAAATATGAGCAAAGAAAGCTTGGTTGGAAATTATCCCAAGATTATTACCTTATGGCTTGGCTTAGGATTAGTAATGATTTTTTTTCAAGTGGTTATAGGAGGCATAACCCGTTTAACTGGATCGGGTCTTTCGATCACCAAATGGGAAATAGTCACAGGAACTTTACCCCCCATGGATGAGGCTACCTGGGATGCGGCATTTGCGGAATATAAGGAAACACCACAATACAAAAAAATAAATGAGGGAATGGAAATGAAAGATTTCAAGTTCATTTATTTCTGGGAGTATTTCCACAGATTATGGGCAAGAACTATGGGTTTCGTTTTCATTTTACCTTTTCTCTATTTTTTACGAAAGGGATGGATAGATTCTTTTCTTTTTAAAAGACTGGGAATTGTGGTTCTTCTTGCGGCGACGGTTGCATCCTTTGGCTGGATCATGGTGGCGAGCGGACTTATTGAGCGTCCATGGGTAAATGCCTACAAACTGACTTTACATCTTTCCTTAGCTTTAGTCCTGTTTTCTTATTTACTATGGACGTTTTTATTGACTTTTAAAAGTTTTCCACATGTTACCAACATTCTAAACATTAGGTTGTGGACAAAATGTTTACTCTTTTTATTGGCTTTTCAAATCATTTTAGGGGGTATCGTTTCGGGTTCAAAAGCGGCTTTGTTTTATCCAACCTGGCCTGATATGAATGGACAGTATATACCTGATGTAATGGTTGAAAAAGGCTCTTTTAAGATAGATAATTTTATAGATTATGATAAAAATCCATACTTCAGTGCGTGGATACAATTTCTGCATAGAAATGTGGCTTATATATTGTCTTTCAGTATTTTATCTTTTATATTATTCTATTGGAAAAGGGTGGACATCGCTTCCTACAAGCTATGGTTAGTAGTATTGGCGAGTTTGTTAATAACTCAGGTATTATTAGGCATTTTTACCTTAAAAAATAGTATTTATCATATACCAGTTAACCTTGGTGTAGCACATCAGGCTGTAGCTTTATTGTTACTAACTACTATGTTGGTAATGTTATTTTCCGCTCAAACTAAGAAGTTATAAAGATTAAATGTTAACAACAATGTGGAAAACGATTTTATAAAATAATTGTCATTTATTTAAATTTTTAAACGATTTTATTAAAGTCGTTATCGTTTCTTTTGGTTATGGGCAATGTAAACAAGCAGTTATCATTTTCCACATGTTTTCCACATGTTTTAATTTATTTGTTAGCATTTTTATGGCATTAAAATTATATTTTATTATCTTATTGATATGTTAAAAACAGGTTTTTAATTTTATGATTAATCCCCAGCGATTATTAATAAATTGTTTTAATTTTTTGAGGCTTTTCCAATTTATGAGCAATTTCTAAGTGTTTTATTTTAAGTGAATTATAAAATATATAAAAATAACATTTCTAATTTATTTTTTTAATTTATTGATATTCATAATTTTATAAATTATTTTTTTTAAAATATTTTACAAAATAAAATGTTTGAAAGAAAAATTTCTTGTTGGTAATTATGTTAATAAATTTTAAACTTGCGGCAAAATGTTTATATCTAAATTTATAAATTGTGATATATTGGTATATATAATAGTAATTTCTTCTACTTTTTCTTGTCAAAGGTTGAAGAATATAGCTGTTAAGCGTTCTTTAATTTTTTTTAAAAATGTTAATAACAATGTGGAAAACGAAATTTAATAAAAATGATGTTAAAAACAGATTTATGGTTTCCTGATGTGGAAGAAAGTACAGAAGAGGGCATAGTTGCTATGGGCGGAGATTTATCAGCGGAACGCCTTATATTGGCATATAGTAAAGGAATTTTTCCTTGGTATTCTTCTGACAAAAGTCCTATTTTATGGTGGTCACCTGATCCTAGGTTTGTCCTTTTTCCTGAAAATTTAATTGTTTCAAAAAGTATGCGACCTTATTTTAATCAAAATAAATTCAAGGTTACCTGGGACCAAAATTTTGAGGACGTTATTAAAAATTGTCAAAAAATTGATAGAGAAGATCAGCTAGGAACGTGGATTACCAATAAAATGTTGGCAGCTTATATTCAATTGCATAAAAAGGGTTATGCACATTCTGTTGAAGTCTGGATGGGCAATGAATTGGTTGGTGGCCTATATGGTATTTCTTTGGGAAAGGTGTTTTTTGGTGAGTCTATGTTTGCTAAGGTTTCGAATGCTTCAAAATTTGGGTTTATTTCCTTAGTAAATCAATTAAAACAAAAGGGGTTCCTTCTTATCGATTGTCAACAAGAAACAAAACATTTAGAAAGTTTGGGCGCTAATGCCATAAAAAGAAAGGATTTTATTGATATTCTAAACCATAATAACATTGAGGAAACTTATATTGGTTCCTGGGAGAACTATTTTAATCATTAATTTTTATGCTTTAAGTTTTATGGCCTTGTTTTCTTTAACAAAACTTGGTCAACCTGTAAAAATTCCTGTTTCTCTTTCAGGGACATTCGCAGAATTACGTTCAGATCATTTTCACGGTGGAATAGATATAAAAGGAGTTGTGGGAACACCCGTTTATGCAGTGGAAGATGGATTTCTTCACAAATTGGAATCAAAGGGAACGGGGTATGGTAATGTTATTTACATTAAACATAAAAATGGATATATGTCTGTTTACGGCCACTTATCTGTCTTTAACACTCCATTCGAAGAACACTATTATAAAGAAGCTAAAAAATATAAGAAGTCGAATTTTTCTGTTTACTTCAAGAAGGATGAAATTCTGGTTAAAAAAGGGGATAAAATAGGTGAAATTGGTAATACTGGTTTCTCATTCGGTCCACATCTTCATTATGAAATTCGTGATTTAAAACACAATAAACTGGTTAATCCTTTATTTTTTAGTGTAAATGTAAAGGATTGTTCTGCACCTGAATGGACCGCATTAAAACTGATTAACGTTGATGAAAACAGGGTTTCCAGAAGTGAAAAATTTGTTAAGCTTAATAAAAATGAATATTTTAAAGTAGATACATTGGATTTATTAATTGGCAAATCTGCTTTAGCTGTCCAGGTTTTTGATGGCATGGAGGGAAACAATAATAGAAATGGAGTTTATCAGTTAAAAATGTACGTAGATGGAAAACTTCATTTTCATTTTTTAGCTGGCAAGATAGCCTTGGAGGAGTCTAAATATGCCAATGCTATGATTGATTATAAAGAAAATAAGTTATCAAAGGATATTTTTTATAGGTGTTACCGGCTTCCGGGAAATAATCTTAAGTCTTTTAAACATCTTCAAAATGATGGATATTTCAATGTGAAATATGGTAAAATAACTAATATAGAAGTAGAAGCTTTAGATTATGCTGGAAATTATAGTCGGAAAAGAATAGCTATTAGAGGCATAAAAGGTTATTTACCCTCTCTCCCTTTACATAATAAGTATGTGTATAGAAATGTTGATAACCAGTTAAAGACCTATTTTATAGAGGTAATTATTCCTAAAGGAGCAGTTTATCAAAATATTCCTTTTATGTATCGCGAGATAAATGAAAGGCGAATAGAGACTTTTTCAAGAATTCACTCGGTTCATAATGATAAGGAACCTTTACATAATGACATTTTTTTGTCCATTCGTTCAGGGATTATGCCTGATTACTTAAGAGAAAAGGCATTTATTTCAGGTTGTAATCAACAGGGAAAGTATATTAATTATGGGGGTAAATGGAGGAAAAATTTTCTTGAGGGACAGGTCAATCAGTTCGGAGAGTTTTCAATTATGATCGATACCATACCTCCTGCTATCAAAGATTTATCATTAGCGGGAAGGGGAAAAAAGGGAGTCTTACAGTTTCATCTTTCAGATAACGTAGATTTGCCGGAGCGAATGGATTATCCCTTTTTTAAAGTTACGTTGAATGGACAATGGATTAGAATGCGTTCTGATAGCAAAAGCGGTATCATTTCCGGATATTTACCCGTTGATCTTAAAAAGGGTAAATATGAAATTAAAGTAACGAGTTGGGACAAAATGAATAACATAAATCATTTAAAAAAGTCATTCACCGTATGGAAATAATTTTAATGAACTAAGTTTTGCCTAACTTGTTTCCTATAAAAATAATAAAAAATGAGCCATTTGACTATTGGGGACGACGTTCCTTCCTTTGAAGAAAAAGATGAGCAAGGTACGGTAGTAAGTTCTACCTTATTAATGGGTAAAAAGTATATTTTATTTTGTTACCCGAAAGACGATACGCCAGGTTGTACTGCAGAAAACTGTAGTTTAAGAGATCATTATGCCACATTAAAAGACATGGGGTATCTTATTTATGGTGTAAGTCCGGATAATGAAAAGAAGCATTTGAAATTTAAAGACAAATATCAGTTGCCTTTTCCGCTTATTGCTGACACAGAAGCCAAGTTATTAAGTGCTTTAGGTGCCTGGGGGGAGAAATCTATGTATGGAAAAAAGTATTTTGGCGTACTAAGAAGTACTTTCATCATAAACGAGGAAGGTAAAGTAGCTCATGTAATTACTAAAGTCGATACAAAAGCTCATGCAGAGCAGATAATAGCTTTATTAAAAAGTTAAAGAGCCACGGAATGGCATACATAATCGGGTATGATACCACTGGAATTAATCAGAAAATGATGTTGTTCAGGAAGCGTATTACCAGATAAAACTAGGGCGGTATGTATGCCAAATTTATTTCCCCCTAAAATATCTGTATGCAGCGTATCACCTACCATGAGTATTTTATCTTTTGGAATACTCTTTATAGCAGATAATTTTTCGTAAGCATAGATAAATAAGGGAACGTCTGGTTTTCCAAAACGTATGAAACGTTTGCCAACAATATCTTCCAGCATATTGGCAATACCACCTATAGCTATGTTAATTTGATGATTACTAACTGGGTAGGTCCTATCTGTATTAGCCACTACGACGGGAATATTTTTGTGTCTAAGCAAATTAATTGATTTACTCAAATCACTTTCCCAGTTAAATCCTTCTTCATCTAAAAGCACTAAAGCAGAAATGTCAGAAAAATTTTCAGGCTGCACCTCGCTGATGGGTAAGGTTGGAAGGCCTAAATTTTCAACATAATGAGCAGAATTTTTAGTTCCTAAATAAGCTATGGTACCATTTTTTATTTTTAATTGAAGGTATTCCCTGGCGAGCATGCCCGAAGAAATCATATTTTCCTCGGTAATTAAATCAATACCCTGCTGTTGATATTTTTTTGCTAATTCAAAAGGACTTCGGGAAGAATCGTTGGTAAGAATAAAAATTTGTTTTTGGCTATTATGCAGCTTATAAATGGTTTCTGCTACGCCTTCAATTAAGCCATTATAATTTTTTAATACGCCAAAGGCATCAAAAAATATAGCATCATAATGTTGAATAACATTTGCAAAGGAAGATATTTTAGTCATACATTCAAATTATAGTGCTAGTGCCCGAAGTAATTTATCGGCATTAAATTCTTTTTCAATGCTTGGTAAATAGCTGCTGTAGGCTTCCTTTTGTAATTTTGTAGCATATATTTCGTGGAAGAAATATCGGCCATCTTTGATAACATAGTTAAGAATAAAAAATCTATATACTTCTGGTATAAACCTAATTTCCGTTTCAGTGAGTGGATAAACGCGATGGTATGCTTTAAGAAATATCATAAATCGGTCTTCCATTAAGGTAGAAATATTGTAGCTGAATACGGTTCTGTCACCAGCATCAGACACAATGCGACTAAGGAAATAAAAATCTAAAATTCGGGAAGCCATTCTAAACCAATCGTAGTCCCAACGGGAAAATAGACTGGTTTGATTCGTTACAGAAAAATTTCCGATATTCCAGTCTACAAAAACAGGTAATTTCTGTAATTTATCAATTCTTAATAAATCACTGTTTGTAAAAAACCGGTCGCATTGTTCTTGAATGACTGAAGCATATAATCTGTGCTCAAATTGGCCGAAATCCGTTGATAAGATGTCCAGCAAATGATAAAGATCTGATTTAAGTGTTTTTGAGGATGGTGGCAAGGTATTCGATACTCGGGAACAAGCTTTATGAAAGGCAGCAAATTCTTCTCCCAATCGTTCAATTTGCGAATGATTTAATCGGGCTGGTAATTTTTGATCAATGGTGACTGGATTATAAAAAACAACCCAGGCATCAATCAAGGAATCTTTATATCTATGCACAAAAAGTTGATTTCCTTTTATAAGAGAGCGAGCCAGGAAATGATTAAAAGGCGTATTTAGATTATTGGCGAGGACATTTATGATGGAATGATCCTCAACAAAATGGTCATATTTTCCAAAATAGGAAAGCTTGGCTATAACAAAATCACCTTCTGGAAAAATAATTTTATAAACATGATTGGTTGAAACCCTTGCACTTATATCAGAGATAGACTTAATGGGTCTGCTACTGTCATAAGCAGCCCAAGCATGGTTCACAATAGTTGTAAAGTCGATATAGTGCATATCAGATTCCATTTTGCCAGGTTAGGATGGTAGGCTCTTCATTGGTGACAATAAGGGTGTGTTCATGTTGAGCAACGTAACTTCCATCCCTTGTAATCATTGTCCAACCATCGGTATCTTCCTTAACAAAAGAAGTTTTGGTGGATATAAAGGTTTCTAATGCTATGACACTATTTTTTTTAAAAACAGCTTTATTGTAAGGGTCGTAAAAACAGGGAATTTCGTCTGGATCTTCGTGTAATTTTCTACCAATGCCGTGACCTACTAAATTTTTAATCACTTTAAAACCTCTTTCGGCGGCTTTTTGCTGTATAAATCTGCCGACTACAGCGATTCTTACACCGGCTTTAATTTCCTTTATGGCTGCTAATAGTATTTCTCTGGAGGCCGAAACTAAGGGCTGTAAACCCGTCAGGTCATTTCCCAGGATAAATGAAAATCCATTATCTCCATAATAACCGTTAAGTTCCGCTGACACATCAATATTAATTAAGTCACCCTCTTTTAAAATTTTAGATTTTGATGGAATACCGTGAGCTGCCTCCTTATTTAGTGAAATACAGGTATAACCAGGAAATTTATAATCTTTTATTGGAGCAGAGGTGGCACCATAACTTTTAAGTAAGGATGCACCATATTCATCTAATTCCAAGGTATTCATTCCTGGTTTGGCATATCCAATCATTGATTTTAGGGTAAGGGCCACTGCATCACTGGCTGCCTGCATGCCCAATAAATCTGCATCTGTCTGAACTATCAAGATTTTTAACTTTAATGGCGAAAGTTAATATAAAAAAAAGGTAATTTTAGAAGTTAAACAAGAAAAGCGAAAAATGAGGGTCAAAGCATTTGGTATAGCAAAAGAAATTTTAGGAAATTCAAGCATAGAAATTGAGCCGGATACGGTTTTAACCGTTGGTCAATTGAAGGAATATTTATTTGAAAATTATCCAGAAATGGTTAAACTAAAAACCATGGCCATTGCTGTAAATCAATCGTATGCAACCGATGAAATGCTCTTAACAGAAGGCGCGGAGATTGTGATTATCCCTCCAGTGAGTGGAGGTTAGCGCAGATTTTTATTTTTCTAAGTCCAATAAATATTTCTTTTTTTCCAGGCCATAGAAATATCCGTGAAGGTCGCCATTTTTTGCAATACATCTATGGCAGGGAATAACGATAGCAATGGGATTATTCCTATTGGCATTTCCAACAGCCCGAAATGCTTTATCGCTACCTGCCATGTGTGCTAATTCACTATAACTTACGGTTTCTCCGTAAGGAATGCGTTGTAAAGATTTCCATACTGCTATTTGAAAAGGGGATGCATTTCCAAATGAAATGGGCAAATCGAAATCAATCCGCGTTTTTTCAAAATATTGCTTTAGTTGATTTGCCGTTTCAAAAGCAATATCATCCGGGGGAGAAAATGCATCATCTTCAAGTAGTGCGTCCACTAATTTTAGGGATACCAACTTTTCGTCTTTTGTAATTATTTGTAATAATCCAAAAGGAGAATCATAGATTAATCTATTCAATGATGCTTATTTTTTATTTTCAGGCGAAGATAGTAAATTGAAAAACTGATCTAATTTAGGGGTTATAATAATTTCAGTTCTTCTGTTAGCTTGTCTTCCTGTTGCGGAATCATTGTCCACTTTAGGAGAAAATTCACCTCTTCCTCCAGCGGTCATTCTTTTAGGATCTACTTGATGTTTTTGTTGCAGGTAGCGAACAACGGAGGTAGCTCTGCGAACACTTAAGTCCCAGTTATCGATGGTACAGGAATTAGAAATGGATAAATTATCGGTATGACCCTCAACTAAAACATCAATATCATTATGATCATTTAGAACAGATGCAACCTTACCTAAAACACTTTGAGCTCTATCGTTGATGTCATGACTTCCACTTCTGAAAAGCAGTTTATCAGAAATAGAGACATAAACAACGCCCTTTTTTACCTCAATGGTTAAATCCTGATCATTGATATCAGATAAAGACCTTTTTAAAGTATTTACTAAAGAAAGACTTAAAGAATCCTTTTTTTGCATCTGACCCGTAAGGTCCTGTATATATTTGCTCTGTTCGCTTATGGCCTGTAGCGATTTATTGATACTTTCTGCCCCACTTTTACTTATTACGGAAAGATCAGAAAGTCGGTCCAATAAACTGGCGTTTGTACCTTTTAATAAAGCAATCTGGTCTTCTAAGAGACGCACCTGGTTTCTTTTATCGGTTAGTTCGCCATCCTTATTTTGCATTTCACGCAGGCGACTTTGTAATTCTGTTTCTTTTATCTGTAGCTGACTTTTTAGTTGACTAAGCTGAAACTGGCAATCTGCCAAATTCTGTTCAGCCGCCTTAACCAATGCCTGTTGTTCACCCTGAAAGGCTAAGTATTTCTTTTTTGTTACACAGGAAGATCCAAATAAGACAAGGGAAAGAAGAAAAAGATAAGGCTTCATACAAGGTATATTGAAAAAATGAAAAACAAGTAGATATTAATTAACACCTTAAAAGTAACGAAAATATATTAAAAAATTGTCTATTTTGGACTGCCAATTTTTATGGTAATAGCACCTGAACGAAATCTATTTTACTGAAAATGCTCCAAAAATTTATCATTGGGCTTCTAGCTCTGTTTTCTCCACTTCTTGTAAATGCACAGGAACTAAGTGAGTTTAAACTACAAAAAGTAATCTCTGCTATCAAAATTGATGGCCTTCCAGACGACGAAGCTTGGAAAAACATACCTGAAATTAAGGATTTTTGGCAGTATTTTCCTACCGACACATTACCAGCACAACAAGGCATTTCTGTGAAAATAGCTTATGATGACCAGCATATTTATTTTCTCGCTGTCATGAAAAATAGGAAGCTTGACAGAACGTATATTACCCCTTCCTTAAGAAGGGATTTTCGTGGAGAAGCAAATGATGGATTTTCTCTAATTATCGATCCATTTCAGGATCAAACGAATGGTTTTCAATTTGGTGTGAACCCTTTTGGTGTACAAAGAGAGGGTTTGGTGTCCAATGGAGGTTCAGAAGGTACTGATTTAAGTTTAAGCTGGGATAATAAATGGTATGCTGATGCAAAACAATTTGAAGGTTACTGGGTGGCAGAAGGTGCCATTCCATTTAGCACACTAAGATTTAAACCGGGATCTAAATATTGGAATTTTAAGTTTTACAGGATAGATAGTGAATCTTCAGAAAGGGTCGTTTATCCAAGGCTTCCCCGACAATTTCAGATTCTAAATCTGGTAAGTATGTGCAGAGGGGTTTGGGATGAACCATTGGTTAAAAAAAATACTAATTTCGCTGTTATTCCCTATGTATTGGCAAACACTCAGGTGGATAAACTCAATAATGTACCCGTTACCAATAAGGTCAATATTGGTGGCGATGCTAAAATTAGCGTAGGGCCAGCCTTAAATTTAGATTTGACAGTAAATCCTGACTTTTCACAGGTAGAAGTTGATGAACAGGTTACCAACCTGGATAGATTTGAAATATTTTTTCCGGAAAGGAGGCAGTTTTTTTTAGAAAATGCCGATTTATTCGCCTCCTTTGGTCAGGAAAGATTAAGGCCTTTCTTCTCTCGAAGAATCGGGATTGCCAGAGATGAGGAAACGGGACAAAATATTCAAAATCCTATTTATTTCGGTGCCAGATTAAGTGGTAAACTGGATAACAACTGGAGGATTGGATTACTCAGCATGCAGACGGCAAGAGATTTGTCCATTAATCAGCCCTCAGTAAATTATAGTGTGGCTGCAGTGCAAAGAAAAATATTTAGCAGATCTAACGTGGGTGTTATTTTTGTTAATAAAGAGCCTTTTTATGACGAAAATGTGATAGGGTTTAATAGAAAAAATTATAATCGTGTTCTTGGTTTTGACTATAACCTTGCCACCGCAGATAATAAATGGGCAGGAAAGGCTTTTTATCATTATTCTTTTGATGAGGAAAATAAAGGGAATTCCGGCGTCTTTGGTGGCGATATTGCGTACAATACTTATCGTTGGGAGTTTTCCTTCACCGGCCAGTCGGTAGGTGAAAATTATAATCCAGAAGTAGGTTTTGCAAGGAGAACGAATTATAAAAGGGTAGCATCCTCCCTTTGGTACAATTTTTATCCCACCGGCGGAAAATTAAATAAGCATGGACCGGGTATTGATTTTGATCAACTTGGAAATGAAAAGTATGGTCTGACCGACTTCGATGTAAATCTTATGTATAGGGTTTTATTTAGAAGTACAGCCAATTTAGAGTTCAGAATGAGAAGGGAGTTTGTGTATTTATTTAGCCCTTTTAACCCAAGTGGTGGAGATGGTCTAAGTCTGGAAGAGGGAAGAGGGTATGCCTACAATTTATTTATTTTACGCTATACATCCAATACCAGAAAGAAGATTAACTATTATATTAGCTCCAGGTCAGGACAATATTTCAATGGGAATAGATGGAATCTAGATGGAGCTGTAAATTTGAGAATGCAGCCTTATGCGCTGTTATCAATGGTGGGCAGCATTAACATATTGCGTTTTCCAGAGCCTTATAAAGACGTAAACCTATTTCTGATTGGCCCTAGGTTAGATATAACTTTCACCAAAAACTTATTCTGGACTACGTTTATTCAGTATAACTCTCAAATTGAAAATTTGAATATAAATTCACGACTTCAATGGAGGTTTAAACCAGTTTCGGATATATTTTTAGTATATACCGATAATTATTACCCTGAATCTTTTAGTAATAAAAACAGAGCGATAGTTCTTAAAATTAACTATTGGTTAAATAATTAATTTAACCTTTATCGAATTGTTTTATCCAATTGCAAACCTCCTCCCAGGTTAATTTCCATTGATCTTTTTTCAGTGAAGGAGCATATAAGACCATTTCAAAACGGTTTAGCAGTTGTCTTAATTGCTGAGTTAACTCCGGGTTTGAAAGACCTGACTGGTCTAGTTTATCAATAATTTGTTCATTGGAAAAATTTTCTTTTGGAATATCAAACTGGTGAAAAAGAAAAGTTCTTAAGGCAAAACTCAGTTCAATAAAACTATTTTCATAATCACCTTGATCTCCAAATATTTTTGCCTGCTGTAGATGGTCTGTGGTCACTTCAGAAGGGGACTTCACCTTTTTCTGTTGTTTGAAATAGGTAAATAAATAGAAAAATGCGATACCCAGGAAAGGGATAGTAAAGCCAGCTATCCATAAAATATTGGTAAAAATGGAAGGTTTTTTGAAGTCTTCTGCAGATAATGAAACAAATTGATCCGTATCTGTTTTTAGAGGAATACTATTAGATTGACCGGCTGTTATTTTTATTAAAAAAGGATCTAATGATTTTGTTTCATATTTACCTGTTAACGGATAAAAATAAGTAAAAGAGGGTTGAAATGAGAATTCTCCTTCTTTTTGCGGCTGAATAACATAGGTAAATGACTTCTGACTAAATTTTTTACCCTCATTTTCACCTCTTTCCTCTTCTTCAGACTTGGTGTCATATAATTGAAAGGATGGTGGTAAGTTGAGATTTGGACTTTTTATTCTTTTGGCATCACCATCGCCTAAAATGGTAATGGTTAAATAAAACGTTTCATTTGTTGTTGCCGACGTTTTGTCTATGGACCCAAATGCTGAAAAGTTTCCTATTCCACCATTAAAATTGGAAGGAACAGGTTTTGGGAGATCTTTTACGGTAACATTTAAGACATTACTTTCTACATTTACGTAGTTCACATCTCCGTTAAAAAAAAGAGAACTGGGTCTTTGAGGATCTTCTTCTTCCAAAAGACCTACTTGTAACACGAGGGGAGAAATACGCTGTTTTCCTGTTTGTTGTGGGTAAAGGGCAACGCTTCTTAGTATTTTTGTATAATACGTTTTACCCTTTATATTGGTGGTTTGCACCATATTATCCATTCTTTGAATATCTGCTGCATAAAAGCCTCCGTAATCACTTTCTTGAAGGATACTATAGTTTTGAATTTCTTTTCTGGTATAGATTTTATAATCAAGTCGAACCTGTTGGCCCAGATAAATCGTATTTTGAGCAAGTTCAGCGCGGATAAAAAAATCCTGGTCATTATTTTCCTGCTTTCCATCTGATGTCACTAAAATGGTCAGGGAATTACTTTTCAATGTTTTTCCCTTCACTTTAATTCTGGCAGGACGAATGGTTAGTTTTCCAATTCTCTTCGGCTGCAAGGTATAGGAGAAGCTCATTTCCCTTTGCATTTGACCATTTTGAATTACCGTACTCAGTCCTCTGTTGGGTCCGGAAAGGATGTAAAAATCGTTTGAAAAGTCTGGTGAAATAAAATCTTCCCCTTCCCCATTTTTTAAGATAAAGGAGACTTCCACCAAATTTCCAGGTCGTATTTTTTCAGCATCGGCAACGGCAAAAAAGGAAGTTTGTCCGTTAAGGAAGCTACTTACCAAAAGGATTAGACTACATAAAAATGGGCGCATCTTACCAATCTTTTTTGACTTGACTATTTGTTTTTCCAGCTTGTCTAAGTTTTGATTGCACTTTTTTTTCTTCTTCATCCATAATATTTAGAAGAGCTTCTGCTTCTTCCTTTGATAATTTTCTTTGAGAATTCTCACCCTGCTCTTGTTGATTTTTATTTGGGTTACTATTTTTTTGATCTTGATTTTGCTTTTGCTGATCTTGTTTTTGTTTGTTTTCTTGTTGCTGTTGTTGTTCTTTCTGCTGCTGTTTTTTTAATGCAACGGAGAGATTGTGCTGCGTTTCCTGATCTCCTGGTTTAATTCTAAGCGCTTGTTTATAGGCATCAATGCTACCTTTAAAATTTCCTTTTTGGTAGAGTGCATTTCCTAAATTATAGTAAGCATTTGCTTTTTGTCCTGATGGATTTAATTTATCAATAGATTGCTGATAATTATTTGCTGATTCTTCGAATCTCCCTTGATTATACACAGCATTTCCAAGGTTATACCAGGCCTTTGGCGTAGCCTTTTTCTCTAAAGCTTTTCTATAAGCTTCCTCTGCGGCTACTGTTTCTTTTTGTCTGTATAAGCGATCACCTTCCCTGAGGTCTTTATGGTCATTTTGGGAAAAAAGGGAAATTGAAAAAAGAGCTAAGATCAGGGTAACGCTCATTTTTTTATAGGAAAAGAAAAATTCGAAGAGCAGAAAAAAACAGGCAATGGCCAGAAAAAGTTGATAGAACGACCTATATTCTGAATAAACCCGTGTTTCTAAGCCTGTTTTTTCAAAACGATTCAAATCTGACAGTAAACTATTCAACGTTGACGATTGATCCATACTTAAAGCATAATAATTTCCCCGGGTAATTCTGGCTATGGTTTGTAAATTTTCTTCCTGCAGTTTAGAAATGACAGGATTACCATTTTCGTCTGTTTTAAATGAATTAAAGCCACTGGAATAATCAGGAATTTTTGCTCCTTCAAGCGTACCAATACCGATAGTAAACGCAGAAATTCCTTTTTGAGCAGCTTGCCTGGCTGCGTCCTCTAAACCAGGTTCATGATTTTCCCCATCACTCAAAATAATCAATGCTTTGCCATTGGCTTTTTGATAAGAAAAGTAACGGAGGGCGACGGAAATAGCGGAAGAAAAATTGGTGCCTTGATTACTTACGATGTCAGGAGAAAGTGTTTGAAGAAAAAGCAGGAGGGCTCTGTAATCAGTTGTTAAGGGCGTTTGAAGATAGGCATTGCCAGCAAAAACGATGAGTCCGATTCTGTTTCCCGTCAAAGATCGGATAAGTTCCTCGGAAAGACGTTTTAAACGGTCGAGCCTACTGGGAGGCATGTCAGCCGCCAGCATTGATTTTGAAATATCCAGCGCAAGAAAAACATCAAAACCATTGGTTTTTACGACCTCCGATTTGGTACCCATTTGAGGATTAGCCAAAGAGATGAGGATAAAAAATATGCCAAGGGTAAAGAAGACTATCTTGCGTTTGTTCAACTTATTAACCGTAAGACTGTCGGTTAATAATAAAGAAGCGCTGCCAATACGCGCCAATTCCTTTTTCTTTTTCCGTAAGACAAGGTATCGGATGAGCCCTAAAATGGGCAAAATACAGAGGCCAAATAAAAAAGCAGGATGTTCGAATCTAAACATAAAAAACATTTATGGAGTACTTCGAAACACGGTTATTTTTAGCAATCTTTCCATTAATAAAAGGAAGAGTGCAAAACCGGCAAACCAAATATAAAGATCTTTAAATCTTTTAAATCGGGTTACTTCTAACGTAGTTTTCTCTAATTTATCAATTTCAGCGTAAATATTTTCCAGGGAACGTTCATTCGTTGCCCTGTAATATTTTCCACCGGTAAGCGAAGCCATTTCACGCAATAAAGGTTCATCAATTTCAACTTGAGCCAAACCGAAAATATATTCCCCATCGCTTCTTCGGCTAACAGGTGTTAAAGCAGCACCGGAAGTTCCCACACCAATAGTATATACTTTAATATTGTACTTTAGGGCAATTTCAGCGGCCGTTATAGGTTTCAAATAACCTGCATTATTGACTCCGTCGGTAAGTAAAATAACAACTTTACTTTTAGCGTCACTATCTTTAATCCTATTTACTGCCGTACCCAAACCCATGCCAATGGCAGTTCCGTCTTCTAAAAGGCCGCATTGCAAATTGGCTAAATACTCTTTTAAGATATCGTGGTCACTTGTTAGTGGACAAGGGGTAAAAGCTTCTCCTGAAAAACTTACCAGTCCAAGGCGGTCATATTTTCTCTTGTCAATAAATTGGGCAGCTACCCGCTTACACACCTCCAGGCGGTCAGGTTTAAAATCTTGAGCCAGCATACTACTTGAAAGATCCACCGTCAACATGATATCAATACCTTCCGCATTGACTTTTTCTTCTTGCAATGCTAATTGAGGTCTTGCCAGTGCTAAAATGAAAAGAAGTAAAGCAAACAAGCGAAAAATAATCAGATAAGGCAAAAGGGTAACCCGCCAGTTTTTTTTAAATTTTAAAAGACTACCACTTTCAGGTAAATTAATACTTTCGATTTGTTGTTTGTAATACCTCTTTAAGATAAAATAAATAAGCGGAATAATAGCCCATAAGAGCAGATAGTATGGATTTCTAAACGATAATTCTTTGATTAGTTCAATCATAATACCAGGTTAATTATTTATCATCAGATGTGATTGAACTTTCCTCTGACAGAAATTGGGTTAAGAATTGTTTCACCTCTTGAAACGCTTCTTCATGGAAAGAATAAGTAGGTTCATATTTTGCAAATTTCACTAAATCTACGGTTTTCATCCAGGTTATCATTTTTTCAGAGAGAAGAGATGCTATGGGTAAATGCTGTATTTTTTCCAATACTTCCGCGGTGGGTAAATCCAGTAAATTAACCTCATATTGTTTTTCCAAGAAGGCCCGAAAAATGACACCCAATTCATAATGATAATTGACAAAATCTTTTTGTTCAAGGAAATTTTGCTTAGACAACCAGTTCATTTTTTCAAGCGCCTCTTTTACAGGGGAAACTATTTCAAGCGGAACTTCAGGAGTAGTAATCTTGATTTTTCTTCTTTTTCTAAGCCATAAAACAATTAAAAACAGTATAAAAAGTCCACATAAAACATAGATTAACGGTAACCAATCTTGCCAGTTTTTATTTTCGTTCCAAATGTCTCTGATTGGTTTTATTTCTGAGGAGTCTTTTTTCATTGCGAGAGGCAAGACCTTAACCTTAATACTATTCGAAGAAATGGAGTCAAAAGGTGTTTGGTTATTTGTTGCCGGAAATTTAACAGGACCTAAGGTATATTGTCCTGGTTCAAAGGAAGTTAGCAGTAATTCTCGAATGAATTGTTGTTCTCCGTTATCAAGTGAAATGGTATCAGTGGAGACCGTTTTTAACAGTTCGAAAGGACTGTCACCTATTATTTGTTTAAAAGAAGGAAAAGAAATATTTTCTTCCAAACCATAAGTTACATTAATTTTAACAGAAAGAGGGTCGCCAATAATTAATTGTTGTTTGTCTGATGATATTGACATCGTCTTTTGTGCATTCAGCGTAAAAGAGAGGAACAACAAGAAACCAATAAAATAATAAACTCGTTTGGTATTCATCAAGAGGCTCTTTTTTTGAAAAACTGCAGGAGAGCAAGAACGTAGGAATCTTGAATACTCATATCTATAACGCCCGTTTTACTTTTTTTAAAAAGTCGATAAAAAGTATCTTTATTTTTTCTGAAGGTAAGGGAATAGGAAGCAATAGCATCACGGTCATGGGTGTCAATCCACCCTGTTTCACCTGTTTCAGGATCCCTAATTTGTAATAGTCCGACATCAGGGAGTTCTGCTTCTCGAGGGTCGGAAACCCTGAATCCGATAATATCATGTTTTTTAGCGGCTATTTTCAAAGCTGTTTCATAATTATCCGCCTGAAAATCACTTAAAATAAAGCAAATAGCCTTTTTCTTGAGGATATTGGTCAGATATTGAAGGGCGAGGGCTATATCAGTACCAGAGGTATCAGGTGTAAAATCCAATAACTCCCGAATAATTCTAAGGGTATGTTGTTTGCCTTTTTTAGGGGGAATAAATTTTTCAATTTTGTCAGAAAAGAGGATAACCCCTACCTTATCGTTATTTTGGCTGGCAGAAAAGGCAAGCATGGCACAAATTTCCGTAAAAACCTCTGATTTTCGCTGTAATTTACTTCCAAAAGAGGAAGAACCACTAACATCCACTAAAATCATAATGGTCAGTTCCCGTTCTTCTTCAAATATTTTGACGAATGGCTCATTTGCTCTTGCGGTAACATTCCAATCAATATTTCTAATATCGTCTCCATATTGATAACTGCGAACTTCACTAAAAGACATACCTCGGCCTTTGAAGGCACTATGATATTCACCTGAGAAAATATTTTTGCTCAGAGATTTAATTTTCAATTCGATACGACGAACCTTTTTAAGTAATTCTGCAGTTTCCATAGAAGATATAAATTAGGGAACTTCTATTTTATTAAGGATCTTAGTAATGATATCCTCTTGTGTTACATTTTCTGCTTCTGCCTCGTAGGTTAAACCAATACGATGCCTTAAAATATCGGGACAAATCTGCCGAATATCTTCCGGGATGACAAAACCACGTCTGTGAAGAAAGGCGTTTGCTTTACCTGCTATGGCCAGATTAACGCTGGCGCGGGGAGAAGCACCGTATTGAATAAGATTGGACAAATCCCCAAGCCCATAATTTTGTGGAAAACGGGTAGCGAAAACAATATCGAGGATATATCTTTCGATTTTCTCGTCCATATATATTCTTTTAACGGACTGTCTGGCTTTTAATATATCAGCAGGTTGAACGACGGCACGGATGGTGTTTTCTGGATTTTCCTCAAGTAAACTGCGTCGAATGATTTCTTTTTCTTCCAGTAAGGTTGGATAACCAATTTTCACTTTTAGCATAAAACGATCTACCTGAGCTTCTGGCAAAGGATAAGTACCCTCTTGCTCAATAGGGTTTTGAGTGGCCAAAACCAGAAAAGGTTCTTCGAGAAAAAAGGTTTCATTGCCAATGGTCACTTGTTTTTCTTGCATAGCTTCCAGTAAGGCACTTTGCACTTTAGCCGGGGCTCTGTTTATTTCATCAGTGAGGATAAAATTGGCAAAAATGGGTCCCTTTCTAACGGTAAATTCATTTTGGCTGGGGTTATATATCATGGTGCCGATGATATCGGCGGGTAGTAAGTCTGGAGTAAATTGAATACGGCTAAATTTTGAATTAATAGCTTTCGATAAAGCTTTAATGGCCATAGTTTTAGCTAAACCAGGTAAGCCTTCCAATAAAACATGTCCATTTGTCAAAAGGCCTAAAAGAAGCCGGTCAATCATTTGTTCCTGACCGACAATAACTTTTTGCGTTTCCCTTTTTAAATCTTCTAAAAAAGCGCTATCAATACGTATTTGCGCATTAATCGCTTCAATATCAATATTTTGCATAATAAACACGTTTATTTTTAAAAATAGTTTACAAAAATGCAGATTTTTTCCAAGAGTGCAAACAACTAAAATGGTTGTTTTTTAGAAAGAGAATCTCTCTTTTCAAAAAGAGGCTTTAGGGGAATATCTTCATCTAGTTTTTTAAAGGTTGGCGTTTCTGGTCTTTCTGGTTTTGCTGGTTGAAAGAGCGTATCTCGCATTTCTCTTGCTTCTGCAATTAATATTGAATCGAGCAAACGGGTAGCTTCGGTAAGTAAACCTTCTTCACATTGAGCTTTTCGAATGGCAACATATTCATTTACCCTTTCATCTACTTCATTTTGAATAAGTTGCTGAATCTCATCAGGAGAATATTCTTCATTATTGAGACAGCTGCAAGTAAAGAAAAGCAGGTAAGCCATAAATAAAAAAGGAAAGGATTTATTTATTTTCATTCTGCAAATACTTTAGCCTTAAATTTTCCTCCTCGGAAAGTCGAACATTTCGCATGGAATCCAGAAGAACCTGAATTTTTTTTACTTTGTTCGCTTCACAGGTTGAATCTAATTGTTTTCCTAACGGATTGACTATTCTTAAATACAAGGTATCAACTTCTGTTCTTTGGGTGGAAGTAAGTTTTAAAGGAGGAGGTTTAGAGCAGGCAATAAACGTCATAAATATCCACAGAAAGCATAGATATTTAGAAAAAGACAAAAAATCGGATTTTCGTATAAATAGGTTTGTCATGGATTAATAATATCAACGTTACGTTTTTTCCTCAGCTCGAAATTTTTTCCGAGATAAACTTTCCTTACCATTTCATCGTCAGCAAGTTCCTGTGCGGTTCCTGCTTTTAATATACTACCTTCAAACATCAGATAAGCCCGGTCGGTTATGGAGAGGGTTTCCTGAACATTATGGTCAGTAATGAGGATGCCAATATTTTTAGTTTTCAGTCGCGCTACGATACCTTGAATATCCTCCACGGCAATGGGGTCAATGCCAGCAAAGGGTTCATCGAGTAAAATAAAGTAAGGATCTACCGCAAGGGCGCGGGCAATTTCTGTGCGACGACGTTCTCCACCGGATAAAGTATCGCCTCGATTTTTTCTTATTTTTGTTAAGCCAAATTCATCTAATAAACTTTCTAATTTTTCATTTCTCTGATGCGAAGAAAGAGAAGTCATCTCGAGAATAGCCTTGATATTGTCTTCAACACTTAATTTACGAAAAATGGAGGCCTCCTGTGGCAGATAACTTATTCCTTTTTGAGCTCTCCGAAACATGGGTAAAGAAGTAATTTCGTCCTCTCCTAAAAATACTTTACCAGCATCGGGTCTTATAAAACCAACGAGCATATAAAAAGTGGTAGTTTTTCCTGCGCCGTTTGGACCTAGTAACCCAACAATTTCCCCTCTATTAACTTCGATGGAAACTTTTTTCACAACGGGTCTTTTACCGTAATATTTTTCCAGCGATGTTGACTGTAATAACATAATATTAAAATTGTGTTCGTATGAAACCTAATTAATCAACAAGAATGACTTTGTGTATAAAACGGAATCCAACAGAAAGTTCAATGGTCAAATTAGCTATTTTTCTTTCGGGAATAGTTATCAATGAGGAAGATCCATAAGGATTTGGATTTCGAATATTAGGTATGGCAGGTTGGTTATATTGTTGAGAAAGGTCGGGATTAACGGACAATTCGACGATCATACCTATTAGTTTTGAAAAAGGTAGCTCCATACCGCCACCTACAGAAAAGCCATAGTTAAATTTACGGACGAAGCCCTCAAAAGGGTAAATATAAGCGTAAAATGGATTTATGGACGGATCTCCAAATCCAAATTTGGTATTTACGGTATAATCCCCTCTAACACCAAACATATAGTAAGGTTGCCCTCCCATGAAACCACTTCCAACTCTCTGTTTTGCACCAACAATCAAGGATACATTCCTGAATTCTAAAGGAGTGAATTGGCTGGGTAAGGTCTGTTGAGATCCATCGGGTCGAATAAAAACCGTAGAATAAGTTCGCAGAGAACTGCCCTTTATGTGGTAACCAGCTTGAGCAAACAAAGAAAAAGGGCTGTCTTCTTCATACGATTCTATGAAAACACTGCCTTGGTAACGAAAAAGAGGTTCGGTCTGAAAGCTATTGTCCCATCGTTGCAAACCCATTAACGGACCTCCTTTAAATCCAAAAGCAGAACTTTGCGCGTATGTATTAACAGAGAACAAGATGAATAAGAAAAAAAGGATAATATTTCTCATAACATGTAACTTTTGTGTAGTTAGATAAATGACAGGTACAAGGTAAACAAAAATAAAATGAAGAGATAAATTAGCACAAATTGTTATTATTTACGTAACGAAATCATTTTAATTTTTTTACCATTTAGTTTCAATTTTGTACCTATAGTTGGTTCTTCCTTTTCGAAAAGTCTGTTTCTCTTGCGGAGAGGCTCTGTTTGAATGGCATAATAGTCTGCAATACGTTGTAATGTCTCGTTGGCCTGAACGACATGCCATTTTTGCTCACCATGAAATTCTTTTCTTTTTGGTTCAAGAAAAATACGTTGTTTTTCAGGAAGCTGCTCCAAAGACTTATTCAATAAGGGAGCATTAAACTTGGGGAGTTTTTTTAGGGGGATATCATACATTTTTGCAATATCAGTAAGCTTAATTCCTGGTTTTGCATAAACAAATCGAACCTCATTCATTACCCAAACGCCCGTTTGGGAATGGTCAACGACAGCGGCTGTTTTTACAGATTCCTTAAGTATGATTTTTTCACTTTTTGTAGGTTCTGTTTGAACATTAAAGCTGAGTTCTACCGGTGGTTTCTGATCCGGCTGTATTTTATGTAGGTCAAATTTTTCAATAATGGAAATAAGTTTGTCTCCATAAGATGGATCGGTAGCGTAGCCAGCCTTTTTAAGACCATGAGCCCAGCCTTTATAGTCATCTGGTGCTAATGTAAACAAATTACTATATCTTGGTCTTTGTGTAAGCCAAAGAGAATGAGCATGATAACTTTCTTCCGGGGAAGAAAATTTACGAAAACAAGAGGGAATTAACCGACCTTTATCATCTCGGTCGTCATCTTCTTTAAAGAAGGTTAAACCGGTCCAGTCATTGTGACATTTCATGCCAAAATGATTGTTTGCCTCGGTCGCGAGCGTACTAAATCCTGCATTTGATTCCAATAAACCCTGTGCAAGTTTTATCGCAGCGGGAATGCCTGTAAGTTCCATTTCTTTTAAGGCTATCCACCTAAATTGTTCTATGTATTTCTTTTTTACGTCAATATCTCCTTGAGCCATTCCTGGAGATGAAATGATAATAGTAAATAAGAGATAGAAAAAACATTTTTCTATTCTGTTTAAGGTGACTGCTGCCATTCTGTTTTGGCTAATAAAGTTGATTTCAGTCAACTTAAATATAAAATATTTCACGTGTTTATAAATCGTTCCCATCCTTTTCGATTCAATCCAAAAGTTCATAAAGAACGCAAAGATATCATTTTTGATATTTGAAGACCTGCCTTTTATGGGAATACGCGAAGCATCGCGTCTCTACGGGACAGCTAATTTTCCACGATCGCCAAATGCCAGGACTAATTTATCTAAATGAGCGAAGCGAGGGTCATTGGTAATGCCTTTAGCATAACGGGCATATATTTGCTGAATAATGGTAGCTACTTTGAAACAGCCGAAGGCAAAATAAAAGGCACTGTCCGTATGATTCCTGCCACTTAACTGAATATAATGATCCCATATTTCCTGCCTCGTTTTGTTCCCGGGAAGCCAGGTTAAATTGGCGAAACTTTTTACCAGAGGATTCATTTCAGTCGCCTCAAACCAATAAGCTAAAGAGGTACCCAGATCCATTAATGGATCTCCAATGGTACACATTTCCCAGTCTAAAACGGCTAATATTTCAGCGGGATTGGATTCATTGAGAACGAGATTGTCAAATTTGTAGTCATTATGGATCAGGGAAATATCGTTGGTTGAAGGCATGGACAAAGGCAGGTATTCCATAAGGAAATGCATGCTTGGAATATGAAAAGTTTCTGCATTGCGATATCGGTCTATCCATCCAGAAACTTGCCTTTGCACATAACCTTCGGGTTTGCCTAAAGTGGATACATTGGGTTGAGTGCAATCGATGGCGTGTAAATCAACCAGATTTTTTACAAAGGAATCTGACAGCGCTGACATCGTTTTTTCGTCTAGGGAAATGGACGTAGGAAGAGCATTTCTTAAAATGAGCCCTTCCACTTTTTCCATCAGGTAAAAGGGCGCACCTATAATGGTTGTGTCAGAGCAAAAATGGATGGGTTTGGGTATTTTATGAAATAAGGGATAAAGTAAGGAAAGAACCTTGAATTCCCTTGACATGTCATGTGCGCTTTGAATATTTGCACCAATGGGTGGGCGGCGAAGTACAAATGAGCCTGTATTTGTTTCCAGCAGGTAGGTTAAGTTAGAATATCCACCTTGAAACTGTTTTACATGATGTATGGTGTGAACATCGGAGAGGACCATTTTCAGGTAATCCAGCAGTTCAGGAATGGGTAATTCTTCGCCTTTTCTTGGGTTATTTAAAATATCAGCCATAAAAATTAATCATTATGTACTTTTAAACCATATTGTTGTAAAATTTTTCTTGCCAACGAAGCCTTATGCACTTCATCGGGACCGTCGTAAATGCGCGCCCCTCTTTCTTCCCTATAATATAAGGCCAGAATGGTGTCATCGGTCACGCCGAGCGCCCCGTGAACTTGAATGGCACGATCCAGCACTTTATGTAAAATGCCAGCTACAAAAAATTTGATGGTTGATATTTCTAATGCTGCAGCTTTTTGACCTAATGTATCCATTTTATTTGCTGCATTTAAAACCATTAATCGGGCGGCATTAATCTCAGCTCTGCTATCGGCAATCATTTCCTGAACCATCTGTTTTTCACCAAGAAATGATGTTAGGCCCGTTTTTCGGGTGGCAGCCCGCTGGCACATGAGATCAAAGGCTCTTTCACAAATACCAATCCACCGCATGCAGTGGTGAATCCTACCTGGGCCAAGTCTTTCCTGTGCCAGTTTAAAGCCCTGATTTTCAGGTCCAATTAAATCTCTTTCCGGTATTTTTACGTTATCATAAATGATTTCACTATGACTTGCCCATCCTGTACCAGCATGTCCCATAATGGGAATATTTCTAACAAGATTAAATCCAGGGGCATTGGTGGGCGACAGTAACATACTTGCTCTTTGGTAAGGATTTTCAGCGTCAGGATTAGTTACTGCCATTACGATAGCAAAAGAAGCTCCGTCAGCGGCAGTTGTGAACCATTTTCTGCCATTAATGAGGTAATGTCCGTTTTCTTTCTTTGCCAGGGTATTCAAAAGAATTGGATTTGACCCTGCGTTATCGGGTTCGGTCATTGAAAAGCAAGAACGAATTTCTCCATTTAACAATGGAAATAAATATTTTTCCTTTTGCTCGTCATTGGCATATTGCAGTAAAAGTTCGATGTTTCCCGCATCAGGAGCCTGGCAATTACACGAAAAATGTCCAAAAAATGATCCACCGAGCACTTCACTTATCTGAGCAACTTCGGTTAAGGAGTAGCCTGGTCCACCGTGGTTTTTAGAAAGATAAGGATTCCAGGCGCCTATTTCTTTTAGGAAATCTCTATGGGTCCTTATTTCTTTTTCAACCTCTAACCAGGGCATTTTTAGCCATTTTTGCTCATGAGGAATAATTTCCTTTTGAAGAAAATCTTTCAGGTTGACAAGTAAATCATTCAGTTGATTATTTTCTGGAAGAGAAGAAATAGTATTCATAACCAATAGTTCTGTTAAATATGGACAAAGTATGGATGGAAGATAGTAATTTCGCGCTAATTATTAAAAACGATAGAAATAAACATGGAGGTAATAAATAAATATTTTCCAAGACTTACAGAAAATCAGCGAAGTCAATTTGCACAACTTCCTGATTTATATGCTGATTGGAACAGTAAAATCAATGTGATATCCAGAAAGGATATTTCAGAAATTATGACTCACCATGTTTTACATTCATTGGCTATTGCAAAATACATCCAATTTAAACCAGAAGCAAAAGTTCTGGATCTTGGCACAGGTGGGGGCTTTCCCGGTATTCCTTTAGCCATTTTTTTTCCTGAGACCCAATTTATTCTGATGGATGGCACGGGAAAAAAGATTCAGGTGGTTCAAGCCGTTGCCGATGCCCTGGGACTGGACAATGTTACCGCTATTCATGGACGTACGGAAGAAAGTAAGACAAAGGTTGATTTTGTGGTGAGCCGTGCGGTGGCACCCCTGGGTCAATTGGCCGAATGGTGTATGCATCTTATAAAAAAGGAAAGTGTGCACGCTGTTCCAAATGGTATGTTTGCCCTTAAAGGTGGACAATTAAATGGGGAAATAAAGGATTTGCCCAGACATTTAATCACAGAAAAGCATCCGCTAAGTAACTACTTTAAGGAAGCTTATTTTGAGGAAAAATATTTGCTATTTGTTCAATAACCTGCATTCATAGTAGTAATGAGGGAGGCATTTAGTCATGCATACCTTTACCATTGAAAATATCAGGCAAACATTTCTCTATCCTGGATTCCCTGGTTTTAGATTGTTTTGGTGCTGCGAAATGAAGGAGATATCCTCTTTGTCTTCCAGGAGTCAATGCGTAAAAAGCTTCTTTAAAGGCTTCATTTTCTTCAAATTTCTGTTGAAGCTCCGCAGGGACGGGGTAATCGGAGGTCTTTTTCAGTTCAATCCTCAATCCTGCATTTTCTATTTCAACAGCTTCAAAGATATATTCCTTTAGCGTAGCTTCGATGGCTAAAACTTGGTTGGGATGCGTAAATTTAATGATGCGACCACCCTGTACATTTTCCCCTTGTGAAACCAGTAGCTTATGTGGGTCATTTAATAAGGCTCCTTTAAAAAAACTGATAATACAACTATCCTTGAATGCACTAATGATAAGAACATTATGATTTTGGTGGGTATAACAAGGTTGTCCCCATTTCACTTCTTCAGTAAGACCGCATTCCAACACTATATTTCTTAGCAGTTCCAACTCTTTAGCCCATGTATGAACCTTACATGCTGGTGTTCCACCCAGAGAACACCGTCCGCAACCTTCTAGAAAATACGTCTCTATATCCCGTGTCATTTTTGAAAATATTTTAGTTTGAAATGACCCCAATAAAAAGTGGCCATACCCATCAGCAGATTAATCATTCCCGCCAGTGATTCCCAAGGTTTATCATAGAGCGTAAAAATAATCATCCAAAGAGTTAACAACACAAAAATAATTTGAAAAAGTGGATACCAGGGACTTTTAAATCCGATTTCCTCTTTATTAGCAGGTTGTTTTCTCATTTTATAGATACCGATGACCACCAGCATCGATGAAAGAGAAATTAGAATACCACAATAGACCAATATTTGTTCGAAGGTACCTGTTAGGATTAGCAAACTACTAATTCCAAATTGTAGCCATAAAGCTCTGACAGGCAAATGATTCGACTGCATTTTAAATAAGGAAAGGAAAGAATGGTCATTTGCCATACTGGCAGTTATTCTGGCTCCTACCCAAACCATAGCACTTACACTTGAAATGAGAGAGAGGGAGATGGCCAAGCCGAAAAGATTACCAACAGCTTTACCAAACATTTTTTGAGCAGCCAAAGCGGCCACATTTAATTGCCCCTCCATTTCTCCCAAGGTCAAATGTTTTAAAAATATATACTGTAATAGGGTATATAAAATGGTAACTATAATGGTACCTCCAATGAGTACTATAGGCAGGGATTTTGAAGGGTTTTCAAATTCATTGGTAATATAGGCTGCTGCATTCCAACCAGAATAAGAATAAACGACATAAATAAGGGCAATGGCAAAAGCTGGAGAGATGAG